>NZ_JAPEHW010000100.1 GCF_028875915.1 Pseudoalteromonas sp. G4
TCATTTTCGTCGGGTCAACCTGTCTTTGAGCATATAAAAGAGCTGTTTCCCGCGACCATTGAACTGGCTTTTTATGCCTTAATTGTGTCAATTATTATTGGTGTTCCAGCAGGAATTTTATCTGCTGCCTATCATAAAAAATTGCCTGATCACACTGTTAACTCATTTGCGCTAATCGGGATTTCAACACCTATTTTCTGGTTAGCGTTAGTACTAATCATGGTTTTTTGTTTACACCTTGGTTGGCTTCCGATGAGTGGGCGTATTGGTTTGCTTTATGAAATCCCAGACACCACAGGTTTTATCTTAATTGATATTTTGTTAAGTGATATAGATTACAAACAACAAGCCCTTTTAGATGCATTTCAACATTTAACGCTACCAACTCTTGTGCTGGCAACTTATCCTACAAGCGTTTTAACACGCTTTACTAAAGATTCAACGCTTACCGTACTTGATAAGCCTTATATCAAAACAGCCCGCGCCAAAGGGTTAACCCGCTATGAAATTATCACTCGTCATGCGCTAAAAAACGCTTTATTACCAATTATTAAACAGATTGGTTTGCAATTTAGTACACTGATTACATTGGCAATGATTACTGAAGTTATTTTTTCTTGGCCAGGTGTAGGTCAATGGCTAATTAACAGTATTTACCAACGTGATTACCCTGCGATTTCAGGTGGCTTATTAACCGTTTCATTGTTTGTGATTATTGCCAATATTGCAGCCGATATTCTGCATAATTTATTAGATCCTGTTTCGAGAAATCAAAGCCATGGCCAAGTTTAAGTTATTTACAGAAGACTCAAACAAGTCGCCATTACGTCATTTATGGCGTAACTTTAAATCAAATCACCTTGCTTTGTTGGGTTTGTGGATCTTTTTATTCTTAACGGTGCTGGCCATACTTGCCCCATTAATTGCGCCTTATGGTATTAACGAACAACATAACAATTCGTTAATTTTACCCCCCTCTTGGGACGACCAAGGCAGTGTTAACTTCTTACTTGGTACGGATGGCTTAGGGCGTGACTTGCTATCACGTTTAATGAATGGTGCCACCACCACGTTTGGTTTAGCTATTGTTACCGCCCTTCTCACCACACTCTTTGGCGTAATTTTAGGTATTATGGCAGCACTGAGTAAAGGCTGGCGCTCTTCTGTATTAAATCATTTACTTGATGTGACGCTCGCTATTCCGAGTCTATTACTTGCCATTATTATCGTAGCAATTTTAGGCCCAGGCTTAATGAATACAGTGTGGGCGATTATTTTGTCACTGCTGCCACAATATATTCACTCCATTCGAAATATTGTAAGCCAAGAAATGAGTAAAGATTATGTAATTGCTCACCGCCTAGATGGTGCAAGTAAATGGCGTATTTTAGGTAAAGGCATTTTGCCGAATATTTATGAGCAAATAGTGCTGATCTTTACTATGTCACTTTCTACCGCAATTTTGGATATTGCAGCACTTGGCTTTTTGCAATTAGGTGCGCAGCCTCCTACTGCCGAATGGGGGGCAATTTTGGCGGAGAACCTTAGCTTAATTTACCTGGCACCTTGGACTGTTGCCCTTCCCGGTTTTTTACTCTTTATCACGATTTTATCGACTAATCTTGTTGGTGATGGTTTACGCCAAGCGCTACAAAAAAGAAAGGCCAGCTAATGCAATTACTCGATATTCGCAATTTAACCATTGAACTAGATACGGGTGATACCGTGATCCGCGCGGTTGACCGAGTCAGTATCAGTTTAAAAGAAGGCGAAGTGCATGCACTGGTGGGTGAGTCTGGTTCTGGTAAGAGTCTTATCGCAAAAGCATTAATGGGTGTGTTAAATGCGCGCTGGCGCATAACTGCCGATAGAATGCACTGGCGTGGTATCGATTTAATGCGTTTGAGTAATGAAAAACGTCGCCAGTTAATTGGTAATGAAATTGCCATGATTTACCAAGAACCCAGTAGCTGCCTTGACCCGACAGCCAAAGTGTATAATCAGCTGATTGAGTGTATTCCACGTAATAATTTAAAAGGTAACTTTTTACAAAAACGAAAAGCTCTGAAAAAAAGGGCAATGGCACTGCTTCATAAAGTAGGTATTAAAGAGCACGCCCATGTATTTGATAGCTACCCCCATGAATTGTCAGAGGGGATCTGTCAAAAGGTGATGATTGCAATGGCAATTGCTCGCTCACCTAAGCTGTTAATTGCCGATGAGCCAACAACCGCACTCGAAAGTACTACCCGAGCCCAAATATTCCGCTTACTGCGCAGTTTAAATCAACTTAAAAGTATGTCGATTTTGATGATCAGCCATGAACTTGCAGAACTCAGTGATTGGACCCATGGTTTGCATGTTTTGTACTGTGGTCAGATGGTTGAGGCTGGCCCTACACAAACGCTCTTTACCAAGCCAAAACACCCTTATACACAAGCATTACTAAAAAGTTTACCTGAATATAACCAAAGCCTTGCGCATAAAGCGCCGCTTTATGCGCTAAAGGGCACAATTCCTACGCTACAGCATTTACCTATAGGGTGTCGCTTAGGCCCGCGCTGTCCAAAGGCTCAGCGTGAATGCGTGGCTACGCCACTGGTATCTGATACCCATGGTCATACTTATGCGTGTCATTTTCCATTAAATATCAATAAGGAAAAATGCTAATGGAGCCAGTTTTGAAGGTTCAAGCTCTGCACAAACATTTTAATGTGCGTGCTGGTCTGTTCAGAACTAAGCAGTTTAATGCAGTTTCTGATGTTTCATTTTGTTTGGGAAAAGGTGAAACGTTAGCAGTTATTGGGGAAACCGGTTCAGGTAAAAGTACCTTAGGAAAAATACTTGCTGGGGCAGATAATTCTAGCTCTGGGCAAATTTTGCTGAATGGGCAAATTATAGAAGATGATGGCGGACGTGTGGAAAACACCAAAGATATTCGCCTAATTTTCCAAGATCCTATGAAAAGCCTAAACCCAAGCACACCAATTGGCAGTATTCTAAATGAGATTTTAATTTTGAATACTGAACTTGATAGCCAAGCCCGTCGCGAAAAAATTAACCAAACCCTGTTAAATGTTGGATTGCTTGCTGAACACCGTAACTATTACGCGCATATGTTCTCAGGCGGTCAAATCCAGCGTGTAGCGCTTGCTCGCGCGATTATTTTAGATCCTAAAGTTCTGGTGTTAGATGAAGCGTTATCTTCGTTAGACCCATCGGTACGCGCTCAGACGGTTAACCTATTATTACGCCTTCAACGCGAAACAGGATTGAGCTATATACTAATTACCAATCATCTAAGTTTGGTAAAGCATATGAGTGATAGCTTACTGCTTCTTCATAAAGGTGAAGTTGTTGAATATGGTGAAACTCATGAAGTGTTTAACAGTCCTCAAACCAAACTTGCAGAACGCATGCTCGCCTGCTAACAATTCAATGATTGCTCTTAATTAAATTTGAATCTAGTAGAAACAAAAAAAGCGCCAAATTGGCGCTTTTTTTACTAGCTAAACTTTATAAGTTTGGCTCTTGTGCAGCTACTGACGCTGTTTTTACATCAGCATTATCTTGTAGCGCTTTAATAAAGCCTTCATAGTGTTTATTTACTTGCTGACGAGCAATACCGTCACGCATTTGTTCACTAATTTCAGCTGCTGGCGCATCGTATACTTTATTTAGTACCACTAAGCTAACATCACCATTGCCTAATGTTACTAGCTCAGAGCTTTGCACTTCAGCACTTGGGGTTGGCATTTTGAATACCGCTTGAACAACTTCGTATGAAGGAGCAAACGATTGACGCTTCACGCCTGCAGTCGCGACTACTTCTGCATTTGCCTTCGCAGCAATATCACTCAATGCTGTACCTGCTTGTAAACTTGCATAAAGCTCTTGTGCTTTTTCTTTCGCAAGCTCGCTCGCTTTTTGGTTTTCAAGCGTAAGTTGAATACCTGCTGATACTTCTTCAAGTGGTTTAACTGCAGCAGCTTTATGTTCTTTTGCACGGATAAACACAATATGCTCATCAGCAACTTCAATTAGCTCAGAGTTAACGCCGTCTTCTAAAATCTCAACAGAAAATGCCGTGTTTAACACCTTAGGGTTATTAAGTGGCGCTGGTGCGTTATTACGTGAGAATAACTCAGTGCTCTTAACTTCAACACCGGCAGCTTCAGCTGCATCTGTTAAGCTATCTGCCACTTCAAATGCAAGATCAGCAACACGTGTTTGCACTTCATAGAAATGATTTAAACGCTTATCAAGCTCTAATTGTGCTTTAATTTCAGCAGAAACATCCGCAAGCTGTTTTACTTGCTCTGGTTCATAATCAGTTAGCTTGATGATGTGATAACCGAATTCAGATTTAACCACTTCTGATAAATCGCCCACATTTTCAAGTGCAAATGCGGCTGCTTCAAACTCAGGGTCCATCATATCGCGGTCAATCCACTCAAGATCACCACCGATTTCAGCACTTACTAAATCGTCTGACTTCTCTTTTGCAACTGCAGCGAAATCAGCACCATTTTGTAATTCAGCAAGAATTTCTTCTGCTTTAGCTTGCGCTGCTGCATCGTCTTCTAAGTTCTCAACAAGAATATGCGCTACACGGCGACGCTCAGGTTCCATGTAAAGTGCTTTATTCTCTTCATAATTTGCTGCGATTTCAGCATCTGTTACGGCTTCTTCAAGCGGTAGTTCTGTACCTTTTAGCTCAATGTAATCCAGCGCCACCATTTCAGGTGCCATAAATTGGTTTTGATTAAGCTGGTAATACTCTTTAATTTCATCTTCAGAAACCGTAACTTCAGATTTGAAATTTGCCGCACTCAATGTTACAGACTCAATATCACGTAATTGATTTTGTAATTTAACCGTTGCTGCTAATTCGTTTTCTAAAGTGAAATCTGTCGCAATTAATGCAGACGCTAGCTGGTTAAGTGTCATTTCTTTGCGAAGGTAATCACGGAAACCATCTGGCTGATAGTTCATCTGACGGATTACTTGCAAGTAGCGGTCGTTATTAAACTCACCAGCAACCTGAAATGCAGGAATGTTACGAATTTCTTCTTTGATTGCTTCATCGCTAACACGTAATCCAAGCTCTTGCGCAAGTTGCATTTGTAATTCTTGTTGTACTAAGCGCTGGATAACATTTTCACGCATACGTGCTGTGTATGCTGGGTCTGAAGCGATTTGTGAAAAATATTCACCAAATTGCTGTTCTAGACGGCTGCGTTCGTTCTCATAAGCACGAGCGAAGCTCATCTGGCTAATTTCCTTGCCATTGACAGTTGCAACAGGCGTTTCCGTAGGTTGACCTAAATAACTACCAATACCGGCAAGAGCAAATGATAAAATCACCAAGGTTAAAATGACTTTTGCCGTTGCACCTTGTGAACCTTCTCTGATTCTCTCTAGCATTGTTTTTTCTCTTATTTCTGTTTCAGTTAGTACTGAAATGACTGCATCACTGCCGAGTTTATTAGTGACTACATTCGTTAAACGTACATCTTTTGTACAACTAAGCGAACATAATTACAGGACGCTATATATGTAAAAAGCGCATCTTATCAGATGCGCCTTTTTACTTGAAGATTAAAATTGCTGTTTCAAAGGTTAATTTGAAAACGGCAAGTTTAGCCTTCTACAGTCAATTAGTTTACTGCGTCTTTTAGAGCTTTACCCGCTTTAAAAGAAGGAATATTTGCAGCAGCAATCTCAATTGATTCACCAGTTTGTGGGTTACGGCCAGTACGTGCTGCACGCTCACGTACAGAGAAAGTACCAAAACCTACTAATGCAACAGAATCACCGTCTTTTAGTGCACCTGTTACTGCTTCGATGAATGAATCTAACGCACGGCCAGCCGCTGCTTTAGAAATATCTGCATCTGTTGCGATTTGATCAACTAGTTGAGACTTGTTCACAATATCATCCCCTTCCATTGTTATTATTTAATCGTGGTTTATTACCACACAAAGGCTAAGTTAATGCACCAAAATAATGCGTTAAATTAACGATAAAAATTCGCGCTAATCACCGTCGTTAAAGGGCTAGCAAAAAATTACAGTGCCTAACTTAGCACAGAGATTTTATTTGAAAAGCCCTTTTCGATGGTTTTTGATGAATTTTTTTAATTTTTTGCCGTTTCGATTGAAAAACTAGCAATTGGCTCGGCTAAAGCAAGCTCTAACACCTCTTCAATCTGCTTCACAGGGTGAATTGATAGGCCTTCCATCACGTTTTCAGGAATTTCTTTTAAGTCTCGCTCATTCTCTTTTGGAATAATTACGGTCTTAATGCCACCACGGTGTGCCGCTAACAGCTTTTCTTTTAAGCCGCCGATAGGTAATACTTCGCCACGCAAGGTGATTTCACCTGTCATCGCAACTTCTGAACGTACAGGATTGCCTGTTAAGCTCGAAACTAAACCTGTTACCATTGCAATACCCGCACTTGGTCCATCTTTTGGCGTAGCGCCTTCTGGAACGTGTACGTGTATATCACGCTTTTCGTAAAAATCTTCGTTAATGCGCAGCGCTTCAGCACGACTGCGAACCACTGTCATTGCCGCTTGAATTGACTCTTGCATCACATCACCAAGCGAGCCGGTATAGTTTAATTTACCTTTACCCGCCATCGAAGCGCATTCAATTGTCAGTAAGTCACCGCCAACTTCGGTCCAAGCAAGACCCGTTACTTGACCAACTTTATTACTGCCTTCTGCTTTTCCGTAATCGTGGCGTTTAACACCTAAGTAGTCTTCAAGGTTATCTTCGTTAATAACCACTTGTTTAAGTGACTTATCAAGAAGGATATTTTTAACCGCTTTACGGCACAGTTTTGAAATTTCTCGCTCAAGACTACGCACACCTGCTTCACGGGTGTAGTAACGGATAATGCCGATAATAGCGCTATCTTCAATTGAAATTTCTTCGCCTTTTAAGCCATTACGTTTAATTTGTTTAGGAATTAGATGGCGAATTGCAATATTTAGCTTTTCATCTTCTGTGTAACCCGCTAAACGAATTACTTCCATACGGTCTAGTAAAGGCCCAGGAATATTAAAGCTGTTTGAAGTTGCCACAAACATAACGTCACTTAAGTCGTAATCAACTTCTAAGTAGTGATCGTTAAAACTGGTATTTTGTTCAGGGTCTAGTACTTCAAGTAGTGCAGATGCTGGATCACCACGCATGTCTGATGACATTTTATCAATTTCATCAAGCAAGAATAATGGGTTTTTAACGCCCACCTTAGACATGTTCTGAACAATTTTACCCGGCATAGAGCCAATGTAAGTACGACGGTGACCGCGAATTTCCGCTTCATCACGCACACCACCGAGCGCCATACGTACATACTTACGCCCTGTTGAGCGAGCAATCGATTGGCCTAAAGAGGTTTTACCTACACCTGGAGGACCTACTAAACACAAAATTGGCCCTTTTAATTTATTGGTGCGATGCTGAACCGCTAGATACTCGATAATACGTTCTTTAACTTTGTCTAAACCATAGTGATCGGCATCTAAAATTTCCTGTGCTTTAGCCAGGTCTTTTTTCACTTTAGAGCGTTTTTTCCACGGCACACCAATCATGGTATCGATGTAAGTACGTACCACGGTTGCTTCCGCCGACATTGGCGACATCATTTTTAACTTATTAAGCTCAGACTTAGTTTTGTCTTCAGCTTCGGTTGGCATTGCCGCTTCTTCAATCTTTTTAGTTAAGCCTTCAAATTCATCAGGGACATCGTCCATATCACCTAATTCTTTTTGAATCGCTTTCATTTGCTCGTTGAGGTAATACTCACGCTGACTCTTTTCCATTTGCTTTTTAACGCGAGAACGGATTTTCTTCTCAACTTGTAATACATCAATTTCACCTTCCATCAGTGCCATTAAGTATTCAAGACGTTCTTTTACATCTGCAAGCTCAAGTGCTTTTTGCTTTTCAGCTACCTTAAGCGGCATATGTGCTGCCATGGTGTCTGCTAAGCGCGCTGTTTCTTCAATGCCAGAAACTGAACTAAGTACCTCTGGTGCAATTTTTTTATTCAGTTTGACGTATCCTTCAAACTGATTAATTGCACTTCGCATAAATACGTCTTGCTCTGCTTCAGGAATTTCAGTGGATTGTAAAAACTCTGCGTTAGCTACAAAAAATTCTTCCGTAGATACAAATTCCTTCACTGCTGCACGTTGCGTACCCTCAACTAGCACCTTTACAGTACCATCAGGCAGCTTTAGAAGTTGTAAAATAGTGGCAACTGTACCCACTTCATAAATATCTGATGATTCCGGCTCATCAATATTCGAATCTTTTTGTGCGACAAGCAACACTTGCTTATCGTTGTCCATTGCGGCTTCAAGGCATTTTATTGACTTTTCACGGCCAACAAATAGCGGAATAACCATGTGCGGATACACCACAACATCACGAAGCGCGAGAACTGGAATTTCAATCGTATCGGTACGTTCAAGGGTCATACTTGTTCCTTGCGTAAAACTGGTAACTTAGGCTGCATTAAACTGTATTCAGTTTAGTCAGCGAATTATAAATTTTTAGATTAATTGTGAATATGGGGATCTCTTTTAAAGAGATCAATGCTTTTATAAAAAAAGGAGCCATTAGGCCCCTTTTTCGTTCAATAATCAGTCAATTATTCAGAAACTGCTTTGTCAGGCGTGGCATTTTCATAAATCAGAATAGGATCTGACTCACCTTTAATGACGGTTTCATCAATCACAACTTTTGATACCTCTTCCATTGATGGAAGTTCATACATAGTATCTAGTAACACACCTTCAACAATTGAACGAAGACCACGAGCACCCGTTTTACGCTCCATTGCTTTGTGAGCAATTGCTTTAAGCGCATCTTCGCGGAACTCTAACTCAACATTCTCCATTTCGAAGAGAGATGCGTACTGTTTTGTCAGTGCATTTTTAGGTTCACTTAGAATTTGAACAAGTGCTGCTTCATCAAGCTCACCTAAAGTAGCAACAACTGGCAGACGACCAATAAATTCTGGTATTAGACCATATTTTACTAAATCTTCTGGTTCAACATCTTGGAACGCTTCTGTTAGTGAACGTTTCGAATCACTTGATTTAACGTCTACACCAAAACCAATACCGGTATTTTTAGTACTGCGAGCTTCAATTACTTTATCAAGGCCTGCAAAAGCACCACCACAAATAAAGAGGATCTTAGAGGTATCTACCTGTAAAAATTCTTGTTGTGGGTGCTTGCGACCACCTTGCGGCGGCACAGAAGCAACTGTACCTTCAATCAGTTTAAGCAATGCTTGCTGAACACCTTCACCTGAAACATCACGAGTGATTGACGGGTTATCTGCTTTACGAGAAATCTTGTCAATTTCATCGATATACACAATACCACGCTGTGCTTTTTCAACGTCATAATCACATTTTTGCAGTAGTTTCTGAATAATGTTTTCAACATCTTCACCCACATAACCTGCTTCAGTTAATGTGGTTGCATCAGCCATCGTGAATGGCACGTCAAGTAGCTTCGCCATAGTTTCAGCAAGGAGTGTTTTACCACTACCTGTAGGACCGATAAGTAAGATATTACTCTTACCTAGTTCCACTGGGTTCTTGCCACCTAAATGACGTAGGCGTTTGTAGTGGTTATATACCGCTACCGACAACACTTTTTTCGCGTGTTCTTGACCAATAACATAGTCATCTAAGTTACCGCGAATTTCTTTTGGTGTTGGTAAACTATCTTGGCTTGCTTGTGCTGGCGCAATATCTTTTATTTCTTCACGAATAATGTCATTACACAGTTCCACACATTCATCACAGATATACACTGATGGCCCTGCGATAAGTTTACGAACTTCGTGCTGGCTTTTACCACAAAATGAACAGTACAATAATTTACCGCTCTTATCGCCGTCACTTCGATTTTCAGACATTAAGCTACCTCTTAATATTCTTCTCGACCTTTATGTTTTTAAAAACAAAAGGTAACTAATTTACAACGAGCTTCTTTACCAGTATGGCAAAGGATTTATAGCAGCGCTAAATATTAATCTCGTTGTGAAAGTATGCCGTCAACTAAACCATAGTCAACTGCTTGTTGAGCACTCATAAAGTTATCACGATCAGTATCGTTTGCGACAACTTCAAGTGGCTGTCCTGTGTGCTCAGCCATTAATCTATTCAGTTTATCTTTAATTGATAAAATTTCTTTAGCATGAATTTCAAAATCAGAAGCCTGACCTTGGAAACCACCAAGTGGTTGGTGGATCATCACGCGTGAATTTGGTAAACAAAAACGCTTACCTTTTGTACCACCTGATAATAAGAATGCACCCATACTAGCCGCTTGACCAATACATACCGTACTGATATTTGGCTTGATAAAGTTCATTGTATCGTAAATTGCCATACCCGCCGTTACTGAACCACCCGGCGAATTAATATAAATAAAAATGTCTTTTTCAGGGTTTTCTGATTCTAAAAACAACAATTGGGCAACAATTAAATTTGCCATATTGTCTTCAACTTGACCTGTTAAAAAGATAACACGTTCTTTTAATAATCGCGAGTAGATGTCGTAAGAGCGCTCACCTTTAGCTGTTTGCTCAACAACCATTGGTACTAATGCATTTAAAGGATCGAGTGGGTTATTTAACATTATTAATACTTTCCTTTTGTGCTAACAAAGTCCAAACCTAGTTTTGTTAACATATGACGCTGAAACAATGCGGAATTCACATTCCAACTGATTATCAGATTACCGGCAATAAAAATGGCCCGGTACAAACTGCAAATTTTGCAGAGATACACGAGCCATTTAATCGTTAGCTAACGTTTAAGTCAATGACTTATTGCGCAGCTTGTGGATTCATGATGTCATCAAAGCCTTTAGCAACTTCTGAAACAGTTGCTTTTGCAAGTACTGAATCAATTGCAGCTTCTTCAAGAGCTACGTTACGCATTTGTTGCATTAGTTGCTCGTTTGACTTGTAGTATTCAACAACTTCAGTTGGATCTTCGTATGCAGAAGCCATAGTTGCGATTAGCTCTTCAACTTTAGCGTCATCAGCTTTGATCTCGTTTGATTTGATTACTTCACCTAGAAGTAAACCTGTCTTCACGCGAGTTGCCGCTTGATCTTGGAAAAGCTCAGCTGGAAGCTCAGGCATGTTTTTAGCGTCGCCGCCAAAACGCTGTGCAGCTTGCTGACGAAGTACATCGATTTCTTGAGCGATAAGTGCTTTAGGCGCATCAATTTCGTTTGTTTCAAGAAGACCTTTGATTACTTGATCTTTAACCTGCGCTTTAACAGCTTGGTCAAGTTCACGGCTCATGTTCTTCTTAACTTCTTCTTTAAGTGCGTCTAGGCCGCCTTCTGAAATACCGAAGTTAACAGCAAACTCGTCTGTTAGTTCTGGTAATTCTTGAACTTCTACTTTGTTTACAGTGATAGTGAACTGTGCTGGCTTACCTTTTAGGTTCTCAGCGTGATACTCTTCAGGGAAAGTTACGTCAACAACAACTTCTTCGCCTGCTTTCTTACCAACGATACCATCTTCAAAACCTGGGATCATACGACCTTGACCAAGTTCTAATGGGAAGTTTTCAGCTTTACCACCTTCAAACTCTTCACCGTCGATAGTACCAACAAAGTTAATTGTTACACGGTTATCAGCAGCTGCTGCTTCTTCAGTTTCAACCCAAGTAGCATGTTGCTTACGAAGTGTAACTAGCATGTTTTCAAGATCAGCGTCAGTTACTTCAACAACTGGCTTTTCAACAGCGATTTTTTCTAAATCTTTGATTTCAACTTCTGGGTAAACCTCAAACGTTGCAGAGAACTCTAAATCTTTACCTGCTTCAAGCGCTTTTGGCTCAAATGAAGGAGCACCTGCTGGGTTAAGTTTCTCTGCGATTACAGCATCAATGTACTGACGTTGCATTAGGTCACCAGCTACTTCTTGACGAACTGCTGCACCGTAACGCTTGTTGATGATAGACACAGGTACTTTACCTGGACGGAAACCATCTACACGCTGTGTTCTAGAAAGTTGTTGTAAGCGTTTTTTAACTTCAGTATCAATGTTCTCAGCAGGAACAGTGATCGTAATACGGCGCTCTAGGCCTTGAGTAGTCTCAACAGAAACTTGCATGTTTTACCTCAATCTTTTTAATTTGGCGTTTCTACGCCTTCCTTTACCCAGTGAGAGTTTATTAATATTTTTTGCTAAACCCTGTGCCCACTGTGGAATAAACCTAATACCAATCTGATAATCAAACCCTAAAATTTGCTTACCAGATTGGTATGAAGCGTTTCAAGTTAAACTTTAGACGCGGCATTATAACGCAATAATTGAGATAGTCGAGTATCCTAACGAAATTATTAAAAATGGTTAGAAGTATCAGTATTTTTAAGGAAATTAAGCTGTAAATTTAGAATTTTTTGAGAGAGTAAAGTGGTCGGCGT
>NZ_JAPEHW010000101.1 GCF_028875915.1 Pseudoalteromonas sp. G4
CTAATTGCGATAATCCAAATGAAAGTACTATCAAAGCAATCAGAATTAAAGCAAATGGTACTAATATATGATCTTTTAAAAATGATGATTAATCTCTCCAGATGTAACTGGGAAAAAAGCGATGTAACCTAACAAAATTATTGGTATTAAAATTTCAATTCTGTATTTCATGATATTCCTTTACTCTTTAAACAGTCTTTAGGAAGCATAAAACCAGTATTGTAATTATTCAAATCTAATGACAGCCTGCGCTCATAGCTGTTTGACGAAGTCTAAACTTATTTACTTAAACTGTAAGATCAGATATGAGCTAATACACCTTATTTATTCACGTTATTTTGACTATCAGCTCAATAAGCATTGCTTGTGCTTAAATATAAGCATCACCATCAACGACTTTCTTTTTGTTTATTATGATACATTGCGTTATCCGCAGCCTTTATTAGATCTACCGCCGTTTCACCATGTTCACCAAAAAGCGCAAAACCTATACTAGCCGATAAGTGCACCTGCTGTGCTTGCCCGTCAATATCTGTAATATAAAAGTCATCACAAATAGCATTAAGCTGCTGTTGGCT
The DNA here is from genome assembly GCF_028875915.1 of Pseudoalteromonas sp. G4. GTDB lineage: Bacteria > Pseudomonadota > Gammaproteobacteria > Enterobacterales > Alteromonadaceae > Pseudoalteromonas. The sequence continues at coordinate 579 of NZ_JAPEHW010000101.1, forward strand.
CGCTTGTTCTGCATCTTCTGCATTTTTGATATGGGGCAGTAGGGTTACAAATTCATCGCCGCCAAAACGCGCAACAAAATCAGTAGAGCGGCTAAATAACGTGAGGCGGTTTGCAACATGTTGCAATAATTGATCGCCCGCATCATGGCCAAATTGGTCGTTAATAGGTTTAAAATTATCTAAGTCGATAAATAATATGGCAAACATTTCACCGTAGCGCTGGGCATGTTTTACTAATTCTTCGAGCTTAAGGTCGAGCGCCTTGCGACTATACAATTTTGTTAGTGCGTCACGATTCGCTGAATTTTCTAAAATCTGTAATAAATGGTGGCGTTCTTTTGAAAAGCGGATCACCCGTTGTAACAACGACGATGTGAGCTCTGATTTTGGCACATAATCTTGAGCTCCTAGTTGAATAAGTCTATCGCCCATAGCTTCATCAGCAACGCCTGTTACCACTACAATTGGCACCGATTGTGCGCTGTGCTTCACTGTTAGCATGGTATTGTAGCCGTCACTATCGGTCACATTTAAATCCATAATAATCAGGTCAGGCTTAAAATTAGTTAGGGCTTGCACCAACTTTTCTAACGAATCGAATGTCATTATGGAGTGACTAATAATCTTATCGTCTTTTAAGGCATTTCTGATCAGGTAAGCATCATCACTATCATCTTCTAGTAAATAAATGAGGTGATTAGATTTAAACTTTCTTTGCTCACTCATGTTTTATTTACCCTTTGCCAATAGTTTAATAATGCACTTAAAAAGTCTACCGTTTCATTTAGCCCTTGGGGTTTTCGCACATATGAATTAGCGCCTTGCTCATATGATAATTCAATATCGTGCGGACTATTTGAATTTGAATAAATCACAACAGGTACATTAGCCGCTTGTTTATTCGCTTTGATTTTTTTAAGTATTTCTAACCCACCGCTTTGTGGCATATTCAAATCTAGTAAAACCAAGCAATTAGAACCCAAATATTGCGCCAACGAATCGACAAATTGATTGCCATTATCAAAATGAGTCAACACTTTATCTTGATCTACTTTTTTGAGTGCTTGTTTTAGAATATATGCCTCATCAGGGTCATCATCAATCAAAATTAAATTTAGCAAAACTAGTACTCCTTAGGTAACTCGATAATAAACCGAGTGCCTTCACCTTCAATACTTTCACATCTAATTTGCGCGTTATGAACCTTTATTATTTGCGCTACAATTGCCAAACCAATGCCACTTCCCTCATATTGTTCACGGGTGTGTAACCGCTTAAACGGTTCAAAAATTCGTTTCGAGTGTGCTGAGTCAAGGCCAATACCGTTATCACTCAATGTAATTACAACGGTTGATTCATTCTCTTCAACACTAATGGCTATTTTTGGTGGTGTGTTAGTTTTGGCAAACTTAATGGCATTACCAATAAGGTTTTGCATTACTTGTGAGAAAAGCCCTACATCTACGGTGATTTTTTGCTGCTCATTTTCACATTCAATGCTGGCATTAGCACGCTCAATAACTAACTCGAGCCCTTCTAAAACAGGTGCCAAGATATGTTTAAATTCAACCGTATCAAAGCAAAGTGTATTAGTATTAATGCGCGATAGCTTAAGCAAATCTTCAATCATTTTGCTCAGCCTTTTAGCAGCCAACTGCAATCGCTCTAATTCAAATTCACTATCAGGATCTGATTTAAATTGTGATTGTAATCGTTGATAAATTGACTCGCTAAAAGCAGATATTTTTCGTAATGGCTCTTGTAAGTCATGAGATGCAATAAACGCAAATTGTTCCAAATACTCATTGGACGCTTTAAGTTTATTTAAAAACTCATTTTTATCGCTCACATCTACAAACGTGCCGAGCATACGTGTTGGCTTACCATCTTCATCGCGCTCTAAAACTGAATCAACAGAATAGCACCACACCCAATGCCCTTTTTTATGTCTGAAACGATATTCTAAATAGTGTTTTTCGTTACCCGGCGTATTTAAAATCACCTCCATGTGCTTGAGCACACTTGCCCTATCATCTGGGTGAAACTTCTCTAGTAAATCAACGTCATTAGTAAAATCTTCGAGGTCGTAGCCTAGTAGTTCAGTGTAGGTTTTGTTAATGCGCTCATTTTGTTGCGTCTCTAAATTGAAGATATAAAAACCACACACTGAACTGTCTAATAGGCTCTCTAAGAAATTATGGTTTTCGGCCAACTGTTGCTGCGATTCTTTCTCACTTGTGATATCAACTGCACTACCAATTAAGTGGTTTGCATTGACCGGATAAAGGGATGTTTTAAACCACTTAGCTTTACCTTCAAATGGAATATATTCAACATATTCCATTGGTTTGCCTTGCTCTATACAAGTAGAGTAACGTTCATATAAGTGTTGTTTTACTTCGTCGGGGAAAAAACTTAGCTCTGAAAGCTTTTTATTAATAATTTGCTGATGCGTGATGCCAGTCCATTTTAGAGCGGTATTATTGTAAGTCGTAAATTTAAAATCATTATCTAAGTATTCAACCACCCAAATACCATGATTTGTTCCCATAAAGAGCGCTTCTAAAAACTGAGTACGCTCATCGAGTAACGTTTGTGCTTGTTTTTGCTCATCAATATACCTTAACGAGCCAGACATCATGATTGGCACACCTTTATCATCGTAAATTGAGTTTCCGCGTGTTAAAAACCAGCCGTATTCTCCCTCACTGTTGCGCCCTAAATATTCAACTTCATATTTAACGCCTGTTTGTAGGTGAATGTCGACTGCTTGTTGCACGCTTTCTTGATAGGCTGGGTGAATATGATTGAACCAAGTTTCATAATTCGCCTCTTCTGTCTTAGCAAGACCTATTAATTCATAAAATTTAGGTGTCCATACCTGTTTGCCAGTAACGATATTCCAGTCCCAAATACCATCGTTCGTGGCTGAAATAGCACGCTCGAAACGGGCGTTTGTTTCTACTAGTTGTTGCTTTAAAGAAGCCACCTCTTTTAAATCTTTTAAGGTAATTAATAATTGAGTTTCACCTTCGTATTGTTTTTTATTTAAAATGATTTCAACACTTTTACTTAATGTTTCAGTGTATACATGGCCTATAAAATTAGTGCTTTCGTTAAACTCAAGCGAATCCGCATTTGATTGAATAATTCGTTCATATTCTTGGCTATTTGCATGGATTAAATTTCCGAGCTTATCCACTGGATTGCCAAATTCACTTCTAAAATGCTCATTCACAAACACAATATCGCCATGCTCATTAGCTAAGATAAAACTGAGTGGTAATGAATCGAGCATCCATTTAGTTTGAATATGCCCCTCCAATAACCCGGTAAGAATTTTATTTTCCCGTTTTGAAAAGCCGTATTGCGACTTAATGCCTTCGTATTGGGAAATCGTAGGCACTCTCAGTAAATCAGGTAATAATTTATAAAGATAAAATGCGGTAGTAATAGACACCAACGCAGTGACAGCTTTGGCAATACCATGATAGCCATAAACTCCCTGCCAAATAGTCCAAATACCAAACAGGTGAGTGATACCGCAAAACAAAATAAACAGAGAAAACAGCAAAAATACGTTGTGATAGCCAATATCATTACGTTTGCGCATAAACATAATCAGCGCAAAAGGTATTGAGAAATAAGCGGTTGCAATTAATAGATCAGAGACAACATGGGTCCATAAAATGTGGGGCTGCCAAAGATAACAATGCCCATGAGGCATGTAATCACCACGAAAAAACTGTTCTGTCATTGTGCTCAACTGAAATCCCTTTAATTACAGTGAAATTCTTATTGAGTATGGCAGACAGTGGTTAAAAAACAATTTGATAGCAATGTTTAGTGGTGGTCAGTATCACTCACTAATACCCTACTAAAAGAGTGTTAAATGCCTATTATTCTTTATCAAAACTATCGACGATAATTGCCCCCATTGATGCTGGCATTGAAATCACAACAACGCGCTTTAAGGCTATTAGCGGATCACTAAAAATAGGCAACTTATCAATGCTCAAAAGCACCAAACAGACAATTAAAAATGTAATTAGGTAAGCAATCACAATCCGAATAACAAACAAAAAACGGCGGGTATTAATATTTCGCTGAAAGACACTTTCAAAGGTGTAAAGGCTTAAAAAAATAAGCGATAAGCTAAAAAGCAGTAATAAGTTGCTAAAAGGCAGTGTTTGGGCTAGTTGCCATGCTTCTTCTGAAAATGAAATGGGTACCGCTAGGGCAAAAGCACCAACGCAAATTTGAATAATATCTTCAAAGTTAAAACTTTTTTTCATCATAAACAATTCGTAAAACACCCATTGCTGTTTTCAAAGATTAATAGAGATTTGGTTAAAAATCATTATAAATTAAAACCTTTTGGGCTTATTGTTGCGTTAAAGAATTATAAAACTGTTTTGAGAAAGACAATTTGTTATTATCAACTCAAATTATTAATTTATGACACTTCTAAATCGCTAAGATCAGAATATGGAAAAATACGAAGAGCTGCTTGTTTCTATCCGCAAGGTGATCCGAGCCATCGATTTACATTCAAAACAACTTAATAAGTCTTCAGGTTTGACCGGGCCGCAATTACTTATAATGCAAGAGATTGCCCGAGTTAAAGCCGTTACAGCAGGCGCCGTTGCCAAAGAAATTAATTTAAGTGCAGCAACAGTTACAAATATACTCGACAGATTAGAATCACGTGACTTAATAGAACGTGTCCGAAGTAAAGAAGATAAACGCCGCGTCAGCTTATTTCTTACTGAAAAAGGTAAATTGTCCTTAATTGACGCTCCTCAACCATTGCAAGATCACTTTATTCAAAATTTCTGTGCGCTTCAACAATGGGAACAAAGCCTATTACTTTCATCAATGCAACGTATTGCAAGTATGATGGATGCCACAGATCTTGATGCCGCGCCAATGTTAGAGATAGCACCAATGAGTGTGAGTACTAACGACGACAATAATAACTAACTTAGTTTATAACCAAACGCATCCACCACTTGGCTGCGCAAATCTTCTTTTAAACACTGGTTGTTACTGTCTGAAAGTAAAAACACACTTTCAAGGCTCTCACCCAGTGTGGTTACTTTGGCTGAATGAATAGACAAGGTGTGATTGCGAAACACCGAGCATATTTTATCGACATAGCTAGGGTTATTGAGTGTTGTTACTTTAAGCAACGTGCGCCCTCTTTTTGGTGTAGGTATAAATTCCACCATAGGTTCTGAGTCAAAGCTTTTGATTTTCTTTGCAACTGGTAATTTACAATCTTTGTAACCCTTAGTGATCACTTGCTCTATCTGCCTTATCACGCGCTCTATACGAAAACGTTCACACAGTTGCTCATCATTTACATCTAATACGCGAAACACCTCAAGCACATTACCGTCCTTTGTTTCAAGTAGTTCAGCATCTTTAACATTTACTTTAGAGCGCGTTAACGTATTGAAAATATCGACAAACAGTTTTTCTCGATTTGGGGTATATACCACTAACGTTGAGCAGCCTATTTGCTCACTTTGCGTGAGAAACACTAGTGGAAACTGACGAGTTGTTACTATTTTAGCTGTAATTTCTGCTAGTTCTTTTGCGCTTGTGAAAGTAAAAAAGCTGTTTGGCAGTGTTGACCAAAACGTTGTCACATCGTCAAGTGCGATATTATTTTTCGATAAAATCGTGTGGGCCTGCGCTTTATTCTCTCGGATCACAGTTCGCTGTTCAAAAATACTTTGCCCATCGGTTTTAAAGGCTTCTCTACATGCAATATAAAGCTGCTCAAGCGTAGCTGCTTGCCAATCATTCCATGCATCTTCATTTGTGGCCATTATATCGGCGGCAGTGAAGGTATATAACGCATTTAAACGTTCCAGCGATTTGATTTTTTTATTGAGAGATTTAATTGTACGGGGATCATAAATATCCAACGTACGGCTAGTATTTATAAATAACTCTTGCTGCTCTACTAACCAAACAACCAACTCAACTGATGCATTCTTTAAATTGTGAAAACGGGCAAATTCTCTTGCTAAAATAGCACTGGTACCGTGGCTTTCGCTCTCTTGCGAACCAGCAAGATGATGACAAAACGCCGCTAAAAACAAGGCCAATTTGTTTTGCACTCGTCCATAAGCAATGTGATAACTTTCTTGCGCTTCATGACAATTGGCAAAATCAGAAATATACGACACCGTTTTATACACGTGCTCATCAACCGTGTAGGCATTATGAATATCAAACTGCATGCGACCTTCACTTTGCGCCCACTGTGAAGAGTACATTTCAAGCACGCCGTAGCGGTGCATTAAACCAAGCACTTTTTTAAGCGTATTAGGCTGTTCGAACAATTTGATAAATTGCTCACGACAGCTTTGATAGTCTTGCAGCTCACCTAATAAACGATGACGAACTTTGCGTAATAATTGAAGGGTATTTGACGAAATACCTTTTGCATGCGGGTTTTCAGCAAGCAAACCAAATAGCTTGATTACTTGTGATTTATCAATAAAGACACTTGATGAATTAGTTTCAATCAAGCCATCCACCAGTGAAAAATGCTGATCAATTTTTTGTGAATGTTTTTGCTGATCTTTAGTAATACAACTGCGTAGATTTTCACATAAAATTTGATTTAGCTCTTGCAGTCGCGTCATAGCACGAAATAGCTGGCGCATCATACGTTCAATTGCCTGTTGTGCACTATCGCCACGACCAAATTTTAAAAACTCAGCCACTTGAGCTTGATATTCAAAGAGTAAAACTTCTTGTGCTCGGTTAGCCACACAATGAAGTGCCCAACGAATTCGGCAAATAAAGTCATAACACTCAATCAGCTCAAATTGCTCATCTTCTTGGAGCAGCTTACCTTCTGCTAGCAATTGATTATTTGATAGTTGTAAATGCTTTCTTGCCACCCACACTATGGTTTGGAAATCACGCAAACCGCCGGGGTTTGTTTTGATGTTTGGTTCCAAATAAAGTGCGGTATTTAGTGCCTTCTTATGGCGCGTTGATTGTTCTAACAGTTTTGCGTCAAAAAACGCATGATCTGTTATGTCATTTTTATCATACAAAAATGACAATAACTCATCTGCATGTTGGCTATCACCATATAAACAGCGAATATCGAGTAGGTTTGTTGCAATAGTAATGTCTTCGCGGGCATATTTTTTCGCTTGTGATAAAGTGCGAACAGAGTGACCAATATCAAGCCCTAAATCCCATAAGCCAGCAATAAATTCACGTAGTTTTGCCTCTGGAATATTCTTTTCATCAGCAACAATAACCGCAATATCAATATCGGAGTAGGGGTGAAGTGATGCTCGACCATAGCCTCCTACGGCATTTAACGAACAGCTTGAGTTTACAAGGCCGCACTCACGCCACATTTCAATTAAGATATGATCAAGCTCACATGCCCGTTCATTGAGTAATTGGCTAATTTGGCTTGTAAAAAATCGTGAATTTTGGTTATCAGTTAAGCTATCAAGCTGCTCTTTAAAAACGGTTTTCATGTGCCCTTCTCCTTCAAATTAATGACAATTGATTAATTTGATATCAAAGTTTCTGCGACCATACATTCATAGAAACAAGCTTGTTATTTACCAAGTTATTGTTTATTAGCCGACCACCGTATTCAAAATCGAGACGTGCAAATACTTTATTAATCGCAAACGATGATGCTCTGCAAACTGAATAAATAAATTCAACCCCATTGCTTTTGAGGTATTTACTGGCTTCATAGATTAAAGCAGAGGCAATGCCTTCATTACGAAATTGACTAAGTACTACCGTATCGTAGAGACGTGCATTCGGTGCATCTTTTTCATATTCGATGCGTACACAGGCAACAATCGCGTCCATATATTCGACACAAAAATAATCCACACCGTTTTTAATACTTTGTGATATGTAATGTTCATCGCCTATTGGAGAGCCATAGCTAGAAAAAGCTAATTGATAGAGTTTCGAAAGTGCACGTACATCAGCTTGGTTACACTTACGAAAAAACACCGGCTGCGAAAATGATGAAGGTTGCCATGTATCGACATTTTGCACTTCATTTAAAATATCATCACTTAAATCCATATGATCACAAGATGCGCGCTCTTCATCAAAAAAGCGAGAAATAAAAATAGCGTCCTGAAGACCAAAATAACCAGGCACCGTTGCCTCAATTTGATAACCGCGTTTAAGAAATGGCAATACTTGCGCATCTTTTACTTTCGCAATGATCTTGCTGTAACCACCTTGTTTAGCAAAATCTTCAACCTCTTTATGAAAGGTGTTTGGTAACTCAATTGTTGCATCCGTAATGTAAACACGGTCATTTAATTTACCAAATCGAATGTTGTTTCCAGTTAATGTCATTTCACTGTCAAATTGCGTCGCTGTCATCATCTAGTATCCTTGCTGTTAATTTGTATAAAAAGGGAATTTGTATGGTGTTAAAACAAGTCAATGTCGAACACACAAAACATAATTAGAATTGATAGCAATATGGTTAATTGAACATCGGTGGGAGTAATACATAATTATTTAATGTTAGCGTGTTTAAGAACTCTAACAGGTGTAAGTCTCTTTAAAATTAATTAGAACACTAAATAATATAACATTAGTTAGAATACTAATCAATTTATCGACTATTAAATAACCGAACACCCTATTTGAGATTGCATTTAGCGTGGCTATTTAATACAAAAAGAAAGTTTTTTGGTAGCTCGAATAGTCATTACTATCGTCTTTGATAGTAAATAGGCTTGATCGTTAGCGAAACAATGAAAGGTTTTTGAAGTAATGCGTATTATTAAAATACGCCATACTCCAATATCAAAAGCCAGGCAGGAATAGTAATAACGCTAAGCAGTGTACTCATCACAACGGTGCCTGCTACAACGCTTTGCCCATAATTTTGCTGGCAGGCAACAATATAGGCATTCACACCTGTTGGGCAGGCGGTTAATACAACTAAGGTCAAAACGAGATTTTGGCTTAGCTGAAATACCTCATGAGCCAATAAAAGCGTAAATAGCGGCAATAAAATTAATTTAATTAGACTGGCAGTCGCTATCTGCCCATAACTGCCTGCTAATCTGTATTGGTAGAGATTGGCACCCAAAATAAACAGTGCCAACGTCAACGCAGGTTTTGTCAATAAATGAAGTGAACTACTAATAAACTCCGGGAAATCTATGCCCGTCAGATTCATTAACAAACCAGCATAAATACCAACTAATAAAGGATTTTTGCAAAGCTCAAGCAAAAATGACTTAACATCAAACGCTTTATTGGTCGTAACACTTGTGAAAAAACTGGTTGCAGCAAATAACATCGCACTATGAAAACTTATTATCAAAAATACCAACGCTGTGACATTCGGCGAGATTAAACTGATTAAAATAGGCAAACCTACTATCACGGTATTGGAATAGGTACTGCCAAGCGCAAAAACTGCTCGCGATTCATTCACCTTTTTAAATACCCTTGGTGACACTAAATAAGTAAATAAAAAAGTCATAAAAACAGCGCCGTAAAAAGTTAAAAACACCGAATACGACAGCACACCTGACAAATTTGCCTGTGCAATGTTAATAAATAAAAAAAGTGGAAATAACCAACTAAAAGTGATTTTACTTATCTCTGAAATAGTACTTTGACTGACACGCCCAGTGCGAATGGCAAGGTAACCAAGCAAAACCAAAACAACTAACGGAAAAAGAGAGGCAAACATATCATTCTCATTTCGAGAAAAATGGGACTTTAATCAATTCACAGAAAAACAGCAAATGTCTTTATGAAATATCGTCTGCCTATATTTTACCCAGCATAGAAAACGAACTATATTTAAAAGTCAGGGTTATTTGTTGAGTAGTAATTATGATTGACCGTAGAGTAAACAATCCAAGATTTAATGAACATATGGATTTGTTAACGGACGAACAAAGAATAGCCATCTACGACTTGCATAACTATGGTTATGATTTAGCGTTTGTTCGAAATGTAGGAAACGGAAAGTTAGCGGTGCTGACGTTAGAAGATTCTATCGCCACCATTGACGATTATGGCGAGGTGAATACCAACCCATCAATCATAATTCGGTAAAAGCGAGCCACTTAGGCTCGCTTTTTTGTTTAACGCAAGGCAACTAAATTGTCAGTTGATTTTACACGCACTTTTGCGCCATCGCGCAGCATCTCACCACCACGGATTGCCACTTTTTCACCTAATGTTAATTCACCTTTCACTTCGATAAGTTCATTAAAACCACTACCAGGTGTCACAATGACTTGTTTAACAGTTAAATCGTCTTGCACTACATTCACATACACTTTGTCTTGGCGCAAAATAAGCGCATCTCGATGAACTGTAAGCGCATTATGTTTTGCACTACTGGCAAGGCTAACCCGCACCGCAGTGCCAATAGGTAACGAGCGATCGCTTAATGACACACGTACTTCCATGGTACGACTTAATTCGTCGCCTACCGGAACAAGAGCGCGAACTTTTGAGCTAAAACGACCTTCTTTGTTAGCAATAAATACATCATCACCCACTTGGTTAAATTGAGTATGAGAGAGTGGCGCATTAGCGCGTACTTCTAAATCATCAAGACTGACTAAACGCACCGCAGGTGCATTGGTTTGGCTAAATTCGCCAACTTGTTTATAACGCTCAACAATTGTGCCATCAAATGGTGCTACCAGCTGTGTTTTCTCTAATTGCAGGGCAATGCGTTGAAAGGTAATTTTAGCTTGTTCAAGCTCTTGTTTTGCCATGATCAGCTCAGCTTCTTTAGCCTCTAAGGCATCAAGAGAGGCGTTTTTACCAAGTTTTTCTAAACGTGTTAATTGGCGTTCAAGTAAAGTAACACGTGTATCAAAGCTTTTAATGCTGGCACTTGCTTGCTGTTTTTCAAGTTGCAAAAATGCATCATCCAAAAGCAAAATGGTATCGCCTTTTTTAAAGCGCTCACCTACTTCCGCAATGCGTTTTACTACACCTGAAACCTCAGTGGTCAGGCGCGAGTCAAAACGGCTTACCACTGTACCGGGTACCCACATTTGTTCAGCGATTTCGGCTTGTTCAACTTCTCCTAATGCAACTAACGGATCTGGACGTTCATTGGCACTGGCAAAACAGCTGATTAATGCCAGCAAGGTACATAAAATGGTTGAAATAACGTATCTCATAACTAATTCCCTTCCAGTTGCGTTTGAGTTGAAGTAACAGGAGTTGGTTGAACACTTGTTCGGGTTGAAAATTGTTTCAGTAGCGCTGGTAGCAGTACTAAGGTGAATAACGTCGAGAACAGCATGCCTCCCACAATCACAGCAGCAAGGCCGCGGTAGATAACACTGCCCTCACCCGGCATAATAAGCAGTGGTAACATGCCGAAAATACTGGTTAACGTGCTCATAAAAATTGGTCGTAAACGTAGTTTC
>NZ_JAPEHW010000102.1 GCF_028875915.1 Pseudoalteromonas sp. G4
GTAATTGAAGAACTTGCAGCAATTGACCCTAACGAGTTAACCCCTCGTCAGGCGCTTGATTTAATCTACCAACTTAAGCAGCTTGCTCAAAATAGCTAGGGTCTGTTGATCTTTGCTGTTCTATTTTTGTTCTCTTTGAGCGTGCTTTTATCGCGGCGCTCGATGTGTGGCCTAGCAATCTAAGCGAATATCGAGCAACAATGAGAAAAGTGCGCTCAAAAGAACCGTTCGGCAGCGCTTGATTGGCTTTTCTACTGTGTTATCGGCTGACTCACATAGAATGACTATGCCACGCAGCCTCTGCCTTGTATAAAACCCAATCAAACTGCTGCAAAAATGAACTTGAAAGGTCAACAGGCCCTAGGGTGTTTGGCCTGTTATTAAGCAGGCCACTTTACCTAAAGATAGGAATTTAACCTAGACTCAGGTTAACTAAGTAGCGCTTGTCCTTTTTCCGACAAGCTTACTTTTACCCCATGATAAAATTCAATTTCTTGGTGTAATAAACTGTCTTGCGTGGATATACATAAGTACTCACGCATTTCCTCAATTTGGCACCAAAAGCTTAAATCGCCCATAAATGGCATTTCTTCCAAATCTTGGTTTGCACCAAACAACTGTGCCAATGAGAGTGTTTGACCATTTAAACAATCTAAAACTTGCCACTGAGTACGATTTAACCCAATATCATCGGGCTGTTCTTGTAAAAAGCGTTGAATCGATGTTTTAAGGTTTGGCCAGTGTTTAAAGTCGAGTGTTAAACAAGTCTCTAACGCAGCTATATTTGTAGTTAATGCGTGCCAAACCAGAGACGTTAACTCAAAAAATGCATCACTCGGGCTAAAGCGTGTTTTGTAATACTGGGCAACTTGCGCTGCATCTAATTCACGCGGGGGTAAGTGTTCAGGCAGAAGCACTATAAATAAGTTACGTGTTGATTCAAATTGCGCGCGGTACCATGCAATAAACTGTAAGCCAATTAAGCTATCAAATAGTTCAGGCGTAAGCCACAAGGTTACTTCACTACTATCTTCAATACTATCGAGTAAGGCATTTCGCTGTGCAAACTTAGTTTGAACATCTTTTAGTGGCAAACAAAAATAATCCGCTAAAAAAGCAGCGCGGTAATCACTCATTGCTGGTAGCGTGAGCTGCGACGATATCGGGCCATGATGAAGCACATCTTGCCAAGCAACAAACTGCCCTTGAATACCAATTCTTTTTAAAAATAAGTTTGCGCTATCGCCATTGGTAATATGAAACATAAGGTAACCTCAACTACTAATATTCAGTTGAAACTAATCCACTAAATAATATTCAATGCTTGAAACGACTCGCACTTGTTTAATATGAGGCGAGTTTGAATCACGATCTGCAATACTAAACTGACCTTGACGTGCAGACTTGATTTTACCGAGTGTTGAATTTGAATCCGTTGCAAATTTCTCAGCAACTTCACGCGCCTTTTCTGTTGCTTGCTGAATCATTTCAGGCTTGATGTCATTCAGGCCGGTAAAAATATACTGCACTTTTGCGTCATAGCGGTCACTAGAAATAGCAATACCTTGTTTAGCAAGCTGTGTTACTTTAGTGAGTGCATGGCGTACTTTCTCAGGCTCATGGCTATAAACTGTGATACTCGACATTACAAAATAGCGCATTTGGCCTTTTTCTAATTGTGCGTAAGGCTGAGCAAGTTTGTCGGCAACATTTGGCGGTGCAATTGACACTTCATCATCACTAAAACCATGCAATGTCAAAAATGCGCGCACAGCTTGGTTCTTTGCTTCTAACTCACCAATTAGTTTGGTTAAATCATTTCCCGCTAGCGAATAATTTATTGGCCAAATTACGGTGTTTGCCATTACCTCTTTCTCAGCTAACCCTTTTACCGCAACGCTACGGTCGAGCGTTTTAAATTCAATAATGCCCTGCTTTAAAATCAGGCTGGCAATAATCAGCGCAAGCGCAAGGATTAAAGAAGTCGCAATTGTTGGTTTATTCATGTTCGCTCACTAGATGTTTGTCTTTACCAAAGTATTCTGGCGTTTGCGTTGAGAGCACTTTTAAAGGCTGTTGGGATGTGACCGTTACACCATGTGGCGTATTTTCATCGATTTTTACAAAGTCGCCTTTTTTAATCGTAAAGGACTTATCGCCCAGCTGCATTCTCCCTTCACCATCAACAATATATACCATTTCACTGTGTTCTTTATGCAGGTGCAGCGGTACTGATTTTTTTATAAAAATAAGAAACTGGCTGGCATCTTGATTGCTCGCAAGCTGCACCACTTTGACATTTTCAAGATCACTCGGTGCTACCATTTGTTCAATGTTTATTGGCGCACTACTGATAGCAGCACTTAGCAATAATAGGGTCATAATTAACAGTCCATATTCATTCTCAAAGAAGCATAACAAGACCCTGTTTTATATCAAGTATCTTGTCTGAATATTGCTTTATACTTATAGACGAATTTTATACTATACGAGTAACTCAACTCTGGTGAAAAGCTATGACGGTAAAAAGGATAAGCCAATTTTTCAACCCTAAGTCAGTTGCAGTGATTGGGGCATCAAACCGCACCAATCGAGCAGGTTATGTGGTAATGCGTAACTTACTGCAAGGGGGATTTAACGGTCCAATAATGCCTGTAACGCCTAAATACAAAGCGGTACATGGTGTGCTTGCTTACCCAACCATTGATGCGTTACCACAAGTACCAGACCTTGCGGTTATTTGTACTAACAAAGATCATTGCAACCAAATCGTCGAGCAACTCGGGAAAAAAGGCTGTAAAAATGCCATTATCATTGCCTCTGGATTTGATAAAACACTAAAACAAACCTTAATAGAAACCGCCAAACAAGCCGATGTGAATATTCTCGGCCCTAATAGCCTAGGTTTACTTATTCCACGTATTGGCCTTAACGCAAGCTTCTCACATATGGTTGCAAAGCCTGGCAAAATTGCATTTGTATCGCAATCGGCTGCTGTATGTTCAACCATTTTAGATTGGGCAAAAACCAAAGACATTGGTTTTTCATACTTTGTTTCTGTAGGCGATTGTGGCGATATCGATTTTGATGAGCTAGTCGACTTTTTAGGTCGCGATGCCAATACTCAAGCCATTTTGTTGTATATCGATAACATTGAACATACTCGCCAGTTTATCTCTGCAGCAAGGGCTGCGGCATTTAGTAAACCTGTGATTGCAATTAAAACAGGCAAAACGGCAGCTGGAGCCGATGCAGCTATGGCTCACACTGGTGGAAATCAAGGCTCAGATGCAGTTTATGATGCCATGTTCCAACGCGCCGGTATGCTTCGAGTAAACGATTTACGCGAGCTCTTTGCTGCTACGCAAACACTAGCGTTACACCCTAAGTTATTAAAACAAGAAGCACTCACAATTTTAACTAATGGCGGCGGCCCTGGTGTGATGTCAGTTGATACACTGATTCAAAGTTCTGGCAAACTCGCTGAGTTATCAAAAGAAACCATTACCAAATTAAATCAGGTATTACCTCAGCATACTTCATTTGCTAATCCGGTCGATATTTATGGCGATTCAGATCCAAGACGTTATCAAAAAGCCGTTGAAATTTTAGTGCAAGCACCCGAAGTTGATAACTTGCTTATTTTACATAGCCCTTCAGCACTTGCCCCAAGTGAAGAATTTGCCAATGTTATTGCAGAAACGGTGACCAAGATCCCCAAAATGCAGCGCCCTTATGTAATGACCAACTTTATGGGTGAAACAGCCGCTTATGCTGCACGAAAAGTATGCCAAGCAGCAGGGATCCCAACCTATCGTACACCTGAAGGTGCCGTTGCCGCATACATGCACTTAATTCAATATCGCCGCAACCAAAAACACTTAACGCAAACACCTGAGTCATTACTTGATTCAAATAATATCCATAGCGAAAAAGCAGCATCACTGATTGAAAATAACCTGCAAGATAAAATGCATTACTTGCCGACTCATGACGCAGCACCGCTTTTAAATTGCTACCAAATTAATTGCATCGCTACAGAGCATGCATACACCCCAAGTGAAGCCCGTGAGTTTGCCCAAAAGATAGGATTTCCCGTTGCACTTAAGTTAGTTAGCCCTAACATTCCGTCAAAATCTGATGTTGGCGGTGTTGTGTTAAACCTTAACGATGGCAATGAAGTAGAACAAACGGCATTCAACATGTTGCTGCGCATTAATGAAACTTATCCAGATGCGCAAATTGATGGTTTTGCACTACAGCGTATGGCAACCCGTGCAGGCGGCCAAGAATTACGCATTGCGGTTAAAACCGACCCAAATTTTGGCCCTGTGATTTTACTCGGCGAAGCAGGCACTGCGCTTAATTTTGATTTAGCAGCCGTTGCCCTACCGCCGCTTAATATGAACTTGGCGAAGTATTTAATTGCCGCGGCTAGCGATAAAGGGTTTATCAAAGAAAAACATCTGCCAACAAAAATTGATAAGTACACTCTTTGCGCCATGCTCACGCGGGTATCGCAAATGGTTGTTGAAAACCCCGATATCAAATCGCTAGAACTAAACCCTGTACTTGCCTTACAAGGGAAATTTTTAGTGCTGGATGCGTGCATTGAGCTTGAAAAATATCAAGCAACAAGCCGCGCTAAACGCTTAGCAATTAAACCTTATCCAAAAGAACTTGAACAAGAAATCACCCTAAAAGATGGCTCACTTGCTATGCTGCGCCCGATTCGCCCTGAAGATGAAGAAGCCCACCGCGAGTTTGATAATAAACTCACGAAAGAAGACAGATATAAACGCTTCTTTGGTGAAATGCCACAGTTTAGTCATGAGCAACTAGCAAAAATGACCCAAATTGATTACGACCGAGAAATGGCCTTTATAGTCACACAAAGACGTGATGATGTTTGGCAAACACTTGGGGTTTCAAGAGTGTTAATGGATCCTGACAATCTCGTTGCGGAGTTTGCCGTTGTAGTTCGCTCAGATATAAAAGGCTTAGGTTTAGGGCGCATTTTGATGCAATCGGTTATCGACCATTGTAAACGTCAAAAAGTACAAAAAATTGAAGGTCTCACCTTGCCTGAAAATGCCGGCATGATTGGCCTTGCCAAAAAGCTCGGCTTTAAAGTAAGCCGTGATTTTGAAGAAGGCACCATTGTTATGACCATGCCATTAAATTAAGAGGCTCAAGTGAATCAATTACGACTCAGCATTGCACAAGTACTTGAAAGTTCTGGTGAGGGGTTACGCCTTGGCCGCTTAATTGATGGCTTATTAATTTTACTGATTATCGGCAATGTTGTAGCCATTGTATTTGAGTCAGTTGAAGAAATCGCCTTAGCCCATCATCAACTGTTTATTAGCATTGAAATTTTTTCAGTGGGTATTTTTACCATCGAATACTTATTACGCCTTTGGGTCTGTGTGGATAAAGAACATTACCGTGATTTATCTATGCCTAATTGGCGTAAACGCCTTCGTTATTTACGTTCCCCGCTGGCGATTATTGATTTACTCGCCATATTGCCTACCTACTTAATGTTATTTGTCAGTTTTGACTTACGTTTTTTACGCGTATTCAGACTGTTACGCGTATTCAAACTCACTCGCTACTCGCGCGCGATGCAATTATTACTGCAAAGTATTCGTGAAGAAAAAGGCCCCTTACTTGCTGCCTTTTTCATTATGAGTGTGGCGTTAATTACCGCCTCTTGCGGTATTTACCTTATTGAGCACGACGAACAACCCGATAAATTCGGCTCAATTCCAGACGCTATGTGGTGGGCAATGGCCACACTGACTACCGTAGGGTATGGTGATGTTGTGCCAATAACACCTCTCGGTCGCTTTTTTGGCGGCATGATCACTGTGCTAAGTATGGGCATGGTTGCTATTCCAACAGGTTTACTGGCATCGAGTTTTTCAGATCAGCTCAGACGCCGCCGTGTTAAGTTTGCACAGTATGTTGCGTTATGTTCTCGCGATGGCGAAATTTGTGAAAAAGACCAAGCACAAATTGAAGAAATGCGTATTGAACTCGGGTTAAGTAAAAAAGAAGCGCAAATCGCAATTCGCAGAAAAATGGAAGAAATAAAACACATTAACTACTGTGCTAATTGTGGCCATAAAATCCCCTAACTAAAAGTTAGGGGCTGTAAATTTTGGTAAAACATTTGACTCAAAGGTTTGTAACAATCAATTCTAAAATGAACACGCATTTAATTGCCTGTAAACTTTGAAAACTCATTTTAGCTTTATTACAAACTACTGATATCCGTTATCACCACAACAAAGTTATCAACCTCAGCGCGCTCATTAGCAACAGCGGTCACTTTAATTAAGCATTTAAACTGTTCGCCTTCAGGGTTGGTAATGGTCTCTTCCGATTGATAATGCTCACCGGCATTTAGCTTAGCTAGCTCACGTAAGTATTGGGTACGGCGTTTTGCGCTTAAACCAAGTGATAACTTGCGTGATGAGTCTTTACTTATATCAAATTGATGACTTTCTCTAAGCGCTTTGTTGATGGCTAAAATTTTGAAGTCACTATCCATAACAAACACCCAGTCACGGGTATGTTCAAATGCGGTGCTAAATAATCGTGCACTGCTTTCTAGGTCTCGTTCACGAGTAAAGTTGGTATACGTGCCCGTTACTCGCTGTGGCAAGTCACCATCCCACTCAATTACACGGCCTACATCTTTGTACCAGCGCCAATGCCCTTGATTGTGACGCACCCGATAAGTGAGATTGAACTCCCCTTTTTGAGTACTAACAAATTCCAACCATTCTATGCGATATTTAGCCCTGTCATCAGGATGTATTTTGGCTAAGTATTCATCTAGCGTCACGTTTAGCTTATCAAAGCCTAATTCATTGCGTAAACGCGGCTGATAAATATCGCCTACACCACTTTGCCATTCCCAAACACCTGATTGGCTACTTTCAAGCGCCAGCTTTAAGCGTGTTTCATTTTCACTACTTTGCTTATGTGCAGCCAATAAACGTTGTTGATAACGATGGCGACGCAAAAACCAAACTGAAGTCAAACTCGCGATCAAAACAAAGTAAATTGCAAACGCCGCCGGTGAGCGCCAAGGTGGGTAATGCACTTGAATAGTAAAACTTTTAAAATCTGTATAACTGCCATTGAGCGGGTCGCGCGCGCGCACATAAAAAGTGTGTTTGCCCGGTGCAATTCGCGCAAAAGCGACCTTGTTGTTTTCAGTGCGTACCAACGGAGAATCATCTAACCGATATTCATACTCCACACGGTCTTGGTATTTAAATAGCATGGCTGAAAAACCGATTTCAAGCCCGATATCATCGTAATCAAGTTCCAGTAAATTTTGCTGAATAATTGACTCGGCTTCTAACTTACGCGACATCAAAGTAATGGAGGTAATATTTACACGCTCTGAAATTTGCTCGTTAATATCATTACGCTCAGGGAAGAAACTCGTAATGCCCTTAATCGAACCAAAAATAATTCGCCCATCCGAGTAGGTTAATTTTGAGCCCGAGTTAAACTCGTTTACTGTTATGCCATCGTCAACCGTGTATTGCCTAAAATGCATAGTATTGGGATTAAAGCGCCAAATACCACTGTGGCTTGCCATCCAAATCATGCCTCGTTGATCTTTGGTTAAGCTGTAGAACAATGAGCCACGAGTATCGAACTTATCTTCAATACGGTACTTCTCTTCAAATGTGTGACTATCTATTCCAACCAAGCCATAGCTGTAGTATGAAAGCCACATAACACCATTATTATCTACCACATAAGATGTCATTTCTAAGTACTCAACATCGTCTTTTACTGGCGGTGTATAAAGGTGTTTTACGCTGTTATCAGGTAGAAGTTGATAAAGCGACTTACTGTGGAAAAAAAAGGGTAATTGGTTGTCTTTCATGGGCGGTAAAAAGTACCCTGAAAGCGTATCGTCAATTACCGGAATGGCAGGTTCAATTTTGATTAATTCTTGGCTATGAGTATTAAATTTAAAATAGCCGTGTTTAAAGCTTTTAAAATACATTTCACCGCTTTGGCTGAAATGACCCACAATAAGTTGCTTTTGAAATATATCTTTGTACTTTTCAACGGCAACCTCCACCGCTGAAATGGTTAACGTGGTTAAATCAAATTTAAAAAAGCCACGACTTGTCGACAACCACAAGATATTGTTATTTTCGAAAATTTGATAAACATGAAACTCGTGGTTGATACGATCTGCTAAATAACCTTCCAAATAGGTTTGGCTTTGATAGGTGTGAGGGTTGATTTTGGTAATTCCGTCGCTGGTTGCAAGCCAAATATCTTTGTTGTGCTCAACCATGCCCCACACATTGTTATGCGATAAGCCGCCATACAAGGTATCGCGATTATAGTTTTGAAATAGGTAATTATTTTTAGCAACAAAATATGCACCATCAGACTTACTTGCTAACCACATTGAGCCATCTTCAGAGATCAACATATCAACAATACTGTTGTCGCTCAGTTCGTAATCTGAATTATCTAGCTCGGTGCTTTTGATAAGCTGATCGTCATCTGCAAAATAGTTATATACGCCTTCGTTAGTCGCCAGTTTTAAGCCTGACTTAAACGGCATAATTTTCCAAATATTTAGATCTGCTATACGCATTTCACTAGGCAGTTTGTCTAACTCTCCAGCCACTAATCGTTCAATATTATCAAGCTCAACCGAGTGCAAACCTTGCACGGTTCCTAACCATAATTGCGAACCCACGATATGAAATGACTTCGCATTATTTTGGTCATGATGCTGCGCCGGCTCATTGAGATATTTAAGCTCAACTACTTTTTGTGTATTGGTGTCCATAACATAAACACCTTCAGAAGTACCAATCAGCAAGTAGTGTTTGTAGTACTTTAATGCGCGCACATACGCGTATTTAAAATCACCCGGAATTTCAAAAACATGCTTCACTTCGCCTGTTTTACTATTCAGTAAGGCCAAATTTCGCGTGCGCCCTAACCAATAAAATCCTGGTTGGTGCGTTTCTAACATTACAATCGGTGAATGACTGCGATCAGTTTTAAACTCGAGCACCCTTTCCAGTTTATAAGTATCTGTATCATAGCGATAAAGCCCTGAATAGGTAGTCGATATCCAAATATCATTTTGTTTATCTTCATAAAGGAAATCGATCGACTTATCTCGCAACGTGCCTTCTGGACCTGTCATAGTAGAAAGCTGATAACCGTCGTAGCGATTTACCCCTGCTTCCGTGCCAATCCATAAATAGCCATTTTTATCAACCAGCATGCCGGTAACGTAGGACTGAGCGAGACCTTCATTGGGAGAAAAACGACGCACATTCGGGTTATCAAGAGCTAAAGCCCCAACCGAAAACACTAAACATAGCAACAATATAAAGCGATTCATTACAACTCCAAATTAGTTACCATGCAGCGAATATCTCGCCCTTGACGGACATAAGCTTGAAATATTGATTGAAGCTCTGGTGGTGGCTCACTTATATGAAAAGCGCAGCGGGTATACCAGTCAACAAGGTGTGAATATGCAAAGGTATAAATTGGCTGCTGATAATAGGATGAAATGTGTTTAATTAACTGTGATGCCAAATTTTTACCGCGATGAAGCGGCACCGTAAACACCCCAGTTAATAAATAATGCTCTTCTTTCAAAGTAAGCTTTGCTGTGGCAGCAATTTGGTTATCAATTTTAATCAGCCAAACCTTATCATGGCTTTTAGCACGACCGCGCACATTGTGCTGTTGATAAAATTTATTTACCAAAGGCGTCATGATTGGGTCGAGTAATTCACATGCTATTTGGTTCACGACATTGTCGCTAAATACCGCTCAAAGCGTTGCTTTAGCTCACCTTGCTCTGATTGTGGGCGCTGCAAAATAGCTGAATAAATTTGGTCTCGCGTACTTTTACCACGCTTTACTTTAAACGCCCAAAAAGAGGCTTCATAATCTAATTGGATTAAATATTTTTCCTGACGAGGTAAATTACATAAGTTAAAAGACATGTTCTTTTTATACAGCAAATTAAATAGTATGTTATGGTAGCAATGTACCATATAGGTTTCGCCGATCAATACTAAAATGAATTCTGTAATGCGTCAGATAACAACTAAAACACATGCTTTATTGAGTTTAACACTAACTGGCTTTTTACTTGCAGCTACGTTGTTACTTGCCAAACCAATTATGGCTGAGCAAAGCACCACCACTTTAATATTCAATAAACCACTAGATACCGAAGTGTCTCGTATGCTTATAGAGCGTTTAAACAACGCTTATCGCGCTATTGGTATTGAGATTAAAATTATTGACTTTGACCATAAAAGCTCGCTAAAAGCGGCAAACGCAGGTGAACTAGATGGGCAAATTGGTCGCGTAATTGGTATTTCAAACGATTACCCTAATTTGGTAGCGAGTATCACACCACTGATGCATTTAAACCTCGTACTTATAACCAATAAAGGCGTCTGTTCAAATTGCCAATTAAACAACCTGAAAACCATTAGTCATAATGCCAGCTACCCATTTGCGCAAAAATACATAGAGCAAGAAAGCTACCAAGGTGAAGTGATTACCAACAGTAACCTTACCAGTCAATTGCATATGCTACGTAATGGCACTATTGATGGCATATTAGTATTAGAGTACTTGCTTGATCATCAAATTAAGCAGCAAACCTTTGAGTATTTTGACAGACAAATAGTCTCGCAAAAGCCTATTCATCACTACTTACATAAAAAACACAAAGCCATTTTAGCCAAACTTGATGAGCAATTTATGCAAAACTCATGGGCAAAATTAGATCACAAAAAACCCAAGTAACCTACTCATACACAACATCAAAAGTCTAAATTGGTTTGCTCTGAAGCACCGTTTCCACTGTCTTGTTGTTGCGCTAAACTTTGGCGAATGCGCTTTTCACGCTGTGCACATAGCCGAATAACATGCTTCTTTTGTGCATTGGAAAGCTGGTTCCAATGAAAGCGTTCTTCGCGCGAACGAAAACAACCTAAGCAATAACCTCGGTTATTCACCTGACATACCCCTTTGCACGGACTGGGTATCTCAAAAATTTCGATTTGCTCAATAATTTGTTTTTGTTCAGCCATTTATTATGTAAATCCGCTTTTAAAAAACAAAGCAGACTTGGTCTATTTTTACGCACTCATAAATACAGTTTAACTATTTTTTGCACAAAAAAAACCAGAGTATTCACTCTGGTTTGTTGAAAAATTTTATTCTTGCGTAAAAGCAAAGCGATTGATTACTTTTGATTTAACACCGGTTTTGCATAAATTTGCTTAATAAACTCATGTAATTCAGGGGCTACATCATCAAAACGACTTTGATAAACACGTTTCGCATCTTCGCTTATTTGCTCAGCTTCTTTATTTGCCGCTAAGTAGTTATTTGGGTGCAGGAAATAATTGGCATGAATGTAATTATCAATGGTCTGTGCTAATTGTTCTGGGGTATCACAGTTATCGCTAATTGGCTCACCAAACGACAAGTGAACATGCCCTTTATTGGTTGCAAAGCCTTCAATAATGCTGGCGATATCTTCACCCTGTGCTTTTTTGTATTCACCGAATGTCGCTTTATGATATTGCTCTTTTGCTTTGGCTTTTTCGCATGGTTCAAACTCGTACGAAATCGCCACTGGCACGACGTTAATCGATTTAACATAGTCAGCAAATTCCATTTTTAATTTACGACCGTGCAATTGCAGCATTTTAATTAATGCCGGATCAGTTACATCGTTACCGTCTTTGGCACGACCTTCTTTTTGTGCAATCCATACTGAGTTTCCACTGTCGAGCGAATCATAAATATAGTGCGAAAGGGTCGTCAGTGTTTTTAGCATTTCTTTTGGCGACTTTACCGAGCGCTTTACAATAAAGCTTTTATTTAAGCGCATTAGCTCCGTCATATAAGGGACTTGCAA
>NZ_JAPEHW010000103.1 GCF_028875915.1 Pseudoalteromonas sp. G4
CTTTAGAATTTTAAAACGCAGTTTATGGGTCATTTAACTCGCTAGAATGATCAAAGGATTAATAAAGTTGGTATTAGTTCCAGCGCCTTGGGTCAAAGCCAAAGTAGTTCAGTAATAGATCAAAAATGACCGGATCATATGCTTTTAATTCGCTGGGTTTTTCAATAAAGGTTTCGGTGATCACCGCGAAGAACTCCGCTTCGTTGGTGGCGCCGTAACTATGAATAACGTGTGGCATGCCATACGCCACATGCGCTTTTAACACATTGTAGGCGCGGGAAAATTCGCGTCCCCAACTTTCATAGGTGAGTTTGTCTTTTAACAGCGGGGTGCCTGTTGTTGCACCAGTTTCTTGATCGAGTTGATGGGCAAACTCATGAAATACTAAATTATGGCCATCGTTTGGTAAACGGTTACCGTTAAGCACATCATGCCATGAAAGCACTAAAGTACCGCCTGGCCACGACTCCCCTTGCCTAACCGTTTGGTGAAAACTTACAAGGCCAGCGCCATCACGGCTTTCTGAATTTGCATAATAGGCGCTTGGGTAAAGCAAAATTTGCTTCACATTTTTATAAAGCGGCCACGGTTTATTTAGCACCAATACACAGGCATCGGCCGCCACAATCAACTTCATTGCGTGGTTTACCACTAGGCCATCGCGCCCTAAAAAGTCTTTGGTCGCTAAAAACCAGATGATGTGTTTTTCTAATCGTGCGCGCTCGCTATCTGTCATTCGGCGATAAATCGGCATGTACTTGAGTAATACATTGCGATCGCTGTCGCTTAATGTGCGATCTTTTAGTTTATGTTCCCAGTAAATATTGCGTAGCGCATCAAAATGCCAATACGCAGCGATAAATACCAAGGTTAATATTATTAATATGAAGTCCATGCTTCAGCCCTTTTCTACTTCTTAAGTAGTTATTGGGTGAAGCATGGCGTTGTTCAAGGTAGGAAATAAATTTTTTAGTTCTTTCTTAAAACAACAACGTCACGGAAAATTGATTCGCTCATGCGATGCGGCGCTTCAAATTCAAGTGCGCTAAGGCCTGCCGCTTCAAAAACCGCAATTAGCTCTTTGCGCTTTGGAATGTATTTATTAAACGCAATAACGCAAATACCATCTTTGTGCAGTAAATCGGCCCATTGCGGCGCACAATCTTCTAACACAGCAATTGGGTTTCGGGTTTTTTCAGTCGTAAAATGCTGCACACCGTAGGGAATATCACTAATGATTAAATGCTGCTTTTCACGTTTTAATAAATCACACGCGGTCGTCGCATTACCATTAATAATGCGGGTATTAACGCCCTCGGCGGTAAAATCAATAAACTTACCCTTGTTTTGTTTATTGGCTTTCCCGATAAAACCTTCTTTTAGCTCATGCTTTTGGCGGTGAAGCTTAGTCCATTTTTTAGCAAAGGTTCTAAAGTCCAAAACGGCATTCGGGTCTTGCTCAATGCCTTTTGATTTAATGCCATAACGCATTGCCCACATTAAAGTGGTGCCGCGCCCGCACATTGGGTCGAGCAATTTAATCTTGCTGACGTCTTTTTCTTTACAAAAACTCAAACCCACATTGAGCAGCAACTGGGTTAAAATTTCATTAGTTTTGCCTTTGTACTTGCTACCAAAGACAAAATCACTGTGTAAGTTAAAATCAGTATTTAGCGATAGCGGCGTTAATGTGCCCGAATCATGACTAAAAATACCTTGTACAAACGATAAACGAGCTAATACCTCAAGTTTTTGCTCTGGCAATTGGGTTTGCAAAAATTGCATGCCGCCAATCTCGTTTAGTGTAAGGTCATACTCGCCAATACACTGTGTAAACTCTTTTTGTGCAATATCGATGGTTTCGTTAAAATAAGCACCGTTTGCAACAGGTGATATCAAAATCGCAATGTCTTTCAAAACATTATCCTAATAGACAAATAATACCGTCAATTATATCGCGACTCGGACAAAGAAATAAACGCATGCTACCAATCAACCAGATTAAAACCGATTTTTTAGCCCATATTGGCAACAACAATAGCTATCAACCGATTATTGTTAGTGCCAACACGGGTACGGGTAAATCAACCCAATTGCCAAAGTGGTGCACGCAAAGCGGCAAAGTATTGGTCATTGAGCCAAGGCGTATTGCATGTACTAGCCTTGCCGAGCGCGTCGCTGACGAAATGCAAACGCCCCTTGGCGAAAAGGTGGGTTATGCCATTCGCTTTGAAATACAAGCAAACGACAACAGCGAAATAGTGTTTGTTACTCCGGGTGTGACACTGCGCTGGTTAAATAACGACAACAGCGAAATAGTGTTTGTTACTCCGGGTGTGACACTGCGCTGGTTAAATGAAGGGTTATTAAACGATTTCAATACCATTATGCTCGATGAGTTTCATGAGCGCCGCTGGGATACCGATTTACTGCTGGCTTTACTGCTTGAGCATAATAAAACCAGCAACCAGCCCTATCAGCTAGTGATAACCTCTGCCACATTAAACGCTGAGCAACTCATTAACTATTGCCAAGGCATACATTTACATGCCGAAGGTAAAGTGTTCCCAGTAGATGAGCATTACCTTGCCCCCGCCATGCGTGATATGCCACACAAAGACAACGTCACTGAACGCATGGCATTTGCCGCTGAAAAAGCATATCAACTTGGCAGCCAAGATGTATTGGCATTTTTGCCCGGCAAAGGGGAAATTCAACTTTGTGCCAGCTATTTGCGCGCACGAATGAGCGACCAATTCGATATAATCACCTTGCATGGTGCAAGCCCCATCAGCGAGCAAAAGCGCGCTTTGCAACCAGGGGAAAAACGCCGCCTTATTTTAGCGACTAACGTGGCAGAAACATCCTTAACCATTCCCGGTGTTGATGTGGTGATTGATTCAGGGCTTGAGCGCCGCACACATATTCGAAACGGCCAAAGTGTGTTGGATTTAACTGCGATTGCCAATGACTCCAAACTACAACGCCGCGGCCGCGCTGGGCGTATTAAACAAGGTGTTTACTTAGCCTTGTTTGGTCAACATGCACCGCTTGAAGCCCATACACCACCTGAAATCCAACGTGAAAACTTAACGGATATGATGTTGGCAGCCGCGGCAAATAATAATGCTCTTGGCAATTTACGCTTTATCAACCCACTATCACAACAAGCCCATGATTTAGCGTTTTCAACGCTTAAATCCATCAATGCCATTAACGATGCGGGTATTGCAACTGACTATGGTAAAGCCCTTGCGCCACTGCCCATTGACGTTTCGCTTTCCCATTTAGTGGCAAGCATGCCGAATAACCGCCTAAAGCAGGCAATGGCCGACCTTGCAGGTGCCCTAAGCGTGCCAGCCAAACTGTACACCCTAGATAAAAACTCAGAGAAGTTCCTGCAATTAGAAAGTGACTTTCCGAACCTCTGTGACTTTAGCTTGCTCATTGGCTTAGTGCGCGGCCAGTTTTTAGAGTATATCAGCGCAGAAGAAAACGCCTTGATTGAGGCAAAGCAATTTGCCAGCCAGCTGCGTAGCCATTTTGATTTACCCGAGCTAAGTAAATACGCCAGTTACAACATCACTGAATTGCAACACGCCATTGCCGCCTTACTGCCAAGCTGCGTGTATATTAAAAAGCAAAATCGCCGCGGCAGTTACAACAATGGTCAGCAAGAAGTGGTGATAGGCAAAGACAGCTACATCGGTAACGAACCCGACGCCCTATTGGTACTTAAAACCTACAGCCTTGCTGGGCGTGCAGTAAAAGACCGCAAAACACTGGCAACCAAAATAAGCCCCATAACAACCAGCGTTATTATTGATAATGACTTAGGTGAGGCAAAGCTATGCTCCTCAGAGATTACTGAGCAGAATGAATTAATTGGCAACTACCACTACCAATACGCAGGCACATCTTTAAAATCGTTTAGCGCCTTAATTAAAAGCCATGAATTTATTGCCGCCACCGTTAATCTTATTGAAACTGGCGCACTTTATGAGTCGCTTTTTGAAAAATTAACAGAGGAATACCAGCAACTCTGCCTTTATCAAAACGTGCATAGTACCGACTGGCTATTATTAGCACCACACGAACAAATCACACGAGTATTAAGTGATTTAGAAATAAGCTCGCTTGATGAGCTGGCACTTCTTGATAACAGTGATTTTGCTTATGGCTTAGTTGATGACTACACGTGGCAGCAATTTTGTGAGCTGTACCCGCTAACAGTGGTGTTGCCACAGCAACAACTCAGAGTGGAGTACTTTATTAGCGCGAAACGCGTAGTGCTTCATTACATGAGTGGCAAACGGGTTGAAGCGCCAAAAAAGTGGGAGCTACCCAACTTTAATGGCGCAAAAATACAATATCGCCGCGCCAGTAAATTGGTGGATATTAAGTAGGTTAATCTAGGCTCTTTGCAAGTGCTGCCATTTCTTGCTGTAGTACATTCACAAACTGCGCAACATGAAAACCGTCCATTAAGCCGTGGTGCACATCAATATTGAGTGGCATGGTGCCAAGCTGTTTATCGAATTTACCAAACACAAATTTGGGAATGCCATTTTGCTCACCAAACGGTGTTGCGTGGGAAAAACCCGTAAAATCAAGCCAAGGTAACACCGACACATGAATACAGTTAAGGCGCCCTTCTATTGAGTTAAATTGCTCTGAAAAAAATGGCTGACTTATTGCTGTTTCGAATGCAATTTTGCCTTTTTCACTAAAGTCAGCAAAGCCTTCCGCATAAGGTAAGTACGAAATTTTAAAGAGGTTTTGCTCATCTAATTGCACAGCGTTAATTTCAATTTTATCGCACAACCACACTTGGTTGTTATCAATACGATGACAAACGGGTTGGTAGCTATTATTGGCACGCAGCAAGGCGTACAGGCAGGCTAAATAGAAAGACTGACCACTTTGCTTACATGCAGCAAACAATTCACCCGCATCTATACGCACACAGACCGAAAAATACGGGTTTGCTAAGTCTTTAAAAAATGAAAAGTGTTCGGCGCGTTGCCAGGTAGAGAGGTCGATTTGAGTTGCCATAATCTTAAAATAAAAATGCCCGCAATTGCGGGCACCTTACCGAGCATAGCATGAACTTTCAAGCTCATTCTGTTGCTCATGTTTTTACAAGTAACAAACGGGTAAATTACAAACCGTTTTCGATGATTTCTTGCGCTAGTTCGTCTGCAATAATGTGCGTTGACTTTTGCTCATCTTCAGAGCGCTTGAAGATTTCGCTTAGTGTATCGAAAATACCTTCAACGTGCTTAGTTGCAGCTTCCGCACTATAACCTTCTGGCGCTGTTTCGTAGTAAACGTTGATGATACCACCTGCGTTAATTACGTAATCTGGCGCGTATAAAATGCCTTTTTCACGAATAATTTCACCGTGGCGTGGCTCTGCAAGCTGGTTATTCGCACACCCTGCGATAATGCCTGCTTTAATGCGAGGAATAGTCTGATCATTGATTGTTGCACCAAGTGCACATGGCGCGTATACATCAACATCTAGGTCGTAGATTTCGTCAATGTTAACCGCAGTTGCGTTAAAGTCGCTAACTACACGGCTAACACGCTCTTCGTTGATATCTGTTACAAACAGCTCAGCACCTGCTTCGTGTAGGTATTTACATAGTGTGTAAGAAACCGCGCCAAGGCCTTGTACTGACACTTTTACGCCCGCTAAGTCTTGATGACCGTGCTTGTGCTGGTAAGCCGCTTTAATACCTAAGAACGTGCCTAGTGCAGTAAATGGTGATGGGTTACCGCTTTTACCTTCAAGGCCAAGTACATAGTTTGTTTCAGTATTCATTACTGCTACGTCATCACAGGTGATGTTTACGTCTTCTGCTGAGTAGTAGCTACCACCTAAACGCTCTAAATGACGACCAAATGCTTTAAATAGTGCATCTGATTTGATTTCTTTTGCGTTACCGATGATTACCGATTTACCGCCACCGAATGGTAAGCGCGCAACAGCATTCTTATATGTCATGCCTTTTGATAAACGCAGTACATCGTATACTGCATCTTCGTCACTTGCGTAATCCCATAAACGACAACCACCCACTGCTGGGCCTAATTTAGTGCTGTGTACAGCAATAATTGCTTTTAAGCCAGTTTCTTTGTCTGCACAAAAAACAACGTTTTCGTGGTTATCAAATTCAGTACGATTAAAAACAGTCACACGACTCTCCAACTTGTAAATGTTTAACGCGTATAATAAGTATGGCGTTAAATGAACGGGTTATTCTTGGTTTGCACCGACTCTAACATTATCCTTTCATCAAGACTACAATTTTAGATGAACAACCCAGTTAAACTTACAATTAAACATATTCAATTCCATTTAACACTTACATAACGATAAACAATGCAATTACAGCGCTATTCCAAGCAAAATATCGCAAAGATCCGCTAATATTTAAATTGCAGATTGACGTTTACGTAAGCGATAAGCCAGTAAGATGGGAGAGCGTAAAGAAGAAATTACAGGGTTCAGAGCTTAATCAATGTGCAAACACTGCTCAAGCATAATTTCCAATCGTTTTTATCAGTTAAACGCTAGAGCGATGCAATAAAAAAAGAGCGCATAAGCGCCCTTTTACTATGTTAAACTTGTTGCTCAAGCAAAAATTATTTTAGTTTTGCGTCCAGCTCTTCAATTTTTGCTTTCCAGATTGCAGGGCCTGCGCTGTGCGCGTTGTTACCTTCGCTATCTACCGCAACGGTTACTGGCATATCTTCTACTTCAAACTCGTAGATTGCTTCCATACCTAAGTCTTCAAACGCAACAACTTTTGCTTTCTTAATTGCTTTTGATACTAAGTAGGCTGCACCGCCCACTGCCATTAGGTAAATTGACTTGTTGTTTTTGATTGATTCAACTGTTGCTGGGCCGCGCTCTGCTTTACCAATCATGCCTACAATGCCAGTGTTCTCAAGCATTAAGTCAGTAAATTTATCCATACGCGTTGCCGTTGTCGGACCCGCAGGACCTACTGCTTCGTCGCCTACTGCATCTACAGGGCCTACGTAGTAGATAAATTTATTGGTGAAATCAACACCTTCAGGTAAGCCTTCACCTGAATTAATCATGTCTTGTAAACGCTTATGCGCAGCATCACGACCAGTTAAGATTTTACCGCTTAACAGTACTGTTTCACCCATCTTCCAATCGGCTGTGTCTTCTTTTGTTAAGGTATCAAGGTTTACACGGCGTGTATCTTCACCTACTTCAAATGTTACTTCTGGCCAATCTTCTAGCTTAGGCGCTTTAAGATCAGCAGGGCCTGAACCGTCTAATGTGAAGTGAACGTGACGCGTTGCCGCACAGTTAGGGATCATCACAACAGGCTTGGATGCCGCGTGTGTTGGTGCCGTTTTGATTTTAATATCAACAACGGTAGTTAAACCACCAAGGCCTTGTGCGCCAATACCGGTTTTGTTTGCGCGCTCAAAAATTTCTAAACGTAGCTTTTCTTCCGCTGTTTCTGCGCCGCGCTCCATTAACTCATGAATATCTACCGGATCCATGAGCGATTCTTTTGCAAGTACTGCTGCTTTTTCAGCTGTACCACCAATACCTATACCTAACATGCCAGGTGGACACCAGCCCGCCCCCATAGTTGGTAGCGTTTTTTCAACCCAAGCAGCAACATCGTCAGATGGGTTAAGCATAACCATTTTAGTTTTGTTTTCAGAGCCGCCGCCCTTCGCTGCAATCATTACTTCAACTTCAGCGCCTGGCACCATGTCGATATGCACAACTGAAGGCGTATTATCTTTAGTGTTTTTACGGCTGCCTGCTGGGTCTGCAACAATTGATGCACGCAGTGGGTTATCTGGGTTAAGGTATGCGCGGCGAGTGCCTTCATCTACCATTTGCTGAACCGTCAAATCGGTTTTATCCCATTTAACGTCCATACCTACTTTAACGAAACACGTCACAATACCCGTATCTTGACACAGTGGGCGCTTACCTTCTGCCGACATACGTGAGTTAATTAAGATTTGTGCAATCGCATCTTTAGCCGCTTTGCTTTCTTCTTTTTGGTACGCCTTATCAAGCGCTTGTACGAAATCTAGTGGGTGATAAAACGAAATGTATTGCAATGCATCTTCGATGCTGTCAATAAAGTCTTGCTGACGGATAGTGCTCATTATGTATCCTTATTATATGCCGTGACGGTGGCAAATGTTTACAGTGTGAATAGTGTCAAACACAGCTTACTCATGCAATCTGTGCAGTAATTCGTTAAACTATGCATGTATAATAACCTCCCAACTCGTTTGCGACCAGTCTGGTAGTTAAAGTTAATGATAAATGAACAATTAATATGCAAAAAATTAGACTTAGCGCTAACTAGCGAGCACGTTTTTAGTTTTTTTGCAGATTTGCAGTATGCCATTTTCCTCGATTCGGCAAACCCAGCACACCCAAATAACCGCTTTGACATTATTGTGATTGACCCAATTTCACTGGTTGAAGTAAAAAACAATGTGACTTTTGTTGATAATCACCAAGCTGAGTGTGATGGGTTTAGTGCAATACACCACGCAATCAGCCCATTTGTAAAAGACAAAGCCCCGTTTGATTTACCGTTTTCTGGCGGCGCTTTAGGTTTATTCAGTTACGATTTAGGCCGCTCAATTGAAGTGATGCCAGAAATTGCGAAAAACGATATCGATTTAGGCCAAATGCTGGTGGGTATTTACCCCGATGCCCTGATATTTGATCATCACGAAAACCAGTGGTTTTATATCGCACAGCCATGTTGTGATAGCGAAACACGGCTTAATAATTACCTTGCACCGCTTACGGGCGCTGAAAGCGAGCGCATGCCATTTGCCTTATCAACTAAATGGCAATCAAACCTCAGTAAAGACGGTTATGGTACGCGTTTTGATAAAGTGCAAGAATACTTAAAAAGCGGCGATTGCTACCAAATCAATTTGGCGCAGCGCTTTGATGCTAGTTTTACTGGCAACCCTTGGCTTGCCTATTGTAAGTTGCGTAGCGCAAACCAAGCGCCATTTTCGGCTTATATTAATACTGGTGAGCAACAAATACTCTCACTTTCACCTGAGCGTTTTATTCAGGTAAAAGAGCGTCAGGTCGAAACTAAGCCGATTAAAGGCACAGTGCCGCGAAGCCAAGATGCAAAAATTGATAACGCCAACAAAGCACGCCTTGCAAATTCAACGAAAGATCGCGCTGAAAACGTGATGATTGTTGATTTACTAAGAAACGATTTAGGCAAAGTAGCAAAACCTGGTACCGTTGAAGTACCTAAGCTCTTTGATATTGAGAGCTTTAACGCAGTGCACCATTTGGTATCCACGGTTACATCAATCCTTGCTGATGGTTACAACGCGATTGATCAATTAAAAGCAGCATTTCCCGGTGGCTCGATTACTGGCGCACCCAAAATCCGAGCAATGGAAATTATTGAAGAGTTAGAACCTCACCGCCGCTCAATCTACTGTGGCTCAATTGGCTATATTTCGGCCTGTGGCACCATGGATACCAGCATTACCATTCGTACCCTGGTTTGTGAAAAAAGTAAAATTTATTGCTGGGCTGGCGGTGGCGTAGTTGCCGACTCAACTCTTGAGTCTGAGCTGCAAGAAACATACGATAAAGTAAATCGTATTTTACCTGTACTTGAATAGCTACCCGCTTTGGACGTGTTATGCAGTTAAGTGAATTTCTCGCTCGTTTTCATATTCAGCAGCCAAGCAATGATGTTGGCTTTCCAATACAAATGCGCAATATTGCCAAGCAAAGCGCTGTATTGGTGCCTCTGGTTAATGTGAACGATGAAATTCATTTATTACTGTGTAAGCGTCCTGACTATTTAAAGCATCACCCTGGGCAAATTTGTTTTCCTGGCGGAAAACTTGAACATTCAGACGATAATTTACTTGCCACAGCACTGCGTGAAACACATGAAGAAATTGGCATTGTGGTTAATAACAACCATGTGATTGGTGATATGGATAGTTATTGGACTCTTACTGGGTTTGAGATAAAGCCTTATATTGCTCTACTGCCAGAAAAGCCCAATTTATCTCTTGCTAGCGATGAAGTGGCAAATGCTTTTTACCTGCCACTTGCGGCTTTGATTGATCAAACAAATTGGCAAGATATTCAATTCACCCGCCAATTTTCGTCCTATACTCTTACAGGGTTCCAAACCGAGTATGGTTTGCTTTGGGGTGCTACCGCACAAATTATCCGTAATTTGATTAAACATCTAAATTAAGCACATAAGCATTAATCATACTAATTAAAGTTAACAAGTTTATAAATTAGAGTTATGATACTCGGCCGTTCAATGGTTAAGTAAGAGATATTCGTATGATAAGTGCATTCGATATGTTTAGTATCGGCATTGGCCCTTCCTCATCCCATACAGTGGGCCCGATGCGCGCTTCAAGACTGTTCGTAAAGTCACTACAAGAGCAAGGTATTTTAAACGACATTACCAGTGTGCGTTGTGAGCTATTTGGCTCGCTGGGTCAAACTGGTGTTGGTCATGGTTCGGGTAAAGCAGTTATTCTTGGTCTTGCTGGCCACGATCCTGAATCGATTGATGCCGATCTTGTACCAAGTATTCTAGAAAAAATTGAAAAAGAAGAAACCATCTACCTAGATCAAAGCCATGCTGCTGCATTTCCTAAAAAAGATGCAATTATTTTCCACCGTCGTAAAACACTGCCAAAACATTCAAATGCAATGAAACTTCAAGCGTTTAAAGGCGAAGAATGTGTTTTCAGCGAGATTTTCTACTCAATTGGTGGTGGTTTTATCGTTCGCGACGAAGATTTTGATAAAGAAAAAGAAGCTGCACTAGCTATTCGTCAAGAAAATCCTGCACCTTACCCATTTGATACTGGCGCAGAACTGATGGCGCAGTGTAAAGAGCACGGCTTAAGTGTGCCAGCTCTGATGATGGCAAACGAAAAAACCCTTAAAGCAGAGAGCGAGATCACAGACGAACTTTACAATATCTGGCTTGTGATGAAAGCCTGTGTTGAGCGCGGTATGCGAACCGAAGGTATTTTACCGGGCGGTTTAAAAGTAAAACGTCGTGCACCAAGTTTGCACCGCCAGTTAAATGTAGAAACACACAATGATCCTCTGCGTGCAATGGAGTGGGTCGATTTATTTGCCCTTGCCGTAAATGAAGAAAATGCTGCTGGCGGCCGTGTTGTTACTGCACCAACCAATGGCGCAGCGGGTATTCTTCCGGCAGTTCTGATGTACTACCATACGTTTATTAAAGAAGTGGATAAAGACATCGCAACGCGTTACCTACTTACTGCTGCTGCAATTGGCATTCTTTACAAAAAGAATGCGTCAATTTCAGGTGCTGAAGTGGGCTGCCAAGGTGAAGTCGGTGTAGCTTGCTCAATGGCTGCAGGTGCACTCACCGAAATCTTAGGTGGCAATGTCGAGAAAATTGAAAACGCCGCTGAAATTGGTATGGAGCACAACCTGGGATTAACCTGTGACCCGGTTGGTGGCCTTGTACAGGTACCGTGTATTGAACGTAATGCAATGGGGGCTGTGAAAGCAATTAATGCATCTCGTCTTGCAATGCGCGGTTCAGGTGAACAAAAAGTATCCCTTGATAAAGTAATCAAAACCATGTGGGATACGGGTAATGATATGAAAACCAAATATAAAGAAACTGCCCGAGGCGG
>NZ_JAPEHW010000104.1 GCF_028875915.1 Pseudoalteromonas sp. G4
CGGACTGTTAATCCGCAGGTCCCCCGTTCGAGTCGGGGAGGGGGAGCCAATTCTCTGTATTACAATTTATCACCAATATTAGACTTTTCTTAGAATATAACTTACCATTTCATAAGCGATTTTTTGTATTAATGATAGTGCGTTTGTTACACAAAATTGACATCTGTGGAAACAACTAGCTGTCCCCTACTTCATTTAATACGATCTAACAATTTTTACATCGTGAGATAAGAAAAACCATGGCAGGACTGACTCGCTTTATTACGATTCAAGTATTTTTTTGTGTACTGGCAACCGCGTTGACGGGTTATATGCTCAACTCCGCGCTGCAACAATACGCAAACTCGCAACAATTAAAAGCTCAACGTGCAATCGATTTGGAGTTAACTCAGTTAAAGCCAGATGAAGACATTGAAGCGTTTGCTAAAAATATTAAATTACAATACAGCCTTGATAAACTGGTTATTAAGGACAAAGAAAACGAAACTATTTTTAGCAATCAAGGTAATCAAGGTAATCAAGATTACTTGCCAGTATTAGTAAAAAAATTACAAGAATATCAGCCTTTTATTCGATCTCAACATGGTGCTGGCAGTGATTTAGGGTTAAAAATTGAGTTTACTCTTCGCCTAGAACAGGCTGCAGAAATTGTGCAAAACGCATTTTTGATTTTATTCTTGGTGATTTTAGTTTTAACTCTAGTGCCTTTTATTACGTTAAAGCTCACCCTACTCCAGGCCTCTAATAAGGTGGGCGATGCCATTTCAAATATGGTTGATAAATACATCGAAAGTGATAATAAAGATGGAAAGTTAGATTCATCTATTGCAGATGGCACAATCAGTAATATTTTTCCGAGCATAGTGCGTTTAAATACGTTTTTAAAGCGCAAGCAAAAAGACATAGAATCGTCAGCGCTTGATATTAAACGTGAAGCCTACAAAGATACTGTTACAGGTCTTGGTAATCGCAACTTATTTATTGAACATTATGAGCATCAGGTAGAAAATGCTGAAAAGCCATGTTTTGGTACGCTTGCAGTTGTGCGTTGTACTGAGCTGAGCTTAATTAACCAAACCCGAGGTTATCAGCAAGGTGATGAGTATATCAAAGATGTATCTGAATTAATTACACAAGCGATTGGCACATATTCAGGCAGTAGCAGCTATCGCCTAAATAGTTCGGACTTTGCTATTTTATTAATGAATGTGCCAATTAAAGAAGCTGAAAAACTCGGAGATGTATTACAAAGTAAATTTACTGAGTTCCAGCAACATGTCGAGCTTACTAGCGTTGCCAATACTGGTATTGTGTCATTCGAAACAGGCAAACCGCTAAGCCCATTACTTGCACAAGTAGATACTGCGCTTAGCATGGCACAAAGTAAAACAACCAATGGCTACCATATTCAAAAAGAAAGCGACATTCTTGATAACGTATCTGCGAGCTTTGGTAACCAAAACTGGCGTCAAGTAATTGATGATGTGCTTAATAACAGCCGTATTCAGTTGATGATACAAACAATTATGCCAACAAGTCGTAGCGCAAAGGCCTACTCGGAAATTTTCGCACGCTTTAAAACATCCGAAGATCACATTCTACCAACCTCATCTTTCCTTGCGATGAGTGAAAAGCTAAATCAACATGCCCATGTTGATAGACTAGTAATTGAAGAAGCGATTAATGCAATTAAAACGCGTAACCTCAACGATCAGTTTTTTGGCCTAAATGTGTCGGCTAAAAGTGCGCATGATGAGCAGTTTTCAATTTGGCTAGAACGTCGTTTATTAAAAGATAATGCGATTGCTGCAAAATTAATTTTCGAAGTAAGTGAATTTGGCTTACAGCAAAATGTAAAAGCATCAAAACGCTTTATTGATATGATCCACCGTGTTGGTGCGCGTATTACAGTGGAACGATTTGGTGTTGGTTTAACTTCATTTAAATTCTTCCGCGACCTTAAGCCTGATTTTATTAAAATGGATGCTACCTACACTCGCGGTTTAGAAGAAGATAAAAACAACCAATACTTTATGCGATTAATGGTCGATTTGGCTCACCGCATCGGAGTAACAGTACTTGCCGAAGGTGTTGAAAGCCAAGAAGAAAAGCACATTATTGAACAATTGTGTTTAGATGGCGCACAAGGGTATTACATCGAAAAGCCAAAAGAGATTTAATCTCACGCAAATTTTAGTTAAATAAGGGACAAAATGTCCCTTATTTTTTTGCGTAAATTAAACTTTCTATATTGAATGCGCATTGTTTCGCAGAATAAGTTGAGCTTTAATCCGAAAATTCGGATAATAAACGCCAAATCTAGCGCGTAAAATATATCAATGACCGAATATCTACTGTTACTTGTTGCAACTGTATTAGTAAACAACTTTGTACTAGTTCAATTTTTATCTACTGTTACTTGTTGCAACTGTATTAGTAAACAACTTTGTACTAGTTCAATTTTTAGGCTTATGCCCTTTTATGGGTGTTTCTGGCAAACTTGATACTGCAATAGGCATGTCTCTTGCCACAACGTTTGTTCTTACCCTAGCCTCGGTCACCAGTTACCTTGTAAATCAATATATTTTGGTGCCTTTAGAGCTGACCTTTTTACGCACTATGAGCTTTATTTTAGTAATTGCTGTGGTAGTACAATTTACTGAAATGGTAGTAAGAAAAACCAGTCCGACGCTTTATCGCTTACTTGGGATTTTCTTACCTTTAATAACCACAAACTGTGCCGTACTTGGCGTTGCGCTTCTTAACACACGTGAACAACATTCTTTTTTACAATCCGCAATCTATGGTTTTGGTGCCGCGGTTGGCTTTTCATTGGTTTTAATTTTATTTGCAGCAATGCGCGAGCGTTTGGCTGCTGCAGATGTACCAACACCATTTAAAGGTGCATCCATTGCAATGATCACTGCGGGCTTAATGTCGCTTGCGTTTCTTGGCTTTACCGGATTGGTTAAACTGTAAATGACTTTATTCTACGCCCTACTTGCTCTTGGCGGCTTGGCACTGTTATTTGGTGCTGTGCTTGGCTTTGCGGCTATTCGATACAAAATTGAAGGTAACCCAATCGTTGATCAAATCGACGAAATTCTTCCACAAACTCAATGCGGCCAATGTGGTTACCCTGGTTGTCGCCCTTATGCTGAAGCTATTGCTAATGGTGATGATGTAAACAAATGCCCGCCGGGCGGTGAAACTACAGTACAAAAGCTTGCTGATTTAATGGGAGTTGAAGCCAAACCACTAGCAGGCGGTGAAGAAAAAGAGCCCATTAAAACAGTTGCATATATTCGTGAAGATGAATGTATTGGTTGTACCAAATGTATTCAGGCTTGCCCTGTTGATGCCATTGTTGGTGCAACTCGCCAAATGCACACGGTATTAATAGATGAATGTACAGGTTGCGATCTGTGTGTTGAGCCCTGCCCAGTTGATTGCATAGACATGGTGCCAGTAAAAACTACAAGTAAAAACTGGAAATGGGACCTAGAAACCATTCCTGTTACAAATATCGAATAGAGGTTGTTGGTGGAATCTATTTTAGAACAAATTGAACGCGGTAAGCTTTGGAATATTCCTGGGGGAGTTCACCCTGCGAGTAATAAAGCAAGTTCAACACAACACCCGATTAAGCGATTACCGCTACCTGAGAGCTTAACCATTCCGATTAAGCAGCATATTGGGGATAACGGCAAATTACTTGTAAACGTTGGTGACTATGTACTTAAAGGTCAGCCGTTGACAGAAGCTGCTGGCCACTGGAGTGTGCCAGTTCACGCGCCAACATCAGGTACCATCAGCGAAATCGCAATGAAACCCTCAACTCACCCAAGTGCACTACCTGAACCAAGTGTAGTGTTAACACCTGATGGTGAAGATACTTGGTGTGAGCTTGCCCCTTGGCCTGATTTCTACGCTAAATCTAACCAAGAAATCGTTGACCGCATCCAAAATGCCGGGATCAGTGGTATGGGTGGCGCAGGCTTTCCAGCCTACATAAAGGCACAACCAAAAAACGAAATTGAGTTTTTAATTATTAATGGCGTTGAATGTGAACCTTACATAAGTGCAGATGACATGCTGATGCGTGAACATGCCAATGAGTTGATTAAAGGCATCGAGGTACTTCGTAAGCTTTACCAGCCAACAAAAATCTTAATTGGCATTGAAGACGATAAACCTGAAGCGATTGAAGCACTCACTAAAGCATGTGAAAACGATCACTATACGCAAGTGTGCGCAGTACCAACTAAGTACCCATCCGGTGGCGAAAAGCAGCTTATCCAAATATTAACTTCAAAACATGTTCCTCAAGGCGGCATTCCATCTGATATTGGCATGGTGGTGCATAATGTTGGAACCATATACGCTATATACCAAGCTATTTACCATGGTAAGCCATTAATTGAACGTGTCGTAACAGTCACCGGTGACACCATTGCAAGCCCTTGTAATGTTTGGAGTTTACTTGGCACGCCAATTAAATTTTTACTAGAACAAACTGGTTTTCAGCCCCAGCAGTGGCAACGTGTGATTATGGGCGGCCCAATGATGGGCTTTACCTTACCAAGTGTGCGCTTGCCTATCATTAAAACCAGTAACTGTGTACTGGCGCCAAGTTCGCAAGAAATGCCGATGCCTGGTGAGGAAAAAGCCTGCATCCGCTGTAGCGCGTGTGCCGATGCCTGCCCTGCCAGTTTATTACCGCAACAATTACAATGGTTTGCAAAAAGTAAAGAATACAACAAATTAGAAGAACATAACTTATTCGATTGTATTGAATGTGGTGCATGTGCCTATGTCTGCCCAAGCGAAATTCCGCTAGTGCAATATTACCGTGTAGCTAAAGCAGAAATCCGCCAAGAGCGCGAAGACAAAGTCAAAGCAGAACGTGCCAAAGAGCGATTTGAAGCCCGTAACGAACGTTTAAAACGAGAGCAAGAAGAACGTCAAAATCGTCACAAACGTGCCGCTAAACGCACCACTGACGAAGCTAAATCGAAAGTTGCAGAAGCCTCTAAACGTGTTGCATCAAATGATAAAAGTGCAGCGGTTGCCGCAGCGCTTGCCCGCGCTAAAGCCAAACGTACCGAAAATGGTGAGCCTGACAACTCCGAAATGGCAAAACTGCGTGCAGAACGTAAAGCCCAAGCTCGTGCCTATAAAGAAGAAAAACCAGCATCTGTCACTACTGACAATAAAAAGGATGCTGTTGCAGCTGCAATAGCGCGTGCTAAAGCGAAAAAAGCTGAGCAAGCTGAAGCGTCAAATGTAAGTGATACTGCAAGTGACCCTCGTAAAGCAGCTGTCGCCGCAGCCATAGCTCGCGCTAAAGCTAAAAAAGCATCTAGTGACCTTGATTCAACAACCGTGAGTTCTGAAGCTGCTGTATCTGAACCAGCAAGCACAGAGGATCCGCGCAAAGCCGCCGTCGCCGCAGCCATTGCGCGTGCTAAAGCAAAAAAGGCAGCCAAAAAAGCTGACTCACAAAACGCTGACACGCAAGCAGCCGAGTCAGAAACACCAAGTGAAGATGATCCGCGTAAAGCCGCTGTTGCCGCAGCCATTGTGCGTGCTAAAGCAAAAAAGGCAGCTAAAGAGGCTGAATCACAAAATGATGGCACGCTAGCCGCCGAACCAACAGCACAAAGTGAAGACGATCCGCGTAAAGCCGCGGTTGCCGCAGCTATTGCGCGTGCTAAAGCAAAAAAGGCAGCAAAAGAGGCTGACTCACAAAACGCTGACACGCAAGCAGCTGAGTCAGAAACGCCAAGTGAAGAAGATCCGCGTAAAGCCGCCGTTGCCGCAGCCATTGCTCGCGCTAAAGCGAA
The DNA here is from genome assembly GCF_028875915.1 of Pseudoalteromonas sp. G4. Lineage (GTDB taxonomy): Bacteria > Pseudomonadota > Gammaproteobacteria > Enterobacterales > Alteromonadaceae > Pseudoalteromonas. Next base: position 5,847 of record NZ_JAPEHW010000104.1, read on the forward strand.
AAAAGCAGCAAAAGAAGCTGAGTCACAATCAGCAGCTGATGTTCAGCACAATGAACAAAACAACAGCCAAATCGAAGATCATGCTTTACCTAAAGATAATATTAGCCAAGAACAAGCTGTGCCTCTTGATGCTGAAGCGCGAAAAAAAGCCGCGATTGCAGCTGCTATAGCCAAGGCAAAAGCAAAAAAAGCCAAACAAGATAAAGGATCTGAATAACGTGCAATTATCCTTAACCAGTTCACCGCATAATCACAGTCATAAATCGCTTAGTACGATTATGCTTAAGGTGTGTCTTGCCGCCAGTTTAGGCATTGTTTGCCAAGCCTATTTTTTTGGCTTTGGTGTTCTTATTCAACTCCTTCTTGCCATCACAACGGCTGTTGTGGCTGAAGCATTGGTACTTAAGCTAAGAAAACGTGATATCAAAACCGCATTATCTGACTACAGCGCAGTATTAACCGCCCTTTTACTCGCAATTAGTATTCCACCGTTAGCACCTTGGTGGGTAATTGTTATCGGCACAGCATTTGCGATTATTTTTGTAAAACAGCTGTATGGCGGACTTGGTTTTAACTTATTCAACCCAGCTATGGCGGGTTATGTACTGTTGCTTATCTCTTTTCCAGTACAAATGACAACTTGGTCACCACCAATGGAACTTGCATTTAATCAGCATTCACTACTGGACGAAATTAGTGTTATTTTTACAGGCATAACGCAAAGTGGCTTCACGACAGAACAACTAAGACTTGGTGTAGATGGTGTATCAATGGCAACGCCTCTCGACAGTCTTAAAACGGGTTTAAGTAAAGGTTTAACCACTTCCGAAAGCCTGCAAAATCCAATTTTTGGCGAGTTTGCCGGTATTGGCTGGCAGTGGGTCAATGTTGCTTACTTACTTGGCGGTATTTACTTACTTAAGTCGCGTATTATTAATTGGCATATTCCCGTTGGTTTTTTAGCGAGCTTGGCCATTTGTGCAAGTATTGGCGTCGTTTTTCACCCAGGTGTCAGCACAGGTCCCATTCTGCATTTATTTAGCGGCGCAACCATGTTAGCGGCGTTTTTCGTGTCAGCACAGGTCCCATTCTGCATTTATTTAGCGGCGCAACCATGTTAGCGGCGTTTTTTATCGCCACTGATCCTGTGTCTGCATCTACCACCAATCGAGGGCGTTTAATTTATGGCGCTGCAATTGGTTTACTTGTGTACATTATTCGTACTTACGGTGGTTACCCTGATGCTGTGGCTTTCTCTGTGCTGTTACTCAATATGGCTGTGCCATTAATTGATTATTATACCCAGCCAAAAGTGTATGGGGCGAGGGAGCAATAATGTTAACTAAATCAATCTCAAAGAACTCCCTTATTTTAGGGGCATTTGCAATCGCCAGTACTGCTTTGGTTACGCTCACCTACATTTTAACCAAACCGGCAATTGAACAAAACAAACAGCAAAAATTGATGACCACATTAAGTCAGGTGATTGATGGCAATGAATACACTAATACGCTGTATTTAGACTGTACTGAGATTGCTGAGGATTACTTAAATCATTCAGCACCAACCAAAGTATACCGTGCGAAGAAAGACGGTAAACCAGTTGCTGTCGTATTACAATCAACAGCACCTGATGGCTATAGCGGTAATATTGAAATCTTATCAGCCATCTATATTGATGGCACCATCGCTGGCGTACGCGTTATTGAACATAAAGAAACACCAGGGCTTGGTGACAAGGTAGAAATCCGCCGTTCAGATTGGATCAAAAGTTTTAATGGCAAGCGCCCTACTTCAATTAAAGATACAACTTGGGCTGTTAAAAAAGATGGCGGTGAGTTTGATGCATTTACTGGTGCCACAATTACCCCAAGAGCGGTAATAAGTGCTGTAAAACGTGCAAGCCTTTACACACAAAATCAACATCAAGACTTATTTAATAGTGCTAATATATGCGGAGTAAACAATGACTGAACAACTGCGCGATATTATTAATCAAGGCCTTTGGAAGAATAACCCTGCGCTGGTGCAACTGCTCGGTTTATGTCCGTTACTTGCTGTTTCTGCAACCATTACCAACGCACTTGGCCTTGGCCTTGCTACTCTTTTTGTATTGCTTGGCTCAAATGTTACGGTCGCAATCGTGCGCGAATGGGTACCGAAAGAAATTCGTATTCCTGTGTTTGTGATGATCATCGCCGCATTTGTGACGATGATAGAATTATTAATGAATGCGTTTAGTCACGAGCTTTACTTATCACTGGGTATTTTTATCCCTCTTATCGTTACTAATTGCGCTATTATTGGCCGTGCTGAAGCATTTGCCTCTAAAAATTCTGTGCCACTTGCCGCCTTTGATGGCTTGATGATGGGGCTAGGTTTTTTAATTGTGCTTGTAATGTTAGGTGCAATGCGAGAATTACTCGGCCAAGGCACCTTATTTGACGGTGCACATTTGTTATTAGGTGATTGGGCAAAAGTGTTGCGCATTGAAGTAATGAAAACAGATACGCAATTTTTACTCGCGATTTTATCACCTGGCGCTTTTTTAGGTATGGGTTTATTAATCGCACTTAAAAACACTATCGATGCCAAACAACAAGCAAAACAATTAGAACCCATTGTTGAAAAGGCACCACGCGCGCGCGTAACAAGTTTGGATTAATCATATGAACAAAGCAAAACGCCTTGAAATCTTAGAGCGTTTACGCGCCGACAACCCCGAACCAAAATCAGAGTTAGAATATTCAAATCCTTTTGAATTATTGGTTGCGGTTACCTTATCAGCGCAAGCAACTGATGTTGGCGTAAATAAAGCCACCCGTAAGCTTTTCCCTGTAGCAAACACACCTGAAGCGATTGTAGCTTTAGGCGTTGAAGGCTTAAAAGAATATATAAAAACCATAGGCCTATATAACTCAAAAGCTAACAACGTTTATAAATTAAGCCAAATCTTAATTGAAAAACATAACAGTCAAGTTCCTGAAAGCTTAGAAGCTTTAGTTGCCCTACCCGGAGTTGGCCGTAAAACCGCGAATGTTGTTTTAAACTGCGCCTTTGGCTGGCCTACAATTGCAGTCGACACCCATATTTTCCGCGTATCAAACCGTACTAAATTCGCCATGGGTAAAGACGTTGATGCGGTTGAAGCAAAACTTGAAAAAGTAGTACCTGCCGAATTTAAAGTTGATGTTCACCACTGGCTTATTTTACACGGCCGTTATGTCTGTGTTGCTCGCAAACCTAAATGCGGCAGCTGTTTAATTGAAGACTTATGTGAATTTAAAGATAAGGTTGATTTATAATTCACAGGTATTTAATAAAGTAAAAAGGGCATTTTAAATGCCCTTTTTTGCGAATATTTTACTTAAATAAAGTAATTAAGCACTTACAACTAGATTAGTGCTTTCAACTTCATTTAATACTACAGTAGCTGCGCGCTTAAAGAAGTTAAAATCTGTTGCCGTACATGAGGTATATGCACCCATCATGGTCGAGATGATAAGGTCGCCATTTTCCAGTTTAGGTAACATAATTTCTTCACGGATCACATCAATGCTGTCGCATGTTGGACCTGCAAGTACCGACATAAAACGCTCTCCAGTTGTTTGAGCTGAATCTATCTGATATTTAGCTTCATCGAACATTAACCCGCTAAACGAACCGTATAAGCCGTCATCCAAGTAATACCATGTTTTACCGCCGCGCACTGCTTGGCCCATCACTGATGCAATATTAGTTACTGCCGTTGCCACAATAAAACGCCCTGGTTCAGCAATCACGCGTACTGTTTCAGGTAACTTCGCTAATGCATCACGAATAGGTGCACAAAAATCAGCAATATTTGGCACTTCTGGTGTGTACTTCACTGGGAAACCACCACCAATATCAAGTGTGCTAAGTGCTGGTAAACCTGCATCAATTACCGCCGTCATAATGTGATGGCATTTGCTAATCGCATCTGCGTATTTCACACCGCTTTTGGTTTGTGAGCCAACATGGAACGATAAACCTTTTATGCGAATACCTAACTCAAAAGCATGTTGAATGAGTGTTACAGCATGTTCAGGTAAGCAACCAAATTTCTTCGATAAGTCTGCCAATACCTCAGGATTTGGAAAACTTACGCGTACCAATAACTCAACTTGATCTTTGTACTTAACAAACTTATCAATTTCGTTGATGTTATCTACCACAAACACATTGCAGCCATACGCTAGCGCATGTGAAATATCAATATCACGTTTAATTGGGTGCGTTTGAATTGTACGATCGCTCAGCACTCCTACCGATTGTACAAGATCGACTTCACCGTTTGTTGCTAAATCAAAATACGCGCCTTCAGCAAGTAATGTAGTTACTACCGCTGGATGTGGTAATGGCTTTAACGCATAGTGTAGATCTACATTTGGTAATGCGGCCTTTAAAGCACGATACTGGGTTCGAATAAGATCACAGTCTAACACCATTAATGGTGAACCAAATTGTGCAACTAATTGTTCAGCTTGTGGTTTTTCAATTACTAAACCATGGCAAACATCAAGATTGGTAATAGGCGCAACAGCCGCCATCACAGGTGTTAAAGACATAGCGATTCTCCGAGCAGTGTCAATAAAACTAAACTAATCAAATAAACTCATTTTTGAGTTCGAGCGAGTTAAACATACTTAAATATTCAAGTTCACTCTTGGATAGTTGCTCTATCGCCTTGCTGCAATAAATTGCAATGTACTCGGATTGGCTATCAACAAGAAGCGTGCGAATAATAAATTACTTTTTATAAGATGCAATCTTTTTTTTAATAATTTTCCACCTTAAATTTAATTTTATTTAAAGGCACTCCCCTATCAAAACCTTTAAAAACCACAATTCAAACCCAATAGTTTATTAATACTAAATATCGCATCAGTAGCTAATCACAATAGTTTCAAAATGCGTATTTATCTGATTAAGTAAGAGAATTCTTTATAGGGGCAATTATGCGTTTACTACATACCATGATCCGTGTTGCGGATTTAGAAAAATCAGTTGCGTTTTATACCAAAGTACTAGGTATGAAAGAGCTAAGACGTTCAGAAAATACCGAATACCGTTATACGTTGGCGTTTGTAGGTTATGGGAACGAAAAAGAAAACACAGCGATTGAGCTTACCTATAACTGGGATACTGACAGCTATGATCACGGCAATGCTTTTGGCCACTTAGCCATTGAATATGATGATATTTACGCTGCGTGCGAAGAAATCAAAGCTCTAGGTGGTGTTGTATCGCGTGAACCTGGCCCAGTAAAGGGCGGTACAACAGAAATTGCTTTTGTTAAAGATCCTGATGGCTATGCCATAGAGCTTATTCAAAAGAAAGTTCAATAGTTATAGCAAACCGCATAGATAATTGGTCATTCAGCGAGAATTAGAAGTATTTCAGGTAATGCATTGACTGCAGAGAATGGCGACTCACTTGTTAAAGTCAATAACGCAGTATGAAGTGCTTTAAAACTCGCCTTTTAGATGCTAATTCTTTATCAAGATTGGCATTATTATGGGTTTGTGTTTTGTCTTACGCCCTTTATAGCAAGTGAATATTGCGAATCATATACTTAAAGTTATAGGCGATCTAAATTTTGATATTTTAATGTAAATATTAAGAGAGAATTCTAAAAAAGAAATTTGATGATATCACCATGAAAATAGTGGCGT
>NZ_JAPEHW010000105.1 GCF_028875915.1 Pseudoalteromonas sp. G4
ACGCTTGTTCTACCGCCATCTCACGGCTTAGGCCTTCACGTTCACCTTGACGAGTTTGATCCACCAGTAAGATTGCGTTGTTAACCACCAAGCCAAGCAAAATGATAAAACCTATCATGGTTAACAAATCGAGTGGTTGGAACTGAATTAAGTTCATCAATTGCAATGCCAATACACCACCGACCGTTGCAAGTGGGATCGATAAAGTCACCATTAAACTATCTTTTAGCGATTTAAAGAGACCGGCCATCAGAATAAATAGTAATCCAAGTGCCAAAATAAAGTTTTGCCCCATGGTTTGAATTGACTGTTTCAAACTATCAGCACTACCACCGTAGTTAATTGAACCATCCGCAGGCATCAATGCTTTAATTTGCGGCTCAATTTCCGTTTCAATAATCGACATTGCCTGTTGCAACGACATACCTTCTGGCGGATTAACATTCACTGTAATGGTGCGGCGACGGTCAATACGTTGAATACGAGATGGGCCAACTGTGCGCGTTACATCAACTAGTTCGCCAAGTTGCACAACGGTGCCACTCGGTGTAGTGATTGGCATTGCTGAAAGCTCTTCAGGATTTTGCCAGCCCTCGGCTTTAAAAATCATATCGAGGCGTTTATTGCCATCAAAGTATTCACCCACATAAAGGCCAGTACCCATTGCTCGTGTAATTTGCGCTAAATCGCGACGGTTAAAACCCACTTCCATCATGCGACGATCATTTGGCAATAAACGCAGTTCCGGCTCCGCATCTTGCGTACCTGGGTTGATGTTAATATTGCTGCCTTCAAAGCGTGCTTGCAAAATGTCGCGAGCTTTATCAGCCACATCCGCCATAGCGCGTGTGTCTCTACTTTGCAGGTGAATTTGAATACTGCGCCCTGAGCCTAAACCACCAAAGAGATTTCCTTGCTGAGAAAAAACACGGGTATCTGGTAAATCAACCAAGATTTCTTCACGCATTACACGTTCAAGCTCTTTCACTTGTGATTGATCTTTTGCACGCACGCCTAAGTTTGCATTACCTGGGAACGACAAAATATAGTAGTTCTTCAATGCGGGTTGCTTAGTGCCATCCATATATGGCTGCAGACGCTCAACTAACGGTTTAATGTATTCACGCTCAACAAATTCTTGGTTTGAACCAGTTGGTAATCTGACAAAAGCATCTACTGCGTCGCGTTTTACCGGTGGTAAATAATCAAGTGGAGGCAATAACAATACAGTTAACGCCACGGGCGCCGCCATCAAAGTAACAATCACCGCTACACGTTTTTTGCTTGAATTAGTCAATTGCATAATTTTAGAGGTGATATTTTGCCAAAGGCCATCAAGCCTATCTTCTTCCACGGCATGAGTGAGCCACATTTTCGCAGCCACAGGTAAAATCGTAAGTGCTACCAATAACGAAATAAACACAGCAATCGCAATGGTGAGCGCTAAATCTGCAAAGAACTGCCCAGCAACATCGCGTAAGAAAATAACCGGAATAAAAATCGCAATGGTGGTTGCTGTTGAGGCCATAAGCGCACCTGACACCAACTGTGTTCCTTTTGCCGCAGCTTTGTCAGCGCGCAAACCTTGGGTTTTAAGCCGAACAATGTTTTCAAGCACAACAATTGCGGCATCGAGTACCATGCCTGTGGCAAAGGCTAACCCCGCCAGTGATATCACATTAAGCGAACGCCCTGTAATGTTTAGCACAATAAAGGTCGTCATAATTGAAATTGGAATAGCCATTGCCACAATCAAAGTGGCTCTGCGCTGACGTAAGAACCACCATAAAACGCCCACTGCGAGTAAAATACCAAGCACTAAGTTACTTGATACAAGATTTATCGCGCGGTAAATAAATACTGAAGCATCAAACGACTGATGCATTGTCAGTTGCTGCGGCTCAAGTACTTGGCTGCGAATCTTATCAACTTCCGCTTTTACACGTTCAAGCGTTGCTAGAACATTTGCGCCACTTTCACGGTCAATACGCACTGACATTGCAGGGTTACCATTTTGCACCGCACTGCCATTATCTTGGTCACGAGTCACTTTAATTTCTGCAATATCACTTAGTTTAATTGGCTTACCATCGCGCCATTCAAGCACTAAGTTACCTAACTGTGTTGGATCAAAGCGACCTGCAAAACGCAACGTATAGCGGCGGCGGCCAATATCGGCATAACCACCCGATGCATCATTAGCAGAACCAATTAAATTGCTTACGCGGGTTAAATTGATACCAAGCTCCGCAGCGCGGTATGCATCAAATTCGATTTGTAATTGCTCACGAGAGTTACCTGTTTGTAACTGAACACGTGCTACACCCGGAATACTTTCTAAGCGTGGGCGAATGGTGTCATCAAAAAACGTAGCATATTCACCAATCGGCTTATCATTGCCCGGCAATGCTTGTAAGAAGAAATAAGTAAGTGCTGGCGCACCGCCATTAAAGCCGCCTAAGCTGATAACAGGCGGGTTTACATCGCGTGGCAGCGGTGGCACACGGTTCATGCGACTAATCACTTCGATCAAGGTTTTATCCATATCGGTATCGAGAGTGAAAGTTAAGTTAACGAACGACGACCCTGAGTTGGCAAACGTTCTTAAACTGGTAAGCCCAGGTAAGCCCTGCAATACATCTTCTTGGGGTTCAAGAATCTCTGATTCCATTTCCGCAGGTGACGCCTGTCGCCAGCTGGTAAAAATGGTAATTTGAGGACGTTCTATATCTGGAAATAGTTGAATAGGTAGTTTTGTAAAACTCACTATTCCTAACACCAAGCACAAGGTGACAAATATCGCTACCCCCGCCGGATTTTTTAAAGCCCGAGTTGTAATGTTCATTGCGTTCCCTATTTTATTTTTTCGCAAACAACGTGCTTGACTATAGTTAGAAATTAGTCGCGAGAAAGTGAGAAATAGTTTAACGCTCAAAGAAATAGGATGGGCTGCAAATCGCCTGTTTTCGGTAAGAAAGTATGTTTTTGGTCACATTTTGACACACCGCGTTAGCTAAATGTTAACCATAAGAAATTTAAATGTATCTACCGCGATAGTTCAACAAATAAGCAAGTTTAAGTACCAATATTTTCACTGGCACTTAAACATATTTCGAAACAGGATTGTGGGGTACAAGAAATTAGTGCACGAAAATATTAAAAATGTAACGCCACTCTTTTTCGTAGGATTTTAATTTAGCAATGACTGCTGGGGTAACTTCGGTGCCTTGTGTAAGCACAATGGCCCCTTGTTTATTTAGTAAGTCTTGGCTTAAATGCATGCCCGGCTCGAGCATGTTAACACCAACACACCAATCAATATTGTGTTGCTCAAGGGACACTTTGCTCGAAAGTAATTGGATATAAGCGTCAACCACTTCAGGATCAAAAAGGGTTTTGCGCCCTTTTTTCAAAAATTCTATCGCTTGTTGCTGTGACAGTTTTTGTTTGCTTATCCGCCCTAGCACCAACTTATCAAACTCATTTACCACAGTTAAAATACGTGAAGCAATCGGAATATTTGAACCGATTAAGTGTTCAGGTACACCACTGCCGTCAAACCGTTCGTATTGATGTTTGACGGCTGTGCCAATTGCTTTTAAATGCGGCACTGTTTGTAAAATTTCAGCGCCTTTAACAGCATGTGTTTGCTTTTCAGAAAGCTCAGCTCTAGAAAGCTCATTTTCAATACTTTTCGCTAAATTATCGGTAAGAGATACTTTGCCGATTTCATGCATAAGCCCAGCTAAATACACCTGCGTTACTTGGTTTTTTTCAAGTCCAAGTGCCGCCGCAAGCATTCGGCAATGGCTAGCAACACGCTTTACATGACCTTCGCCTCCGCCTGTGGTGTCTTCAATGATCAAGTTGATCATTTCAATCACATCATAAAATAAGCTACGCTGGCGATTGTTGGCAGATTTCAATTTTTCGTTAAGTTTTGACAGCGACAATGTACGCTCTTCAACTTTGCTTTCTAACTCTAGATTTTGCTGCCTGAGTAGATCATTTTTAAGTTTCAACTCAACTTCTAAGCGCTGCACAGATTGTTTCAGCTGAAATTGCTCAACTGCTTGCAACACCACGTTTTTCAATTCATCATTGCTCCAAGGCTTGCTTACATAATTGTTAATTTTGCCTTGGTTTATTGCCATTGCAGTTGAATCGATATCCGAATATCCGGTAAGTAAAATACGCGGTGTATCGGGGCAAATTTCACATGCTTTAGAAAGTAACTCTGCACCTGACATCTTCGGCATTTTCATATCAGAGACAATCACCGCATAGGTCGTTTCAAGCAATTGTTGCGCAGCGAGTTCAGGATCGCTAAATATTTCAACGTCATAGTCTTTTCTGAACAGCCTTTTCAGGGCATTCAACACTTCTACTTCGTCATCAACGATCATCATTTTTAACTTATCTGTCATCATAATGCCCGAACCAAGCGATATCGCTATTTACTATAAAAACATTGCCTTAACTAAAAAGTGACACTATTTTTTAAATTGATCAACCTGATTTTTCGCAAAAAAGGGGACATGATGAAAGGAGCAATCTTTAATGCACTGCAAGAATTTGTTGAGCAAGGCCACGGTTATCAAGTGTGGGATGATGCGCTTACCAACAATACTTTAGCCTCTCATGGTATTTACACCTCAACAAAACAATATGACGACAGTGAACTTTTTGCCATTGTGGGTTATTTGTCAGAGCGACTCGAAGTTCCCGTATCTGATCTAGTCAGGGCATTTGGTGTTTTCCTTTTTCCAAGACTAATGCCACAAGCGCCAGAAGAGGCGCAAAAAGCCCCTTCTCTGCGCGCATTTTTAATGACGGTAGATGAGTTAATTCACGTAGAAGTGAAAAAACTCTATAAAGATGCTCAATTGCCTGAATTTAACTATGACGATCATATTGATGATAAGTTAACTATGATCTATCGCTCGCCACGAAAGCTTTGTTTTTTATCCGAAGGTTTGATTTTAGGGGCTGCAGATCACTTTAAAGAAACCGTATCTATCTCACAAAACTGTTGTATGCACCAAGGTGCTGAATGCTGCGAAATTGAAGTAACGTTTAATGGATAATAACGAAGCTGAGGCAAAAGTTGCCGCGCTTGAGCGCATCTTAGAACGTGAGCGATTAGCACGTAAAGAAGCCGAAAAACAATTAGAAGACTACACCCGTGAGCTGTACCAACAAGAAGAAGCAGTTAACCATACGCAACAAGAAGTTGCATCACAGCAAGGGCAACTTGAGTTTTTAACGGGTTTACTGGCCGAAACATGGCGCCAGCCTAACTTACAAAAAATTGTGGCTAATTATTTAGAGCGCACCAACAACTTTATGAGCAATGCGCACAATTTATTTGTTGAAATTCATGCTGATCTTTCATTTCATCAATTTCAATATTATTGCCAAGCTTCCAAACAACAATCCGAAATTTTGCCTGAACAATACAAAGTTGTTTTAAGCCAGCTAAATCGAAATAAGCTCTATCAATATGTTTCAAGTGAAAGCGAATCGCAAATGTACGAGCTAGGTGAGATCAGCAAAGCACCCAATACTAATTTTGAATACAGTGTGATGGTGCCTTTGTACAACCTTGATGTCCCTAGCGGTAAAGCGGTAGGTATTGCAATTTTACTCTACGAATCACAAGACGATATTAATATTGTGAAGCTGCAAACGCTAGAATCGTCGCGCAGCATGTTAGCAGTTGCCATTGAACGTAAACGTGCTGAAGAAGCACTGCAAGAGCGCTTAGTTGAACTTGAAACCAGTAATAAAATGTTAGAGCAAACCCAGCAGCAATTACTACAACAAGAAAAGCTAGCATCGCTCGGGCAATTGGCCGCTGGGGTTGCCCATGAAATAAATAACCCAATCGGTTTTGTGTTAAGTAATCTCGATACCATGCGCGATTACTTTAGTGACTTTTCAGAAATAATAGCTCCACTCAATAATGCTGAATTAAATAGCGAAAGCAAAGTCGATAATATGCTTAGCCAGTGGCAAACGCTTGATGGAGATTTTTTGCTTTCTGACAGCGAAGAGATTCTCGTTGCTTCAGTGCAAGGGCTTATTAGAGTAAAAGACATAGTGTCTGATTTGAGTACTTTTTCACGCATGGATAATGATGAACTCGACAGCATTGATTTAAACGTGGTGATTGAAAAGTCACTCAATGTGGTAAGTAACGAATTTAAATATCACCATCAGGTAGTTAAAGATCTACTACCCGAAGCAAATATTCTTGGTAACGCGGGTAAATTACAGCAAGTTTTTATAAACCTATTTGTAAATGCCAAACACGCAATGCCAGAGGGCGGTACACTCACAATCAGTAGTAAAAAAGATCGGAATAAAATAGTCGTAACAGTTAAGGATGAAGGACATGGCATTGATCCTTCGCATTTGGCGGATATTTTTACCCCGTTTTTTACAACCAAAGCGCCCGGTGAGGGCACTGGGTTAGGACTTGCTATATCTTATAGTATTTTGCAACAACACAACGCGAAGGTGACTGTAAATAGCGAGCTTGGCGTTGGTACAGAGTTTGAAATCGCCTTTTTTGAATCTCTTTGAAGCAACAGCTTAAATCAACTTACCATTTATTTGCCATTGCTTTTAATCGTAAATGACGTGCCATTACCTAGGTAGAAGAGTTCTAGGTAAAATCATCCACAGCACAAGACCAATTAAAACTGGGAACACCAAAATTAGGCTCGTTATTACTTCCCTTTAATCTTAAGTTTTCAGCCAAATGGAAATTGATTTTAGCTACACTGATACTTCAAATTTGGCAAAAACACATCAAGCGTTTTTGATATTTAGCCCAATTACAACATCTTTATAATGCAGCCAAATTTTAAAATATAACAGCGCAAACGTAACCTCTGTCACTATGGCAAGCACAATCCCAGTACCGGCTGAGCCATTAAGGTACTCAAAAGCACCTAGCAGAGCTAAACCTAACATCGAGATAGCTATGCTTAAGCAAATCGCCTGACGAGCAGTTGAATGGGCTGTATTTCGCGAGCACCAAGTTAATACCGACAATCCTAAAAATAGCATCGCAGTTCTTCGACCAATGAAGATGCCCGCATTTTCCTTTTCTATGCCAAATAGCATAAAAAAAATGTCTGGATGAATAATTAATACAAAGCATAACAACATCGCTACTACTGATGTGCAGACACTAATACATTTAAAACTAATCATATTCTTCCTTGAATAACTCAATTAAAAACAAAGGAAAGACAGAGCCTATTTCATCTGAATAGCTAAGCTTAAACTTGATTTCTAAAACATGGTATTGGTATTTTTAGCGGTTTTTGGAACCGGCTGACCAACACCCCAATGTTCTGCCAATTTTCCTTCTTCCATACGGAAAATATGGATCACTGCCGCACCAAGCGAATCAGGTGTGCGTTTGACATGTAAATGCATCCAAACAAGGTCACCTTCAGATGCGGTACGTTTTACTGACATAGCTAATTTGGGGTATTTTTCATAGCGTTTTGCAAAAACTGCTAACAAGGCTTCTCGTCCATCTTCCATGTGTGGTGAATGTTGAATATAGTTTTCAGAGAAACAGTCATCACGCAATATTTTAAGCCGCTCTGTTGCTGCCATATCAGGGCGATTTTCCAGAATTTCCATGCAATACAACGCTTTTTTCAAATTAGCTTGTTCTAATTCGCTTTGCTGGTTTTGCTTTGCTTGAAGGCTTGGAATAAAAAGCAAAGCACATAGAGCGCTCATCAAGGTTTTTACGGCAAAGAGTTTGAAATTCATTTATATCCCTTAAATCAATTTATTTATGTGAAGACTTAGGCTTTTAGAGCAAGCAGCTTACATAAGTGGCCTATCACATTAATTTATAATCCTATTTTTAACACCTTAACAGTGATGTACTCACTTTACAATGTGGCTTAAAAGGGAATTTATGCAAGACTCTACTGCGCGTTATATGACTTTTTAAGCTTTAAAGGAAGACAAAATAATTTGCATTTTGCAACGCAAATTTCAGCATAAGACCATTTACATTATCAATTATTACAGTATTTCAGCCAGTTACGTTTGGTTCAATATTTGCTGTATTCATAATGAAATAAGTACACAAGTGGAGATGTATTATGCATAACGGTAAACAACAATTTTCAATCGATCAAAAATTACAAGCAATGAGACCGTTTATTGATTTAGAACTGTTTAATCGTTCTATTGATTATCGTCGCAAAGTGATTTTTAGTTTTAAACAACAAGAGCGTATGCTTCAGCAGCTTAAAGATGAGTTTGCAGAGCCGTGCGTGCGTGAAGATTATGATTGTGTTTTGGGTTACAACTGATGCTTAAACTACAGTCAACTCTGTTAGTTTAAGCAGCTCGCAATAACCAACAGAGTTGATTGATTTCCTCTCCAAATAACTTTAAGTCCTAAACAAGGCTTTTATTTTTTCATCTAACAATGCACTGTTAAGCGGTTTTGTTAATACATCTAACATGCCTGCATTTAAGCACTTCGTTTTATCAGCTAGACCCGCATTTGCGGTTAAAGCAATAATGGGAGGCGCCATTTCACCGAGTTCATTTCGAATTGTACGTGCTGCAGTAACGCCATCCATTACCGGCATCACCATATCCATTAACACAAGATCAAACTGCGTTTCTTTTACCGCGGCAACGGCCTTTTCACCATTGTCCGCAAGTGAAACTGTGTGATTTCGCTTTTCCAAAATAGCTTTAATTATAAATTGATTAGCAGGGTTATCTTCTGCCACCAAAATCCGGTAGCTCGGATTATCAATTGCTTTGTTTGCACCACCCGAACTATTTGTCGAAACGATTTCAATCTCGAGCGGAATTGCCACAGAAAACTCAGTACCCACGCCAATTTCACTATGGCATTCTATTTTTCCTTTCATTAACTCAAGTAAACGTTTGGTAATGCTTAAACCTAAGCCAACCCCTTGCTGACGACCCACTTGTTTATCGTGTAATTGAGAAAATGGTTCAAACAACGTATCGATTTGGCTCTGCTCTATACCAATACCGCTATCTTTTACTGAAATTAATAGTTCGGTATCGCTGCGGTTTACCGCAAGGCAAACCTCACCCTCTAAGGTAAATTTAAAGGCATTACCTAGCAAATTAAGTAACACCTGCGATAAACGCACACCATCGGTATTAATTTGCTCAGGCACCCCATTACCTAAAATGGCTTTAAAATGAATGCCTTTTTTAAGCGCTTGGGTTTCAAATTGTTGTACCAAATTTTTTATTAATTTATGCAAATTCACATTGCTATTTTCAAGCGCTAACGTGCCCGACTCAATTTTGGCAAAGTCTAAAGTATCACTAATAACGCCTTGTAACAGCTGGGCACTGCCACGCATAAAATCAATTAATTCGCGCTGTTTGTCATTGGGATTCGTATCTTCTAGTAGTTCTAAAATACCTAAAATGGCATTCATTGGTGTGCGAATTTCATGTGACATCACAGCCAAAAAATGTGATTTTGCGGTATTTGCACTTTCGGCTTTTTCTTTTGCCGCTTTTAAATCAGACTCACGTTGCTTAGCAAAACTAATGTCTTTAGCGATACCCAAATAACCGGCAAAGCTCCCATCAGCATTGTATTTAGCCTTACCACTAATTGAAATCCACACCCTGTGCCCTTGGTTATCAATAGCTTCAAATTCAAAATCTAGAATCTCATGGTGTTGCCGTACAAGGTGTAAAAAATGCTCCCACTTTTTAAATTGCGTGCTCTCGCTATCACTGCGAATATTAAGCGGGCTTTTATGTAAAAAATGAGCAAAATTACTTGGTTTACTTTGTTCGGTAAATGAAAGATAGGTAAAGCACATGCTTTCATCTGTTTCCCAAAACCAATCCGAAGCCAGCTCAGCATACGCTTGAAAGCGTTGTTGGCTTTGCGTTAAAGCATAGGTGCGATCGAGCAACATTTGCGATGTTTGATGTTGCTGATCAAGTTGAATAAACGCCTGACGAAACACACTCACAGTTGCCAGCAAATTACTTTCAAGCTGGGCACTATCCACCTTATTGTTTTCCAAAAATAAGATGTACATGCCTCGACGCTCAGCAAAGTTATTCGCTACAAGCGCAATTTTTTGCTCTTGTTGCGGTAATTGCCAATCTGCGGGTAATACATTGCTGCTAACCACCATGACGTTATTTTCAAACACGCGCTCCATCAAGCTATTTGAGTGTAATAAACACACCCCAGATAACGGCTCAAATGTGCTAGCTAAAGCACACAGTTGTTGATGATCTTGGGTTAAAATCAGCATATCTGAAAATGTGGCAATGGGTTTAAGCCCTAGTTGCAATTTTACCAGTACCTCTGATGCATTTTTACTGCTGATCAGATCTTCTACTAGTTGCAACATAGCATTAGCACTAAGTCTTTCCATGACACCTCTTCGCGACATTTCACAAATAATAAAAATAAGTTTAGCGAATGTCCCTGCAAGCTGCATTGCAAAATGCGAATTAAATGCCTAAATACGCTATTTTTGCGCCTTTCATCTTGGTACATAACTTGAATCAGTAGCTATAACAAACCAGCTGAGGGCGAATTATGAATATAGTGTGTATTGGTGGAGGTCATGGCCTGTCGCAAGTATTAAGTGCTTTAAAAAATATGCCGTGTTCGTTGACAGCGATTGTAACAACTACGGATAACGGCGGAAGTACTGGCCGACTTCGTCAAGACCCAAGTCAGATAGCGCTTGGTGATATTCGTCGCTGTGTTAGCGCACTTGCCAATCAAGACCATATGCTTGCAGTATTAAGCGAACAGCGCTTTGAATTAGAAAACGATTTAAAAGGGCACAGTTTCGGCAATATTTTACTAAGCGCGCTGTGCCAAATTACTCACAACGCCAATGATGCCGTAAAAATATTCTCTGCAATGTTAGGCGTTAAACACACTATTTTGCCAATGGCCAATTCACCTGTGGATTTAATTGCCACTACAGAATCAGGCGAAACCATTTTTGGTGAATGCAATGTAGATGCGCTCTCAAGTTTCCCAAGCGATTTAAGTTTGTCTAAACAAGTGATTGCAAATCAACAAGCGGTAGAGGCTATTTACTCTGCTGATTTAATCTTACTTGGCCCAGGTAGTTTGCTCACCAGTGTCATGCCACCATTATTGCTCAGCGATATTCGTAGTGCGTTATGTCGCACAGCTGGTTGCCGCATTTTTATTGAAAATTTAGCACCTGAGCACAGCGCGGTTGATCAACTCGCCGCAAGCGAACAGCTCGCCAAAGCAATGGATATTTTAGGGTATAAATTTTTTGATGTGTGTCTGACACCTGACGCACTTGAAGCAATGGATTTACGTGCCATAGAAAAAGAGCAGTCAACTGATAAGCACAATAAATCTCAGCTAAAACATATTATTGAGCAGTTGTTACCAAACACGAGTGATCACACAACAAATGTAAGTGCAAAAGTGCATTAAGGTGAAGGTAAAGCAGCCATAGTCGC
>NZ_JAPEHW010000106.1 GCF_028875915.1 Pseudoalteromonas sp. G4
TTGTTTTGATCAATTAGTTAACAGCTATGTGTAAAGTTTGACCAGCTTTACGTAGGTATTCACACTCAGCTTCTAATTCAGCCTGCATCAAAGGGTGTTGGCTAAACCAAATATGTGGAATAACGATTGATAAATCACTTTTTGAAGTAAGTAATTTTAGCTCTGGTAGTACATCATCTTGTCGACGCATACTCAGAATCACTGATAAACGAAGTATATGAAGCAGTTTATAAGTAACATCTGAAAAACAACCTAATGACTCAAGGTTAATTTTATCAATATCTTCTTTATGGTACTTAACCAAAAAGACTAAACGATTCTTTTGTGCTTTGGTAAATCCTGGCATATCCGTATTTGTCATAATGTATGCGCCATGTTGACCATACTTTTTATAACCAATCAATAAGCCCGTTTCGTGTAATTTAGCCGCCGCTTCAAGAATCGATAAATCTTCATCAGATAATTGCCATTCATTCTTTACTTGGTTTGCTAGTAATATAGCTATATCTGCTACTCGCTGAGATTGTGTCGCATCAATGTGATAACGCGTTATAAAGCTATTAACTGTGCGAGCACGAATATCTGAATTATGCAGTTCAGGGATCATCGAATAGAGAACCCCTTCTCTTAGTGCGCCACCAGCAAGCCCCATTACTTCTATATCTAAGCTTTCAAATAAAGCGATTAAAATAGAAAGGCCTGACGCAAATACCAATTTGCGTTCTTGTACTAGACCTGGCAGGTCAAGCTTGTCGATAGATTTATAAAGCACAGCTTGGTGTTTTATGGCGTTGAGTTTATCAAGCGTCAGTAAATCATCTTGTCTTTGTGCAATCATAATTTCTTGAATGGCTTGTACTGTCCCAGAAGCACCCGACACACTTAACCAGCCTAGCGTTTTATACTCAGCAATAATAGGTGCAATAATTTCTTTAGCCGCAACTGTTGCTGCTTCGAAATTTTCATGGGTTAACAAGCCATTTTCGAAGTACTTTTCGAGATAGGTGACACAGCCCATATTTAAGCTTTTATATAAAAGCGGGTTAAAGCCGTCACCGATTACGACTTCGGTACTTGCACCACCAATATCAATCACTAATTGCTTACCGAGTGTTGATGAAGTGTGTGCAACACCTTTGTAGATTGTCTTAGCCTCTTCTTCACCACTGATCACTTTTATAGGGTGACCAAGAATCAATTCAGCTTTTTCAACAAACTGCTGGGCATTTGCAGCCAAACGTAACGTAGCTGTTGCAACAATCGTAATATTATCTTTCGGGATATCTTGAAGTCGCTCAGCAAAAAGAGAAAGGCACTCCCACCCTCTCTGCATTGCTTCAATGCTTAGCTGGCTATTTTCATCCAGCCCTGCCGCTAATCTTACCTTTCGTTTAACACGTCCAATTGTTTG
This sequence comes from Pseudoalteromonas sp. G4, assembly GCF_028875915.1. GTDB lineage: Bacteria > Pseudomonadota > Gammaproteobacteria > Enterobacterales > Alteromonadaceae > Pseudoalteromonas. The sequence continues at coordinate 1,412 of NZ_JAPEHW010000106.1, forward strand.
CAAGTCGCCAGCTACGGCTTTGGCTATTAACATATGAAAACTGTTAGAGCCTAAATCTATTACGGCATAACAATTTTGATCATTTGCTTTATCAACGGTTAGCATTGAAACCTCAAAAACTACTAACTATGGGCTCTTCTTTGAGCTGGTTTATTTGAGCGTCGGTTGTTTTGGTTTGGACGCTTCGCACGGTTATAACGCGGCTTTGGAATATCGTCTAACAATGCTGTTTTATCATAATGTGATAATGGGATCGCATGGTCTATATACTCTTCAATTGGCTGAAGGTTGTATGCATATTGCTCACAAGCAAAGCTAATTGCATGACCATAAGCACCTGCACGACCAGTTCGACCGATACGGTGAACATAATCTTCACAATCATCAGGTAAGTCAAAATTAAACACATGACTTACTGCATCAATGTGCAATCCTCGCGCGGCAACATCGGTCGCAACTAAAAAGTCTAAATGACCATCAGTGAACTGCTTTAAGATTGAAATGCGTTTTTTCTGATTAACATCGCCCGTTAACAAGCCTACACGGTGTCCATCTGCTTTCATCCATTGATATACGTTTTCACACATATGCTTTGTATTAGCAAATACAATCGCTTTATCTGGCCACTCTTCTTCAATCAATGTAAGTAATAGTGGAATCTTATCGTCTTGAGAAGTATGGAAAAGCTCTTCTTGAATACGATGATTTGTTTTCTGCTCTGGCTCAACCTGAACATGTACAGGATTCGTCATATGCTCAAACGCTAATTCTTGAACACGGTATGAAAGCGTAGCTGAAAACAGTAAGTTCAAACGCTCTGTCGCTTCTGGCATACGGCGTAGTAAATAGCGAATATCTTTAATGAAACCTAGATCAAACATACGGTCAGCTTCATCAAGTACAACAACTTCAATATCGTTGAGGCTATAACAGCCCTGCTTATATAAATCGATTAGGCGACCAGTTGTGCCAATTAAAATATCTACACCTTTTTCTAACTGTGCCTGTTGTTTTTCATATTCCTCGCCACCATATACAATGCCAAGGTTAAGTTTACAGTCGGGCGCAAAGATTTTTGCATCGTTATAAATCTGTAACGCTAACTCCCGAGTAGGCGCCATAATAAGCGCTCTGGGGTGTTTACTTGCCCCTTTACTATTGACCAATAAGTGGTGACAAGTTGCGGCTAAAAACGCAATGGTTTTACCTGTACCCGTTTGCGCTTGCCCTGCAATATCTCGTTTTTGTAGTGCATAAGGTAAACTTTTTGCCTGAATTGGCGTACAAAGTTCAAAGCCTTTGCGAGTAAGTCCGGCAACCACTTCCGGCGCAATATCAAAGTCGGCAAACTTTGTTTCGGTTAAATGTGTCTTATTCATAGCGAATAAGCATAACGCTTAAACTTGCAATAAGAAACAATAGTGTTTAAATACGCTATAAATAAATTCGCGAAAATTATCGGAGAACCCAATGAGCGATAAAATTATCCAACTAACAGACGATAGCTTTGAGTCTGATGTAGTTAATGCTAGCGGCCCTGTACTAGTTGATTTTTGGGCTGAGTGGTGTGGTCCATGTAAAATGATCGCACCAATTCTTGATGAGGTAGCAGAAGAGTTTGCTGGTCGTGTAACAATCGGTAAATTAAACATTGACCAAAACTCTGGTACACCACCAAAGTTCGGTATTCGTGGTATTCCTACATTACTACTGTTCAAAGACGGTCAAGTTGCTGCAACTAAAGTTGGCGCACTATCTAAAACTCAACTAGTTGAGTTTTTAGAAGAGAACGCATAAGAAAAAGGCTGGTTTAACCAGCCTTTTTTCATTTTTGCATTGATTATTTTTTATAAAGACTGGACGGTTTTAGCAAGAGCTGCTAATTTATTACATCATATTTATCCTTAGTAATTATTCAATATTACTTCCACTCAAAAACCTTGAGATTAAAACATTAAAGAACCCACCAATATGCATTTACGCGAACTTAAAAATAAGTCGATTAACGAACTTGTAAAACTAGCTGAGTCCATGGGACTTGAAAATGTAGGCCGCTTAAGAAAACAAGACATTATTTTTGCCATTTTAAAAGCTCACGCAAAGAGTGGTGAAAACATCTATGGCGGTGGCGTATTAGAAATACTTCAAGATGGATTTGGCTTCCTTCGTTCTTTCGAAGCCTCTTATTTAGCTGGGCCAGATGATATCTATGTATCGCCTAGCCAAATCAGACGCTTTAGTTTACGTACTGGTGACACAATTAATGGATTAATTCGTCCGCCAAAAGATGGCGAACGTTATTTCGCACTATTAAAAGTAAACGAAGTAAACTTCGACAAGCCAGAAAACTCTCGTACTAAGATCCTATTCGAAAACTTAACACCACTTCACGCAAACGACCGTTTACGTATGGAACGTGGTAATGGTAGTACTGAAGATATCACAACCCGTGTAATCGATTTAGCAGCGCCCATTGGTAAAGGACAACGTGGTCTATTAGTAGCTCCGCCAAAAGCGGGTAAAACAATGTTGCTACAAAACATTGCTCAATCAATTAGTTCAAACCACCCTGAGTGTGAACTAATTGTTCTACTAATCGACGAACGTCCAGAAGAAGTTACCGAAATGCAACGCCTAGTAAAAGGCGAAGTAGTTGCTTCAACATTCGATGAACCAGCAAGCCGTCACGTACAAGTTGCCGAAATGGTAATTGAAAAAGCAAAACGCTTAGTTGAACACAAGAAAGACGTTGTAATCTTACTTGACTCAATTACGCGTTTAGCACGTGCTTACAACACCGTTATTCCTTCATCTGGTAAAGTACTTACTGGTGGTGTTGATGCCAATGCTCTACATAAGCCTAAGCGCTTCTTCGGTGCTGCACGTAACGTTGAACAAGGCGGAAGCTTAACGATTATTGCAACAGCACTTATCGATACTGGCTCTAAGATGGATGAAGTTATCTACGAAGAGTTTAAAGGTACCGGTAATATGGAATTACACCTTAACCGTAAGATTGCGGAAAAACGTGTATTCCCAGCAATCGACTTCAACCGCTCAGGCACACGCCGTGAAGAGCTATTAACGAAAGCAGACGAACTACAAAAAATGTGGATCCTGCGTAAAATCGTTCATGAGATGTCAGAAATCGATGCAATGGAATTCTTAATTGATAAACTTGCGATGTGCAAGACCAACGATGAATTCTTCGATTCAATGAAGCGAAAATAATCGCAACAAACATTAAAGCGCTGGTAAATTACCGGCGCTTTTCTTTTCTCACCTAAAAATCTGTTCTATAACTATAAAACACCTACCTGTTATTAATCAGATTTATGCAAATACGTAAGTTACTATTTCCTTGTCTCATTATCTTTAGTGCATGCTCCCTCTTATTGTTATTTTTAGCCGATGCCAGTGCCCTATTAATATCGCTGCAAGTTGTGCTCTCGCTTTTACTTGTTTTATGTGGCTGGCAAGCAAAGCAAAGTTTTCAAAAACAAAACAATAACCTCAAAGCATTTGCAGATGCAGTCTCAAACCCAAGTAAAGTAAATTTGAAGTTTCGCTTCCAACAAAATGGTACTGAAGAAGATATTAAAGAGAGTGTTCTAATCGATAACTGGCTGGAATTGATGGATCATTTGCTAAACGAAGTCTACGCCTCCTCAGCTAGGTTATACCCTATGGCGAATGAATTAAAAGACACCTATTCCTCAATGACGCAAAAAGCCACTATGCAACATAGTCATGGTGAAATGTTAGGTTCTTCTATGGCTGCTATGTTGGAGGTATCAACTCAGCTTGATGATAATCTTGAAAAAATTTATCAAGCAGTAGCAAATGCAACACAATCCGTAAAAAAAACACGTACCGACTCAGATGTGAGTCAAGCAAGCTTAATTTCCCTTGCTGAAAAGATAGAGCAAACAGGCGAACAGCTCGACCAATTAAAAAAAGACAGCGATCAAATTACTTCAATTATCGAAGTCATAAATTCAATAGCAGAACAAACCAATTTACTAGCGCTCAATGCTGCTATCGAGGCTGCACGTGCTGGTGAGCAAGGAAGAGGCTTTGCCGTCGTGGCCGATGAAGTGCGCAACTTGGCGGCACGCACCAGCCAATCAACGCAAGAAGTTAGCGCTATGGTCAGTAAAATTCAATCTGGAACAGACTTAGTGCATCAATTTATGCTGAAAGCGCATGAAGAAACAAAGCATACCGTTGATTTATCGCAACAAGCTAATCAAGAGATCGATCAAATTGATGATGCTATGAGTAATATTCATGACCTTTCGGAGCAAATCCACCAGCAAGTCGAGCAGCAAAAAGCGGTGTCTGACGAGGCGCAGTCGTCGGTATCGTCAATGATAGAGCTCAACTCAGATGCCCTTTCTAGCTCAAAGATTCAATCGGTTACCAGCGATGATTTATATAACCTAGCAACCAGCTTGAAAGAAAAGCTCGAATTGTTTGATTTTAACAGTATGGAATGGAACACGGATACGCGCACCAAGTTGAGGCAAGAAAAAGCGACAGCGCAAACAGCTGACAGTGGTGAAATTGATTTATTTTAGAAAGTGCGCCTAAATTTTAAGGCGCACTCGCTTTATTTACTCTACAACAGTCACATCGAGCGTTTCAGATTTACCTTCATAGCTCGAGATTAGTGTAAATGAGCCCGTCTTAGCCGTTGCAGCTGTCAGCTCTAAATACGCTTCATTGGTGCCTTCTTTCAATAGCTTTGACGTTGCTAAATCGGTGCCAGATAAATTCCAACTTGCGAATTCAGACACATTAAAATCACCATTAACACCAGTTAAGTCTGCAAATAGCTGCAGTGACACTTTCGCCCCCTGCTTTATTTCTAAGCTATCTGTGCCGGTATTAATTTTTAAGCTTTTCAGCGTTGAATCACCTGTTACTTCAACCGAAACCTGTGCTTGCTGACCACCACACGTAGCAAACACATTGGTCGTGCCACTTGTTAATCCTACTATGTTTCCTTTCACATCATCGGCATTTGAAACAGATGTTATAGCGGTATCACTCGAAGCCCAAATAGCACTGTTTGATGTAGTGTACTTCTCACCATTTAATAACGTTATCTTAGGTGTCAACGTGTCTCGCTCGGCTAACGCCAATGCAAATGACTCAATATCTTTACTATCACGTTGAATCGACAAGCCATTAAGTTGTGCAATAGATGCTGTGAAGTTATCACTTCCAGTTACTCCGTCGCTATGTTTGGCTGTAATGGTCAAAGTCTCATCTTGCTCGGCAGAAGTTGATAATAGCCCTGTTGCACTAATTTTTGCTGTGGTTGAGCCAGTAAACTGCCAACTAAGTAAATTTGTATCCGGCGCACTCACATAGCCATCTTGATACGTCACTTTAGCAGCAAGTTGGGTATCAACACAGGTATTAAACGTTTTACTATCAGAATTTTTTAAAACAACGCTTAATGCTGTCGCTTTGCTCTCGCTGATCGATAACGCTGTTGTTGCTTCAATTTCGTTTATTGTTGTTGCTGTAAAAGTTACAATACCTTGATTATCTTCAAGGGCTTTAACTGCTGTAACTAGGCCACTGCTATTAATGGTCGCCACATCCGTATTTGATGAGGTCCAAGTAACTTCATCCGTGACATCTCTAACATCACCTTTTGAATCGGTGCCCATGGCAATTAGTTTATGCGTTTGTCCCGGACGTAATCTAATATCACTGCCAGTAAATTCGATGCTTTCGATAATCGTGCCATTAGCACGTTGTGACTCTAATTTAACCGCTTTAACTAATGCTGCAGGATCATCGGAATCACTGCATGCCGAAAGCATAAACGCACTCGCCATAGCTAAAGGCAATAACTTATATTTTGTCATTTTCTATTCCCTCTAAAATATGTAGCTAACGCCAAGCGTGTAATTAGCAAGTTTGAAATCTGTTTCCGAGTGCAGTACTTGGTAGCCTAAACGTACTTTCACATCTTCAAAATGAGGGATCTGTTGATTAATGCCCACTCCCCAAGCAAAACCGTCATAACTATCAATACCGTTATAGGTCTCTTCAGGTCCTGAAACTGCGAGTTCATTCCAGCTCCAACCAAGCAAAATATCAGCACTAAAACCATAAGAAGCTGGCGATTCAAAACGACCGAAAACAGAGTAAGATTTATCAAGTTCGAAATTCATACGGTATAGGTCATCATCACCGCCCGATACCGCAACTTGCCCTTCTAGTGCAATGCCCTCAAAAAACTCATAACCCGCTTTTACATAAACCGCATTGGGGTTTACTTTTTCGTTGGCAATTTCAAAATTGTTATATGCGTAATCTACGCCCACATACATCTCATTTGCAGCTAAAGATGCACCACTAAAAGCAAGCATGCTAGAAAAAATCAAAGATTTCATAAAAATCCTTTTTGTATAATTGTGTCCCTATTCTATTGAATGCAAATCCAAAAAGCACTCTCATAAGTATAAACAATTGTAACTGCGCAGACGGGATTACAATTGCCCGTAACTTGCGCAAAAGGTTATACTATCACCAATCCATTTTTACTATTAAAAGCCTGACAATACTATGAAATATAAAGACCTCAGGGACTTTATCGAACTGTTAGAAAAGAAAGGTCAGCTAAAGCGTATCAAGCAAGAAATTGATACCTACTTAGAGATGACCGAAATAGCCGACCGCACTTTGCGTGCAAAAGGCCCTGCACTACTTTTCGAAAATCCAAAAGGCTATTCTATTCCTGTACTTGCCAACCTATTTGGTACACCTGAGCGTGTTGCTTTAGGTATGGGGCAAGAAGATGTATCTGAACTAAGAGAAGTCGGTAAGTTACTCGCCTTTTTAAAAGAGCCTGAGCCACCAAAAGGCATTAAAGATGCGCTAAGCCAACTACCAGTGTTTAAACAAGTGCTCAACATGCCACCAAAGGAAGTGAAAAAGGCACCATGCCAACAAGTGATTGTTGAAGGTGATGATGTTGATTTAACTAAGCTACCAATCCAACACTGCTGGCCAGGCGATGCAGCACCACTGATCACTTGGGGCTTAACGGTTACTAAAGGGCCATACAAAAAGCGCCAAAACTTAGGTATTTACCGCCAACAATTGCTGGGTAAAAACAAAATTATTATGCGCTGGTTATCACACCGTGGTGGCGCACTCGATTATCAAGAGTGGTGTAAAGAGCACCCAGGTGAACCCTATCCTGTGTCAGTAGCGCTTGGGGCAGACCCTGCAACTATACTAGGTGCAGTCACACCTGTTCCAGATACGCTAAGCGAGTACGCTTTTGCTGGATTGTTACGTGGCAGCAAAACAGAAGTGGTCAAGTCTGTTTCAAATGACTTACAAGTACCTGCCAGCGCCGAGTTTGTATTAGAAGGTTATATTGAACAGGGCGAAATGGCACCTGAAGGACCTTATGGCGACCACACCGGTTACTATAATGAAGTCGATGACTTCCCAGTGATGACAGTAACGCATATTACACACCGTAAAGACCCTATCTATCACAGCACCTATACTGGCCGTCCGCCTGATGAGCCAGCTATTTTAGGTGTCGCACTTAACGAAGTGTTTGTGCCAATTTTGCAAAAGCAATTCCCTGAGATTGTGGATTTCTATTTACCACCTGAAGGCTGTTCTTACCGTATGGCCGTGGTTACCATGAAAAAGCAATATCCAGGTCATGCTAAACGCGTAATGATGGGTGTTTGGTCATTCTTACGTCAATTCATGTATACTAAGTTCGTTATTGTGTGTGATGATGATGTAAATGCCCGCGACTGGAATGATGTAATTTGGGCAATCACCACGCGTATGGATCCTGCCCGTGATACCACAATGATTGAAAGTACCCCGATAGATTATCTCGACTTTGCCTCACCAGTTTCTGGCTTAGGGTCAAAAATGGGGCTTGATGCCACCAACAAATGGCCAGGAGAAACCGACCGAGAATGGGGCGAACCCATTGTAATGGACGATAAAGTCAAACAACGTGTTGATGAAATTTGGGATTCACTCAACATTTTAGAAAAGTAACGCAGTTAAACTTGCGTCGTGAAAAGGTTTAAAAATGCAATTAGTTAAAGCAAACGTGGTAAGCATTGCTCCTTTAACAGAGTATGTTTATAAAGTTGAACTAAAACCAAGTGAGCCAGTGTCATTTGAAGCAGGTCACTACCTGCAACTGGTATTGGGTGAAAAAGATAAGCGCGCATTCTCAATCGCAAGCCGCCCAAGCCAAACCGAGCTATTAGAATTACATATCGGTGCATCAGAAGAAAACAGTTATGCCATGCAAGCGCTTGATCACCTAAAACAGCACTTTGCTAATAATACGCAAGCTGAGCTTGAAGTGGGCTTAGGCATTTCACAACTACGCACTGAATCAGAGCTACCTGTTGTATTACTTGCGGGCGGAACGGGCTTTTCATACGTTAAATCAATGGCTGATCACCTTGCAGAAATCAAATCAACGCGCCCTGTATTTTTCTACTGGGGTGTACGCGACGAATCAGCACTTTACGCCAAAGAAGAAATGGAAAAGTGGGCTGCAAGCCAAGCTAACTTTAACTTTATTCCAGTAGTAGAGCACGCGAGTGACAACTGGCAAGGTCACACAGGCTATGTGCATAAAGCGGTAATGAAGGATATTGATTCGCTTGCACCATATGAAATCTATATGGCAGGTCGCTTCGATATGATTGGCCCTGTACGTGATGACTTTATTAATCATGGCGCAATTCGCGAAAACATGTATGCAGATGCTTTTGCATTCATCAAATAATAGATATCGTAATTTTCTAAAAGGAGCCATTTGGCTCCTTTTTTATTTTCGAGATCATTTGCTACTGACACTCCCTGACACACTAGCCTGATTAAATAACATCATCATTTCAAAGGAGACAAATGATGAGTAACGTAATCGAAATCGTAAACTTTAAATTAGCAGAAACAACCCAAGCAGCAGAATTCGCAGCTGCTAATGATGCATTACAGCAGTTCCTCAATAACCAAACTGGTGTGCTGTACCGCTCACTTGCCAAACAACAAAGCGACAATATTTACGTTGATGTGGTTTACTTTTCTACCATGGCAGACGCTAAACGTGTGCAAGAGGCATTTTATGAAAATGAAATTTGCCAGCAATTCACCAAGTTAATTGAAAAAGAAAGTGTTATTTTAGAGCACTACGATGTAGTGTCACAAACACCTTGTGACGCATAATTAACACGTAAAGCGCATTCAATTAAGGAAATATGGTGCATAAATCTGAGCGTTTATTTCAATTGGTTAACTTACTTAAAGGCCGCCGCCTTGCTGTAACCGCCAAACAGCTAGCAGATAAACTAAACGTATCTGAGCGCACCATTTACCGCGACATTCAACATTTACAAACATCGGGCGTACCTATCGAAGGCGAAGCAGGCATTGGTTACCTTATTTCAGAATGTGACCTGCCGCCGATGATGTTTAACCTCGAAGAGCTACAAGCACTGATGTTAGGCAGCCGCATGGTAAGCGAATGGACTGATCCTGTTTTAGCCGATAAAGCCCATTCTGCACTCGCTAAAATTGAGGCTGTTTTACCAAGTAGCTTAAAACAAAAAGTGGATGATCTGCCCTATTTAGTATCGGGTTGGAGTCATAACCAAGCGCAACAAGCTTTCACCCTCACCTTACGCCAAGGCATAGAGCAACAACGCTGCGTCAACATTGATTATTCCGATGCCAAACAGCAAACCACCACCCGCCTAGTTGAGCCTTTGGGTATGGTGTATTGGGGTGGCAAATGGACGCTAATCACCTACTGCCGCTTACGAAACGATTATCGCGAATTTCGCATCGACCGCATTCAAGCTGTCTCACTTACGGAACTTACTTTTGCCACCCATGGTGATAAATCGCTCGCGCATTATGTGAAGCTAGTGCAGGAGAAGTATAAGGAGTGTTAAAGGGAGTTTTTATTAATTAACATCCATGTATTTATCTTGCGGCATCCATGCCGCACTCGTTCATTCTTTTTAAACGGCCAAAAAGAACGAACCAAGAAAA
>NZ_JAPEHW010000107.1 GCF_028875915.1 Pseudoalteromonas sp. G4
CGACTTGCTGCAACAAGTCGAGAAAAAATAACTTAGATTATTTGGCGTTGCTTCAAAGCAGTAATGATTTGGTTTACTGAATCGGCAACTGAATTAGCGCCTGTATCAAGTATAATTTCAGCATTCTCTGGTGCTTCATAGGTTGAATCAATACCTGTAAAGTTTTTAATTTCACCTGCACGCGCTTTTTTATAAAGCCCTTTTGGGTCACGTGTTTCACACACAGCTAACGGGGTATCTAAAAAAACTTCAATAAACTCTCCGTCTTCTACAAGCTCACGTACCATTTTACGTTCGGCTTGAAATGGTGAAATAAATGCGCTTAGTACAACAAGCCCTGCATCAACCATTAACTTAGCAACTTCGCCTACGCGACGGATATTTTCTTGACGATCTTCATCACTAAAACCAAGGTCGCCGCAAAGCCCATGGCGTACATTGTCACCATCGAGTAAGTAGGTATGAATACCCATTTCATGAAGAGCGGTTTCAAGTGCATTAGCAACAGTACTTTTACCTGAACCTGACAAACCTGTGAACCATAAAATGCATGGCTTATGGCCTTTTTGCGCTACGCGGTTTGATTTCTCAACATGGTAGTTGTGCCAAACGATATTTTCGTCACTCATAATAGGTTCTACAATCCGTTAATTAAAATGGAAAAACAATAGGTATAAAGATCAGTGCTGTAATGGAGTACACCAGCGACATTGGAATGCCAACTTTAATGTAATCTTTAACTTGATAATTGCCTGCACTGTACACCATTAGATTTGTTTGATAACCAAACGGTGAAATAAAGCTAGCTGATGCGCCAAACGCCACAGCCATAATAAATGGCAGAGGGCTCACGCCAAAGCCAATTGCTAATGAGTAGGCGATAGGGAACGACAGCGCAGCTGCTGCATTATTGGTTATAAGTTCAGTACACAGTAGAGTTAATAAGAATATAACCACAAGGGCTGTATAGGGGCCAAATTGACCTACTAAACTTAACACAAACTCTGAAATTTGAGCTGCCACACCGGTATCAATCATCAATTTTGCAAGGCCTATGGCGCTACCAACGATAACAAAAAGCTCAAGTGGAAAACGGCGTTTTACCTCACCAACCGAAACCACCCCCCACAACATAAATGCAATTAGTAATACAATTAAGCCTTTAACAAGCGGCACAATGTCGAAAATACTGAGTGCAATAACTGCGATAAAGCCAGCAAAAATAAAGTGAGATTGTTTTTCATCCAGGTGACTTTGCAAGTCAAGCCCAGAGATATAAACAAATTCACGTTTTAGTTTTTTATTCGATTGAAAGTCGCTGCTTGGCGCTAAAATAAGGCTGTCGCCAGCTTGTAATTGAATATTGGCAAAACTGCCTTCTAAACGACTATGGCCGCGGCGAATAGCCACTACCGCAGCTTTAAATTCTTTACGAAAATTCGCATCTTTGAGCGTTTGACCTACTAATGAACTACTGTGACTGATAACAACTTCAACAAAGTGTTCAACTGCCATTTCGTGTTTATCGTGGATAACCTCTAAGCCATCAAACTGCTTCAATAATGGCACTGATTTTAAGTCGCCCGAAAACAGTAAAATATCACCAGCTTTAATTACTTGCTTAGGTGTAACGGCTGCAATACGTTTTTCTCCGCGAATAATTTCAGCCAAGAAGATATCTTTTAATTCACGTAAGCCGTTTTCTTCAACTGTTTTACCAATTAGCTTGGAGCTCGATTTTACTTTGCCTTCGAGGTAAAACGGTGTGACTTCATCGTCAGCTTCTTGATAATTAGGTAAAAACTTTAATAGCAGCAAAATAGCAATTAAACCGGCACTCAGAACCGCAAGCCCGACTAAAGTAAAATCAAAAAAGCCCAGTGGAGCCATGCCAGCGTCAACAGCAAAGCCATTTACAATAAGGTTGGTTGAGGTGCCAATTAAAGTTAGTGTTCCACCAAGAATCGCGGTATATGACAAAGGTAAAAGTAACTTTGACGGTGCATGTGTTTTATTTTCTTTTACCGCAGAAATAAGGCTCGCGACAACGGCGGTATTATTTGTAAAAGAGGATAAAAAGGCGGTAGATAAACCGAGTTTTGTTACTGATTTTGATAAGCTTCCTTTTGCTAAGGAAGTCGACAACTTGCGTACAAATGCTGTTTTTTCGATACCAATACTTATCAAAATCAACAATATTAAGGTGATTAAAGAAGGATTAGTGAAGTTAATTAGTACGCCTTCTAAATCAATCAGGCCTGCTAAATAACTTACACTAATCGCGCCAGCAAAAGCCCATGCAGGCTTAAGTCGCGTGCCAAAAAGGCAGGCGACTAAAACAAACATAATAAGGCTAAGGCTGACTTGCTGATACATATTTAAAGCTTTGAAATATCAATTGCTTGCCAGTGTGGGAAGTGTTTACGCACAAGTGCATTAAACTCAACTTCAAAGGCGCTAAAATTAGATGGTGCTTGTTGTGCATCGGCAGTGTCAAGTACTTGTTCAATCATGCCAGCCGCAACGGTTAGGTTTGACAAGCGATCAATCAAGATAAATGAGCCTGTTTCACGGTTTGCTACGTAGGCATCAGCGAGCACTTGCTCATCAATTTCAATTGTAACAATCGCAATTTCATTAAGCTGTAAACTATCTGCTTGGCCATGCGCTAGTGTATTCACATCGATGGTGTGATCAATCGCAACCACTTTCGCAGTTGTTTTCTTAGTTGCTAACTTAACGTTGTATTCTTTACCTAACACTAACGGTGCTTCGTGCATCCATACTAGCTTAGCTTGCAAGCGGTTTGAAATTTTAGCTGTACTATTAGCTGGTACAATAACGTCACCACGACTAATATCGATTTCGTCATTAAGCGTTAAGGTAATTGCCTGACCTGCTTCAGCATGCGCTAAGTTACCATCAAAGGTTACAATTTCTTTTACCGTAGACGTTTTGCCTGAAGGTAATGCTTTTACTGTATCGCCAACAGCTAATTCACCCGCAACTAAAGTGCCTTGGAAACCACGGAAATTCAGGTTAGGACGTGTAACAAGTTGTACTGGTAAACGCGCTTCAAACTCAGTATTAGCTGCAGCTGCAGGCGAATCTTCAAGTAATTCTAGTAGCGGTGCACCCGTGTAGTATGGTGTTTTTTCAGAGCGTGTAACAACGTTATCGCCTTTTAAAGCTGACATTGGGATAAAACGAATGTCTTCAACATTAAGTTGCTCAGCAAAGTCTAAATAGTCTTGCTGAATTTTGTTGTAAACGGCTTCATCAAAATCCACGATATCCATTTTGTTGATTGCTACAACAAACTGCTTGATGCCTAATGAGTCACAAATAAAGCTGTGACGTTTGGTTTGTACTTGCACACCGTAGCGCGCATCAACCAAAATAATGGCTAGATCTGCGGTAGATGCACCGGTCACCATGTTGCGCGTGTATTGCTCATGCCCCGGTGTATCAGCAATAATAAACTTGCGCTTATTGGTTGAGAAATAACGGTAAGCAACGTCAATTGTGATACCTTGCTCGCGCTCTGCTTGCAGACCATCAACAAGAAGCGCAAGGTCAAGTTCTTCACCTGCGTTACCTACTTTTTCGTTATCTTTATGAAGGGCTGCTAGCTGATCTTCATAAATTTGGTGGCTGTCGTGTAACAAACGGCCAATTAGTGTTGATTTACCGTCATCTACGCTACCACAGGTTAATAAACGCAATAAGCTTTTATCTTGTTGACGCGATAGGTATTGCTCAATACCTAATTCTCTTACTTCATTTGCTGTCGACATTAGAAATAGCCCTCACGTTTTTTCTTTTCCATAGAACCAGACGAATCGTGGTCAATTGCACGGCCTTCGCGTTCTGATGATGTTGATAACAACATTTCTTCAATGATGCCAGTTAAGGTATTTGCTTCAGACTCAACCGCACCTGTTAGTGGGTAACAGCCTAAGGTACGGAAACGTACAGAGCGTAGCTCTGGCTCTTCGCCTTCACGTAATGGCATACGTTCGTCATCAACCATGATAAGTAAACCATCGCGTTCAACAACAGGGCGTTTGTCCGATAGGTAAAGAGGCACAATTTCGATGTTTTCTTGGTAGATGTACTGCCAAATATCAAGTTCAGTCCAGTTTGATAGTGGGAATACACGAATGCTTTCACCCGGATTTACTTGACCGTTATAGTTGCTCCACAGTTCTGGGCGTTGGTTTTTAGGATCCCAGCGGTGGTTTTTGTCACGGAACGAATACACACGCTCTTTTGCACGTGACTTTTCTTCATCACGACGTGCGCCACCAAATGCCGCATCAAAGCCATACTTATCAAGTGCTTGTTTTAAGCCTTGAGTCTTCATAATGTCAGTGTGCTTAGATGAACCGTGGGTAAATGGGCCAACACCCATAGCAATCCCTTCAGGATTTTTGTGCACAATTAGTTCAAAATCGTATTCTTTTGCTAAGCGGTCACGAAACTCGATCATTTCGCGAAACTTCCAATCGGTATCTACGTGCAGTAGTGGGAAAGGAATTTTGCCTGGGTAAAAAGCCTTGCGCGCTAAGTGCAATAACACCGATGAATCTTTACCGATTGAGTAAAGCATCACAGGGTTTTCAAACTCAGCCGCAACCTCGCGGATAATTTGAATACTTTCAGCTTCGAGTTGCTGAAGATGGGTTAATGCCATGATTTTGTCCTAAAACGTAAAGTTAATTCTAAATTCTTTATGCCGCATTGGTGAGCAGCTGGCTGCTCGCCAAATGTGTCTGCTGTGAATTACCAAACCAAGCAAGCTCTTTGCTAAGGTTGGCTACTTCACCAATAATCAGTAATGCTGGCGATTTAATTTGCTCGCGTTCAATTAAATTTGCCAAGTCATTGAGCTCACCTGTTACCACACGCTGTTCTTTACGTGTGCCGTTCTCAATAATCGCTACAGGTGTCTCAGGTGCGCGCCCATATTCAATCAGTTTTGCTTGAATATGCGGCGATTTTATCACACCCATATAAACAGCGAGAGTTTGATTTGCCTTTGCTAATGATTGCCAATCAAGCTCTTGTCCTTCTTTCTTGCAGTGGCCAGTAACAAACTGGATTGCCTGAGCATAATCACGGTGTGTTAATGGAATTCCAGCATAGGCTGAACAACCTGCCGCAGCCGTTATTCCAGGTACAATTTGAAACGCAATTTGGTGCTTTGCCAGCTCTTGTACTTCTTCACCGCCGCGACCATAGATAAACGGGTCACCACCTTTTAAACGGCATACTTTTTTACCTTGCTTAGCAAGCTCAACCAAGATTTGGTTGATTTCATCTTGTGGCACACTGTGATTACCTAAGCGTTTGCCAACACACACTAACTCTGCATCCTTACGCACCAAAGCCATAATTTCGTCAGATACAAGATAGTCGTATACAATAACATCAGCAGTTTGCATTGCTTGCAGTGCTTTAATTGTTAATAGCTCTGGGTCGCCTGGACCTGCACCAACAACAAATACTTCACCGCTTAACTGATTGTCACCGCCTAAGATGTTCTCAAATGTCTGTTCTGCCCCAGCGATATCGCCTTTAGCAACTTGCGCTACTGCATCTGAAGTAAATGCTTTTTCCCAAAACATACGACGTTTGCTAAAGCTATCTAACTGGCTTTTAACTTTATCGCGGAAGTTGCCTGCAAGTTCAGCCAACGGGCCAATATGCTGTGGAATAATGGTTTCAAGCTTTTCACGTAAGCGACGCGCAAGCACTGGTGCTTTACCTGCGCTCGAAATCGCAATCGTAATAGGGCTGCGATCCACAATTGATGGAAAAATAAAGCTACACTTTGGTTGATCATCTACCACATTTACGAAGATATTTTTTGCTTCGGCGGCATCGAAAACTGCTTTATTAACCGTTTCAAGATCGGTGGCGGCAATTACTAAACTTTGGTTGCTGATGTGCTGCTCTGAAAAATAATCATGTATCAGCGTTACTTTATTGCTGTTATTAAGTGTAATTAACTCAGCACAAAATTCAGGTGCAACCAGGGTTATGTTTGCATTTGCTTGCAACATAGCTTGGCATTTTCTATGTGCGACTTCACCACCGCCGACAATTAATACAGGCTTGTTTTCAAGCTTGGTAAAAATTGGAAAATAATCCACGAGTTGTCCCCTAAAAACGAATTTCGTACTGCTTTACCCGATTACTGCGTAACTGGGTAAAAGATTTAGCATGGAGCATAGAGAAGAGTTATCAAAGAAAAAAATAACTTTAAACCCGACTATATTCCTTTTGGTTATATATCAACTTTCATTTTGGTTTAAGCAAGTAAAAACAAGGGCTTTGAATTAAATAACTGTCTTAATAGTGGATTAGCCATTATAGTTATTAGATATAAGCTTTTTATTCTTTATAGGACAACCATGCTGCAAGCAATTTATTTATGCCTTTTTGCGTGTTTTGGTGCAACCGCGACCTGCTTTTTGCAGTTTATGTATGCCTATTGGGTTAAAGGAGAAATGAGGGCTGTATATTTACAACGGGCAGGTGCCGGGCTGGTGTTAGCTGTGTTGTGTTATGGCGCTGCTTTTATTTAATCTTAGCTCAGGTTGACTTAGTCTTTTTCGTTAAGCCAAACCGCCGCTTTTTTCGCGAAGTAAGTCAAAATGCCATCAGCGCCGGCACGTTTGAATGCTAGTAATGACTCCATAATCACCGGCTTTTCTGCAAGCCAGCCATTTTGAATCGCTGCCATATGCATCGCGTATTCACCACTCACTTGATATGCAAAGGTTGGTGCGCCAAATTCGTCCTTCACGCGGCGCACAACGTCAAGATATGGCATACCTGGTTTCACCATCACCATATCGGCACCTTCTTGCAGATCTAATGCAACCTCGCGTAGTGCCTCGTTAGAGTTTGCAGGGTCCATCTGATAGGTCTTCTTGTCAGCACCTTTTAAGTTGCCAGCTGAGCCAACCGCATCCCTAAATGGGCCATAGTAACTTGAAGCATATTTAGCTGAATAAGCCATGATACGCGTATTAATAAAGCCAGCTTCTTCAAGTGCTTCGCGAATTGCGCCAATACGGCCATCCATCATATCTGATGGGGCAACAACATCAGCACCAGCCTCTGCATGAGACAATGCTTGCTTAATTAGAATATCGGTAGTGATGTCGTTTAATACATAGCCACTTTCATCGATAATGCCGTCTTGACCATGTACAGTAAAAGGATCAAGCGCAACGTCGGTAATAATGCCCATGCTCGGTACTTCTTGCTTAAGTGCTTTTACCGTTCGCTGTGCTAAACCTTCTGGGTTATAGGCTTCTTCAGCTTCTAGCGACTTTTTGTCAGATGGCGTAACAGGGAAAATTGCCATGGCAGGCACGCCAAGCGCTGCTAGTTCTTTTGCTTCTTCGATAAGTAAGTCGATTGAAAGTCGCTCGATACCTGGCATAGAGTCAATTTTCTCGCGACGCCCTTTGCCTTCTAAAACAAAAACTGGGTAAATTAGATCCGCTGGTGTTAACACATTTTCTTGCATTAACTTACGTGAAAATGGGTCTTTACGCATGCGACGCATACGTGCATATGGGAATAAATCTAAACCTGATTGGGCCATTATAACTCCTCGGTATCGTTGGGTGACTGGGTCGAGTTAGCAAAACACACGCGATTTCGACCTTGTTGCTTGGCTAGATAGAGTGCTTTATCTGCCCAGTCGGTATATTGATTTGGATCTAAACTTGCGTCAGCAATATGGCTAAATATGCCAGCACTTATGGTTAGTTTAACATCGCCAGAACTTGTCTTAATTGCGTGCTTTGCAATGCTCTTACGAATTGTTTCAGACACTAACTTTGCACCTTCAGCATCGGTGTTAGGTAATATCAGTGCAAATTCTTCACCACCATAGCGGCACGCGATATCTGATGGGCGACGAAGCGCACCTTTGATACTGGCTGCCACGTATTTTATTGCTTCATCACCAGCGAGATGCCCGTATTCATCATTGATTGGTTTAAAGTGATCAATATCGAGCATCACTACAGCTAATGGAGTTTGTTCACGGCGAGAGCGGCGAAACTCCATGGTGATTTTTTTATCAAAGTGGCGGCGGTTTCTTAATCCGGTCAGTGAATCTAATGTATTCAGTTCTTCTAGTTCTAAATTCTTTTCTTGCAGCTCGCGTAAAGTTACTTCCAGTTCAAAAGTACGCTCTTGGATTTTGCTTTCCAATTCTTCTTGATGTTGTTCTTGTAAGCGAATCGTTTCACTTACTTTTATGTCGCGTTGTTGAATGTATTGGCTGATAGCTATGAGTGTTAAGGTAATACAGCTTATTAGGTAACTTATGCCAAACAATACCATCAATTGGCTAAAGAAGATGCTATAGGAAAATATCAATGCGCCTTTGTACAGCATGGTTATTAGTAGCGGTAAAATACAGACAACCAATAACTGAGCTTTAGTATCGCGTTTTTGTGCACGAATACCTGTTACAAGCAACAATATTAAAATATGAAATAGGGCAAATACTACCGCCACAGTGAGTGCAAGGGTGTAACTTAATAAAGGTGATATCAGCACTAAAGCGACGCTTATACCGAGTGTTATTCTAAGGCATGCGACTAGAGGCTTGGCAAGGCTGTGCAAACCTAGCAGGCGCTCAGTTAAAATATTAAGTGGGATTAAAACAAAAATAGTAAGTGCCGGCATCACGGTATGTACCAGCCAAAACCCTTGATCTGAAATATAGCGATAAACATATCCAAGTAGCCAAGCAAATAATAGCCAAACACAAATGTTAAATACCGCCGCAAGCGCAAACGTTTGTTTTTTGGTTATGAAAAAAAGCACCGATAGAATCAGTGAAGATGCAAACATAACACCTAAAATAAGGCCCATTATTAGATTGAATCTGGCTTTTTGTTCGATGTATTTATCTTGTTGCCAAAGCGATAAATTTAATTTCATTACACCGGCAGTTTGAGCTTTGATGTAATACTCTTGTTTTTGATTAGGCGCTAAGCTGAGTTTAAATATCTGATCAGCATCTTTTAAATAACGTGTTTTTATTGGCACACTGTCACCCAATTCTCTTTGGGTAAATAGCTTACTGCGCTCTTTGTGATAAAGCGTTAATTTATCAATATGAACAAAAGCGTTGAATAAAAATAAGTCTTGCTGCGTCGCTGTGTTATTAACAATAGCGAACTTTAGCCAAACAGGGGAGGTGCCTAACCCTAAATTGATTTGTCCACCTTCAACACGCTGCCATGCTGATGCAGGAATGTCTTGTGGTGAACTTACATTAGCGATGCTGTATTCATAATTAAGCTCGGTATGCCCATGCAGTTTACTGTTTAAGGTATTAGCATGCAGTGTAAAAGAGAACAGCCAACACAAAATCGCGATTAATCGCATTATGCTAACTCCAAACCAAACAGTTTATGGGCATTGTAAAATGCAGCGTTTGCAACTTCTTCTAAAGGACGTTGGTATAATTCAGCTGCCTGTTTTGCTACATATTCAATATGCAAAGGTTCAGAGCGTCTTGACTTAGGTTTTGGCTTGATATTTCGAGGCAAAAGGTAGGGGGCATCAGTTTCAAATAGCAGTTTATCAAGAGGAATGCGCGGCAGTAATTTTCGTAATGTATCGCCACGGCGCTCATCACAAAGCCAGCCCGTAATACCAATATAAAAACCGAGTTCTAAGTAAGTCTCTAAAGCTTCTTCACTGTCAGTAAAACAATGGACAACACCCGGAACTTGAGCTTCTTTAACTATGGCTAAAAAATCATGATGGGCATCACGTTGATGCATATAGAGCGGTTTATTAAGTTTATTTGCAAGTGCGACTTGCGCTGCAAAAACTTCGCGTTGCTTATCGCGAGGTGAAAAGTCGCGATTATAATCAAGACCACACTCACCGATAGCTGCAACAAGGGGATTTTGATCGGCAAGATTTTGGATTATTTGGCAATAATCACCTTCAGCTGTTTTTGCATCATGAGGGTGGATTCCAGCACTTGCAATAAGTGAAAACTCGTTTGCAAGTGCAATTGCTTGCCGACTATCTTGGATATTGGAACCAATAAGCAACATGTTATCAACACCCGCTAAACGGGCGCGACTAACTACATCTGCTCTGTCTTTAGCAAATTGTTCACTGCTCAGGTTTACTCCAATATCAAAGTAGCGCATAAAACTATTTGCGTTTAACTTTGATGCCTCTATTGCGACCTTCAACTTTCATAATAAATGAGTTAAACATTCCGCGAGAGATCACTACCGTTTCACCTTCTTTAAGGATAAATCGATCATTGCCAATTTGTTGCCAAATATGGCCGTTTTCTAAGGTAACAATCAGTTCACCATGAGGGTGCTTTTTCACATTGGTAACTACAGATGTAATCTCATCACCTTGCTTTTCAACTTTACGGTGTTCTAAACCAAAATTGTCTTCAGCTTTCTTAGGTGCAGTTTCAACACTTTTTGATTTAACTGGTGCAGGGGCGGCTGAATGCTCAGGAACGTTTACTTGACTTTTTGCAGCTTTGCCTTTTTTGGTCGTTGTTAATTCTTTACCTGCGATTACCTGGTCATAGCATTGCAGACGCTGAAAGTCATTTTCTACAAAACTACAGGCTTTTAAAGCTTGTGTATTAATCTCTACAGCACTTAAAGGTAATGCAAGTACTGAGAAAATAAGGATAGGTAACTTTTTCATTTTAGTTTTTGACCTCTTCTGAGTCCGTATTTTTTTGGTAAAAACCAGCTAGCAGTAAGCCTAACTCAAAAAGGGCTAGCATGGGAATAGCCAATAGCGTTTGTGATAACACATCTGGCGGTGTTAAAAACATCGCAATGACAAATGCGCCTACCACTACGTATGGGCGT
>NZ_JAPEHW010000108.1 GCF_028875915.1 Pseudoalteromonas sp. G4
CTGCCACCACAGCATCAACGGCCGCTGCTACAGCTGCTATTGCGGCATCAGGAGCAGCCTCTGCGGGAGATGGTGGCTAAAAGAAATAGTTTAATGTTGCGCGAACATTACGACCCGCCTGAGGGTATGGGTGTAATGTAGTGCCACCTTGTTGATAGCTTTTGTCTAGTAAGTTATGCGCTGTGAGCGACACACTGAAATTGTCTAAAATCTGATAGTTAATTGCCGCATCCAATAAAATAACATCATCCACTTGATTGTGAGGGTCGTTAAAATTAACTCCTTGATCTGGGTAAGGGTCGGTGATTTCTTGTCCATTGGAAATGATATGAATTGGAGACTGTTGTTCACTTATATATCGCACAGTGAAACTTGCATCTGCATTATCATTTAACTGCCAACTGGTAATAAGGTTAGCTGTTAAACTTGGCACATTATTAATTTCATCACCAGTGGTTGCAAAGCGATCAGAATCAATAACAGCTTGATAACCAAGTGTTGCATGCCAAGTAATGTCACGTTTTGTTAAACGCGATTCCACTTCAACACCCCAAGTGGTTAACTCCCCCGCATTTGAGTAATTTGGCTCGTTTGCACCAGCATTATTATCGCGAAATATAAAGTCATCTAATTGGTTATAGAAGACATTTACTGCACCGTAAAACTGGTGTTCGGCAAGTTTTATGCTAGGCGTAAACTGTAATGATGAGAGTTTTTCTGGTTTAAGCGTTTGCGCACCTCGGAAAGAACTTAATGTACTAAAGCGATTCCAGTAAGTCGCATCAACGAATGACGTTGCATATGAGGCTTTAAAATTATAGCCATCTTCGCCTTGGTAAATTATTGCGAGGCGCGGACTCAAGTCGTTAATGTTATCGCTACCGGTACGGTTTTTTTGATCAAATCGCGCACCAACATTGGCAGGCCAATTTGCTGAAAAACGATATTTCACCTGTGCAAAGGCTGAGTAAATTGATTCACTGCTTTCTTTGATTAGAGGCGTTTGTTGGTCAGCCGGAAAGTAATCCTCTCCATTTAGCGAAACCGCAAAATGAGAGTTTGTGATTTTCATATGGTCTAGTTGCAAACCAATTAAATAATCAATGTTATCAATGCGTTTGCTGACATGTGTTAGCAAACCTGAGGAAAGCTCCTGCCAGTTAACACTTGCAGCTTGATTAGATGCAGGAGCTGTGACGACAACCGAATCAATTTTATTCTTATCAAGGTAGATTTCTTGGTGCCATTGCCAATTAAATATTGCATCTTGATGCGAGAGATTGATATGTGTTGAGGCGTAACCTAAACCTGGCCCCGTGCCTGAGTGTTTGCGGATGTTGTCATAATTGTATGCTTCGCCACTTATGCCACCTGCACTAAATGGCTCAATATAGTGAGAGCTGCGGGTGTTAGCTAACAATCGCCAGTCTTGATAAATGACTTTAGCCCCTAAATCATAGGTGTTTTTGTCTTGATATGACCCTAAATGGGCATATGCGTCTTCTCGTGGTGCTGGTGAATAGTTATTTTGTGGTGCAATGTTTAAACGCTCACCTTCAGCTGAAAAATACTGTGCCCATGCCAGTAAATCCCAGTTTTCACCCTGTGTTCCTAGCGTTAGGCTTGCTTGTTTATGGCCTTGATTACCGCCAGTAATTGCAACTTGAGACTGTGTTAACTCACTACCCGTTTTTAATATAATATTTACCGTAGCTGTGAGAGCAACATTGCCATAAATAGAACTAGAGGGCCCTCGCAGCACCTCAATTTGTTTTATTTTATCAAGACTAATGGCGTAGTCTGGAGAGGCCATTGAATAGCTTCGGCTGTTAAGACGATGGCCATCAATTAAAAATAGGATTTTCTGCTGTGATGAGGTGAAAACACCTCGGGCAGCAATGTTTTGTTCATTCTGATCTTCAACATGCGTCATGTTTGGCACATATGCCAGTAACACGTCTTTGATATTGCGTGCGCCCGCTTGCTTAATCATATTCGCGGTAATTACCGTAACGGGCACTGGCGCTTCACTTAAAGACTCTTTAGTAAGGGAAGCTGAAGAAACTTCTACATTAATGAGTTGTTCTAAAGAAAGGTCGAATAAATCATTATTGGCAATAACGAGAGACGAATTTAACGCTAGCAGCATAGTGCTGGAAAATAATGTCCATTTATTAATTGTACTGTTACTAGCTAAACTCATCTCGTTACTCTTTCGCATTTGGGTCTACATCAATTCACTGAACCAAATAAAAAAGCCAATAGGGCGATGCAACATCTTGCCACAATTAGAATTTCAAGCAAGCTTATTGCAATGGCTTTTGCTCGCCAGACATCATACCGCGAGTGAATGTTGCGTTATGCCAAAGTAATAATTCGCCTTTTTCACCACGTTTGATAGAGCTATCAATCGCGATCACTTTGCTTTTGAAATGTGTTTCAATGGTTGGCATGGAGGTATGGCCAACAATCACTTTAGTTGCATTTAATTGTTTTAGTATTGATGAAATTTGAGCTTCTTCCAAGTTTTCATCTCTAAAATAGCCGCGATACCAAATAGGGCCATTTGAACTATGCAGCGATAGCCATGTTGGATTTTCTTTTAGGGCGTTTTTACTTAGCCCAATGGTTTCACGAAATTCATTATTTGCTTGTTCTAAGCTTAAATTAAGATCAAGAAATTCCTGATGAATGCCGCCATGTAGAAATACAAAACCATTTATTTTGATAATAGTAGATTTGCTACGAAGCCAACGACCCAAAACGCTTTGTTCGCTATATTGTTGGCGTAAATCGTTATTGAAATGCGATACTGCATGAACGTATTTAGGGTGTAAATAGCGCTGATCATCGCGCAATACCATATATTCATGGTTACCTAGTAAATAGTGTAATTTACCGCCAGCTGCAGCTGCTTGCTGCTCTAGTTTAAATACCAGCCATAAAGCTTCAGTAACAGTATCGCCACGGTCAAAAATATCACCTGTAATTACCAAATGGCCTTTGCCATAAGACCAATTTAACTGTTGGTCGATGATGCCATTGTTTTGCAGTAAAGTTTTGAAAATATCGAATTGGCCATGAATATCACTAATCGCGGCAATCTTTTCTACATTCTGAAAACTATCTATTTCGTTTGCTGAAAAAGTTTGGTTGATAGCCA
Organism: Pseudoalteromonas sp. G4; assembly: GCF_028875915.1. GTDB lineage: Bacteria > Pseudomonadota > Gammaproteobacteria > Enterobacterales > Alteromonadaceae > Pseudoalteromonas. The sequence continues at coordinate 3,164 of NZ_JAPEHW010000108.1, forward strand.
GAGGACCTGAATATACAGAGACTTTTTTGGTGTTTTCGAGAATATCAATTTGCTCTATTTTGTTATTTTTATAAAACAAATAAGGACCATCGCTGTAAAGCGTTTGGGCTAATGCGCTATTGGCAAACAGTGAGCTGACTAGCATTATAGTTATAAGGGTAAAGCGAATCATATGATAGTGTTATTCAATTAGAGTTATTGTCTCTCTAGAGTGGCTTTGAATTTTTAAGCTAGCAACTCTTTAATGCTCGTTTTTATATCTATTCTATATTTTTATCTGCAAAACCCTTTTAATTCAATGTGATATTTATTTTTCATTAGAGTTGCTGTCGAGCGTATTCAAGGTAGTTTGAAAGGCTTTCTTGCCATAATTTTTTAAGTTTTTCGCCATCAAAAACCAATCTATTATTGAGTAAATCGCGTTCGCATTGTTTGAGTGCAAGACCAAAACGGTTAAATCCTAATTGTAATGCTGTGCTTGCTAAGCGGTGAAGAATTCGAATAGTTTCATCTGTTTGCTTTTCAAAATCATTTTCACAACGGGCAAGTTTATCGCGAAGCGACATAATAAATTCATCATAAATTGCATTAAACTCATCTTGGGCGAAGGAAGCACTTAAGCTGTTGGCCGCAGTACTATCAAATAGTACATCATCAACTTGTTGATTAGTTTGTAAATAGACTTGTTGCTGTGAATTGAAAATGGCCTGGCGTAATTTTTCGATGCGAATAGGCTTACCGACAATATCTTTAATACCAAGTGTTAAATACTCTTTTACTTCGTCAGGACTTAAGCTCGCAGTAAACGCTAAAATGGGGGTTTGGCTATTTTTATGTTGCGAGCTAGCGAGTTTTTTAACCACTTCTTGTCCTGAGAAATCAGGTAAGTTCATATCGAGAAGAATAAGGTCAAAAACTTCATTTTTAACCATTTCTATAGCTTCTTGGCCGGTGCTTGCTAGGGTAACGTTGTGTTGATCCATTGCCATAAATTCAAGCGCTAATTTTTGATTAAGTGGTAAGTCTTCAACTAATAATACATTTAAGCCTGTAAGCGTATCAGCGTTCACTTTACTTTGTTCCACTAAGCTAAGCTCACCTAAACTAAAGCTAATATCAAAGTTAAACTGACTACCTAGGCCAAGCGTGCTTGCTATTTTTAGTTCGCTATCCATTTTATTGAGTAAGCGCTCGCTGATGGCTAAACCTAGGCCTGTGCCGCCTTTTAGTTTTCCTGCATCACTTTGTACATAAGGTTCTTTGAGTTGCGCTATTTCTGATTCAGCTATGCCAGGACCAGAGTCTGTAACTGTAAAACGTAATTTATGCTCAAGCGGTGCCTTTTCAAGCACCTCTACGGATAAAGTGACTTGGCCGCTGTCGGTAAATTTAATGGCATTACCGAGTAAATTGATCAGTACTTGTCTTACGCTTTGCTGATCAAAGTAATAGCAGGCTTTATTTGGTAGCTGATTATTAAGTATAAAATCAATGCGCTTTTGTTGCGCTAGAGGTCGATACAGTAAACAGAGGTTTTCCAGCCAAGGTGTGAGCTCAATATCTTCTTCTGTTCCCGACTCTGTATTTTGTTCAAGGCGAGCATAGTCAAGTACCTTACCAATGAGTAAATTAAGTGATTCGGAAGAGTTAATGATTGCTTCACAATAGGGTTTCACTTTTGCATTGGGCGATTGATTTAAAATCAATTGAGCGCTGCCCATAATGCCATTTAAGGGCGTGCGTATTTCATGGCTCATAGTCGATAAAAAAAGCCCTCTAAGCTCTGCATCTTGTTGTGCTTTATCTTTTAATTCAGAAAAATGTAATGCTTTGCGCTCACTACATAAATAAGCCATACCGAGTGCATATAAAAGTGGGCTAATAATGCCTGTAACCATAGCGCCAATTGCAAACCATGCATCACTGAAAATCTCAGACGCTTCAAGTGGCACTAAATAATAGGTACGTAGCGGATAAATAATAATAAATATTGCCGCATGGCAATAATAAATGTGTTTTGCAAAGCGGTGGTTAGAAGTATTGATGCTGGTAAAAACCCAAAGCATTACAGCACCTTCTAAAAAGCGTTGAAAATTGAAAATAAGTAAGCGGTTATGAACATCCGACTCACCGTAGGTATACCAAGCAAACATAATGATGCAGCAAACGGTTATCAGGTTGAATAGTTTTATAACCGCGCTATTGATAGCAAAAAAACGCTGCAAAATATGAATGCTGAGAATCGAACAAATTAAAACAATAAGGCTGGCGATACCTGCTTTTATATCAACTATGCGGTAGAGGTAGAGTGAATAATTAATTAATGCAATTAGCATTAAACTGGGTAAAAGCAGGTTGGTAAAAGCACCATCTACGTTTTTATTATCACGCCAGACCTGAAAGCTAATAAACCAAGATAGTAATAAACACGCCACCAACGACGTAAAGGGTATTTAAATCAAGCATAATAAGCGCTCTTTAACCTGCATCTTAATATGCTATCACTAATTAGGCTGGCTAAAAAAGCAAAAGGCAAACATTAGGTGTTCGCCTTTTAGGTTATTGGATTGGGATGTCTTAGCTAAGATTAGCTATGAAACTTTACAAAAGCAAGTACAATTATTTAACAAATAATTTACTTTGAGTTGTGCGCGTAGCGCTCTTTGTCTGTAGCTAAATCCAGCCGAGCAATAGCCTTAAAAGCATTATGTTTATATGCAAACTCTGAGGCTGACATGCCATTGCAACGTAATACATCTTTTGCTTGGTGTTTACGAAGACCCGCTTGCTTTAAACGCTTTAGAATTAATAATGGATTGTCTTTTGCAATTGCAACGCAAAGGCTTGAATCTGCTGAAGAGTCTGCTGTAACAATTGACTTTGCTTTGCTGTGAGCTAGGCTCTGTGTGCTTGTGAAAGAGAGTAATGCAATACCTGCTGTAAGTAGTAATGTTTTCATGTCGGCTTCCTTTTTAATGGCTATGAGTACAGTGCAAGCAAAAGGTAACGTAAAAACTGCTACTTTGTGTTTGAAAATTATGATGCGATGTAAGCAATTATGTTTAATTTGTTTGGCTAAAAATCATTCTATTTACACTGTGTAAAAGAAAAAGTGCTTTTCGCTATTTTAATTATTGATTAAAATGCAATTAAAATCCGTTCAACACTTTAAACAAGCCGATTACCGAAAACAAAATAGTAAATTGTGTAAAACGTAGTTAAAACGTTAATTTTTTGCGGTACCTGCTTGCAAAATGATTTGTTACAGATTGCCCTAAAAAAGAGCTTTGAGTTTAATCTATACCTCTAAATTTGAACAAAAGTAAGAGCGTAAAGGGCAATACATGCTTGTGTAGTTTGTAAGTTGGGCAATCCATTTTGTTCCTTGTTACTCACTAGTATTAAAACTCTAACACCTCCGCTCAGTTATTCTCTTATTGCATTAATTCCAGATGATTGTAAATTAAGCATTCTGGCAACAAATAAGTTCATCATAAGGAGATAAAAGGTGACTGACCAGGTAGTTGAAACAAACGAAAAACAAGATGCGTCGGCAAAGAATGGCGCGAAAATTAACTATGTACTTTACCTAGCTAGTATCATTTTAGGTATTACAGGTCTAATTGCTGTAATCATGGCATATGTTAATAAAAAAGATGCGCCTGAGTGGGTGCAAACACACTATCAATTCCAGATCCGTACATTCTGGATCGGATTACTTTATGCTGTCATCGGTGGCATTTTAACTGTTGTCGGAATTGGCCTGCTAATTCTTTTATTCTATTTAGTATGGTTAATTGTTCGTTGTGTGAAAGGGCTTAAAGCTCTTGATAAAAATGAACCAATTGAAAACCCAACTTCTTGGATGTTCTAATTCTATTTTAGTTGTGTTTTAAAAAGGCGCTTTAAGCGCCTTTTTTCTTTTACCACTTCCATAGTGAAGTTGAAATGGACTTTGTCTTGCTCGAAGTTGGGTAAAGATACCAAGTTTCATTTTGCGTATTGCTGTTCTTTGTATAATCTAAGAAGGTGTCGTATGCCTCACCAAGGTCCGTGTATTCGAGAGGTAGTAACCATTGATCCGGAAAAACTAAAGCATACGGATAACCCAAATCATCTTTATATTGTGTATTTGAGTCACCACTATTCGTTGATTGAGATAGTTGTGTTGCATTACCTGACAAGTGAATTTCATACCCTGTGGTAAGTACATGTAAATAGGGGTCATAAGGTGCAGCAGGAATAGCGCTGAAATCTAAAGGTGTATCAAGGTTAAATGAAAAACTAAATTTATGGCCTTGAATTGGTGATTGACTGCTTAGTGTATTGGCAAAGTCACTGCCTTCCACCTTCATTAGTGCTTTGGTATTTTCGAACAGTTTTAAATTGAGATTACCGTTTACTTCTTGCAGTTGCGGATAGCCAACCGCTTGCTCAGATGTGCCAGGTTTAAATAAGTTCACAAGCGCATTGCCAGACACATAATCGCTAAAAGGGACATGTAAATACCAGTCGTGATTAGCAGACGCACCACGGGCAATCATATATCCGACACCGATAACCGAGGTAACTTGCGAATCTTTAATGCCAAAACCAACACGATAACCAATCACCAGATCGTTAAAATCATAATCACCGCGATTAGGGTATTGATCCTCATATGCCACTACGAAATAAGAAGCGCTGCTTGGATAATAAACCCAAGAGTCAGCAGTTTCTTCGAGTTGTGATTGGGCGACCACTAGTGGGGCTTCATCAACACCTGGAGCAAGTTCCGTAAGCACTTGAGCGTCATAAAAATTAACAACTGCAATATCTTCAAAACCTCCGCTGTAATCATAAAATGCTTCAGGGTCGCCGAGAGAGCTATTCGTTTGTTTTAAGCGTACAGCTAAAAATGCGGAATCAGCACTCGCTAATGAATCAGGTACGATGATGGTTAGTAAGCTATCAAACTCTGAGGTTATATCATTTAAAGTCGAACCAGTGATACGTGACGAACCCGATTCACCAATCATGGTATAGCGAAAAGTACGATTAGTTTCACTGATTGCAGCAACTAAGCTGGTGGTTGGGGTATAAAATTCACTGTAGCGAGATTCGCTGCCATTGCTCGTAATGATAAGTTCAACAGTATCAACTGTAACGCCTTGGGTAGAGGCTTCTTTGCAGCTTCGTTAATATCCACAGCAAAAACAAGTTTGTTGCCGTGCTCAATACGCAATGACTCTAAATCAATTGCTGTAAGGTTATTAGCACTTTGCTGCGCTTTAAAAAGGTCAATATAGCCGTAACCTTGTTTGATGGTGTCGGCCATTTTCACTGACTCGACAGCAACTGCATTAAAGCTCAAAAAAATCGCAATATAAGAAAGTACCTTCATAACGAAATCTCCCCTGTTACTTGCTCATCATCGCTAAAATCTGAAAAGATATCGTACTTAATGGTTTTAACGTTATTTGGTACGTGAATAGAAAAAATTTGTTTTTCTGGAACTTTACCGAGGTAAAGGGTTTGTTCGGCATCGACATATACTTTGATGTAAATATTGTTGCCGTTAAGCGCTAATGTTTGTAAGTCAATTTCTACTTGGTGCTGTTTAAACTGCGTAAAATTAGCATTTTCATCAACAGCATTATCGCTAAGTTTGTTTGATTGTAAGCTCACTGGCGTAGGGGCAGGTGGTTGTTCATTGCTTGCGCCCCCGCCACATGCGATAAGCATTAAACACAATATGCTACTGGCTAGATTTTTCATGAGAAACATCCTTCTTACCGAGAGTAATAAGAATGTTCAAGAAATGAGCCTACTTTAATGCGTTGAATTTTATAGGATTATGTTTTTAAGGTTCGTTTTTGCGTTGCATTTTGCAACGCTTTAAAACCCAATAATGGTGATTCGCCCTTGTGCTAATGGAGGGATTTGCAAAGAAATATCAAGTCTTCGATTAGCAGGGGTTTTATAAAGGTTTTCTAATTTAGGAAAAGTGTGGTCAATAAAGTTCGTATTTTTTAAGCGTAAACTTTTTCGGCTTTGATGATCGAGAAAAACAATCGCAGCTTTTTGCAAAATCTGTTGAGTGGTTTCCATTACATACTTGCTTGGCCGTTTAGATTTGATCACGCGCTGAATATGACCATTAGTTACGTTGGCATTACTCTTAGCTAATATACACGCAGCATAAATATCTAATAATGCTACAGAGCGAATTTTTTGTGTTTCACTGTCTTCAAATACCGCCATTATGCAGGGCAGTTTAGATTCATCAAATACTTGTGGCTTAATGATGTTAATAGTGAGCTCGTTTGAAGTAAGTTTTACTAAATTTTTTTCTAATTGAGCTAAATTTGGTAACGCTAAGCCTTCTGAAAGCTCCTCAATTTCATTAAGAATAATCTCGCTTTGCTCAACGCCTTGAACTAATGGCAATAACTTTTCATACAGCTGTGCATCATCAAAAGGCTTGCTCAACACAAAGTCAGCACCCGCTTGCTGTGCTTGCTCTAATTGTTGGCTATCGTCAATTGTGGTGATCATGCCAATTTGTGTGGAGAGCTGTTTCTTGCGAATAGCTTTAATGAGTGCAATCCCACTGAGCTCCGGCATATTCCAATCGGTAAGTAAAATATGAGGTTGCCATTGCCCGATGATAGAAAGGGCATCAATCGGATTGTTGGTTTTTTTGATTGATAAATGACGATAACCAAAGCCTTCGAGTGAACGCCTTACAATTTCAAGTGTTGCTTTGCTATCGTCTACAACAAGTATTCTCAATGTGGCTATCTGCAGTAGTAGATAATTTAATCAGTATAGTCGCAAAAAATAATCAAGACTATACTTCAGTTGTTATCTGAGTGGAGATGTTATGAATATCCCAGGCTTAACTTCTTATAAAGTATTAGAAATATTAGCGCTTGATTTAGGCTTGCTGATATTAGCAGGCTGGTTTGTCATTCTTTGGTTGATAATTAGAGAATTCAGAAAGTTCGCGTTTAAGGTCAGTGGTGGGTCGCAAGTAGTGGACGATAAGCTGATTTCAGAGTATCAAGATTCAATCGAAATGGCGCTCAATTACAGCGCTGAGAATCGCGATACACTCGATGCCTTAATTCGCGTTCAGCAGGGGCTTGAGAATAAGCTTGCCAATATTAAAGCATCTACTTCAGATCATATCAGCAAAGAAGAAAAGGCATCGATGGATGACCTTAATGCGCGTTTACAAAAAGCTCATCAACTAATTAAAAAACTTAAAGGTGATTTAGACACCAGTGTGAAAAAACTCAGAACCACACGTGAAAAACTTTATTCTCAGTATGATACGGTTGAACGTTTAACCAAAGAGAATAAAAAAATAAGTGAGCAGTTTGAACAACTCGAACGGGAATATGTGCAGCTAACGTCCAATTCATCAAGTAGTTCAAATAGTGAAGAAAATAATAATCTAAAAAGAGCATTACAGCAGTATAAAAAACAAATGGCAGAACAAGACCAGGTTATCCAGCAATTAATGGCTCAAGGTGCAGATAATACTGATGTAGGCGAAGCGAAAATATTACAGCAAAAATTATTAGAAGCTGAAGAGCGATTAACACATCTAGTAAAAGAAAAAGATTTTGTAGAGAAGAAGT
>NZ_JAPEHW010000109.1 GCF_028875915.1 Pseudoalteromonas sp. G4
AGCCGGAATACCGTCTTTAGTGCGTTTGAAATCGATTACACGGTAATGATGCTTATGACCACCACCAATGTGACGAACCGTGATACGACCGTTGTTGTTACGACCACCTGATTTAGAGTTTTTCTCTAGTAGCGGAGCGTATGGCTTACCCTTGTGTAGATCAGGGTTAACCACTTTAACGACGTGACGACGACCCGCAGAAGTTGGTTTACACTTTTGAAGTGCCATAATTCTAACTCCTTAAATTACTCGGCGCCGCCGACAAAGTCTAATTCGCTGCCTTCTTTAAGAGTAACGTACGCTTTTTTCCAATCAGAACGCTGACCGAAACGCATACCAGTACGCTTTTTCTTACCCTTAACAACAAGCGAACGAACACCCGTTACTTCAACTTCGAAAAGTTTCTCTACAGCTGCTTTAATTTCAGCTTTAGTTGCATCTTTAGCTACTTTGAACACGATAGTGTTGTTAGCTTCAGCATTGATAGTACTTTTCTCAGAGATGTGCGGAGCACGTAGAACTTTTAATAAACGTTCTTCAGAGATCATGCTAATGCCTCCTCAAGTTGCTTAACAGCTGCAGCTGTAATAAGAACCTTATCGAAAGCAATTAAGCTTACTGGGTCAATGCCCGCTACGTCACGTACGTCTACTTTGTATAGGTTACGTGCAGATAAGAATAGGTTCTCATCAACTTCTTCAGTTACGATTAGAACATCTTTAAGCTCTAGCTCTTTAAGCTTGCTTACTAGTTCTTTAGTCTTTGGTGCTTCTAGACCAAAGTTTTCAACAACTACTAAACGCTCTTGACGAACTAGTTCAGATAGGATGCTTTGAATCGCACCGCGATACATCTTACGGTTAACTTTTTGGCTGTGATCTTGCGGCTTAGCTGCAAAGCTCACACCACCGCTGCGCCAGATTGGGCTGCGGATTGTACCAGCACGTGCACGGCCAGTACCTTTTTGACGAAATGGTTTCTTACCGCCACCACTTACTTCAGAACGTGTCTTCTGAGCTTTAGTACCTTGACGAGCACCTGCCGCGTAAGCAACAACTACTTGGTGTACTAATGCTTCGTTAAACTCACGACCAAAAGTAGCTTCGGAAACCTCAAGAGCGCCTGATGCGTCTTTTAACGTTAATTCCATCACTAAATCTCCAGGACTTAAGCTTTAACAGCTGGTTTAACGATTACGTCGCCGTTTACTGCGCCAGGTACTGCACCTTTAACAAGTAATAGACCACGTTCTGCGTCAACACGAACAACTTCTAGGTTTTGAGTCGTTACACGCTCAGCACCCATGTGACCGGCCATTTTCTTACCTTTAAATACTTTACCAGGTGATTGGTTTTGACCAATTGAACCCGGAGCACGGTGAGATAATGAGTTACCGTGAGTAGCGTCTTGCATGCTGAAGTTCCAGCGCTTAACACCACCTTGGAAGCCTTTACCTTTAGAAGTACCAGTTACGTCAACTTTTTTAACGTCGTTGAATACTTCAACAGTAATTTCGTTACCAACTTCGAAGTCACCTTCGTCGCCAGATAGACGGAATTCCCACAGACCACGACCAGCCTCAACACCAGCTTTAGCGAAGTGACCCGCTTCTGGTTTGTTTACACGGCTAGCTTTCTTCTCGCCTGCAGTCACTTGAAGCGCGTTATAACCGTCAGTAGCTTCAGATTTAACCTGAGTTACACGGTTTGGCGTCGCTTCGATAACGGTTACTGGGATTGAAACGCCATCTTCAGTGAAGATACGAGTCATGCCCACTTTACGACCGATTAGACCTAATGCCATTTTCCTAAAACCTCTCTAATCTTCCGATTAACCCAGGCTGATTTGAACATCAACACCAGCAGCAAGGTCTAAACGCATAAGCGCGTCTACAGTCTTGTCAGTTGGTTCTACGATGTCGATCAGACGTTTGTGGGTGCGGATTTCGTACTGATCACGCGCGTCTTTGTTAACGTGCGGAGAAACAAGTACAGTGAAACGCTCTTTGCGTGTAGGAAGTGGGATTGGACCACGAACCTGAGCACCAGTGCGCTTAGCAGTTTCCACGATTTCCAAAGTTGATTGGTCAATCAAACGATGGTCAAAAGCTTTTAGGCGAATACGAATGCGTTGATTAGACATTCAATTAAACCTCAATAAAAAGAGCATTTTAAAAAGAGCATAAAAAAAACCGTCAACTCATCCAAAAAATTGGAAAGCGACAATCTTCTTATATCTTACCTTTGAACTCCAAATCGGAGTTCCTGTTCATGGGCTTGAAATCCAAGCCTCTATCTTTAACTTTCAAAGCTTGTAAGCGAACTCACAATTTTGAAAGTTTGCGTATTATAGTGATATTGATGATAAATGCAACAGTTTTTTTAAGGCAGGGTTTAGGGTTTAGGGTTTAGGGTTTAGGGTTTAGGGTTTAGGGTTTAGGGTTTAGCAGATGTTCTGAAGTCTAAAATCTTAATACTCAAGAGTATTAATGAAGAGAATAAAATGGGGGGTGGATAAGTCCCCCATTTGGTCCAAAGAAAATCGCAATGTTAAATACCATTGGCGATAAATATAGATTACTGACTGCTTCACAAGTTCTCTAGTTTAAAGTGATAATAAGAACAATTTCGGTGACAAGCGGCGAAACTATTTCAATTACCAACTTAACTGTAACAATTAGATTAAATTTAAAAAGTACTTAGCCACCATACTGTACTTCGACGGCAGTAGCTGTCTCATTCATAAACTCTTCCGCAGCCCGGCGTTCTCTGTCTTTTGCTTCTTTACTTACATCTCGGCAATTAGTGCGTCTAATATTTGAGCCAAGCCTTGCTTGTTGTGTGCATTTTAACTTTACTTTCTTTCGCTCTGCGACTTTTGCGACTTCTTCGGGTGTTGCCTCAGTAAGTTTATTATCTGCTACTTCCTGAGTAGTAGAGTTACAAGCTGTTAATACTGCACAAGCGGCAACTAAAATTGCATTAAAGGTTTTCATTTTTTCAATCTCCAAAATAAAAATACCGGCGAATTCGCCGGTATTTTGTGATTCTAATCTGAATTAGAATTGAGCCTCTAGACCCATAAACCATTCACGACCATTCGGGAAGTGGTATGAACGTGGGTAATGTGGCCAACCTGTATCAGTATAATCTGCGTTTGGACCTTCATCCGTTAAGTTGTTAACACCTACTTTAATTACAGAATTGTAATAAGGTAGGTTATAACTAGCTGTCCAGTTGATAGTTGTTAAGCTATCAATTGTTAGTGGGTATTCAAAACTCGCGTCATCACGGAAGAACTCGACATTAGTCCCGTTCATTTCACCAACATAACGAACTGAAAGCGTTGTTGAAAAGTCATCGATGTTATAACCAACTGACGCAGTAGAACGCCACTCAGGAATACTAGCGTCTTCAATATTGTCGATAACCGGATCTTCTGACGTTGTTTGCTCGTCATACTTACTTAGATAAGATACATCACCTTTAAATCTAAGCTCACCAGCGTTACCCATATCAAAATTGTACGTAAATGATGTATCAACACCTGCCGTAGTTTGATTTGCAAGGTTTTGCGCTGTTTGGTTGATAAAGGTAATAACACCCGTGTTATCACGAGTAATTAGGTTTCCATAAAGGTCTGGGCTATTTGCGATATCTTGTGAAGTAAGAGTATCTACGATATCGTCAATTGTTACTTCCCAAACATCCATTGTTACACTCCAGTTATCACCAGAGTAAACAAAACCAACGTTCCAGTTTTCACCTGTTTCAGGATCAAGATTTGCGTTCGGTCCAGATAGTGACGTGATATATAGTTCACCATTACATGCTGGAATTGGGCTATTTGGATCAATTGTTCCACCTGACGCAGTACAACCTTGTGGATCTGTAATTTGGCTAAAGCCTGTTGAGGTGTCACCATATACACGCTGCATATCTGGAGCACGGAATGTAGACGCCCAAAGAGCACGAATTAGTAACTCTTCCATTGGACGGTATTCAGCACTAATTTGCGGTGAGAAATGACTACCAAAATCACTAAAGTCATCATGGCGGCCTGCTAGCGTTACACTAAAGCTCTCAAAAACAGGAACAAGTACTTCACCATAAACAGCCCAGTAATCACGTGCACCTTCACCTGACGCACCACCTGTTGAAAGAACACCACGGCGCTGACGCTCTTCATCTGAAAAATCAAAGAACCATTCACGAGTTGATTCTACACCTGCTGCCCAGCTAATATCACCAGCAGGTAGCTCAAATGCTGTACCGTTTAGGTTAAACTGGAACTGAGAGATATTTGACTGCGCTTCAGACCAACCTGTGTATTTTGATTCAGCTACTTGTGAGCTTGATAGCGGTTGTAATAATGAATGACCATTATCTGCTGTTAATACGTTATAGAAGTCACCAACTGATGCGTAACCACGGTTAAACGTCATTAGCTCCGAACGACCAAACGCATAAGAGAAGTCATAACCGATGTCATCGGTAACATCACCACGTAAGCCAAATACTGAGTAGAATACTTTAGTAGAAGCGTCTGTAATACGATTACCATACTCTTTTAAACGACGACGGTATTCATAGTTTCCATCACCTAGATCAGCGAAATCACCATTAAACGCAGTTTGTTTATCAAACGTTGTTGATAAATCATTAAATGCAGTTAACGAAGGATCTACAGTTACAATTAGATTGTTACCATCAACTTGGAACTTATAGTCGTTAATAGCCATTGGCTCAATATTTGTTACAGAACCAGAGCTAGTAAAATCAGTACGACCATAAAATTCATGGTTGTCATTCAGTTCATAGTGATAATTTACCATGGTTGATAAACGATCTTGCTCAGGTAATAAATCACGCCAAGCTGAACGGTCAAAACCACAGATTGGAGCATTATCCCAGTACTTATAGCCTTGAGCTGTACACTCTTCTTCAGGAAGTGAATAACCACCAGGGCCAGCAATACGAGCGCCATAACTTGAATATGAATTATAAGGGTGATCGCCAAATGCTAAGTCAGTATGAATGCCAAAGTTTTCACGATCTGTTGCTTTTAACTGCTCTTTTTGGTCATATTCAATCATAAAGGTAATGTTTCCTTTATCTGATGATGAACCAACTGTTAGAGCAACATTATCTTGACCGCGACCGCCTTCAAATGTATCGCCTGTACGTAATTTCAAGCCTACGCCATCGTAGTCTTTCTTCAAGATAATATTAATTACACCACCCATTGCATCTGAACCATAGATAGCTGATGCACCAGTTGTTAGAACGTCGATACGTTCAACAGCTGCTAGAGGCAAGTTAGCGGTGTCGATAAAGTTGTCAGTACCACCTGCAGCTTTTGGATATTTCATTAAGCGCTTACCATCGATAAGCGTTAAGCTTCGACCCATACCCGCACCGCGTAAGTTTACGCCAGATGCTGCTGGTGTAAAGCCATGTACTGACTGACCAGTCATCGAGCCACCAGTATTCTGCGCTAAGCTATCAAGCACATCTTGTACAGATGAAAAACCTCGACTTTCCATTTCTACTGAAGTCAATGTTACTACTGGTGAAGCCGCTTCCATATCTGTACGCTTGATACGAGAACCGGTTACTTGAATGCGCTCTACTTCACTTGCTGAAGCTTCCTCAGCAGCAGCTAAATTAAAGTTTGCACCTGTTAACAGCGCTGATGTGATTGCTATTTTTAGCGCTGATTTTTTAAATGTATTCATTAAGATAATCTCCCTGGATTTTTATACGTAGACAAAGTCAAACGTAAAGCACAACGTAATTACATTGAGAGATTAATTCCAACTGAATTATTCAAAAGGACGGAAGACAGTGTTTAACGGCAAGAAAGCAAGCTATCTGAAATGAAAAGATACATGTGTTAAAAAAGTGTTATTTAAAGCTTTATGAGGACGGGAATTAAATTCCGCCCCCCATAAAACTCTATTTAGAGCGAGTTATTTCGGGCTTGTTTAATCTTTTCAAAGTATTTTGTGCAACTTGTTCGTCATGCTCAATCTGCTTTAATGTTCGACACACTTTCGTTTTACGATTACTACCCGTACGTGACATCATCTCACACCTAACACCTTGTTCTTGTGCATCGGCTTTGGTTTGTTGCTCTTGCGCTGCCTGTTGGCGTTTAAACATATCTTGTGATGACTCACAACCACCAAGGAAAATTAATGGTAACGCAAATAGTATTACACTCTTTTTCATTTTATTTATCCTTAAACAAAGAGGGTGTAAAACACCCCCTTATTATCCACGATAGTTAAAAGTTAACTACTGCGCGTAAGTACATGTAGCGACCAATTATGTCATATGTTGCTACATCCGTATTTGCACCAAACGCTGAGTAAACAAATGGTGGTTCTTTGTCGAACAGATTGTCTACACCAGCAGTTACAGTAAGGTGGTCTGTTACAAGGTAGCTACCTTGTAAATCCACAACAACATTCGATTCAACGCTACGCTCAAATGGATCTGTCCACCACCCATTCTCAGTTTCGGTTACACCATCGATATAACGAGTTGTCAAGGTCGCATCCCAATCGTTCATAGACCAACCTACTGTGAAGTTAGTTTTCAACTCAGCAAAGTGACCATCGTGATTCACTTCAAATCTACCAACATGATCGATTGTTTCTGATGCTAAGTGCTTATCGTATTGAAGCAAGTAAGTACCATCTAATGAAAAACGCCACTCACCAAAGTCAGAATCCATACTGTAACGAATATCGAAGTCAACACCTGACGTATCAATACCACCTACGTTAACGGCATAATCATCAACAGTAATAATACCACCGTAAGCAGCACTATCCGCTCCGAAGCGAGTTATGCGGTCACAATATTCACCTCGTTCAAAACATCCTGTTAATGTACTTTGAGTACCCACTGTAGATAACGCATTATCAAGTTGAATTTCCCAGTAATCGACACTGAAAGATAGATTTTCAACAAAGTCTGGTGTGTACACCATACCGACAGTTAAAACATCAGCTTCTTCAGGCTCTAACTCAATCGAACCGCCCCAGTTTTCTGCACCACCGGTGTTTGATGGAATTTGCTCAACACCATCTGAGTCGTAACCACCTGCAGGTACGCCTGTTGAAATACAGTTTGCAAAGTTAGCTGAGTTTTTCACTGCTTCATATGCTGCATCTGTTGCATAAGTATTTGCATCACAAGGATCGGCAGCTTCAGGGAAGCCAATAGCTGCACCACCCACTAAATCATCAATCGTTGGCGCTCTAAATGCTGTCGATACCGTTGAACGAAGTAGTAGAGCATCAGTTGGCATCCATTTAACACCAATTTTGCCTGAAGTATTATCACCAAATGAGCTGTAATCTGAATAACGGAACGCAGCACTAAGCTCTAACATATTTGCAAAAGGTGCATCTTCTAAGATAGGAACAATTACTTCACCAAATACTTCTTGTACATCATAGCCACCCTGCGTACTTACTGCATTACCAGCCGTAGTCGTACCTTGAAGAATTAATGAATCTGGTTTGTAGTAACCTGACTCTTTACGATATTCATAACCTGCAGCAAAACCAACCGGACCTGCTGGTAAATCGAATAAGTCACCTGAAACAATCGCTGAAAATGTTTCCTGACGGTTTTGGCCCAGCTCAGTAGTGTTATAATCTCCTGAAATATATTGCAACATTTCAGGGGTAATTGCTGTATCTGTACCTGGTTGACCAAAAATATTAAGTGGAACACACCCATCAATTACAGAACCTTCAGCATTTAAACACACTAACTGCGAACCATTTGCAGCATCAACAATAGCATTACCATCAGCATCAGTGATTAAAGAGCCATTTGCATCCAACCAACCTGTTGGACCTGCAGCATCACCTACTCGAGCTAAATTAAAGTAGCCTTCAGCACGCTCTGTTGCATCACTTTGTCCGTAGTTATATGAAATTTCCCAATCCCAACCATTCTCAAAGACACCATTGAAACCAACCACAGTTCGGAATGTTTTGTAATCACGCTCGTTTTTACGACCACCTGTTTCCAACATACGACGACGCCAGTCATCAATTTGGAATGAATTACCATCTGGGTCTTTCGGACCATATTTAACGTTATAATAGTTATCTGGAGAGTATGGCGCAGCTGTACCAAAGAAAATGAGTGGTGCAAGAGGTTCTGGTGCAATTAAGCGTTTACCAACTGTTTGTACATAGCTCATTTCTGCAAATGAGTTAACTTCACCAAGCACACCGAATTCACCTAACAGGTAGTTTGCAAATACATTTACATATTTGCGCTTACTAGGTGTTTGCAAGTAGTTAACTGGGTTGTAGTTATATGAATCAGTTGAACCGTCATAAGCACGCCAACCACCAAAGTCAGGGCCTTGTGTTACATTGGCGCCATCATAACCATCCATATTACCCCATGGCGGCGCAGAAGAGCCCCCCTGTTCTGTGCTACCGTCAGCGTAAGCTCTTAGCTCATATTCAGAGAAGCTACGATCACCTTGAAAAGCATCACCCTGGTCATTATAGCCAAGTGCAACTACAACATTGCCACGATCACTAGCTGCACCAAAAGTTAAATCGATCCCTTTCGCTTCAGCATCGCCTTCGCCGCTTTGACCTGCGTTCAGTTTTAATTCAAAACCTTCATAGTCACTTCGAGTAATAATGTTTACTACACCTGCGATTGCATCTGAACCATATGTTGCTGATGCGCCATCTTTTAGTACTTCAACACGTTTAACAACAGATGTTGGGATAGTATTTAAATCTACCGATGCATTGGCACCATTACCTCCGGCAACAACACGTCGACCATTGATTAGCACGAGTGTACGTTCATCACCTATGCCGCGTAATGAGAAGCGGGTACTTGAATCACCACCATTATTTGTTTGCGTATTAACAGCTGCACCAGCAGATGAAGTTAAATTTTGAAGAAGATCACCAACATTATTAACGCTCATTTTACTAATAGCTGCTGCATCAATAGTAGTTACTGGGTTAGCACCCTCCATATCGGTACGTTTGATACGCGAGCCGGTTACTTCAATACGTTCAACTTGATTTTGAGCTGCTTCTTCCGCAGCGATTGCAGAAAAGTTAAAGCTTGAAAATAAGGCTGTAGATACCGCTATTTTCAAAGCCGATTTCTTAAATTGATTCATTAAGTTTCTCCCTGGGATATTTTGTATTGTTATTTTTTATACAATCAGGAATAAACGTAATAATTTCTACATTTAGTTACCATCACTGATCCGCAAGCGGCAGCAAAATTAATTCAAGCGGCATCCATTAAAGTTTCATCAACATAAAGGAAAAGAAGTTTACAAAAAATAAACCAATCAATTTATATAAAGGCAATAGTCACAAACATTTTGTTACTCCTTGTTACCCAATAACACTTACTTAAACAGCAACTAAGTGACAAAATATCATTCTTATTATATAGAGGGAGCTTGGAAAGTGAAAAAGTTCAGTCTCGTAATTGCTGATGAAAAAGAAAGCAATAAATCATTATTAAAAACATTATTAAAAGATCACCCTAACTTTGAAGCGATCGCGCTAGCCTTTGATTGGCAAGAGGCAATCAGAATAACCCAAACGATGCAAGCTGATGTACTTTTCATCAATAGTAACCTTATCCCAAATAGCGAAACCATCGAAACACTCGCTAAAGAGTGCCCTGACTATACTCAAATCGTTTATTTAGGCGAATCAGAAGCTGATGCCATCTATGCATTCGAGCATGACTTTGTCGATTACATATTATTTCCATGTGATGGCACGCGTTTTGAAAAATGTATTAATAAATTGTCAGCACGTTTAAACAAACAACCAGAAGTACCATTAAACAATATCCAAGCATTAATTTCACAGCTAAACCAACCAGAACAAACTCTCATCGTAAAAGACTCTGGCAGAATAAAACTCATAGATTGTAATGAGATTATATGGATCGGTGGGGCTGGAAATTATGTAGAATTATATTTAGAAAATGAAGAACGCCCTGTATTACACAGAGAAACATTAGCAACAATGGAAAGTAATTTAGCTAATATTGGTTTTATTAGAATTCATAGAAGTATCTTAGTTAGAAAAAAGTTTATTTCAGAGTTAAAACCAACCGATAGTGGTGATTATCAAGTAACTCTACGTAATGGCCATCAACTAAGCTTATCTCGTCGCTATAAATCAGCTATGACAGGTATAATTTAATACACTTACAACGTATTAGATATACCATATAGTCAGTCATTCATTAATATTTACTTACAGTTTGTGCTACCATTGCTGCACATAGTCAATAATGCGACCTCTTATCTATGCAGTTTGTCAGATACACACCTTTTTTTGTAACCTGCTTCCTACTAGTTGGCTGTCAGTTTGGTATATCAAATAATAGAGCATCCAATATCACCACTGTCAGTGACGCTGAAAACAAACTTAATTTGCTAATTAACGACAAATCTTGTGATGCAACATTTCAATGTAGAGTAATCGCTTATGGTGAACGAGCATGTGGCGGAGCTAGTAAGTTTGATATCTACTCAATAAAAAATACTAAACAAGAAGAGGTTGAGTATATTGCAAATGAAATTACACAATTCGAAAAAGCATACAATGAAAGCTCTCAAAACCTTTCGACATGTGAGCACAACCCGTCACCTCAAACGCTATGTATTAATAAAGTATGTGAGTTAGTAGAAAGAGCACATTAGCTTTAAACACAGCATTATTATCCATCCAAAGATCATCTTCTCTCCATAAGAACAAGCAGAAATAGCTTAGATTCAG
>NZ_JAPEHW010000010.1 GCF_028875915.1 Pseudoalteromonas sp. G4
GTTGCTCAACGTCGTTGCGAGTACTCCGTGTCGGTGGATGCGCATTATAGGCAGATCGAAAATCAGATCAACCCCTTTTTTCAAAAAAAACGATCTTTTTTGATCGTTTGATTATTAAGTATTCAAAGCAGCCGTTTCATTAACGCGAAAGCTACATTTACGCATAAAAAAACGCCAAACTTATGTTTGGCGTTTTAGGGAGTGTAATACTAATGAAAATTTGTTTATTTCCAGCTACGCATTTTGTGACCTTTAACTGCGTAGAAGATAATAAATAGATAACTAGGTACCATTAATGCGTACGCACCTTGTGCACCTAAACCAGCTACATTACCTAGACCAATAAGTAATGGACCAAGCGCACCACCTGCAATACCCATAATAAGTAGACCTGATGCAGTTCCAGTTAGTCGACCTAAGCCACTTAATGCTAGAGGCCAAATTGCAGGCCATACCATTGCATTAGCAAAACCTAATAGCGCAATACATACTAATGGATCAGGTAATTCAGGACCACCAAATGGAACAAGTAGAATATTTGAGATAGTTGTTGATTCGTTACTACCGAATACAACAGCAGCAACTGTAACTAAACCTGCGAGACCCGACATAACCAATGCATTTTGTTGTGACATATATTTAGGGATAAGTGCAATACCGATTGCATAACCAACAAGCATGCACGCCATTGTGTACGATGTCATCATCGAGTAATCAGCTACACCAATCGCAAGTGCGTATGAACCAATGGTATCTGCAGCGATTACTTCTACTGCTACATAAAGTGCGATACCAATTACACCTAATACTAAATGAGGGTGACTAAGAGCTTCACGTACTTCACCTTTTGCATTTGGGTTTTCATCTTCAAATACTAAATCAGGTAATGAGGAGAATTTTGCGAATGCAGCAAACGCGAAGATTAAACCTGCAATTGCTATATAAGGTGCAACTAAACTATTTGCCATTGCATCTTTTTGCACTTGTGAAAGTACTTCACCTTCACCTGCAACTGCAGCAACCGTTACCATTGCAAATACAATAGGAACAACTACACCAGCAAACTTATTTAGTAAACCCATAATACAAACACGAACAGCTGCTGACTTTTCTGAACCCATTTTTACAACATAAGGGTTAACTGCCGTTTGTAATACAGTTTGACCTACACCAATGAGCAATTGAGCAAATAAGAAAATTTCAATCATTTGCATTTTTGCAGCTGGAATATATAGCAGTGCTGAAGCTGCCATAATGGCACAACCTATTGCCATGCCATTCTTATAGCCCACTTTCTTAATTAACATTGCCGATGGAATACCAGCAATGGTTACTGCAATATAGAAAGATGAAATAATAAATGAAGCTTGCAGCGGTGACAGCTCAAGCATTTGTTGTAAGAAAGGTGTGATTGCACCGTTTAACCAGGTAATACAACCTAGTATAAAAAACATTGAGCCAGCAAGTACCATTGGTAAAATGACGCTTTGCTGGGAATTTTGTTCGTTTTCCACTGTTGCTTCCATAAACTTCTTCTTGTTGCAGGTTAATCTTATGCCATAGTTTTAAACTATGAAAATACCATTTGCGTTAAACAGCCTATCTTTCAGACGCACTAATAAATAGTTAACGCACCCGGTTTTATTTCTTGGTTTTATTATTAACACTAATCACTTTATATACGGCAATTTTCGGAAGTTAGCGCTTCCCCTAAGCCACAAAATGATAGCGCTGTCATTTTACTTTAATGCAATTGAATAAATATTGCCAGTTTGAATTTTGAATTAATTAGAACAAAAAGGGAGCAAATGCTCCCTTTAGTTTTAATAACAATTAGTTAATTAATCGTAGTAATACGACTCTTAACTTGGTCATTTAATGAACTTCTCAACCATACTTGAGCTGTACCCACAGCAACAGGTTTTTGATATGTTTGCCACGATTTCCCTTGGTCAATGCTGTATTCAACATCTAAGTATGCCGTCGCAACACTGGTTGTTAACGTACCATTATTAACTTCACCACCTGGTACATCTAAATTAGCTTTCACACCTGACTTCGCCAGTTTTGCAAGTTCCTTAGTACCTAGTGCAGCAGAGAAAGTCATCCAATCTTTAGCGCGCTTTTCAGCATTTGGTTTTTCACCTTCCCAAGAAGCTTTGTGCCATGAACGCTCAGCCACTGCCAACACACGCGGGAATAACATAGCCAGAACTTGATCTTCAGTACGGATTGTTTCAGACCAGACCTGCCCTTGCATACCTAAAATATTTTCAGGCTTCTCTAGTGGCGGTAATGGACGACCAACTAAGTCTTCTAAGTTTTTGATAACTTCACCAGTACGGGTAAAGTCAGCATTTGCATAAACATTGTCTGGCATATAGCCAAATGCTTTCTCATTACTGATAAAACGCGTTGCCCAATAATAGCCACGTTCTTCTGGGTGTGCTTCATACGGATGGTCAAAATAAAGATGTGTACCATGCGATAAAACAACTTGATAGTCATTGTTTGCTAAGCGGTAAGCTCGGTCAGCAACACCCCACTCCCAAATATTATCCCAAGCATTGGCTGTAAATACAGGATTTGGGAATTCTTCACGATTAAATGTATTCACGCGGTCATACATTAAGCCATCTTCCCATGCACCTGGAGCAATACCACGTTTCGCAAGCATTTTTGCTACGCGCTGGGTAAAGTAAGGCTTAAGATCAGCAGGACCTGCAACCCCATTACCAGCCTCTTCAAACATTTTTTGACATGCTGGTGAATTAGTCCAAGAACCAGCACCTACTTCATCGCCACCAAAATGCAGATTTTCTAAACGTACACCCGCTTCACGATACATTTGTTGAAGCTCGTATGTCACTTTCTCCATAAAGTTATAACTTGAGTCCATACACGCATTGATAGAATTATCTGTGTAATTCTGAACTGTGATGTATTCTGACTTATCTTCAGGATCACTCAGCAAGTATGCTTTCGCACCTACTTCATCGCCTGCTTTCATCAATTTACGATAACGCGCTTCCATCGCAATAATTGATGCACGCGCATGACCTGGTGACTCTACCTCTGGAATGATCTTGATATGACGTGCAGCGGCAAATTTTAATAATTCAACAAAATCATCTTTCGTAAGATAGCCATTACCTGAACCGTCTTTGTGTGGACCTGTACCTAACTGAGTCAGTAAGCAAGAATCTTCAGACAAATCAAAACAACGTACACCACCAATTTCTGCAAGTTCAGGTAACGATGGGATCTCTAAACGCCAGCCTTCATCATCTGAAAAGTGCCAATGCAATGTATTGAGCTTATATTTTGCCATTTGCTCAACCAGCTTAAACATTGCATCTTTACCATGGAAGTTACGTGCATTGTCATAATGCATACCGCGATAACTAAAGCGCGGTGAATCTTTAATTTCTACACGTGGTAATTCAACGCTGCCATTTGTGTCAGCTGGGAAAAGTGCCAATAATGACTGCAAACCATAAAACACACCTGCATTATCACTACCAACAACCGTAATTTTATTTTTATCAATTTCTAAGTGATAGCTTTCAGCGTCACCATTTTGAATTGAATTATCTACTTTTAAAGATAAATGCGGTTTTTTACCTACTGAGATATGGTCAGCATTCGCTTCTAGCTTAAGGCCATATAATTTCGATAAATCATCAAGCAATACATTTACTTCTTGCTTTAGGCTACCTTGATAGCTAACAACCCAATCTGACGAAAGCGTTACTTCACCACGAGAAAAATCAACGCTTTGTGGCTTTGGAATAATTCGCTTAAGGGCTTCCTCTTGGCTTGGCGTGTATTTTTCATTTTTGATATTAAGTGCATGACGGTTTTGTGCATCGGCAATCACACTTAAATCTTTTGGCGTGTTAAATTTCTTTAATTGGCGCTCTTCAACAATTGGTAGTACAAACTGTTTTAAATCTTCAGTATCTGTGCTGGCAAACACTTCAGCATCTTTATTATTGAGTGAAATAAATGCACGTGGCATCACATCTGAATAAGACACAATATAAGCTGCTGCTTCATACTCAAGTGCTAACGTTTCACCCACGGCTAAACCAGCAAATGCTTTAGTCGGCACTAAACGATGTAAGTCACCATTTACATGCTCAATTGCAATTCCTTTTACTTCAGAGGTTTTTACTTTGCGAATACTGTGGAAATACAGCTGCCAGTTACTTTCACCTTTTGGTAGTGCAACTTTTGAAGTGTTTTTAAGTTGGATTTTACCGATGTAACCGCCATCGTTGTTATGAAAATTATCAACGACACCAAATTTTAGATCCGCTTGTGCTGCAAATTCTTTAATGTCAGATTGCGATAGCTTGGCATTAGCAAATAACGGCGTTGCCAATAAAGCTGTAGCAAGTATGGTTTTTCTCAAATACATAAGACTTCCTTTACTTGTTAATTATGCGCTTTCTAACCATAGAGCAACGAAAGCGTTAATTTTAGTTTTTGTTATTAGGAATCATAATGACTATTTAATGACAGCGCTATCAAAACAACTTAAAAAAAACCTTAATTTTATCTGAAAACATTTAATATCAGTAAGTTAGAGGTATTACAAAATACCTCTAACGTGTTGAAATTATTAATAGCCTGCAGCCATACCGTCTTTTCGCGTCTCTGATGCGCCAACATAAACGCCATTTGAGAGCTGCTTCATAATCGCTTGATAACCACCGTAAGGGCCAACTGCATGTTGAAGTGTATGTCCTTTTTTCACCAGCTCACGTTTTGTCTTTTCTGAAAAACCAGCTTCCAAGCTAACATAGCCGCCATTTGTCATTTTTTCACCGGTAGGCTGTGACGAACCAGTATGTAAAATGCGTGGTGCATCACCTGCTTCTTGCAGGTTCATACCAAAATCAATCATATTAATTAGAATTTGCGCATGCATTTGCGGTTGTGTAGCGCCACCCATCACACCAAAGCTGATATAAGGTTTGCCATCTTTGGTGACAAAGGCAGGAATAATAGTATGAAAAGGTCGTTTCTTCGGTGCATAAACGTTGAAGTGGCCATCTTCTAAGGCAAATAGCTCACCACGGTTTTGTAGCACAAACCCTAACTTTTCTGGCGTCATGCCTGAGCCCATACCACGATAGTTACTTTGAATAAGTGACACCATGTTGCCATCTTTATCAGCAGTCGTTAAATAAATGGTATCTCCTTCAACGGGTCCCGCATCCACTTGCTTACTCGCTTTATTTGCATCAATCAGATTGCGACGCTTTGTGGCGTATTCTTTGCTAATCAATTGTTTCACTGGAATGCTATTAAATGATGAGTCTGCATAGTATTTAGCGCGATCAGCAAAAGCTAATTTTTTAGCCTCCACAAAAGTATGAACATACTCAGGACTATCAAATCCCATACTTGCAATATCGTAATCTTCAAGAATGTTTAAAATTTGTAGTGCGGCAATGCCCTGGCCATTGGGCGGCAGCTCCCATAAATCATAACCACGATAGTTAGTACTTACGGGTTCTACCCAGTTACTTTTATGCGATGCCAAATCGTCATAACGCAAATAACCGCCAGTGGCTTTCATATAACGATCGATTTCTTTTGCGATATCACCTTTATAGAATGCATCGCGCCCCCCTTTTGCAATTTTGCGGTAAGTATCCGCAAGCGCAGGGTTTTTAAAGATTTCACCTTTTTTTGGCATACGGCCATTTGCCATAAACACTTCTTTAAAGCCCGGATATTCTCCACGTGCAGCAACACTTTTATCAAGGTAGTAAGCAATTAGCTCTGATACTGGAAAACCATTGTCAGCATAGTGAATTGCAGGTGCTAATAATTCCGCCATAGGTAATTTGCCAAATTTATTGTGCAATTCAAACCAACCGTCAACCGCACCTGGCACCGAAACCGGCAAAGGGCCATAACTTGGGATTTTGTCGCCTTGTGCTTTTAAAACATCAAGCGTTAACGATGCCGGCGAACGCCCTGATGCATTAAGCCCATGCAGTTTTTGCTCTTTTTGTTGCCATACAATGGCATATAAATCGCCACCAATGCCACAACCCGTTGGCTCAACCAATCCTAATACTGCATTCGCGGCAATTGCAGCATCCACTGCACTGCCCCCTTTCTTTAATATATCGAGTGCAACTTGCGTTGCTAACGGCTGCGACGTTGCAGCCATGCCATTTTCAGCAAATACTTCTGAGCGACTGGCAAACATTTCACCTGTAATGCGATCATAAGCACTGGCGATTGACGGAATTGCTAAACTGACAATCAGTAAAGAGGGTTTTAGCCATTTCATTATTATTATCCTGTTGTTCTGGTTATCGCTAACATAGCGCTTTTTTTGAACAGGAAACAATAATTCGAGGTAAATAGAGAAGATCTGTAGATAAGATGCAGTTTAGCAGCAAAACCATTATGCCTTTGCTGCCAACTTAGGTACTAATTTGCTTGTAGCTTTTCGATAATCACCACATTAGCAGCTGGAAACTCATAATTATTTAAATCACTGATTGCCACCCATTTATGATCTTGCCCTTCAAGATGCCTTGCTTCCCCATCAAATGCTTCTACTAAGTGAATATCAAGGTGCACAGATTTATCTGGGTAATCATGGTGAATTTCTAAAAATGGCATTGATGATTTTACCTCGATGCCAATTTCTTCTTTTAATTCTCTTGCCAGCGCTTGCGTCACTGTTTCGCCCGCTTCCACTTTGCCGCCAGGGAACTCCCACTTACCGCCTTGATGTTGTGACTCGTGACGTTTAGCAATAAAAATTAAGTCATCTCTTTTAATTACACCAACTGCAACATGTACTTGTTTTTTCATTTTCCACTCACTTCAAATCATAAAAAAAGCGACACTCTGTGTCGCTTTTCTTTGTACGGCTCACTATTAAGAAAGTTTACCGTGACATTGCTTATATTTTTTACCTGAACCACATGGGCAAGGATCATTACGACCTACTTTTGCGTCATTGCGAACAGTTACATGTGCACCCTGTGGTGTTTCACCACCAACATGTTCAGCTTCTTCATGTTGATATTGTTTTGGTGTATTTTCAGCTTGTTGACGACGACGCTCTTCAACCGCTTCAACATCTTCTTCTGCACGTACTTGTACTTTTGCAAGAATGCTAACCACTTCCACTTTCAGTGCTTCTAGCATGTTAGAGAACAATTCAAATGACTCACGCTTATATTCTTGCTTAGGATTTTTCTGTGCATAACCACGTAGACCAATACCTTGACGTAAGTGATCCATCGCTGCAAGATGATCTTTCCAATGTTGGTCAAGCGTTTGTAACATAATCGCTTTTTCAAAGTGACGCAGAACATCTGCACCCACTTGAGCTTCTTTATGTTTGTAAGCCGCTGTAACACCTTGTTCAATACGCTCACGAAGTTTTTCTTCGTAAAGTTTATTATCTTCATCAAGCCATTGTTGTAGAGGCATTTCAACTAGGAAATCTGCACGTAAACGATCTTCAAGACCGGCAATATCCCACATATCAGCAAGTGATTGCGGTGGAATGTACTGATCGATAATACCGTTAAGCACGTCTGAACGAATTGCAGTGATTGTTTCTGAAATATCGCCTTCTTCTAATAGCTCATTACGCTGTGTGTAAACAACACGACGTTGATCATTTGCTACATCATCGTACTCAAGTAATTGCTTACGAATATCAAAGTTACGCGCTTCAACTTTACGTTGTGCATTTTCGATTGCGCGGTTTACCCACGGGTGCTCAATTGCTTCACCACGTTGCATACCTAATTTACGCATCATGTTCATCATGCGCTCGCCAGCGAAAATGCGCATTAGTGCATCTTCCATTGATAGATAGAAACGGCTTGAACCCGCATCACCTTGACGACCTGAACGACCACGTAACTGGTTATCGATACGACGTGATTCATGACGCTCGGTAGCAATAATGTGTAAACCACCCGCTTCTAATACTGCATCATGGCGTTTTTGCCACTCTTCTTTAATCTTTGCAATTTGCTCATCTGTTGGATTTTCTAGCTTTTCAGCTTCCATCTTCCAGTTGCCACCTAACACGATATCAGTACCACGACCCGCCATGTTAGTTGCGATAGTTACAGCCCCAGCAAGACCAGCGTTTGCAACAATTTCCGCTTCTTGTTGGTGAAACTTTGCATTCAGTACATTGTGCTTAATTTTTTCTTTACGAAGAAACTGCGATAAGTATTCTGAGCTTTCAATTGAAATAGTACCCACAAGCACTGGCTGACCGCGCTCTTGGCAATCTCGAATATCCGCTAAGATTGCTTCGTACTTTTCTTCTTGCGTTAAATAAACTAAATCGGCACGGTCATCACGGATCATCGGTTTATTAGTTGGAATAACAACTGTTTCTAAGCCGTAGATTGACTGGAATTCAAATGCTTCAGTGTCCGCTGTACCTGTCATACCTGCAAGAATGTCGTAAAGACGGAAGTAATTCTGGAACGTGATTGATGCAAGTGTTTGGTTTTCATTTTGAATGTTAACACCTTCTTTTGCTTCAACCGCTTGGTGTAAACCTTCAGACCAACGACGACCCTCCATTGTACGACCTGTATGTTCGTCAACAATGATTACCTCGCCATCTTTAACAACGTAGTCTACGTCTTTCTGATAAAGCTTATGAGCACGAAGTGCTGCATAAACGTGGCTTAATAGTGTGATGTTATTTGCTGAATAAAGCGAATCACCATCTTCAATTAAACCTAGCTCTGTTAAAATTTCTTCGACACGAACTTGACCGCGTTCTGTAAGATGAACCTGCTTAGACTTTTCATCAATGGTGAAATCGCCATCGCCTTCAACACCTTCTTCATCTTCTTTTTCTTGCTGTTCAAGCTGCGGTACCATTTTATCAATTTGTTGATAAAGCTCAGAGCTATCTTCCGCAGGACCAGAAATAATTAACGGTGTACGCGCTTCATCGATTAAGATTGAGTCAACCTCATCCACTACTGCGTAGTATAAAGGACGTTGTACACGTTCTTCTGGCGAAAACGCCATATTGTCACGCAGATAGTCAAAACCAAATTCGTTGTTCGTACCGTAAGTAATGTCTGCTGCATAAGCTACTTTCTTTTGCTGTGGCATCATACCAGGTACATTGCAACCAACAGTCAGACCTAAGAATTCAAAAAGGGCACGGTTTGTTTCCGCATCACGTTTTGCAAGGTAATCATTCACCGTAATAACGTGAACGCCTTTACCAGTTAAACCATGTAAGTATGCTGGTAAAGTTGCTGTAAGGGTTTTACCTTCACCAGTACGCATTTCAGAGATTTTACCTTGGTGTAAAACCATACCACCAATCAGCTGTACATCGAAGTGACGCATACCGTAAACACGCTTAGAAGCTTCACGCACAACAGCAAAGGCTTCTGCTAGGAAAGAGTCTAAGGTTTCACCATTATCATAACGCTCACGAAACTCAGCTGTTTTTGCTTTTAGCTCTTCATCCGAAAGCGCTTCGTACTGCTGTTCTAATCCATTAATTTGCGCGACCGTTTTTCGTAAATTTTTAATTATTCGATCATTGCGACTACCAAATATCTTGGTAAGTAAGCATTTCGTAAATTTTTAATTATTCGATCATTGCGACTACCAAATATCTTGGTAAGTAAGTTAGCTATCATGATAAAACCGTTACAACCTTAGTTTAGTGACAAAACCCATGTCACTTTTCAAATTAATTGTGCGTACAGTATCAGCAGAGCACCGATATTGCTAGTTAACCCAACCAAAGATGGCTCGTTCACACTATGCAAACAGTATTATTTGAGATAACTAGCAATATAGCCTTGAGTGATACAGCTGTATTTTCTATATATTGAGACAATTCTGCCTAATTCAAGGGCGATATTTTATTCATTTAATCCCAGAGAGCCAAGTTTAATTTGCCGTTTGTTCAGCTTTATTTACAGCTTTTTACTTGCTGTAACTTTTGATGACCAATACAATAAGAAAAAAGAGGGTTTTAAGCATGGCAAAAAACAGGTTTGCACCTAAACCACTTGGCGATGTCCTCACCAATCTGCCAAATCGGCTTCAGCAATTTTCAAATAAGAATCAAGAGAATAAGCAACTACAAAAACTGCTAGAGCAAATTCTTGATGCTAATATGTTAGCTAAGTGCGCCATTGCAAATTACGAAGACGGTACATTAGTACTCAACGCCCAATCAGCTGCTGTTGCGATGCGTTTAAATTATATGAAAATGAGTTTACTCAGTGATTTTCGACGCTTGGGTTTACCTGAACTTTGCCAAATTAAAATACAAACCTCACCGCGCAGTGCCATTAGCAAAACAGCAGACAATTCGCAAAACCAAGAGAAAAAGCGTTTAACTAAAAACGCACAACAATCATTACTTGAAGTGGCCGAGCACGCTCCCGATGTACTTAAAGAAAAGCTAAAGCGCCTTGCGAAACTGGCTGAAAGATAATGGTTTTTTATAACTCTGAATAATTGCTATTATTGACGAGCAATTAAATTATTTACCATAGAAGGTATGCGTTATGCTTAAACAATTTGTTTCTTTGGCGTTATTAGCGGTCAGCTTTAACTCAGCCGCAGCTTGGCAATTACAAAATAACAGCTCAAAAGTTAGCTTTGTTTCTATTAAAAAAGACACTATCGGTGAAGTTCATCACTTTAAAACTCTGTCAGGTTCGATTGCTGATAACGGCGATTTTTCAGTTGAAATTGATTTAACCTCCGTAGAAACCAACATTCCAATTCGTAATGAACGCATGCAAAGCATGTTATTCAATACCAAATCGTTTGCTAAATTAAGCTTGAATGCCAAAGTAAATAAAGAGTTAGCGCAACTTACTGATGGAACCAGCAATGTGTTTTCTGTGCCAGCAACATTATCTTTAAATGGTGTTGAAAAATCGCTCACTATTGATGTGTTTGCAGCGCGAACTAACAATGATTCATTATTAGTTACAGCTATGTCACCTATCATTATTAATGCAAGTGACTTCAATTTAGATGCTGGTGTTGCTGCATTACAAAAAGTAGCTGGCTTACCAAATATTGCCCGTGCAGTGCCAGTCACCTTTGTACTTCACTTCACTCAATAGCATTTATTAAAGCGGTTTTGTTGTTTTATGAATTTATCAATGTTGACAAAGCAAATTGAAACTAGCGTTGCTCCATTTGAATCATGGCAACCTGAAAGCTGCGGTGAGATTGATATTGAAATAAAAGCAAACGGCGATTGGTACTTTCAAGCAACTAAAATTGACCGTTTAAATATGGTTAAATTATTTGCTCGGGTACTCACTAAAGAGCAAAACCATTACTACTTAAAAACACCCATTGAAAAAATGCGCATCCGTGTTGAAGATGCACCTTTTTTAATTACCCATTGGTATGAAAAAGAAGAGTTTATAATTTGCTGCGACAATCTAAATAGAGAATATATTTTAGGTGATAATCATCCGCTGGAACTTAAAAGCGATGTGCCTTATTTACATTTACATCATGGTGTTTTAGCAAAAGTGTCGCGCAATGTGTTTTATCAATGGGCTGAAATAGCAAATGAAAAAAAAGGCCGCTTTGCAATATGCTCTGGCGGCCAAGACTTCTTTATTGGTTAAATCGTTAGATTACGCGAGAGAATCGCGTTAATTTTGCTTGTTGTTTTAAATACGCATCAAAGGTCATACATATATTACGTATAAACAAGCGGCCTTTGTTCTCTACGATAAGCTTACTCTCATCCAGCGAAATCATACCATCTTCAGCAAAACACGTAAGTCCAGCTAGTTCATCAGCAAAGTAATCTGCAAAGTTAATTGCAAACTTGTGCTCAACATCTGCAAAATTTAGCTTAAAGTGGCAAATAATTTCTTTAATAACAAACGCGCGAATTTTATCATCCTTGGTTAAAGTGAGCCCTTTAACAACTGGCACACCTGCTGCTTCAACGGTTTGATAATAGTCTTTAAGATCTTTCGGGTTTTGGAAGATACTATCACCCACTTGTGAAATTGAAGACGCTCCTAACCCTAATAAGTCGCAATCACCATGGGTAGTATACCCTTGGAAGTTACGATGTAATTTCCCTTGCAGCTG
The DNA here is from genome assembly GCF_028875915.1 of Pseudoalteromonas sp. G4. Lineage (GTDB taxonomy): Bacteria > Pseudomonadota > Gammaproteobacteria > Enterobacterales > Alteromonadaceae > Pseudoalteromonas. The sequence continues at coordinate 12,136 of NZ_JAPEHW010000010.1, forward strand.
TGCAATAGCGAGTGAGTCAGTGCTTTTAGCAAAGTGATCCATGCCAATATTTACGTATCCAGCTTCCATCATTTGCGCCAGAGTATTTTTAAACATTGTTAGCTTTTGCTCTGGGCTTGGCAATTGTTCATCTTTAATTTTGCGTTGTGCAGCAAAACGGTCTGGCAAATGAGCATAGTTAAATACCGACACACGATCAGGCGAGAGTGCAATTAATCGTGCCATGCTCTCTTTAAAGCTCTCAGGTGTTTGTAAAGGTAAGCCATAAATCATATCAGCATTCACTGAAGAAAAGCCGAGTGCGCGTGCTTCGCTTACAAGGTTTGCAACGTTATCGGCGCATTGCTCACGATTAACCGCTTTTTGCACTTCATCATTAAAATCTTGAATACCAAAAGACACTCGATTGAATCCAAGCAAACGTAAATGACTAAGCATATCGTCAGGTAAAGAGCGAGGGTCGATTTCAATGCTCGATTGTACTTCATCGGAAAAATTAAAATGCGCTTTAACAATCGCCATCAGACGACTCATTTGCTCTTTTGTTAAAAAGGTTGGCGTGCCGCCACCTAAATGTAACTGCTCGATTTTGTAATCTTTATAAAGAGTTGCTTGTGCTTTTGCTTCTTGCTCTAAAAAGTCTAAATACACATCTGCTTTGTGTTGGTGGCGAGTAATTATTTTATTACAGCCGCAGTAATAGCAAAGCTGGTGACAAAATGGTACATGGATATACAGCGACAAGCGCGTATTATCACTTTTGGCGATCGCCTGTGTTACCGAATCAACAGAAAAGCCAGGCTCAAACGACAACGCCGTTGGATACGAAGTATAACGAGGACCTGACACATTGTATTTTTTTATAAGGGAGTTATCCCATTCAACGAAATTTTGCACGACTGAAACCTAACAATATTAAGGTTTAGCAAGTGTACAAAAGGAACTAAAAATCGGCTTTGATCCAAAACAATAAAGCCAGCGAGTGCTGGCTTTATTTACAGATTAGATAAGATGACTAATTAGCGAATACGTGTTTGGTATTCGGATCAGCTGGGAAGTAAGCTTCTAGCTTAGCTGCTTCGGCCAAAATGCCTTCTTCAAGCTCTTTTTCAGCACGCCAACGTTTGCTATCCATTTGGAAGACTTCTTTCTTACTGTATTTCTTACGCGCATCGTGGGTCGGCATTTCCTTTACCACATCATACATTTTGAAAACGTGCTGGTATTCCGTTTCAAGATCCACTGTTTCGGAGAATTGATACTGCGACATCAACACCCAGATACGTAAACATCCTTCTGAATACTCACACTGCTTCTCTTTCATCGCGCGTGCAATCAAGTTAATGCTGTCGGCAATTTTTGCATTGCGTTCAGCCGCTTTAACTTTTAACTTTTCAATTTGCGCTTGTTGCTTTTCTTTTTGCACTTTCAGTTGGAATAACAACTTACCAGCGTAAAAAGCTAACCCTGCAACAATAGCAGCGGCAACAATAATGGCAATTACCCATAGAGGACTCACTACTTAAGCTCCTCCTCGTCATCATCGCTTAGCCATTCATCAGCAAGGTCGTTTGACATGAATTGGTCTAACATATCTTCATCATCAAACTCATCCTCGTCTTCAATACCCAGTAAATCACACAAGGCTTGGTGACGCGCGACTTTAGCGTTTAAGTATTTTGCATCTTTACCAACCAGTACTTCACCAGCATTCTGACGTTCAAGTAACGACATTAGCTTTTGATCGTTTTCAATTTGCTCAAGTTCTTGCTCTGGCGTAAGCTCTGGCTCAACAACTTTACGCAGCTCTACTTGAGGCTTTAAATGACGCTTAAATTCAGGCTGCTGCTCGGTACTCGCAACTTCAGGCACTAAGCTTATAGGCTTTTTACTACCTAAGCGCGTGTCTTTGCGTTGTTTACCAGTGCTTTGCTGTTCGTTAAGCGTATCTTGTGCATTACGCGTACCAGCTTTATTACCAGTACGCTTTTTGACACGCTGTTCTTTTAAAGCGCGTAATTCGGCAAGTTTCTCTTTACTCAAACGAAAGCTACCATTACCACCTGTGCCGATTTTGCGTGACTTTTTCTTTCTGGTCATAATTAAATCTAAAATTTTTACAAAACTAAGCTTATTTTACACTATTGCTGACTGTTTAAATAGCATCACGTCATCACCATGATATGTTAGTGATAAGCCATGGCCCTGTGCTAAATAATCAAACGTGGCTCGCGAAAAAAAATTGATATGCGTAATATCATTCTTGTAATGCCAATTTTTAAATCTGGCTTGGTCGATGACGAGTTTCGTCATCACAACTAACACCCCATTTGGCTTTAATAAGTTCAGTAGTTGCGCCCACACTTCGTTTGGATTAGCTAAATGCTCGATTACCTCAGTGCAGGTTACAAAGTCGTACTGACGATTTAACACCTCAGTATTTGGATAATAGAAGATATCGTAAAGCGCTGTAGCATGACCTTTCTCTGTGAGCATTTTGGCAAGTGCGGGACCCGGTCCACAACCAAAATCGAGACCCTGGCTCGCTTCTGCTAATTCTGGAAGCAAAGGCGCTAAAGCACGGCTCAGGAATTTCTGATAGCCAGTGTCATTTACATCATTTTCATGACTATCATAGATTTGTTTTTCTTGCTCGAGTGATATTAACTGGCTGCGCGCAACAAATACTAACTGACATAACTCACATTGATAGTAAGCTCTGCGTTTGTCTTCGCTATAAAAGGTGCTTTTAGAATGCAGACATAATGGACAAGGTTCAGACATGATTTAAACGTGAAATTTATTTGCCGTAATAATAGCAATTTTATTGCGACAAATAAAAAGGCGACAGAGAAACTCTGCCGCCTACTAATCTGAGTGTCTATGACACTTCTCCCTTCGACTGTTTTAACCAACAAGTCTAATTTATTATTATTTTACTATCCGTATTTTTATTATTTTCATCCGTGCTTTTTTTATTTTCGGTCTTCCTAACGCTTTCTTAGCAATCCCTTATGTAACCAGTGGTTACTTTCCCCTACGCACATAATTGTCGCTGCACTTCCGTATTTTACTGCTTTCCCTGTTATTTTTTTGTCCCTTGCGACAGGTGAATAATTTACTTGTTAATAATTTTGTTACAACTAATTTAACTAAAATAAATAAAAAAAGTTTTCTTCAAAAAAGACGTTAACAATAAAAAACATATACTTAAGTATAATCTAAAAGCAAAATAGCGAATTAACTTACAGTTAACATTGGGTATTTTCCTACATTATTTGTAGGATATATCTCACAGACGTAAGTATAAAAAAAGCAGCTTACGCTGCTTTTTTTATCAATTACACAAATCAGTATAATTAGTGAAGACCTGATACATACTTAGAAAGTAACTCAATGTCTTTATCTGTTAACTTTTTAGCAAGATCACGCATCATGCCATTAAGATCATTATTGCGCTCACCAGAGCGGAACTTTTCAAGCTGCGCTTTCACATAATCAGCATTCTGGAAAGATACTTTAGGGAAACCCGCTAATGAAGTACCGTTACCGCGAGGACCGTGACATGCTGCACATGCCGGAATTCCACGCTCAGCATCACCTGCTTTGTACAGTTTACCACCTTCAGCAACTACGTCTTCTGGTGTTGAGCCTGCTTCCATATTTAAGCTTGCAAAATAAGCTGAGATATCACGCATATCTTGCTCAGATAATGGCATCGCCATGCCACCCATAACAGGATCCATACGACCCTCAGCACCACCTGAGGTCATGCCTAATTTAAATTCTTTTAATTGCTTAAATAAGTATTCAGCATGCTGACCTGCAAGTTTAGGGTGATTAGGAAGTGGTTTGTTTCCATCTACACCGTGACAAGCAACACATGTCGCAGCTTTCGTTTTACCAGCTTCTATATCGCCTTCAAAAGCAGCAGCTTGATTAACGCTGAACGCACCAGCAACCATCATTAAAGATAAAGCTATTTTTTTCATGCTATTTCTCTGTTTCGACCCTATTAAAACCTGACAAGCAGGAATGAATACCAGCTAAAGTTGCCATATTCTACACGATTAAATTTTATCTGGCACGTCTTATGCCTTTATAAAACATATAAAATATAGGGGTTTTTATTAAAAAACTCCCGAAAGGCGCTTTTCTTTGATCTTTCTCAAGGTTAAATATGCCCATTAAAAAAGACAAAGCATTACTTATTTAGCTCTTGTTAGTATAAAATAAGCGCCCAGAAAGAAAAGATTTGTTAAAGGCAATGTAGCAAAAAATCTCCCTAACAGGAATTAGCCTTTAATCTAAACAGCGTTTTAAGGAGCTAACCTTGCTAAAGTCACGGGTTCAATATTCAAAAGCGAGCTTTATTACAAGTGCACCAGATATCACTAAACTGCCTGCTGATACGGGTGTTGAAGTGGCATTTGCAGGGCGTTCTAATGCCGGTAAATCAAGTGCTCTAAATACATTAACTGATCAAAAATTGGCTCGTACCAGTAAAACACCAGGACGTACTCAGCTAATTAACACCTTCGCACTGGGTGAAGAAATGCGCATTATCGATTTACCTGGTTATGGTTTTGCTAAAGTGCCACTTGAAATGAAAAAGAAGTGGCAGAAATCACTTGGTGAGTACCTGCAAAAGCGCGAAAGCTTAAAAGGTATTGTGGTTTTAATGGATATCCGTCACCCATTAAAAGAGTTAGATATGGACCTAATTAACTGGGCCGTAGACAGTGATTTAGAAATTCTTGCGCTGCTAACTAAAGCTGACAAATTAAAACAAGGCAAACGTAAAAGTGAAGTTTTAAAAGTACGCCGAGAGTTAAAAGAGTTAAGTGACAAAATAACGGTTCATGCATTCTCATCTCTTAAAGGCATTGGTTTACCCGAACTCGCAAAAACACTGGATGTTTGGTACTTAGGTGAAATTGAAGCAATTGCACCAGATCAAGAAAGCGACGAAGAAGTTTAGCTAAGAAGATGAAAGAAAAAACCGGTTGGCAAAAACCAACCGGGTATAGCAATCTGGGGAGAAGCTATTAAAACGCTGTACCCCGTAAGAGATACATCATCAACAGGATGTCCTTATAGGACGGCGCGCACTTTAACAAAGCAGGTACGCAAAATAAAGCTATATCGCGCTAAAATGCAAAGAAATGTAACGAACTGCATTAAAATCAAGCAAACTTAAATTTAACATAAAAAAATAGCCAATATATATTATTGGCTATTTAAAAATCATATTAAAACATTAAAGTTTAATGCGCTTGTTCCCAATTGTCGCCCGAATCAGCTTCAACTAGTAATGGCACATCAAGCTCAGCAGCCTCACTCATCAGAGAACAAATCTTATTGCTAAATTCATCTACCTTTTCAGCTTTGATTTCAAACACCAATTCATCGTGAACCTGCATAATCATTTCAATATCATCGGACGATTGCGTTTTAAGCCAACCTGCAACATTTATCATTGCACGTTTGATAATATCAGCTGCAGTGCCCTGCATCGGCGCATTAATCGCAGCGCGCTCTGCAGCTTTACGGCGCGCACCATTACGAGCGTTGATATCTGGTAGATACAAACGGCGACCAAATAAGGTACTAACGTAACCTTTTTCAGCGGCATCTTCACGCGTGTGCTCCATATACTCAAGTACGCCTGGGAAGCGCTCAAAGTAGGTATCCATATAGTGTTGCGCTTCATTACGCGGGATATCTAATTGACGAGACAGGCCAAAGGCACTCATACCATAAATTAAGCCAAAGTTTACCGCTTTTGCTTTACGTCGCATATCTGATGTAACGGTTTCAATTGGTACGCCAAATACTTCCGCAGCTGTCGCGCTGTGAACATCTTTACCTTCAGCAAATGCACTTAATAGGCCGTTATCTTGAGATAGATGCGCCATAATTCTCAGTTCAATTTGACTGTAATCGGCAGCCATAATTAACTTACCTGGTGCCGCAACAAATGCTTGCCTAATTCGGCGACCTGCTTCATTACGAATTGGAATGTTCTGTAAATTAGGATCACTAGAACTTAAACGCCCTGTAGCTGTAACCGCTTGATGATACGAGGTATGCACGCGTTGCGTTACTTCATCTACCATTTTAGGTAATTTATCAGTATACGTTGATTTGAGTTTAGCTAAACCGCGATGCTCAATAATCAACTTAGGCAACGGATAATCATGTGCTAATTCTTGCAACACTTCTTCCGCAGTCGACGGTGCACCTTTTGGTGTTTTCTTGAGTATTGGCAAGCCAAGTTTTTCAAACAGAATGCCTTGTAATTGCTTGGTTGAGCTTAGGTTAAACTCCTCTCCTGCAATCTCATACGCTTCTTTTTCCAGCTCTTCAAGACGCTCTGCAATTTCAACACTTTGCTGTGCCAGCATTTGGCTATCAATATGAACACCGGTACGTTCCATATCTGATAATACGCTAACTAAAGGCAGCTCTATAGTGTTAAAAACTTCAACCAAGTCAGCTTCTTTTTCTAGCATTGGCCAAAGTGTATTATGCAAACGCAAGGTAATGTCAGCATCTTCGGCTGCGTAAGGTGCCGCTTTTTCTAGCTCAATTTGATTGAAGGTTAGCTGCGCTTTACCTTTACCTGCAATTTCTTCAAAACTAATGTTTTTATGGCCGAGATATTTTAGCGCCAGTGAGTCCATATCATGACGAGTACCAACACTGTTTAGTACGTATGATTCAAGCATGGTATCGAAGCGAATACCATTAAGTTCAATACCCGCTCGCGCGAGTACACTTTTATCGTATTTAAGGTTTTGGCCTACTTTCGCTTTATTATGATCAGCTAAGATCGGTCTCAGCTTGCTCAATACCAAGTCAAGTTCTAGCTGTACAGGTGCACCTAAGTAATCATGTTTTAATGGTAAATAAGCTGCTTCACCTTCTGTTACAGCAAAGCTCATACCGACTAAATCGGCTTGCATATAATCAAGACTGGTAGTTTCTGTATCGAATGCAAATAACTCGGCTTTTTCTAACTTTGAAATCCAACTATCAAGCTGCGCTTCAGTTAAAATCGTTTCATAGTTAGCTTCAATTTGCTTAGCTGGTATTGTGCTTTCAACTTCTGCCGCTGGTGCGGTATTTCCATCAAGCAGCTCACTCAACCAGCGTTTAAATTCACATTCACCATATAGTTTGATTAACTCGTCAGTATTAGCTTCTGCAACTTTAAATGATTCAAGATCTTGTTCAATTTCAACATCAAGCTTGATGGTTGCAAGCTCATAGGATAACTGTAATTGCTCTTTATTATCTTCCAACTTTTTAGCCATGGTTTTTGAACCACGGAAACCAAGATCTGCAATCTTATCTAAATTGTCATAAAGCGAGTCAATCGAACCTAGTCCTTGTAACATCGCAAGTGCGGTTTTCTCACCAACACCTGGTACACCCGGAATGTTATCAACCTTGTCACCCATTAAAGCTAAAAAGTCGATAATAAGTTCTGGGCCAATGCCAAATTTATTTACCACACCTTCTGGGTCTAAAATAGTATTAGTCATGGTGTTAATAAGCGTTACATGCTCATCAACTAACTGCGCCATATCCTTATCGCCAGTACTAATAAGCACATCACGTTTTTGCTCTGAGGCTTGTTTGGCAAGCGTACCAATAACATCATCAGCTTCAACACCTGGAATGCTAATCAGTGGTAATCCCATCGCTTTAATAATGTTATGAATAGGCTCAATTTGACTGCGTAAGTCATCTGGCATTGGAGGACGATTTGCTTTGTATTCAGAATACATTTCATTGCGGAAAGTCGGCCCTTTTGCATCAAAGATCACAACCATATGACTTGGTGAATATTGCTTAACAAGACTTTTAAGCATGTTTATAACACCATAAATTGCGCCAGTTGCTTCGCCTTTAGAGTTTGTTAAATGAGGTGGAGCATGATAAGCACGGAATAAATATGATGAACCATCAACCAAGATCAACGGATTTTCAGAGATCTGAGCCATAAGCACTCGCCTTAAAACGATTTATAAATAAATTGCCGATAGCATGCCATATCCCCGATAAGAAAACGAGAATTCAACCTCATAAAGCAAGAGAAATAAGTTTTCTGATTAAACATTAAACGGAGCGAGCAAATATAAAACAAGCAAGGTAAGCATAAGCTGTGGATAAGTTTGTTAGTAAAGATGTAACAGAGCCTTCCCTGACTTTGAAAAAACAAAGAGAGAATCTAAAAAGTGTTTATTTATTAATGATTTAACAAGGCTAAAAACTAGCTTATTGTTATTATTATTAATTTTCCAAGATGTGGAAACTGCTAAACTTTTATCCTTAAAACTTAGAAAGGAACATCCTAATCTCTAGCAGGGCAGTTACTCTACCAATAAAAGATCAAAGATCCTAGCGATCTTTTTATAATTTTTTTTTATTTACATCGTTTCTTTATAGCTAGAATATAGCGACAGCTAAAATATTGATGTGGAGTGAAACAAACTATGAAAAAAGTAGCCGTAATTTTAAGTGGATGTGGTGTTTTTGACGGTGCTGAAATACATGAAGCAGTATTAACGCTACTTAATATTGAGTTACAAGGCGCAAGCTATCAATGCTTTGCACCGAATATTAGTCAACATCATGTAATTAATCACCTTACAGGCGAAGAAATGCCTGAAAAACGTAACGTGTTGATTGAAGCTGCACGAATTGCCCGAGGTGAAATCAAAGATCTTAATGAACTGAATATCAATGAATTTGATGCACTTGCATTACCAGGTGGTTTTGGCGCAGCAAAGAACCTATGCGATTTTGCTTTTAAAGGAGCTGAGTGTGAAATTAATGCTGATGTTGCAAATGCATGTCGCGCATTTGCCGAAGCTCAAAAACCAGCTGCTTATATTTGTATAGCTCCTGCACTTATTCCCCAAATATACGCAAAAGGCACATTAGCAACAATAGGTAACGATGCTGATACGGCCTCTGCTCTTAGCACCCTTGGCGCAACCCACCAAGATTGCGATGTAAATGATATTGTTGTGGACGCACACGCTAAGGTAATAAGTACACCAGCTTATATGCTTGCAACCAATATCCGTGAAGCAGCAACTGGCATTGAAAAAGCCATCGCTGAATTAATCAAAATGAGCTAACTTTGATCAGCAACAAAAAGTTGCGCTAGCGCAACTTTTTAATATTTTAAGACTAATTAGCCATAACTAACCATTTTATAAATTGGCAGCAGACGTTATAATTGTGCTAATTTCCGTCTATTGTGATTGATCACCTCAATTTGTGAGCAAGTAAAAAATGAAAAAATTAACAGCAGCATTACTAATGATGAGTGCAACTGTTGCAGTTGCAGCACCTTTTGATAACTCGTTAACTGAAGAAGCGATTAAAAAACGTATCGCACCAGTTGGCTCTGTTTATTTAGCAGGTGCAGAACCAGTTGTTGCTGAACCAACAGGCCCTCGTACAGGTCAACAAGTGTATCAAGCAAGCTGTTTTGGTTGTCATGGCACTGGCGCATTAGGTGCTCCAAAAACAAAAGCTGATTGGGATACACGTTTAGCTAAAGGTATGGACGTATTAATGGACCATGCAATTAACGGTTTTAATGCAATGCCTCCTCGCGGTACATGTATGAACTGTTCTGATGAAGAAATCAAAGATGCAATCGAATTTATGATGAAAGGCAACTAACTCTAGTTCACCTTTGAAAAGCCGCTTCATGTAAGCGGCTTTTTTATTGCTCAAAAAAGTTATATAACAATTAAAATAATTTATAGAAAAAAATGGAATATAAAGAGGCGAACTTTTACCATATAAATCAATAACTTGAACATTTACCGAAATCGACTACAGCATTGCTATTTAATTTAAAAAATGAAAAAATAAGGTCAAAAAATAAACAAGGGTGACTTTCGTCGCTTCAAAAGTTTACCTTACTGTTTCACTATTAAAAATAATAAGAAATTGCAATGGAAGATGCTCCCACTTACAGTGCTTCACAGCGAAGAAAAATAAAGCGCCTAACGAGTTTAGTAAAGAGATATCAGACCTCTTTGCAAACACAAAATGCCCTTTTACAGCTTTCTGAACAAGCGAGTAAAGTATCTGAGCTAACGCTTCTCTACCCTGCTATTCAACAAATTCTTGAAAATAGCCTGCCATGTCGTAATTTTTATGTGGTGCTATTTAATCCTGTTATTGGTGAATTAGAGTTAACCTATTTTGTCGATGAAGTCGATGGTATCCATTTACCCATTCAAGCACTGCAAACAGGCATGTTAGATAACTCATTAACTGGGTTAGTTTTTAAAACAGGCCGAACCAAACTATTTAACAAAGAGCAAATAGCTGAGTGCGAAATAAAAGGCATTTGTCGTGTTATGGGCACACCTTGTGAGTATTGGCTAGGTGTTCCAATTCATCATGATGGTAAAGTTATCGGTGTTATGGCAACACAAAGTTATGATATTAATCAGCCATTTGATGAAAGCCAAATAGCGTTATTTGAAACAGTTGCATTCTATTTCAGCACCGCTGTTGAACGTGTTAAAAAACGCCAATATATGGCACAGCAAGTGGAAGAGCGAACAGAGCAACTGCGCTTAGAGGTAGCGCGAAATCAAGAGACCATTCGCAAACAAAATATTCTCTACGCGATTTCTAAACTTGCTACAAAAAGTCTTAACAATCAGGATTTTTTCAAACGAGTTCACAGCATTGTTAATGAAGAAGTTTTTGCTAAAAACCTGTTTATAGCCTTGTATGACCGATCTGAAAATAGTATCACTTGCCCTTATGCAGTTGACGAAATGTCATCTGATTACCAACCTCGTACTTTTTCAAAAGGGCTTACTGAATTTGTTATTAATTCTGGTAAAACAGAGCTTTTTGATCAAAATAGAATCTTAAACGAAGTTGCCAAAGGTAACATCGAGTTACCTGCAAAATTTAACAATTCACCTTTACCTACCTCGTGGATTGGTGTGCCCCTGTATCACCGCCAGCAGGTTATTGGAGTGCTGGCGTGCCAAGCATTTAATGGCGAATACCATTATAAACTATCTGATATAGAGCTAATTTCATTCGTCTCTGAGCAAATATCAAATGTTGTGGTTAAGCATTTAGCCGACAACCAATTAGAACAAAGAGTTAAAGAAAAAACCGCAGAGCTACAGCAGGCAAATATTCACCTGCAATTGCAAATTGAAGAGCGCAAAAAGATTGAACGTCAGTTATTTCATGATGCCCATCATGATAATTTAACCGGCCTTGCCAATCGCAGCTTGTTTATATCTCAGCTTGATAAAACGCTACAGCGCAACAAACGCGATAAATCACATTGTTTTGCAGTGATGTTTATCGACTTAGATAACTTTAAAGATATCAACGATACTCTTGGGCACCACGCTGGAGATAAGTTTTTAAAATCAACCGCCAACGAGTTTTCTACCTGTATTCGCGAACATGATCTGTTGGCGCGTTTCGGTGGTGATGAGTTTGTAATTTTATTAACACACCTGCAACATAAAGATGAAGCAAAACAAATTGCAAAACGTATTATCAAAATTATGAATAAACCGTTTTGTATCAATGAACAATGCATCAAAAGTGGTGCAAGTATTGGCATTGCATACAGCAATAAAGCCTATGCCAGCACTGATGAAATTATTCGCGATGCTGATAGTGCAATGTATCAAGCGAAAAAATCAGGTAAAGGTACTATCAAACTGGCGTCTTCAGAGCATATACCTAGAAATAACTTAGTTAGCGCAAATGAGGTTAATACCGGTCAGTTGAGCTTTGTGAAATCAAACATCATCAGCCTTGAAAAAGAAACAGGTGTCGCGACCTATTTTAACCCTCATTTAACGCTGGAATCTGGTGCCATAATTGCCTTAAATCATCTGCTGCAAGAACAACACCCAGCCATTGATTATTGCGACTACTTGTTGAATCAAGTATTACCTCATGTTGTTAAACATGACACTGTGTTTTTACAACTACATACGAGTATCTTGGCAAATGAATTTGAACATTTTAGCCAACAGCTGGCTAAGTCACGCCATGATATTTGTTGGTTGATTAATGATAGTAACCTAGCAGAACTGTCAACAAGGCAAATTGAAAACCTACAACAGCTTAAAAAAATGGGATTCAAGATTGGTGTTATTGAGGTAGCACGACAACAAATTGACCTAGTAAAACTAACCTGCATTGAATTTGATTATTTGCTATTGGATTTAAGTTTTTGCCGCAAGTTAATTAATGAAAAACTTGCTCAACAGCAATTAGCAGCACTTATTGCACTAACCCAAAATACAACCTGCAATATTGTTGCTACAGGCCCTGCAATTGTGAACTTCCAATCGACACTGAAAAAGCTTGGAGTTAATTTGTTTTTAAGCCCATTAACGCAGGAAACTGAGCAGCTTTCGTCAGTTGAAACTAAACCAAAGCCACACAGTAAATCGGCAGAGCAATAACTTATTTTTTAAGCATTGCACGTAAGTTAGCAACCCTTGCTTGGCCTTTTTCCATACGCTGTTGTTGGTTTTGCGGCTGTTTTCGCATTTCGTATGCAAGGTCATCTTGCGGCATTTCTGCGACAAAACGGCTTAGCTCAGGCGTAATTGTCTCACCAAACATTCTACGCTCTTTGGCGTAGGTTAAAATTAGCTCTTGCTGCGCACGAGTAATGCCTACATAGGCTAAACGCCTTTCTTCCTCAACGTTATCTTCATCTATGCTAGTTTGATGCGGCAGTAAACCTTCTTCCATGCCCACCATAAATACATATGGATATTCGAGACCTTTTGACGCGTGCAATGTAAGTAATTGCACTGCATCAGATTCATCCTCTTCTTCGTTGCGTTCAAGCATGTCGCGTAGTGTCAGCTTCATCACTACTTCTGGTAATGTTAACGGTGGGTTTTCACTACTGCCAACTAACATATCAGTAATCCAGCGATAAAGTTCCGACACGTTTTTCATACGCATTTCGGCAGCTTTGGCGCTGGTTGAGGTTTCATACAAATAGTCTTCGTAGTTAATCTCACGCACCATATCTTTAACTGCTTCAAGAGTATCGCCGCGAGTGGCACGGTCAGAAAGCTCAACAACCCAGCGAGCAAACCCCATTAAGGCATTATAACCACGCCCCGTTAAGCGCGACGAAAGCTCAGGCTCAAAACACGCAGCAAATAAACTAATGTGTTTTTCATTGGCAAGTGTTCCCAATTTTTCTAAGGTAACAGGCCCAATTTCTCGTCTTGGTGTATTTACGATACGTAAAAAAGCGTTATCGTCATCTTGATTCACCAACAAGCGCAAGTAAGCCATAATGTCTTTAATTTCTGCACGTGAGAAAAACGACATACCGCCACTTATTTTATAAGGAATATGGCTTCCCATCAGTGCTTTTTCAAACACCCGAGCTTGGTGATTACCACGGTACAAAATCGCATAGTCTTTAAAGCTGGTACGCTTCATAAATTTGTGCGAAATAATCTCAGCAACAACACGTTCAGCTTCATGTTCTTCATCTTTAGTGGCAATGACCTTAATTTGTTCACCGTATGCCAATTCACTAAACAGTTTTTTATCAAACACATGCGGGTTATTAGCAATCAGAATGTTGGCAGATTTAAGAATACGCCCCGCGCTTCGGTAGTTTTGTTCGAGCTTAATTAAACGTAGCCCAGGAAAATCTTTACTCAATAACACCAAGTTTTGCGGCTTTGCACCACGCCAAGAATAAATACTTTGGTCATCATCACCTACTACAGTAAAGCGCGCACGTTCACCTACCAATAGCTTAACTAATTGATATTGGCTGGTATTAGTATCTTGATATTCATCGACTAATAAATAACGAAAACGATCCTGCCAACGATCGCGCACATCAGGATTAGCAGCCAGCAGCAGTGTTGGGATCATAATTAAGTCGTCAAAGTCGAGTGCGTTATATGCACGCAACTGATTTTGAAAACGCGCATATAATTGGGCAAATAAGACTTTTTGTTGCTCGCGCGCTTCAGCAATTGCTTGCTCTGGAACGATAAGGTCATTCTTCCAATTGGAGATCTGCATTTTTAATAAATTAAGCAGATCTTTATCACCTTTCAATTCAGGTTCGGTCAATTCTGCAAGCAACTGATTGGTGTCTTGATCATCAAACAGAGAAAAGCCCGGTTTAAAACCTAAGGTATTAAGCTCTTTTTTAATGATTTCTAATCCTAAGGTGTGAAACGTTGATACCCACAGCCCTTTCGCTTCATGCTTACCAAGTGTTTGTGCCACACGCTCACGCATTTCTTTTGCGGCTTTATTAGTAAAGGTTACCGCAGCGATATTACGCGCTTTGTATTCACATTTTTGCACTAAGTAGGCAATTTTATTGGTAATTACACGGGTTTTGCCTGAACCAGCACCAGCGAGAACCAAGCAGGGCCCGCTAATATATTTAACCGCTTCATCTTGTTTAGGGTTGAGTTTCATTAAAATCGCTTGCGTTAACACAACAAAGAAAGGGATTTTAAAATGCCACTATGCTAGGCGCAAGGATTGTCTTTGCTGGCTCGTCATGATGCGTTAAACTATGTGCAGTTTTTAATAATAGATTTTGACTATGATTAACCCAGCCAAACTTGAAGAAATTGCAAAGCAAATTACTGAAAACATGCCACAAGGTGTTAAAAACCTTGCTGACACAATTGAAGGTAAAACCAAACAAGCGATTCAAAATAAATTAAGCGAAATGGACTTTGTTAGTCGTGAAGATTTTGAAGTGCAGAGCCAAGTATTACTAAGAACACGTGAGAAACTAGCTATTCTTGAACAGCGTGTATCTGAACTTGAAGCAAAGCTTGCACATAAAGACGCAGAATAAAAAAGAAGCTAAAGCGCTTCTTTTTCTTTTGCCTTTAGTTTCGCCAGTTCACTATTAAAAGCATCTAAAAACCAACGATGCTGAGCTAAGAAGTCATTTGAAAAGTAAACCGAAAAGTCACGACTTGCTTCGGTTGTACTGGCTATTTTTGCGTTATTTGCAGCGTTGTTTGACAAAGCATGTAAAAAGACACTCTCTGAAAGAAAAACAGCATCCAATCTGTCGGCTAATAACATTTCCACCAAAGTTTCTACATCATTACTTAACGTGGTAATTACATAGTTATTATCTTGTAACCACACTTGAGTATTAGTATTTAACAAAGTGCCTATTCTGGCATGTGCTTTAAACTGCGGTGCTTGTAAATCAATAGGGTTACTCTCTTTGTAAAACCAACTCCAATTATTGATAAGAACAGCGTCACTGATTTTAGCGATACGATCCCGATAATGATTTTGTGTTGCTAAAAAGAAGCCATCTATTTTGCCACCGCGTAACTCTCTAAGTGCAATGCCATAATTAGCCACCAGCTCAAACTCATAATTAAGCTCCATGTTATTAAGCACTTTGGTTACACGCTCTATACCTTGACCTGCTAGCTGCTTATTTTCATCTAGATAAATATATGGCGGGAAGTTAGGCACCGCGAAACGTAAATGTATTTTATCCGAAGCTGTGGATTCTTGCGCTTCAGCAAATGCATCAAAGCCCAATAACGCTAGGCAAAGACTAACGACTAAACACACCTTGAACGGCACTGTTATAAATTTTTGCCACATTGTTCGCCCCATTTATGCTGGTTTCTAAATCTCTAATATGGCCATCAGCCAACCCATAAATCCAGCCATGGACTTCTAATTCTTGTCCTCGCTCCCATGCATCCATCACGATATTTGTCTGGCACACATTTTTAACTTGTTCGATGACGTTAATTTCACATAAGCGGTCAAACTTTTGCTGCTCACTGGCAGAACTATTAAGTTCCACTTCATACTTATCGCGCGCATCTACAACATGTCTTAGCCAATTATCGATTAACCCTAATCGCACACCGTCAAGTGCGGCTTTTACACCACCACAGCCATAGTGTCCTACCACCATGATATGTTTTACTTTAAGAACCTCTACTGCATATTGTAGTACAGAGAGACAGTTATGATCAGTGTGTACCACCATATTTGCTACATTTCTATGAACAAATAATTCACCAGGTAATAAGCCAACTATCTCGTTTGCTGGTACACGGGAGTCGGCACAGCCTATCCATAAATATTCGGGATTTTGCTGCATTGAAAGAATCTTAAAAAACTCAGGATCCCGATCCGTTGTTTCTTTTGCCCACGAGCGATTCTTAACAAAAAGATGCGCTAATTTATTCATCAGTATTTGCGTTCCTGATAGTTTTTTTAGGCTTTTGCCTGAATTAGTATATTTCTTGGTGTGATTTGTTTTTCACAAAACTCACTGAGTGTAACGCGGTAGCCAAATTGCTCCAAATATAAAACACGGTCAAGCACTAACCAAAGCTCAATCAAACGCCTAAAGCCATGACGTACTAACTCAATGCGCTGGGTAATCTGACGTCGTAGTTTGCCTTGTGCTAAATAAGCTGCGTAATCTATCTGTGCTGGTAAAATAATATTCTTTTGCTTGGCAGCCCATGTACAAAAATCGCTAAACTCACCAGAAAACAGCGCTTTTTTGGCTGACGGCACTGGAAGATAGCTATCTTTTTCAAGTACATCATCAAGCAAACAATCAAATGCTAAGCGCCATACTGTTTCAGTTTCACGTAAACGTGAAATGCGTTTACCCGAGGTAACTGTTTCCTGCAGGGCGAGCTTTAAATCACTGGCAGTAAAAGCAACCTGAGACTGCTTGGCAATCTCACTCATTGCAACATACTGTTCAGATTGCTGAAATAAATGATAACAACATGGTGAAATGCTCATTAATTTAGTGCCTTTGGCAACACCATGTTTAATCAGTGCTTGGTGCAGCCCACCACAGGCATGAAGTGCCACCGCATGCTGCTCTTGCTGTAAATAATCTGCCGCACGTTCGGATAAAACATCCAATTCAGCCAGTTTAATGTCCAAGCCAAATTGCTGTGCTAACTGCTGCCCTTGAGCCACCAGCTGAGGTTGTATTTCAACGCTCTGTACTGGCACCTTGTGGGCAAAATGATATAACCGCCCTAAATGCCCTTTACCAGCGCACCACTCCAGCAGCGGTAAGTCTTGCTCTGCGGTTTGCATCACAAAGCTTTCTAACTGAGCAATTTTACTGCCTTTAATACCGTTTGTAAGCCAAAATGGAAACTGAGCTGCCTGCTTATTTGCGCTTGGCAGTTGCAGCAAGCTTTCAACATTATCTAACTCAGGAATAAGGTTTGCCAAGTAACGCTGTAACTCAACTTGATTACTTTCAAGCTGTTCAACATCATCATCAGATAACGCCAGCAGGATTTCTGTTAAATGCGGCCAAGGTATTTCGCGCGACGCAAAAGCAACACATTGCCAATAGGCTTGCGTTTTAGTTAATAGCGTATCAATTGCGGTAAAAAGTGCGGTGTGAGACATCTTCAACACAGGCTAAATTTGAATAGCGCTATGATAGCAAATCTTGCTGTGATGTTCAGAATAGAAAATGCCCCAATTATCGGGGCATTTAGATAAGCTGTTTACGTTAGCTGTTTGCTACTTGCGCAAGGTTATGTGCCTTACTCGACAAAAACTGCAAATAACACGGATTGTCAGTTTCTTCTTGATAAGCATAAGCTAAACGTTGTAAGTGATCACTAAAGGCCGCGTTATCTTGCTCAGGCACTTCAAATGCAGCCAATACATTTCCAGTTGCGGCACCATGATTGCGATAGTGGAATAAGCTGATATTCCAATTTGCGCCTAAAGTATCTAGAAAACGCTCGAGCGCTCCAGGGTATTCTGGAAACTCAAAACGAAATAAGCGCTCTGATAACTGCTCACCCGGTTTACCGCCAACCATGTAACGCACGTGCAATTTAGCCAGCTCGTTATTGGTCATATCAACAAAGCAATAACCTTTATCACTTAACTCCTGCTTTAAACTCGCAAGTTCAGTTTCACCATTACGTAAACCCACACCAACAAAGATTTCAGCATCACCAGGGCCTGTGTAACGATAGTTGAACTCTGTAATTGAACGGCCGTTTAATGCCTTGCAGAAACTCTTAAAGCTACCTTTTTCTTCTTTGATAGTCACTGCTAAAAGTGCTTCATTATGCTCTCCCAGCGCAGTACGCTCTGCCACATAACGTAATCTATCAAAATTAAGGTTTGCACCTGATAAAATTGCTGCAAGGTTTTTACCTTTAGTGCCTGTTTGCGCAACCCATTTTTTTAGCCCTGCGAGCGACAAACCACCGGATGGTTCAGCAACAGCGCGGGTTGAGACAAAAATGTCCTGCATCGCGGCGCAAATTTCATCACTCGAAACGGTAATCACCTCATCACAGTATTTTTGTGCTAAGCGAAAAGTTTCTTTACCAATGATTTTAACTGCAACACCATCGGCAAAACTGCCTACGCGCTCTAGTTCAACCGGTACGCCTGCTTCCATTGCGGCCTTTAAACAGGCACTGTCTTCAGCTTCAACACCGATCACTTTAATATCTGGGCGCAGTGATTTTAAGTAAATCGACATACCTGCCAACAAGCCACCGCCACCAACCGGAATAAATACCGCATCAAGTAGTGGCAACTGCTGCATCAGTTCGCGCGCAATGGTGCCTTGCCCGATGATCACATCTTTATCATCGAACGGTGGTACAAATACTGCGCCTTCTTTTTCAGCAATTTCCAGTGCATAGGCATTCGCAGCATCAAAGTGATGGCCATGTAAAATAACTTCACCACCCAGGTTGCGCACCGCGTTTACTTTGATTTCCGGTGTAGTCACTGGCATGACAATACGTGCTGTATGACCAAGGTGACTTGCACTAAGTGCCACCCCCTGAGCATGGTTACCCGCCGATGCTGTGACTACTTGCGAGCCTTTTGGTAACTGCTTTAATTTGTTATACGCACCGCGTAATTTAAACGAATATACCGGCTGCTGATCTTCACGCTTTAGCCAAATATGATTGCCAAGTTTCTGCTCAAGGCTAGTAACCGGGCTGACCTCCGTTACTTTTGCCAAGGGCTCCATATTGGCTTGGATAATAGCGCGAAAATAATCGAGCTCTTGGGAGACCATTAACTGAGCTCCTCTAACTTTTTAAGGTCACGTACCGCGCCTTTATCAGCACTGGTTGCAAGTAATGCATAGGCTTTTAATGCTGGCGTTACACTGCGTACACGATCCACAGGTTTGTAGGCATCTTTACCACGGGCTAATTGCTTTTCATGACGCGCGGCAAGTTCTTCATCGCTAACCATCATATCAATGCTACGCTTGGTGATATCAATGACGATTTCATCGCCGTTTTCAACTAGCGCGATTGCACCTTGGCTAGCAGCTTCTGGCGAAGCGTGACCAATTGATAAGCCCGATGTGCCTCCTGAAAAACGACCATCCGTTAATAGCGCACAATCTTTATCTAACCCCATCGATTTTAGGTAGCTGGTCGGATACAACATTTCTTGCATGCCTGGACCACCTTTTGGTCCTTCGTAGCGGATGATAACCACATCCCCTTTTTCAATTTGGCCACCTAAGATGCCGTCAACTGCATCATCTTGAGATTCGAAAACTTTCGCAGTGCCCTTAAATACCAACATGCCGTCTGCAACACCGGCGGTTTTAACAATACAGCCATCTGGCGCAAGGTTGCCATAAAGTACCGCTAAACCACCATCTTGACTAAACGCATGTTCAACGCTGCGAATACAGCCATTTTCACGATCTAGGTCGAGTTCAGGCCAACGCGTTTCTTGGCTCATTGCTTTAGTGGTACGAATACCCGCTGGACCCGCTTTATAGAATTTTTGCGCGGCGCTATTGTCAGGGTTAGTAGCGTCCCACTTTTCAATTAATTCACCTAAGGTGCCACCAGCTACATGGCCTGCGTTTAGTTCTAATTTGCCTGCTTTACCAAGCTCATTAAGAATACCCATAATGCCACCAGCGCGGTGTACATCTTCAATATGATATTCAGGTGTTGCTGGCGCTACTTTGCATAAGAAAGGTGTTTGGCGTGACAGCTGATCAATATGGGTCATATCAAAATCAACGCCCGCCTCTTGCGCTGCGCCGATGATGTGTAACACAGTATTTGATGACCCACCCATCGCAATATCTAAAGTCATAGCATTCATAAATGCGCTGCGATCAGCGATGTTGCGCGGTAATACTGAATCGTCTTCGTCGCGATAATAGCTACGACATAAATCGACAATACGGCGACCTGCTTCGACATAAAGTTGTTTACGGTCTTTATGTGTTGCTAATGTTGTACCGTTACCTGGCAGCGCTAAACCTAGCGCTTCTAATAAACAGTTCATTGAGTTAGCTGTAAACATACCTGAGCAAGAACCACAGGTTGGGCAAGCACTACGCTCAACTTTATCTGAATCTTCATCGCTTACTGATGGGTCGGCACCTTTTACCATGGCATCAACTAAATCAAGCTTGATATCAATTTCTGCAAGGCGTGTTTTACCTGCTTCCATTGGACCGCCAGAAACAAAGATCACCGGAATATTTAAGCGAAGTGCAGCTAACAACATTCCCGGCGTAATTTTGTCACAGTTTGAAATACACACCATGGCATCCGCACAGTGAGCATTAACCATATATTCTACAGAGTCTGCAATTAGGTCACGTGAAGGCAATGAGTAAAGCATGCCGCCATGACCCATAGCGATACCATCATCAATCGCAATAGTATTAAATTCACGCGGTACACCACCTGCATCACGAATGGTTTCAGCCATCATTTCACTTAGTTGATTTAAGTGAACGTGACCCGGTACAAACTGGGTATACGAGTTCACCACAGCAATAATTGGTTTACCAAAGTCTTTGTCTGTCATCCCTGTTGCACGCCAGAGTGCGCGGGCACCAGCACGTTTACGACCTTCAGTTGTTGTTGCACTTCTTAATCTAGCCATGGTTTACCTCTTTTTAGGGCTATGCCCTACTCCTCATTCCCAATATATTTGTCGTTTTCGTATTATTCGTTGATTAGTGTTAACCAGCCATTTTCATCTTCTGTTTGGCCTTTAACTAAATCAAAATACGCTTGCTGTAGTTGCTCGGTGATTTCACCGCGCTTGCCTGTACCAATTTCAATTTGGTCTACGCTACGCACTGGTGTTACTTCTGCTGCAGTGCCTGTCATAAAGAACTCATCTGCAAGGTAAAGCGCTTCACGAGAGATAGGCTCTTCACGTACTTCAAAGCCCGCTTTACGTGCTAAATACATCATGGTATCGCGTGTTAAACCAGGTAGAATTGCCGCAGTTGTTGGTGGTGTATAAATAACGCCGTTTTTAACAATAAATAGGTTTTCACCGGCACCTTCACTTAGGTAACCATTTACATCAAGTGCGATACCTTCAACGTAGCCATTACGTTTTGCTTCACCTGAAATAAGCTGTGACGATAAGTAGTTACCACCTGCTTTTGCTGCTGTTGGCATAGTGTTTGGAGCTAAACGATTCCATGATGAAACACAGGCATCAACACCCGCTTCTAATGCGCCATCACCTAAATACGTGCCCCACTCCATTGCCGCTACTGCAACATCTGCTTTATGAGATTTTGGATTAACGCCTAAACCTACATTACCCAAGAATGCAAAAGGACGTAGATACGCATTTTTTAAACCGTTTTCACGTACTGCAACTTTACATGCTTCATTAATTTCATCTGCAGTGTAAGGAATTTGCATGCGATAAATTTTTGCTGAATCAAATAAACGTTTTGTATGATCTTGCAAACGGAAAATAGCTGGACCATTTGGCGTATCGTATGCGCGCACACCTTCAAATACTGAGCTACCGTAATGGATTGCATGACTCAGTACATGCGTTGTTGCTTGCTCTTGTGGAACGATTTTGCCATTAAACCAAATTAAATCTGACATTCTATTAAACCTTTATAAATAGTAATTAGTTAGTTGCTGCTAGTGTGCGCGTATCCAGTATTTCAACTTGGTTCACTTCAACTAACTTTTTTAATTGTTGTGTTAATAAATAAATAGGTCGGTCACTATCTACCATCATATTTACAATATACTTTTCTTCGCTACTCTCAATATTCATTGAGGTTAAATTAAACCCGCGGTGACGTGTTACACGTAAAAATCTTTCCAATGCAATGCTTTGTTGTTTCACTTCTATTGATAAGTTGTGCTTCATTTTGCCACCTCAGTTAGCATTTGATCGTTTGCGGCGCCTGGCGGAACTAATGGCCAAACGTTTTCTTTATCATCTATACATGCGTGAAGAATATAAGGCCCTTCACTTGCCACTAGTTTGTCTATTGCAGCATCCACCTGATTTGCATGTGTGATTGTTTCACCTGGAATACCAAAAACAGCAGCCAATTGAACGAAATCAGGATTATCTGACAGGTTTGTTTCACTGTAGCGACCATCAAAGAAAAGTTGCTGCCATTGCCTTACCATACCTAAACGCTGGTTATCTAAAATAAGTAACTTAACGGGTAAATTGTTACGGCGAATTGTGGCTAGCTCTTGAATGTTCATCATGATTGAACCATCGCCAGAAACCGTTAGTACAAAATCGTTAGGACGTGCTATTTGCGCACCAATTGCCGCAGGTAAACCAAAGCCCATGGTGCCTGCACCACCGCTGCTTAAGTGATTGCTAGGGTGCGAAAACTTCATGTGTTGCGCCACCCACATCTGGTGCTGACCAACATCACAGCACACCACGCCATTATTTGGCATTAGCTGACTTAAACGGTTTAGTAAATAGGGTGCATATACTTTCTCACCAGGGTAATCATAGCGCCATGCATGTTGCTGCTGCATGTTACTGATATGCGCCAGCCACTCAGGGTTAGTTTTATGTGTTGCTAAATGCGGTAGTGAATCTTTTAAATCAGCAACAAGTGAGGCGTTAACCGGTTTACGCTTACCCACCTCAGCAGCATCCACATCTAAATGGATAACCTTAGCCTTGCTGGCAAATTTAGCAAGGTTACCTGTTACACGGTCGTCAAAACGCGCACCAATGCACACTAACAAATCACACTCTTGCACAGCTAAGTTGGCAGCTTGACCGCCGTGCATTCCTAGCATGCCTAAATCATATGGATAATCTGGTTTCACTGAACCAAGCGCTTTCAATGTGCTTACCGCAGGCATATTGGTCGTTTTTAAGAATTGCATAAGCTCATCTTGCGCATCAGCCATTTGCACACCACCACCAATATATGCCAATGGCTTCTTCGCTTGGCTTAGTAACTCATTGGCTTTGGCGAGTTCTGACTGTTTAAATTCAGGTTTGTAATCGTCAGCAGCTAACCATGGTTGATAAGTCACCGCGCCCATTTGAATATCTTTTGGAATATCAACAAGCACTGGACCTGGGCGACCTGACTGTGCCAAGTGCATTGCTTCTTGAAGTATCTCTGCTAAATCTTCGGCACGTTCTACCATGTAGCTGTGCTTAGTACAGCTTAATGACATACCGAGTACATCAACTTCTTGGAAGGCATCTGAGCCAATTGCTGCTGTAGGTACTTGTCCTGTAATTGCAAGTAGCGGCACAGAGTCCATCATGGCATCAGCAAGCGCAGTGATAAGGTTTGTTGCACCTGGGCCTGAAGTTGCAAAACAAACCCCTAATTTACCTGTGCTTCTGGCATAACCTACAGCAGCAAAACCCGCGCCTTGTTCATGACGGGTAAGATAGTGTTTAACAGGCGAGCCGTACAAAGCATCGTAAATCGGCATAATGGCACCACCAGGGTAACCAAATACCTCTTTCACGCCATGTTTGGCTAATAAATCGATTGTTAACTCTGCACCTGTCATTTTCTCTACCCTGTGATGTTTACTAATTGCTCATTTTCTTACTGCCAAAAAAAAGCCCCCGGACTTTTCAGTTCGGGGGCTCTCTCAATGCTTAACTTTTGCTACAGCACTACGAAGCCCCCGCGGTAATAATAATCACCACGTTAATAATTAGGACTAGTACGTTTACTGTTTTAAACATGTGTTTAAGCAACCATAAATTCTTTACAAAAATAGCCAAACACCCTCGTGCTTGGCTTCTTTTTTATTAGTATCGTTTATGGACCAAAAAGTCAATCAAGAAATCTATGCAAATTTAAATTAAGAAAAACCATTTAAAATCAAAATAAACAACCAAAAACACCTTTATTAGATAAAAAATCCATTTTATACAATTTTCAAGATTATGTATGCGAAGTACGATACTTATTTGAATATCAGTTTAATTTTGCAAAGCTTATAACTTTTTTGTTAAAAAATAAGCAAAGACTAATATTGTGCTATCAAGTACACTGCTTATTAAAATTAAAAGCTCACAGCAAGGATCCGCAATGCGATTTTTCTTACTACTCAAAATCCTTTTATTACCTTTCTTTTTACTCAGCTTTGCTCAACCAGTTTTTGCTAATAGCAAAATTACCCCCTCGCTTTGGCAAGTCGAAAAAAATGGTGTGACATCTTACTTACTAGGCACCGTTCACCTTGGAGATCAACAAATGGCAGGCCTGCCGAGCTATGTAAAAAAGGCAATTGAAAAAACCGAAAAGCTCGTTGTTGAAGTCGATTTATCTAAAATAAATCCCCTTGAGCAACAACAAATCATGATTAGCTACATGATGTTACCTTCAGGCAAAACCCTGAAATCTGAAATATCAGCTAAAAATTACAAAGCCCTAAGTAACTACCTGACCAAGCAAGGTTTAAGCATGGAATTATTCCAGCCAATGCAACCCTTTGCTGTAATGTTACAAATTACCTTAATGGAATATCAAAAAGCAGGTTACCAAGATACCTATGGTATTGATAAGCAAGTAATGAATGTTGCTCAGCGTTTACAAATCCCAATAATGCAATTAGAAACCCTAGAGCAACAAATGGGCATGTTTAAAAGCTTTAACAAACACAACAACAAAATGATTGAAGACGGTTTGAAAGAACTAGCGGATATGGATAAATACTTTAATCGTTTAATAGGCAGCTGGAAGCGCGGAGATGATGCAGCCCTTGAGAGTTATTACCGCGAAACCTTTACAGGCGACAGCTATAGCGCCTTAACTGAAAAAGTACTACTAACCAATCGTAATAAAGACTGGGTGAAGCAACTAAAATCAAAACTTACTAAAGAGCCGCATTTTATTGCTGTTGGCGCCTTGCATTTACACGGCCCAGAAGGCTTATTAGAGCTACTTAAAAAAGAAGGTTTTAAACTTTCGAAAAAAAATAAATAATTTTTTAAACCTTTTTAAACGATGGTTGCGACTTACTAAATAACTAACAGATAAAACTGATTAAAGCGCAGTCATCAAAAGGAATACAAACTATGAAAAAATTAGCGTTAGCAATGACTTTAATCGCAGCAAGCATTTCAACTAATCTTTATGCCGCTGACGAAAAACGCATTACCGAAACACTTACTATGACACAAGGTCAAAACCTAGAAATCAATTTCCCGGTTGGCAGTATTGAAATCATCACTGTTGATAGCAATGAGCTTAGCATTGAAATTGAAATCGAAGGTAAAGACGAAGGTTGGTTTTCAAAAAATCGCGATGTATCAAACATTGAGCTAAGCAAACGTGTTCGTGATAATCGCATTTCATTAGAAATTGATGAAGATAACCTAAACCAAGAGTGGGTAATTAAAGTGCCAAAATCAGCAGCCATTGATATTGAAGTGGGTGTTGGCAGCATTGAAATTGAGAAACTTGAAAACTCAGTAGAAGCTGAAGTAGGTGTAGGTTCAATTCGTATTGATACCGTACTTGATGACTTTAAACGCATCGAATTATCAACTGGTGTTGGTGATACAAGCATTAAAGGCTTTAGCGGTGATTTAGAAAGCTCTCGCAACATTGTTAGTTCAGAAACACGTTACAGAGGTAACGGTGAACACAGCATTGAAGCGGAAGTGGGTGTAGGCGATATCAAGGTTCGTAAATAATCACCCAAAACTGAACATTAAAAAGGCGCTTAGAGCGCCTTTTTAATTTGTTTAGATTTTTTGTTCATCATGGTGAACATCTGCCAATCTAAATTTGGCGTTTGCATCACCAAAAACATAAACCGAACATCTGCCCCAAGACTCAGGAATTTGCCACTTATTGCCTGACTCAACCAAAAATTGGGAATGATAATTATCGCAACGAATTTCAAGGTTAGTTAGATTGCCACTGACATTATCAATCACAAAACCACTGCGCTCTAACTGATAACGCCAAAAATCGCGCTCACCTATTTCTGCATCAATCACTAATGGCTTATCACTGGCTAAATAAGCGGTTATTTGTTCGTAGTAAGGTGTTAATTTCGCTACATTCGGGTTGTCAGAATAATGCGTTTGCAAGTTTTCAAATATCGACTTTGCATCACCATAAAGCTGACGCTCAACAGCTAAACTAAACGCTCGTGCTGCAAACGCACTGTACTGCGTTTCTTTTTGTAATTCACGGTGTCTCAGAGCGCTTTTAATGGCATTAAGCTCAGCTTCAGTGTCCTTTTTTTGTTCCGCAATTAACGAATTAAGAATCGCATAATACATATCTTCATAGGCATTCCAGCGTCCTTTTTTTTCTATTTTCGCCATTATTTTTTGCGCTTCAACAATGTTATTATCTTCCAAATAACGATTTGCCAATTTGTAGTGTTTTACAAACTTCTTTGACACACCTTTAGACGCCCCGCCAAGTGAAAAATCAATTTGCACTTGGTTGCGGCATTGTTGAATCGCTTTACCGTCCATTGTTGCAGGTGAATATTGCCATTTTTTAATGGATTTAAGTGCGTATGACTCAAATACTGGGTTAGATGAATTTTCCACAATCACATTAGATGTTGTGCCATCAGGCTCAACTACAAAACTCAATTGTACCCACCCTTCTTTACCCTCTTTAGCAGCACTAATTGGGTATTTTGGTGGCACACGTTTAATCGCCTCAGCATTAACGATGGTATTTAAATGTAGCTGCTCAGTTTTATTGATTACAGGATTAATCTCAGCTGCACTTAACGCGCTAGTTGAAAACACAAGAAGTGAAAAGGCAATCATACTTAAATCCTTTTAGGTAAATAATTATCAATACGTTACTCTTCATTGAAGTAAATTACAATGCTGCCACCGCTAAGCACACTGCCTTCGTTGTAAT
Organism: Pseudoalteromonas sp. G4; assembly: GCF_028875915.1. Lineage (GTDB taxonomy): Bacteria > Pseudomonadota > Gammaproteobacteria > Enterobacterales > Alteromonadaceae > Pseudoalteromonas. Next base: position 39,371 of record NZ_JAPEHW010000010.1, read on the forward strand.
GCAAGCCAATGCCAATATTGTCAAACCATGATGTCCAAGGCCGTGTATCGATAAGCAAACCGCCTCCATATTCATAGTAATGACCTGTGCTAAAAGCACTTCGCGCATCACCGCCTAAATCAACGCGTTGGAATTTCAAATATATCGATTCCGTGTGTTTTAGTTTTTGATCTAACTTGACAGTAGCACGCACACTATTTGCAAAATACCAACCTGACGGCGTTGCTTCTCGTGTTGGCTCATCACCGCCAAATCCTTTACCAAAGAAATGGTTATAACTTGATTTAACGAGCCAATGTCCCCAGCGACTCTCTTTTTTTCTGCTCAGCGTTAAACCAAAATCCGCTAACAAAGAATTAGCTGTGGTATTAAAATAAATTCCTTCCACTTCTGATTTTATAGCGCGGCTTTCAGGGCTTTTATAATCATGAATATTGTCGTAATGCATTATGTGAGCACCGGCATTCCACTCTAATAACCAATTTTCATAGCGATAAAGTTCGCTTTCGTAATCACCGTATGCAGTAAAAATTTGATCATGGCTATCATCAGGGATAATTAAATTATCAAACAACACTTCTTGCGATTGTGAGATATAAGAAAAATGGGTATTGATACGAGACTTTTCATCTAATTGATATGTGTACGGAAGGGCAAAAACCTGTAACTGCTTACGTAAATCTAAGCTTTGATCATTATTATCATCACCAAGCTGCTCTAAGATATTAACAGGATCAAAGTTACCAAAACCAAATCGCACCACGTCTGAATCACTGAGCACCACAGACGATGCAAACGACTCTTCATAAGCTTTCTTTACCGTCGCAAACGATGGCACGCAAAACAAGACAAAAAACAATAATCCTAACTTTCTCACAACAAACGATTTTTTATTTTAATTAGAGACAATTAGCGGTAGTTATACCATTAAACATAAGTGGATTGCAGCGAGCAAAAATAAATTTTATTGACATTTAGACGTCCAAAATGTTTCAATTGCCGCTCAATCACCCTATTTATAGTAATCAGCTTACCAAAAGCTGCTTGCTCAAGGGCTGGAAGAGGTGCGTTATTCAGGTAGTTCAGTTGAGGAGAGCAAACTCCTAAGACTCTGAACGAGGGGAATTAACGCCGAGAGAGTATTGTTTTTGCTAACTCTAACTCTCGGGCGTCTGGGCTGAATCCCAGCGACTGTCACCAATTACTTGATTACAAGTAAATAAGTTTGGTGGAGAGCTTCTGGTCTTAGAAAAATAAGGCCATTTGCCTTATCTATTTTTTAAGTCCATTGCTCTTCGAATTTTTAGTTGTTCGAAGTGGACTGAGCCTTCCCTTAGCCTATCTCCGAACACACACTAAGTTCGCTAGAGATGAAATCACAATTTAATTTAGCGCAGTACCCACTGTGGACTGCATTAGTCACACCGTTTAATGAAAATGGTGAGATTGATTTTGATAACTTAGCTAAACTCGTTAACGAGCAGCAAGATGCTAACAATGGCATTTTATTACTCGGCAGCACTGGTGAAGGCTTAGCATTAACCACTTCAGAGCAACAAGCTGTTGTCAGTTTTGTTTGCGATTTATCACCAAACGTCCCTTTAATGGTTGCGGTTGGTGGTATCAACCTGCCTGAGCAACTTGCATGGTTAGACTTTTGTAATCAACACCCTATTGATGCGCTTTTATTGGGCTCACCGCTATACGCAAAGCCGGGATTAAAAGGGCAAATACAATGGTTTGATGCATTACTTAGTGCAACTGAACTGCCATGCATGCTTTATAACGTGCCAGGTCGCAGCGCCGTTGCACTTGCGCCTGAATTGCTTTCAGCACTCAGTCATCACGAAAATCTTTGGGCATTAAAAGAAGCCAGTGGTGATATTAGCAAGTTCGAAGTCTTTAGAACCAGCAATCCAAATGTTGCTATTTACAGTGGCGATGATGCCTTAATGCCTTATTTTGCCCAAGCAGGCGCCAAAGGCTTAGTATCAGTTGCGGCAAACGCATGGCCTAAACAAACCGCTGAGTTTGTTCGCAGATCGCTGTCTGGTACGCCAAACTTATTTACTACATGGAGCGAGGCTGTAAATAGCTTATTTGAAGTGGCTAATCCTGTGCCTGTAAAAGTGCTAATGCATCAACAAGGCAAACTCAATACCCCTAATTTACGTCCACCGCTTACTCACCATGAGCTGGAATCACCTGCGGCAATTCTCGCTGCGAATCAAAAAATATTATCCTGGAATTAAGAGAGAAGTACTATGAACTGGCAAGAACTATTAAAAAACCTAGAAAATGGCTCTGTACGTGCAGCAAACCAAGATGAAAATGGTAACTGGCACGCAAATGTAGAAGTTAAAAAAGGCATTTTAGACGTTTTTAAAAATGGTACTAACACCGAATTCCCAGGTGGATTTGTAGATAAAGATAACCTTGCAGTACGTGGTTTTTCTGCTGAAGAAGGTGTACGTATGGTGCCAGGTGGTACGAGTGTTCGCCCAGGTGCTTATGTTGCAAGTGGCACAGTAATCATGCCACCAGCGTACGTTAATATTGGTGCTTACATCGACACAGGTACCATGGTAGATAGTCATGCATTAGTTGGCTCATGTGCACAAATTGGTAAAAACGTACATTTAAGTGCAGCGGTACAAATTGGCGGCGTATTAGAACCTGTTGGCGCAAGCCCAGTTGTTATTGAAGACGATGCATTTATTGGTGCTGGCTGTGTAATTGTTGAAGGCGTTGTAGTTAAAAAAGGTGCAGTACTTGCTCCAGGTGTTCGCCTGTCAGCAACGATCCCTGTGTATGACTGTGTTAATGAGCGCGTATTAGAGAAAGGCGAGCCTATTCCTGAAAACGCGATTGTTATTCCGGGTTCTCGTCCAGCATCTAACCAGTGGGGTCGCGAGCAAGGTTTAAGCATGTCTTGTGCGCTTATTGTTAAATATCGTGATGAACAAAGCGATGCATCATTAGAATTGGAAGAGGCTTTACGTTAATGAGCTTCTTGAGCACACAACAGCGTCAAGTGCTGGCTGAACTATGCCAGCAAAACGATACTCCGTTCTACGTTTATGATCTCGATAAACTGGCTGCGCATTTAACCACCTTAACATCACAAAATGTGGTGAAACTATGGTATGCCGTTAAAGCTAACCCGCTATCAGATATTATTCAAACGTTAGATAAATGCGGCTTTGACTTTGATGTCGCCAGTAGTGGCGAACTCAATCAGGTGCTCGCTCAGGGTATTGATGCTAAACGTGTGCTCAACACTGGACCTGCCAAATCTAAAAAGCAGATCCAACACTTTCTAAACAAAGGTGTTCGCACCTTTGTTGCCGAAAGTCATAATCAAGTGGTTTGGTTAAACCAAGCAGCAAGCGAGCATGATATTAGGCTTCGCATATTATTGCGTGTTCAATTGCGCTGGCCAGACAGTGAAAAAAACCCACTTGGTGGCGACAGCTTAACACCGTTTGGGCTTGGCTGTGATGATTGGGCTTCACTTAATATTTCAGACTTCCCTGCGCTCGATTTTGCCGGTTTACATATTTTCCAGTGGGGCAATATGTTAAGCAGTGACAAACTTGCCGAGCTATGGCGCGCCATGATTGCACCACTTCAAACGTTAAGTGCTCAGCTTGGTTTTAAATTACGTATTTTGGATTTAGGCGGAGGCTTAGGCATCCCGTATACCGAACAAGCAGAGCGTTTAGTGTGGCCGCAATTATTAGATGCTCTTGATAACATCAAGCAGGCAGTTGGTTGTGATGAACTTTGGATGGAACTCGGCCGTTATGCTGTAGGTGAAGTTGGTTTTTATGCCAACCCTGTCGTTGAGCAAAAACAAAACTATGGCGCGAATCAACTGATTGTTGCAGGCGGTATTAATCACATTTTACGCCCTGCAGTCACTAATCAAGCCTTCCCAGCAGAATTACTTCGCCAGTCAAATGCTGAAACTAAGTCGTTTTTAGTGCACGGACCACTGTGTACTGCGCTTGATAGTTTAGGTGAGTTTTCGCTTGCTGCAGATATCAATGAAACTGACTGGCTGATTTTCTCACAGTGCGGAGCATATGGTTTTACTGAAAGTATGCCGTACTTTTTATGCCATGAATTACCTGCTGAATACACTGTTAAACAAGGGCAAATAAGCTGTGTTAGACGTGCTGAAAGCGCTGATTATTACTTGAGATAACCATGAACCAAATTACCCAAGAAAACATTCAAGTTGGTGAAATTGCTAACGGCTTACCACTGACTATTCCGGTTTATCGCCTTACAGGCAATGGCACTGGGCCAAGTGTTTACATTCAAGCAAATATGCATGGCGCTGAAGTACAAGGTAATGCCGTTATTTACCAACTGCTTGAAAAATTAAAGCAACAAACCTTAGCATCAAGTATTACCTTAGTACCGTATGCCAACCCAATTGGTTGCAACCAGAAATCAGGTGAATTTACGTTAGGCCGTTTTGATCCAATTACCGGTACCAACTGGAATCGTATGTATCAAAACCATACACATTTGGTAGAAAATTTTGTGGCTGAATTTAGTGATGCCAGCGTGGATACCATTAAAACCGAATTTAAAAAGCGTTTGGTTGCAGCAACAGCTGCTATTTTAGATGGCCCAAGTTACACCCTCAATACCGGTAAACGTATTGCGCTTAATCTACAAAAGTTAGCTCACCAAGCAGACATTGTGCTCGACCTACACACAGGACCAATCTCAGCTAAGCATTTATATTGCCCTGACTATGCCAAAGACAGTGCGCGCTATTTTGATATTGAACACATACTGCTGATTCCAAATGAGTTTGACGGTGCAATGGACGAAGCCAACTTTTGTCCATGGTGGCAATTGAGTGAAACATACAAATCAATTGGTAGAGAGATCCCTGTATTAGTTGAAGCATTTACCGTGGAGCTTGGTTCACAAGAAAAAATTGATCTTAGCGAAGCTGAAAACGATGCAAATAGCATCTTAAGCTATTTAACCTATAAAGAAGCCTTACTTGACTCACAGTTTAAGCCACAACCAATTACGCGCTATGCGTGTTACTTAAACGATTATCTAGCGTTCTACGCCCCTATGGGAGGCATGGTTGAATACACCGCAGAGTTAGGCAGTCATATAAAGGCTGGCGATACTATTGCCAAAATTTTACGTATGGAACGCTATTTATCAGAGCAACCGCTTAATCACATTACGCTAGATAAAGATGCTATCACTATTTTGCATTTTGCCTCAGCCAGTGTAAATCAAGGTACTGAGCTTTATAAGTTTTTCACAAATTATTTTGAATTGTAACAGTTGCGTGAGAAGTCCCCTTTGGGGCACAAGGCGGCATTTATGCCGCCTTTTTTATGTTTCGATTTTGGTTATAATATAGGCCCACTAAATTTAGGGATAAAATTAATGCGCCTTTTAGCTCCTAGCATACTACTCTCACTGACTCCCCTATTTGTCTTTGCAAATGATGAACCTTCCGAAAGTCAATTAGCCAAACAATGTATCTTAAATGAACTTGCGGCTGGCGATGAATCTCAGACACTCGCAGAAGTGAAAAAAAAGTGTATTCAAATAGCCGATATGGAAAAAATGTCTGCTATTGATAAACGCGTTATTCGGGAAAAGGTCACAACAAATAATCCAAATGTAATCACTCCACACAAACGAAACTACATTTTACCCGTTACGTATATGGATAGACCTAAAAATACGCCTGCAGCACGCGATCCAAATTTAAAAGGTGCACCGCTTGATGATTTAGAAGCGAAGTTTCAACTGTCTTTAAAAGTGCCTTTATACCAAAGTAAGTCTGATATTGACCAAGCCTTTTATTTTGGCTTTACGTTGCAGTCCTATTGGCAACTTTATAATAACGATATTTCATCGCCATTTCGTGAAACAAACTACCAACCTGAAGTTTTCTGGATGAATTTACTCGATGATGAAAATCGTTTGTGGGGGGATGAAATGGGTATTGCGATTGGCTTTGAACACCAATCAAACGGGCGAAATATTCCCCTTTCACGTTCTTGGAACCGTATTTATGCCAACCTGTTTTGGGAGCATAATGGTTTAGTTTTTAGCTTTAAACCTTGGTATCGCATTCCAGAAGAAGAGAAACGCAACCCAGAAGATCCAACCGGTGACGATAACCCTGATATTCATGAATATATGGGGCACTTTGAATTTGCCAGTGTATATCGCTATGAAGAGCATGAGTTTACTGTCATGTTACGCAACAACTTAAAGTCCGATAACAAAGGTGCTGTGCAGCTTGATTGGTCCTTCCCAGCATGGGGGCGTTTACGTGGCTATGCGCAATATTACAATGGTTATGGCGAAAGTTTAATTGATTACAACCAACACATTGAACGCTTTGGTGTGGGTATTCTATTAACTGACTTTCTCTAATTTAGCTGCTTAAAATCCAGAAATAAAAAAACCAGCCTAGGCTGGTTTTTTTATTTAAGCGATTTGCAAAAATTACTTTTTCGCTTCGCGGCTAGCACGCTTACGCTCGCTTTCAGTAAGAAGTTTCTTACGAATACGGATGCTTTCAGGCGTTACTTCTACTAGCTCATCATCATCGATAAACTCAAGCGCTTGCTCAAGAGACATAATGATTGGTGGCACAAGGTTTTGTGCTTCATCAGTACCTGATGCACGAACGTTAGTAAGTTGCTTACCTTTAAGCGCGTTAACTGTAAGGTCGTTATCACGCGCGTGAATACCAATGATCATACCTTCGTATACTTCCACACCGTGACCGATGAATAGTTTACCGCGGTCTTGTAGGTTGAATAGTGCGTTAGTAAGCGCTTTACCTGTTGCGTTAGCAATAAGTACACCGTTCTTACGCTGACCAATGTTACCGCCTTTGTGAGGACCGTAGTGATCGAACGTGTGGTACATTAAACCTGAACCAGACGTTAGTGTCATAAAGTCAGTTTGGAAACCGATTAAACCACGTGAAGGCATGATGAAGTCCATACGAATACGGCCTTTACCATCTGGTGCCATATCAGTCATTTCAGCTTTACGCAGACCAAGTTGTTCCATGATAGAACCTTGGTGCTCTTCTTCAACGTCAACGGTTACTGTTTCGTATGGTTCTTCTAATTGACCATCTACTTCGCGAAGGATTACTTCTGGACGAGATACTGCAAGCTCGTAACCTTCACGACGCATGTTCTCGATTAAGATACCTAAGTGAAGCTCACCACGACCTGATACGCGGAAGCTATCTGGGTTATCTGTTTCTTCAACACGTAGTGCAACGTTGTGAACTAGTTCAGCTTGTAAACGCTCAAGAATGTTACGTGAAGTAACGAACTTACCTTCTTGACCTGAGAAAGGTGACGTGTTTACAGAGAACGTCATAGTTACTGTTGGTTCATCAACAGAAAGTGCTGGAAGTGCTTCAACTTGGTTTACATCACATACTGTGTCTGAGATTTTAAGCTCACCCAAACCTGTAATTGCGATGATGTCACCAGCTTGCGCTTCTTGAGCTTCATGACGATCAAGACCTAAATAAGTAAGCACCTGACCTACTTTACCGTTACGCTTAGAACCATCCGCACCAATAACAGTTACTTGTTGGTTAACTTTAACCGTACCACGCTTAATACGACCTACACCGATAACACCAATGTATGAGTTGTAGTCAAGCTGGGAAATTTGCATTTGGAAAGCGCCTTCAGGATCGGCATCAGGCTTTTCTACTTGTTCAACAATTGCTTCAAACATTGGTTGCATGTTGTCTGACGGCTCGTCTAGATCTAACGTTGCCCAACCATTGATTGCTGACGCGTAAATAACTTGGAAGTCTAGCTGGTCATCAGTTGCACCTAAGTTATCGAAAAGATCGAATACTTGGTCCATTACCCAATCAGGGCGCGCGCCTGGCTTGTCGATTTTGTTGATAACAACGATAGGCTTAAGACCTAATGCAAATGCTTTTTGCGTTACGAAACGCGTTTGTGGCATCGGACCTTCTTGCGCATCAACAAGTAGTAATACTGAATCAACCATTGAAAGAACACGTTCTACTTCACCACCGAAGTCGGCGTGTCCCGGAGTGTCTACGATGTTAATGTGGTAGTCATTCCATTCGATTGCAGTGTTTTTAGCTAGGATTGTAATACCGCGCTCTTTCTCGATATCATTTGAATCCATTACACGTTCTTCATTACCGCCACGTGTTTCTAATGTACCTGATTGCTCAAGTAGCTTATCAACTAGTGTTGTTTTACCGTGGTCAACGTGCGCGATAATCGCAATATTACGTAATTTTTCGATACTCATATTTTTACTCAAGTTAGTGCTCTGGATAAAAGCTACGGATTATCTGATAAGCACAATACCTACCAAAGCCCGCTAAAAATCTAAGCTAAACACCTTTTATGTCATCTTAATGATGACCTCAAAAGGGTCTGCGCCTGCAAAAAAGTGGCATATTATCCCCTATTACTGTGACAGATGAAAGTTTAGACAGAATAAAAATAGCTGATTTTTGCGATATTTTTGTCACATTGATGGTTTATTTTAAAAAAACTATTTTGGCCTTGCGATTTTAGCCGTATTTTCTAGACTTTATCGCGCACCACTATGGTGCGATCAGGGATCTTTTTGGTGCATCAAATTGGTGCAAGACAAAGCCGAAAACACCAAAAACCTTTAAAATCATCTAGTTATAAAATTGGCACAAAATCCGCTTTATAGACAGCGATTTCAAAATTAAAAAACAACACACGGTTGGAGGACTATATGTCACACACGGTTTTACAATTTATTAAGGAAAACGACGTTAAGTTTGTTGACCTACGTTTCACAGACACAAAAGGTAAAGAGCAGCACGTTTCTATTCCTCATCACCAAGCTGACGAAGATTTCTTTGAAGATGGTAAAATGTTCGATGGTTCTTCAATTGCTGGTTGGAAAGGCATTAACGAATCTGACATGGTATTAATGCCAGACGCAGACTCAGCTAAGCTTGACCCTTTCGCTGAAGAAACAACTTTAATCGTACGTTGTGATGTTGTAGAGCCTTCAACACTTCAAGGTTACGAGCGTGACCCACGTTCTGTTGCTAAGCGCGCTGAAGAGTACATGCGTTCAACAGGTATCGCTGACACAATTCTTTTCGGTCCAGAGCCAGAATTCTTCCTATTTGACGATGTTAAGTTTAAAACTGACATGTCTGGTTCTATGTACAAAATCGATGCTGAAGAAGCGTGTTGGAATTCGGATAAAGATTACGAAGGTGGTAACTCAGGTCACCGTCCTGGCGTGAAAGGCGGTTACTTCCCAGTTGCTCCAGTTGATTCATCACAAGATTGGCGTTCAGCAACGTGTCTTGTTTTAGAGGAAATGGGCCAAGTAGTTGAAGCACATCACCACGAAGTAGCTACTGCAGGTCAAAACGAGATTGCTACTCGCTTTAATACAATGGTACTTAAAGCAGACGAAATTCAAGAAATGAAATACGTTATCCACAACATGGCACACCTTTACGGTAAAACAGCTACATTCATGCCTAAGCCAGTTGTAGGTGATAACGGTTCAGGTATGCACTGTCACCAATCACTAGCTAAAGATGGTCAAAACATCTTCGCAGGCGATAAGTACGGCGGTCTTTCTGAAGAAGCACTTTACTACATCGGTGGTATTATTAAGCATGCTCGCGCAATCAACGCGTTTGCGAATGCATCAACTAACTCATACAAGCGTTTAGTACCAGGTTTTGAAGCTCCAGTTATGCTTGCTTACTCAGCACGTAACCGCTCTGCATCAATCCGTATTCCAGTAGTACCATCTGCAAAAGCACGTCGTATCGAAGTTCGCTTCCCAGATCCAACAGCTAACCCATACTTAGCATTCTCAGCAATGTTAATGGCTGGCCTTGACGGTATTAAGAATAAGATTCACCCAGGTGAAGCAATGGATAAAGATCTATACGATCTTCCAGCTGAAGAAGCTGCTGAAATCCCAACTGTTGCAGGTTCACTTGACGAAGCACTTGCTGCGCTAGATGCTGACCGTGAATTCTTAACGCAAGGTGGTGTATTCACTGATGACCTAATTGATGCGTACATCAATCTTAAGAGTCAAGAAGTAGAAAAATTAAATAGTACAACTCACCCAGTTGAGTTTGAAATGTACTACAGCGTGTAATTTTTACACGCCTCCAGATTCAATTTATTGTTTCAATGTGTGTTCCTAAGCCCGTTCTGCGGGCTTTTTTTGTGGAAAAACGAATATATATATTATACATTTATACTACCTGTGCCTTATCGTATTGTTTAGCTAATGGTTTTTATAGCAAGTTTTACTTGGTAACAGGCGAACTTTCCGGTTCAGTACTAGAATAAAAACAATATATATAAGCAAGGATTTGATGTGGCTTTTAAAGGCTATCAGCTATCACTATTAATTTTTCTACTGTTACTGCCTGTAGCAGACATTGCCGCGAAAGAAATTTACATGTGGCGTGATGAAAACGGTGTGCTCGTTTTTTCAGATACTAAACGTCCTGGCGCAAAAGTAATTTCGCTCGCGGATGATAAAGTAACCAGTATGAAAAAGGCGGATACCTCTGTCTTTGATACTAGTGATTCGCAAACACAAGCCATTAAATATGGTATCGAGATTGTTTCACCGAGCCATGAAGACACTATCCGAGACAATACCGGCTCACTCCATGTTTCCACTCGCATAACACCAAGCTTCAACCCCAAATTTAAAGTTCAGCTACTATTTAACGGTAAGCGTAATACCCCACCACAATCAAAAGCGGTTTTTGTAATGCGCAATGTTGATCGTGGTGCACATACAATTCAAGCACAACTCTTTAATGAAAAAGGCGAAGCTGTTGCAACTAGCGAGCAAATTACCTTCTTTATGCACCGAGCCAGTAGCATCGCAAAATAACTAGCTTATCGGCGAATTACGGAACGCTTCTTGCTTTTTACTAGTAAGTCTCAATTTCGATTGATTTTAGTTAAAATAGCGCACTAAAATGGTGCAATGATGCTTAAAGACATATCTAACTATATTAAGTTACTAGAACACCTTACAAGTTGCGTTTTGTTGGTTGATGGCAAGTTTAAACTTTATTATGCCAATACCAGTGCAAGTGAATTATTTGGTATTAGCACCAAACGCATTGTTGCAACTAATTTTGAGCAACTCTTTCATTACCACTCCATTGATTTAAAAAGAATTATTGAAAACACCTTTGATAGCGGAAATGACTGTGTTCAGCATCGCGCCAATGTAGTTTTTAACGACGGTAGGCACGCTACAATCAGTATTTCGGCACGTCGAATTGAATTGGACAGTCAACTTTTAATGTTGCTTGAATGCCGCTCTTTAAACCAAGAACTTAAGCATGATCAAGCCTCTCATCAGATGCACCAACAAAGTGCAGCACGAAATTTAATCCGCGGCCTCGCCCATGAGATTAAAAACCCCCTGGGTGGCATACGAGGCGCAGCGCAGCTGTTACAGTACGAAAGTGACCAACAAGAACGCGTACAATGTGCAAACTTAATTATTGAACAAGCCGATCGCCTAACAGAGCTTGTTGACCGACTACTTGGGCCTAATCAATTGCCTAAAAAAGAATGGATCAATATTCACCAAACGCTGGAATCGGTTATTAAACTAAGCCTACTCGACAACCAGCATAAAATTAAATTAATTAAAGATTACGACCCGAGTATTCCCGATGTTTACATCGATAATGGCAAAATCCAGCAAGTACTACTTAATATTGTTAAAAATGCACAGCATGCACTTAACAAACTAGCTGAACTTGGCACTATTACACTTAAAACTCGAGTTAAACATCATATTAGGCTGCACAACAAAGCATTTAAAAATGCTCTGCTAATTCAAATTATCGATAACGGCCCTGGTATCGATGACTCATTGAAAGAAACTCTTTTCTTTCCAATGGTTACAAATAAAGATGGCGGTTCAGGCCTGGGTCTTGCCATTGCTCAAACCCTTATTGACCAACATAAGGGCTATATCGAATGCGATAGTTGGCCTGGCCATACCGAATTTAATATCTATTTACCCCTTTCAAAGGAGAAGCCAGAATGAAAACTGTTTGGATAGTTGATGATGATGCTTCGATTCGCTTTGTACTGGAAAAAGCCCTTAAACGTGCAGGTTTTAGTACAGAATCATTCGCCAGCGCAGAAGCGGCAGCATCAGCACTAGAATACGACCAACCAACAGTGCTTATTTCTGATGTTAGAATGCCAGGGCAAGATGGCATGTCATTACTTGAAAATATCGTTGAGCAGAACCCTGGATTACCCGTAATTATCATGACGGCCCATTCAGACCTCGATTCTGCTGTACAGGCTTTCCAAAAAGGGGCATTTGAATATTTAGCCAAGCCATTTGATTTAAATGAAGCTGTTTCACTTGTTGAAAGCGCATGCCGAGCAAATACTCGGGTTAAAATCAAACCCAGTAAAATGGAAAAGAAAGCGCCTGATATTATTGGCGAAGCACCTGCAATGCAGGAAGTATTTCGCGCCATTGGTAAACTCAGCGCATCAAGTATGAGCGTACTGATTAATGGTGAATCAGGTACAGGTAAAGAGCTTGTCGCAGGTGCCTTGCACAACCATAGCCCGCGCCGTGAGAAAACCTTTATCGCACTCAATATGGCGGCAATTCCAAAAGATTTAGTTGAATCTGAACTATTTGGTCATGAAAAAGGCGCTTTCACCGGAGCCGATAGCGTGCGTAAAGGGCGTTTCGAGCAAGCCAACGGTGGTACGTTATTCCTCGATGAAATTGGCGATATGCCGCTTGATGTGCAAACACGTCTTTTACGGGTGTTGGCTGATGGTGAGTTTTATCGTGTTGGAGGGCACCAAAGTATTAAGGTCGATGTACGTATTATTGCCGCTACCCACCAAGACTTAGAAAAGCTCGCCCGTGAAGGCAAATTCCGCGAAGATTTATTTCACCGCTTAAATGTGGTGCGTTTAAAATTGCCTCCTCTACGAGAACGAAGTGAAGACATCGAACAACTCGCTAATTACTTCTTAGATAGAAGTGCTAAAGAGCTCAAAGTAGACAGCAAAATACTCTCTAAAGAAGCCGCTAAAAAAATGATGGGATTTGCTTGGCCAGGAAATGTTCGTCAGTTAGAAAACACCTGCCGCTGGCTTACCGTAATGACTCCAGGGCAACTCATCAGCATTGAAGACTTACCAAACGAAATCACAGATCAGCAAAAGCATAGCGAAAGCAGCCAAGATTCAGACTGGCAGCAACAATTTCAAACTTGGTTTGAAAGCGAGCTAAAACAAGGCAAACACAATATTTGGCCAGATATTCAAAATAAAATAGAAAGCCAAATTATTAAAAGTGCATTAAAACATAGTAATGGCCACAAGCAAGATGCCGCCCAATTAATTGGTTGGGGGCGAAATACGCTCACACGAAAATTAAAAGAGCTAAATATAGAGCAATAGCGTTAAATCTATTAAACTGAATTAACCGACTGTTTTATCTCATTTTAGAGTGGCGGTAATTCAGTTTAAGTGCAATATTTAAAGCTCTAATTAGTTAGAGAATGCAGCGGGAAATTATATGATAAGCACGGAATCTCTAGTATCGAGTTTTTCCAAGCGCTATAAATTAGCGCTTTTTGCTATCGCGATTTTAATTTCGTGCTCATTCTTCATCATTACGCTAGAGCAAAAACAACAAGAAAGCTACGCCAATATTATTAACAAAGCTGGTGAGCAACGCATGCTTTCTCAACGTATTGCGCTGTTAGCCACGCATATTCTTGCCCATGATAATGAACAAGCACATCACCAACTTTTAGCACAAGCTGTAACTAAATTACGTAACAACCAAACGCAATTAATGCAGCAATTAAACCTTTTTGATGAACAATCTCAAATTGAAATCACTGCGGTTTATCAAAACGAGAAGCTCCTTTCTTCGCGCCTTGAAGAGTATATAAATAGCGCGTTATTGCTTACACAAAAACAAACACTTTCAGAATCGCAACGTGCATTATTTGAGGTCGAAAATAGCAGCAAACTACTTGCCGATTTGCACTTAGTGGTTACCTTGTTTGAAAAGGCTGTGATAAAAGACAAACAAGCCCACAACGAGCTGATTTATCTCACTTGGCTAGGTGCGTTAATTTGTTTACTTGGACTTGCATTTATTCTTCTTAAACCAGCTCAGTCTTGGTTGGCAGATACCTATACTAAATTACTTATAGAACGCAATCGTGCCGCTGATTTTGAATTTGCACTTAATAAACACTCTGTCGTAATCCAAGTTGATCAACATACGAATATTCTTTATTACAATAAAATGTTCAGCCACTTTTATGGTTACCAGCCAGGTGAATTAATCAATCAAGTCACTCAGGTATTACGTAGTAACTACCATGATGAAAGCTATTACAATGAAATAACCGATGCGCTTAAAAATCACAAAGTGTGGCATGGGGAGATCTGTAATAAAGCAAAAAGTGGCCAAGTTTGCTGGTTTAGTACCACCATAGTGCCCTTACGCAGTGATGACGAAAAAAATAGAAAATCGATTATTATTCAAAATGATATTACTGAGCAAAAACACGCTGAGTTTGCCTTAAAACGACTTCATGAAATCACCAGCAACCTTACAAGCTCACTAGACGATAAAATTAACGCAATGCTACAACTTGGCTGTGACATTTTTCAGCTGCCTTTTGGTATTGTGAGTGAAATTAACGATAACTACAAAGTGCTTTATAGCGTTTGTCCAAACAATGAGATTTTACCAAATCAAGAGTTTGAATTTGAGAACACCTACTGCTTTCACACTTTTAATGCCAATAAAGCAATAGCATACAATCATGTAGCAAAAAGCGAAATTGCAGCACACCCCTGCTATAAAAACTTTGGTTTAGAAAGTTACATTGGCTGCCCAATTTTTGTTGAAAATAAACGCTTTGGAACGCTTAACTTTTCCAGCCCAGAAACATCTCCTCATCCATTTACAAATAGCGATCTCGAAATAATTCGCTTATTTGCGCACTGGATAGGGTTTGAGATGATGCGCATTAAACAGCAAGAAAAGTTATTGTCTCAGCAACAATTAATGGAAGAAATGAGTGAGCAGGCACAAATTGGTGCTTGGGAATATAACGTGCCTAACAATACGCTTTACTGGTCTAGTATGACAAAGCACATTCATGAAGTAGACGAAGACTTTGAGCCTGTTGTAGAGACTGCTATTGATTATTACAAAGAAGGTGAAAACCGCGAACGAATTGCCGAGTTAATGCGCTTGGCCATTGAAGAGGGTAAGCCTTTCCAAGAAGAATTAGAGCTTATCACCGCAAAAGGAAACGAAATCTGGGTTGCAGCACGTGCCCAACCTGAAATCATAAACGGCCAATGTTTACGCGTTTTTGGTTCATTCCAAGATATTACCGACCGGATAGCAGCGCAAAACACTCTAAAAGACACCAACCAACGCTTACAGTTTGTACTTGCATCAACCAGTGTAGGTATTTGGGATTGGGATGTTGAAAGCGGTAAAACCACATTTAATGAGCGCTGGGCAACTACGGTTGGCTATACACTTGATGAATTAGCCCCGACTTCAGTTGATACCTGGATGAGTCTTCTGCATCCTGAAGATTTAGCAAAAGCAGAGCAACAACTCCAGCTACACTGGCAAGGCGAAGCGGAACATTACAGTTGTGAAACCCGCATGAAGCATAAAAACGGCGATTGGGTATGGGTACTCGACACCGGTAAAATTGTAGAATGGCATGCTGACGGCACTCCGAAGCGAATGATAGGTACACACCTTGATATTCACCAATCTAAACAAGCCGAAATTGAAATTCAGGATAAAAACGAGCGAATGGCGCTCGCTGCTGATTCCGCTGGTATTGGTATTTGGGATTACAATGTTCAAACTCAAGATCTAAAATGGGATGAGTGGATGTTCAAACTATATGGTGTTGAACATACTGACTTTATGGGGGCGTATGAAGCGTGGGAAAAAGGCCTGCACCCTGATGATAAAGCAAAAGCCGTAGCAGCATTAGAACATGCGCTCGAAACCAATTCAAAGTTTGATACTGAATTTAGGATCATCACACCCGAGGGGAAAACACGTTATCTCAAAGCCGCCGCTTTCAACAAGCTTGATAACACTGGCAAAGTATCGAACATGATAGGTGTGAACTACGATATTACAGAGCGTGTTGAAAATGAGTTAGCACTTACAAAAGCCAAGGTAGAAGCTGAGGCTGCTGTTATCGCAAAAGATGAATTTTTAGCAAGTATGAGTCATGAAATTCGCACCCCTATGAATGGTGTTATTGGCATGTTGGATCTACTTTATGATAGCCCACTAGACGATGAGCAACATCACCGTGTTTCGATTGCTAAAAACAGTGCAAATTCATTACTCAATTTGATTAATGACATTCTTGATTTCTCAAAAATTGAAGCGGATAAATTAGAACTTGAACATATTCAATTCGATTTACATTTATTACTTTCAGAATTAGCGGAACTGTTCGCCATGCGTGCAGAGAAAAAAGGGCTTGAACTGATTTTAGATACATCAAGCTTAAGCGAACACAGTATAATTGGTGACCCAAGTCGCATTCGCCAAATTCTCTCCAATCTAATCGGCAATGCGATTAAATTTACACACCAAGGCGAAATAGTAATAAGTGCTTTACTTGAAAATGAAAGCACAGAGTACTGGCGACTTAAACTCGCTGTTAAAGATACTGGTATTGGCATCGCAGCAGATAAACAACAACAGGTGTTTGAACTATTTAGCCAAGAAGACTCTTCAACAACACGTAATTACGGTGGTACAGGGCTTGGCTTAGCCATTGTTAAAAAACTGTGTAATCGCATGAATGGTGATGTTTCATTAATAAGCCAGCAAAATAAAGGCAGTGAGTTTATCTGTGATGTTCGTGTTACTAAGGCTAAACAAAACAAGCTATTACAGCCCACAACTTCTATAAACAACCTAAATATTTTGGTAGTTGATGATAACCAAACAAACTGTGAAATTCTGACAAAGCAGCTTGTAAACTGGGGAGCAAAGGTCAGTTCATGTAACAGTGCACAAGAAGCACTAAGCTTATGCCGTACCAAAATAGATGAAGCAATTGAATTTGATGTAGCCATACTCGATATGCAAATGCCACAAATGAGTGGTGATATGCTTGCTAAAGAAATGCAAGCCGACCCTAAGCTTGCCAATATTAAACTGATTATGATGACGTCGATGCAACATAAAGGTGATGCCAAATATTTTGCAGATATTGGCTTTAGCGGGTATTTCCCAAAACCTGCCACCAGCGCAGATTTACTCGCTGCACTGCAAATTATTGTAGACAATGGCGAACCACTGAAACAAGCGAAGCCATTGCTAACTAGGCATTATATTAACGAATTGAGTGCACCAGAAAATAATTTAAAAGACTTAGTTTTACCTAAATTAAATATTTTGTTGGTCGAAGATAACAAAGTAAATCAATTAGTTGCTAAAGGCATATTAGCAAAGCTTAACCAACAATGTGAGCTGGCTGAAAATGGCCTTGAAGCACTTGCCACACTGAAACAAGCAAAAACGCCATTCGACGTTATTTTTATGGATATCCAAATGCCCGAAATGGATGGTTTTCAAGCCACAAAAGCTATTCGTGAGGGGCAAGCCGGTGAACTTCATCAAAACACCACCATCATCGCAATGACAGCAAATGCAATGGAAGGCGATAAAGAAAAATGCCTTAACGCTGGTATGAATGAATATATATCTAAGCCCATTTCAATTGATGATGTTGAAAGTACCTTAGTTAGTGTTGTGAATTCATAGTCGTACCTTGCAATCATCCAATAAGCAAAAACCATAAAAACATAACAAATTGAAATTAAATAATATATTTCTACCGACTTTGGTCTCAGTAAGTGGACGATAGCATTTAAACTAACTAATATTGTTTAGGTAATACAATTTACATTCGGGAATTTTATATTGTCCTCTTCTCTAAAACATCTCTTGTTAAGCTTAACCCTACTCGCTCTTTTTGAGGCTAAAGCCAGTGTTACTCTTTTAATTACAGATCAGCACAGCCAACCTCTAGAAAATGCGCTTATTGAAATAGAGCTCAAGCAAAAAAACGCACGAAAGCAAGCAGACAAAAACCTTTATGTAATGGACCAAATTAACAAAACATTCAAACCTCATATTTTAGCTATTCCACAACATGCTTTGGTAAATTTTCCCAATAGTGATGATATTCGTCACCATGTTTACTCGTTTTCAAAAGTTAAGCCCTTTGAGTTGAAGCTATACGCAGGAAAACCTAAATCACCTATTTCATTTGAACAATTAGGTGTTGCCGTTTTAGGGTGCAATATTCATGATTCAATGGTGGGATATATTTATATTCACGATAACAATCTAATCTACCAAAGCGATAGTAGCGGCATAATAAATCTCGAAGCTCCCATCAATTCAATTGCTAACGCGTGGCTTTGGCACCCAAGAAACAGCAAAGGGGTAAACCAAAAGGAAATAATCGACGTAAATACCCTAACTCAAAATGATAGCCCTGTAATAAAACTAACTATTATGCCGCCTGAAACTAGAGAAAGCTTTGAAGATGTTTTTAAATCAGCTCAATAAACTCGGGTTAAAGTCACAAATAACTTGGCTTTCTGCTTTTTTAATCATTATTACAGCCACTTTATTAACAGCCAATTATTGGCTGACAACGGCTGATTATGTGGAACAACAACTCAAACAGCAGATCCATTTTGCACACAATGTGTTACAGCAGAATTTAAAACAACAAGAGCAAGTTCTCATCACCAGTGCCAACGTGCTTACTGCTGACTTTGGCTTTAAACAAGCTGTAGCAACACTAGACACAAAAACCCTACAAAGCGCCTTACTTAATCATAGCCAACGAATTAAAGCTGATTTAATGGTTTTGGTTGACCTTAATGGGGAGTTTATAGCGAGCAATGATCAAACTCACTATACATCGAAACTAGTGCAAGAGCATATAAAGTCAATGCCGTTTAAAACCGCGCAAGCTCAAATATTAAGTATTCAAGACAATGTTTATCAAATTATTTTAGTGCCTGTAAAAGCACCTAGAACAATTGGATATGCAATTATTGGCTTTCGATTTGACCAATCGACACTACGTCAATTACGAGAGCTTCTATCATTAGATATCAGCTTTATTTCAGGTAAGATAATTTTTCAGTCTAGCTTGTCTGAAAGCAGTCTTGCCAATGAAAACCTTATGGCGCCAAATCAACAAGGAATACAATTATTACTTTCGTCAGCGAAATTTTTTCATCAAACTATTGAACTGAAAAATACCCAAAATATCAGTGTGGTACTTTCAGCGTCTTTACAACAAATTCATAGCGACTTTAAACGCTTAGTAGTGGCAACGATTATCGCTACACTGTTAATTTTAATTTTTGCTATCAGCTTTTCGCGGGTTTTATCTAAACGCGTGACTCACCCTTTAAAAAAGCTTATGGGGCTAACTAAAGGTATTAGTGCAGGCAATTTTGTGGTGCCAAAAGTGGAAGGTAGCTTCCCAAATGAACTTGCTAAGCTCTATCAAGATTTTGAAGTGATGAGTAATGCCATTAAGCAAAGAGAGCAAAAAATAACGTACCAAGCAGAAAGAGATTTATTAACTGGCCTTAATAATCGTTATAAAACACTGAGCGACCTTAATTTACTGTTTTCTCAAAACATCCAAATAGCAGTTATTAACTTTAATATTAAAGGCTTTAAAACATTAAATGACACAATAGGTACGGTTAATGGGGATAAGATTTTACAAGAAATAGCCAAACGCTTAAACCATTACAAAAAGCTTTCTCAATCGAGTGAATACACCTTACTTTCGCGATTGCATGCAGATGAATTTTTAATTGCTATCAACATTTCCAATGTAAAACAAATAAACAACATCATTACACAGCTGCGTAATGAACTCGAGCGCCCTTTCTATATCGATGAAATTGTACTCTCACTACAGCTCTACTATGGCATTGCCAATTCGATTGAGCATGGAAATAACAGCGAAAAGTTAATTCGAAGAGCTTCTATGGCAGCATCCAATGCGGTAAAAAATAATAGTACCTTACTTTTTTACCAAGACGGTGATGACGAAGCATATCTTTATAAGCTTAATTTAATTGAAGAACTTAAAGAAGCGCTGGAACAAGATGGCTCGAACCTATTTTTAAATTATCAACCCAAGCTCAATTTAAAAACCAAAAAAGTGGATAAAGCAGAGGCACTTATTCGTTGGATAAACAAAGAGGGAGAGTTTGTTAACCCAGAGCTATTTGTTGCGCTTGCAGAACAATCAGGATTAATCGTTACATTAACGCAATGGGTGATTCGCCAAGCAGTAATGCAGATTTCACTTTGGAATGAACAACAGTTTAGTCTTAATGTTTCAATTAACTTATCTGCGCAAGATATTCAACATGAGCAATTTGTATATTTTTTGCTTGAGACGACCGCAGAATATGGAGTTGATCCATCCAATATCATTCTCGAACTAACAGAACGTGATATCGCCGATAATGAAGCATTGGTTGTGTCGCGCTTAACACATTTAAAATCGTTAGGTTTTGAAATTTCTGTTGACGATTATGGCATCGGTCAATCTTCACTCGCAAAGCTCAAAAACCTGCCTGTTGATGAACTAAAAATCGATAAATGCTTTATTCTTAAACTTGATGAATCTCAGGAAGATCAAGATATCGTCGCATCAACAATCGCCCTTGGCCATAAGCTGGGTCTCAGAGTGGTCGCTGAGGGGGTTGAGAATTTGGCAAGCCTTGAATTACTCAAACAATTTAACTGTGACTATATTCAAGGATATTACCTTGCAAAGCCGCTCAAGGCTGAGCAATTAACTCAATGGTATTTTGACTATGTTTCGGCTTCTTAGTTGCTTCTTATTTTTTTCAGCATTTTATTGCTCTGCAAATGGCAAAATTCTCGCTACGCCTGGTGTATCTCAAGTTGAAGGCGCAGCTGGCGGAGGTCTAGTGCCGTGGGCTCAGCTTGCGGGATATGCCACCGAAGATGAATGGGCACTTTCGGGGTTTTGTACGCAAGCGAATGTCGATGACTTTGAACTAAGTACATGTGGTTTTCAAGCAAACTTATTTGACCGCGTTGAATTTTCTTATGCTGAGCAAAAGTTTGATGTACTCCCGCTTTCAACCACCTTAAAACAAAATATTATTGGTACCAAAGTAAGGCTTTATGGCGATCTTGTATATAGCCGTTATCCGCAACTTTCATTTGGTATTCAGCACAAACAACTAGATACCGCCGATATTGCTTTTGCCCTTGATGCAGAAGATGACTCTGGTACCGATTTCTACCTTGCAGCCAGTAAGCTGCATTTAGGCGCGCTTGCTGGCTACAACTTACTTTGGAATGCCACGCTGCGCCACACCTCAGCCAATGAAATGGGGCTACTTGGCTTCGGTGGTTCAAAGCAAAGTAGTTGGCTACAAGTTGAGGCATCTACTGCAATTTTAATAAGTAAAAATCTTGCTATTGGCACTGAATATCGCCAAAAACCAAACAACTTGGGGCTAAAAGAAGATAACTGGCATGATATATTTGTTGCGTGGTTTCCCAATAAACATCTCAGCATTACCGCGGCCTATATCAATTTAGGTACCATTGCCGGCATCGAGAAACAACAAGGATGGTACATTTCATTAATGGGGTATTTTTAATGAAGACGATAATTCCTTTTTTCCTCATAGCTTTACTGCTTACAGGTTGCGCTCACCTAAGCCAAAATCAAACCCTTTATCAGCAGCTTGATGGTCAGCAAGGCATCGAAAATATAGTAGATAGTTTTATTAAACGCATTGCACAAGACAAGCAAGTCTTTCATTATTTTGCTAAAGCCAGCGTGAGCCATTTCCGTGCTGGATTCATTACCCATTTATGCGATGCCGCAGACGGGCCTTGCGAGTATAAAGGCGATAATATGGTCGATATTCACACTGGCATGAATATCAATGAAGCTGACTTCAATCGTATTGTTGAGCTACTAGTTAAAGCAATGGAAGATAACAACGTAAGCTACCCAGTACAAAACCGAGTACTTGCCAAACTAGCACCACACCGTGCAGATATTATTAAGCGTTAACTTAATTTATTCGTAACTGGCTTAACCACCAGCAAGCAAACCCTTTTTAACGCAAGACTTAAATCGACTTTTTAACTATTGGCAAAAAATTGGCGTTATTTAGGATGGAACTATCACAAATAAAAAAGCCCAAGCTAAAACACTTGGGCTTTTTTATTGAATTTGTTGAGTCAGCCTATAAGACAACTGAACATAACTGTAAGCATTTGATTTTATTAAAGGCTTGAAATCTGAAAACTGAAATTTAGTGCAACCGTGTACCAGTTTGGTATATCACGATTCTGAAATGTAGGGGTTTTAGAAAACCGCTTGAAAGATCAAGCGGTTACTAAAACTTCTGAGACAGCCGGTAAGTTAGCTCAAAATAAACAAGTAATATTGCCTGTTTTAACCGTAGCTGTGAACCCTCACCACTTAAAAAAAGCAGTGCGTAATTTTAGAATAACTGCCCTTCAAAAGTATCGATATTAGAAAACACTTACTCTTCCTTTTGAAAAGGTAATTCACAAACTATGCTTTCAAAGCGTTGATCTGCGATAAGCACTTCTTGCTCAATCCATTGTTCATTAACAACAAGTTGGGAAAGAGAGTTAGGAGGGCTTATTTCAGACCATTTTAATTTATTAGTTCCTGCCAACGATTTTCGTCGCACAGTATCCCAATGTGAGGGGATCCAAATTGAAACTTCTCTTCCAAGAGCAGATGCTAGTTGTTCTGCAATTTGAATCCCATTTGGATCTAAGTCTGGAAAGTGAACCCAACTTAGTTTGTCAAAAAACTTATTTATAAAGCAAGCCACTGCAGAAAAGTCCTGTCCAGGAGAATAAATCAATAAAACGCTATCATGTATAGGAAAGTCTACAAATGCTCCAAGATTTTCAACCGTGACAATTAAAGTCGTCGTGGATATTGCTATCTGAGCAATTTGTAACATTAAACGTTGAGGAATCAAGACTTCCGTTCTAATGCGAGTTTCCTCATCTGCGTTTATTGTGATAGAACCTTTGAGAGCGATTTTAAGGCTAGTGTTAAAACTACGTAACCTTATAACTTCATCAGTCGTTACAATCTGCCCGTTCATTAGGGGATCTTTTTTATTATTTTTGCTGTCACCTCTCCATGCTGCCGCAGTTTTGTGATGAATCCAGTGCATTTTTCTCAATACATTAGCTGTACCAGTTTTTGCTGGAGTTCGAACAGAGTGTATTAACTTGTCCAGACGTTCAGTTGCAATCAATGTCCATTTGCCATCCTGAAATCGTACGATTTCCAACTGTACAAGATAATCTACTAGCTTTGCTTGTCGTTGCCTTTTAGGAAGCACTCCCTCCTGCCTGAGTTCCTTCAGTACAGCTAACACCATCCTAGGTGGTAAATCTAATTCCTTAATTGAATGCATCATTTTTTTCCGTTTCTTTAAGCATGTCCTCCATAAATTTATCCTCATTCATAGTAAGCTCCTCCGCATCTCTAATGCCACTAACCATGACTTGATGCCTACTCTTATCGCTAGTAATATGTCTTACCAGTTGGTATCCAGTACCAATAATTTTACCTAATGACTCTGGAGCTGCTAATAGAATTTGACTTCCCGTTCGTACTGCAAGTTCATGAACAGTTTTCTGCGAATGAGCATCTAATCTAGACGCTTCATCAAGCACAAGTGGTATAGCAAACGGTTTTCTTTCATGGGACATACGTCCCCAGTTTTTGAGTATTGCAATTAACACTACTAGTCCTGAACCAATTCGCTCACCTGTGGATAAACTACTATCATCCAATGGTTCAAAACTATCACTTCCTTTACGCCTTATTTCGGTATTAACCATCAAGTAGTTTTTGTGGTCAAGCAGCTTTTCACCCTCAATACGTCCACCAGTAGTGATATGAAACAATCTGCTCAATGCTTCACTTATATCGTTTGTGTCATTGAACAAGTCATCCATTGTTTGACTACCCGCTCTTAGCGCATTTAAAGTAGCGTCAAAACCTGCCTTTGATATTGGAACCAATCGAATTTCTTCAATTTGTCCGAACTGAATACCTCTCATTTCATGGCTAAGCTGCCTTATTGCTTTCTGCTCATCTTGGACTCGACGAGCAATAGCATTCCCCAGCTCAGAACGATCAGTTTTAAATTGCTCTTCGGCATTACTTAAAGCTTTAGTAGCAATTTGGCAGGCGCTTTCTAATTGCTGCAACATTTCTTCTGGCTCTAGGCTACGAATAAGGTCTTGGCGTGCACGACGCCTGAAAAGCTGAACAGCTTCTGCATAACATTCGATAGGGCTTACCCCAGACATATTTTCCATTAACTTGTTTAGGAAAATAGAAAATGGATCACTCTCAGGTAATCCATACTTTACAGTATCACCAAAAATCCCGCTTAAGTGTCCAGTATTTAATTTAAACCCAGCCGATGGTATGTTACGTAAAAATTCCCGTACCATCGGTTGTAAGGTATTTCCAACATTTGCCTCATCAACTTTATTAATTAGCATATTACGTTCTTCTAACCACTTGGAACGTTGCTCCGAAGCTTCTCGTAACTCTTCTTCTAGAGCCTGCTCTTTTTTAACTAGTTCCTCTGCCCTTGCCTTAATAGTTTCAATGGCTGTTTCTAATTTCGTATGTTGTTGCTTAAGCTCTGTAACTTTTAGTTCTAAGGAAGCCTGTTGCTTTTTTAAGTGTTTTTCTAATTTTGGCTCATAACAAAACTCTAACTCCGCAAGACTAGCCCGCGATGTTCTGATGAGACTTTCTTTTCCTCCAATCTCTGCCAATAACTCCGCATAGAGTTTATCTACTTCACTTTCCTTTTCGCGTGTATTCAGTCCCTGATTCCTTAATGTATTAACTTTAGTGGATAATATTGCATGTTGATTACGCAACAATGTTGTTGAACTCTCCTGTTCTTCTAATATTTTGCTTGCTTGTTGATAAGGTTCAGTGAAATGTTCTACCACGCTTGAAAGTGTATGTAGGTCACGAAGTATTTCCGCAGCCCTTGAATAATCAACACTTGCTTTAGCAGCATCTTGGCGTAATTGCTCTGGATTTTCTGGGTATTGTTGACGAATTAACAGTATGTTTTGTTCTATATACAAGACTGTAGACTGATAGCATGCAAGCTGCCTTTTGGCCTTTTCACATATGGAAATTTGCTCACTACACAAGGTAATTTCTGAAACAAAGTCTCTAAAAAGTACCGAAACTTGCGGCAAGTGTTGATCAAGTACACGGACATGTTCTTTAATTTTAGAGTCTCTCGTTTTTGCCAAATCCAATTGTTCAGATAGTACGCTCTTTTTATTGGTGACTTTATTAATTTGCTCTTGTAACGATTCAACCGCAGGCTCATCACCGAAAGCTAAAACGAGGTTAGATTGAAGATGTTGGCAATCCGTACACGAACGTTCAATTGAACGTATGTTGGATTCAACTTCCTCAAGTTTCTGTGATGTTTCTGTCACTTGACTTTCAAGTAAAGCAATCATCCTTTCACGGGCTCTATCCCCTAAAACAGGTGAAGTTCGTATTTGGCTAATTCGTAGCCCATTGTTTTCACTTAAAACGCACCATGGTGGATCTATCTCTTGCTCACCTCCAACAAATTGTGATGTGATATCAGTAAACAATAAATCGTAGTCGAACTCACCAGAACGTAATTGCTCTATCGTTGTTCCGGCACGAAGTTTAATCAAAACAACATCTGGTAATGACCATTCTCCCCCTTGCTCTGCTAATAACGTGCGAGCTGCTGCTTCTGGATCACTGACAATAATACCTTGTGACAGTAAACCTAACGCCGCTTCGGTAAAACCTGCTTCTTCTATAGAAATATCGGCATATAAATCAGTTACGGCAACACCATTAATACTTGCAGCAAATTGTCTCAATACTTCAATGGTTCCTGTTTCGCAATCTCGCAATTCGTTGAGTCGTTGCTCGTTAAGTTGTATGGAGGTATCCATGATACTGCGCTGCTCACGCAGTGAATTCAAAGTTGATTTAATGCTTATCAGAAATTTGGGGAGTGTTTCTGCGTTCAACTGGTCGTTAGGGTGACGCTCTATTAGCCGACTTACTACTGGCTGATACCTTTGCCATTCATTGTGTAATGCTTCAGTTCGAACCAACTCTTCTTCTAGGGCCAGCAACTTCTCTGCAATAGACTCTAATTCAGATTGAAGCCTTAATTTATTTTCTGTTGACTCTTCTCTAGCTTCCTTTCGTTCGTTAAGTAAATCTAAATAATCGGTATCCTCACTTGGAATGCGAGGTAATTCAGCTTGTTGTAGGATACGGAAGATCCCTTTAGCTTGTTCTTGTTCTCGCTTTAAAGCTGCCAATTCTCGATTTAACCCATTGAGTTGTGCTGCTTGAGGCTCCCACTCTCGCAAGTGTTCTAACTTTTGCAAAAACCACGCTTGAGCTTGCCTAGGGTCTGCTGAATCTCCCGTTAAGCGAATTTTTTCAGCTACAGATGTATGGGCTTTAATAATATCATCAACTTGCTGTGCCATCTGATCTAAATCATTGGACAGACGGCTCAATTCAGTAACCTTTGCTTTCTCACACAGGATAATCTCTGGCAATTTTTTAAGTACCACGGGACTACCAATTTTCTTTTCTATCTGTGAATGCAAAGATACGGCATGGGAGTACAACCCAGCCTTTTTTTGGGCTATTTCGAATCGTGTTACAGCATCAGCAAGTTGTGCATTGATAGCTTCAATATTTTCATTGAGACTAGCCATTTCATTGCGTTGTTGAGCAAGCAATTTTTTAACTTTTTCCTGATCCTGCTCCAAGTTAATTTTCTTAGGTTCCAAGCACTTTAATTCTGTCGACGCCTTTTCAAGCTGCGCAAAATAAATAGCCCCAGCATTTGCGCTCTCAACCCGCTTGAGTATGTCCTGGTAGTCATGCTCAATGATTAAAAGGTTCTCCTTAATTTCGTCAATTTTGGAAGTGTTGAGTTTGTGTTGGGACTTGTTCTCTTCAACTAATTTTTCAATTTTAGATTTCTGGTTTTGACTTTTGGTCAAAGAATTATCTGCCTCTTCAAACCTGAACTCTACTTCCACCCAAGCTTCTACTGAAAGTGCCGCACTTCTTTTTAGCAACTTGTTGAAAAACTCGTAGTCTTTCGAATTGCGATTTAGCTCTTCTCGGGTTTGTCGCAGTTTACTCATAGTCCCTTGAAGAACACCAACAACACTTTGAATATTTGTCCTTGATTGAGTTATCAAGAATTCGCTCAAATGGCGTTCAATGGCTCTATCTCGCTTTCCAGCCATTGCACTGTGAAATATCTGTGCTAACTTCCTTTTGTCAGGAGTACTTTGACATGCTCTTGGCAGAATGCCATCTCGAAATAAATCATACATATAAGCATCCATGCCATCGTAGGATACAAAACCACAGCCATGCTCGGCTGCTTTATCTCTGATTAAACCTGCCGTAGCTGGTGACAACGTATGTTCATGGTACTCCACCAGACAGTCTAAAGGCTTAACGTTATGAGGAAGAGTTAAACGAAAGCATTTCACCTCCAACCTCGTGCCGCTTTCTCTTTCACACCTCACAACATAAAGTACTTGCTCCGAGCCATCACGAGACTGTATTTCAAGGCCTATGAGAGATGGATGTCCCAGACGATCAAACATCTCAGCATCTTGCATTTTTTGCTTTACATTGAAATCGTCTGAAGTACCTAAACTGACATAGCGTACATCAGGAATTAAAGAGAATATGAAAGCACCTAATAGTGTAGTTTTGCCCGCACCATTGTTACCTAGTAGACTGACCGTCGTGCCATACTGCTTACTCGCATTAAATTCATGCGGATTAACAAGATCTAAGGTACGTGCACTGATGCCATTAACATTTACAAGTGTTAATGACTTAATTAGCGGATACATACTCATTCGTTTTCTTCCTTTTCAGTGCTAAAAGGGAAACTGAACATATCCATATTTTCCACTCGGTGGTTTAGATTTTCGGACCAATGTTCAGTATCTATTTCGACATTATTTGACTTCTCGCTTGGTGCGGGAGATGCAATTAAATAGCCTTCACGACTGAGACTCTCAATTTTTTCAGCTAGTTCGCTTTCATCACGTAGTCCTCTTAAAGGCTCCACAAATCTATAAATAGCAGCTGTTGGCCAGAAGGAAGTTTTATCCTTAGAAAGGTTCAGAAAATTCAATCTTGACAAAATACTGAGGCGTTTCGTTGTTTCTGCGAGAACTTTGCTTTGGTCAAATTCAGTCTTTACTACTCCTTTCCTGCGATATAAGTCGGCAAACCTGCTATCACTAAGTTGAGAGCGTAGACGTTCAATAAGATGGCCTGTGGTCAGCCATTCATAATCTGCCGCTGATTTATCAAGTTGCATAGCGACGATGGTCAGCCCTATCACCATCGTCAGTTGGTCAAGACGGCTCTTGGGAATTAATGTACGACGTTGCGGTTGAAGGAAGTAGACGCCTTCATTTGTACATTCAAGTGAGAGGTAAAATTTTTGATAGTACTTTGTTAACTCAGTTTCCGCTTGCTGTAAAAAACTATGTAGATGATCATATTCATCCGTAATATTTACTCCTGCTCGCAGTCGGTAGTCTGTCTCAGGAAATACATCATCATCCAATACATCAAGAATTGAATCGTACAGTTTTTCGTTATTACTAGCTTGCTCTTTAATCATACTCCCTCACTTAACTATCCATTGTTGTTCAATTTCAATATTTCCCGCATTGTCTAAGCGAACCCACTCTGGCTTCAGAGTCTTCCTTGCCCAATGCCCTTGCTCCAACAGTTGATTTACGACGAAAAACAAAAGACGGTGACGATCTGTTTCAGTAAACGTTTCGTTCTTCAGAATTCTCTGAGCAACCTTTGTGACATCGACTTCATTACCTTTGTTGAGTATTCTGTGACTCATTCGTTTTGCCAATTGCTCCAATTGCGCACTAGGCGTATTTCGAATTACGTCATTTTCATCACACTGCATTGGCAGTGAGTAATCCTCTGGTGGCGGTGGAGGCTCCCAATCTCGCAATTCAGTCAACGGTTCTGCTGCTAAAATCGAAGGTGACCAAGGCATATTTGCATGTTGCTGAATAGCATGTTCAATTAATAGATTCATGTTTGCATTTCTGTTCAATGAAATACGTAGTCGAATGGTATCGAGCAAACGTTTAAAAAAATCTGCCAATTCCAATAGAGCACCAGATGAAAATTCCCGAATTGCATCCAAGTGTGAATGAAGACTATTTAGTGACATTATTAGCATGTCTGGAACTTGGCGTTGATAGCCCTTTTCGGTTAGATCATGTATTTGAAACAAGACCTTATCTGCACCGCTAATTATTACTGTCTTCAAATCAGAGATTTGTTCTGCGATCTCAGTGACTAGAGTTATTAATGACTCTACTTGTTCACTCAGTTCCGCACTGTGCATTTCTTGTATAGTTTGTCGTCTTAGTGAATAACCAAGAATCAACTGTTCTTGGTTTTTGTTGATCCCCTCCATGAGATCACGAAAAGAAGGTAATGAGGCTTTAATTTTATCATGCCAATCTTGATCTGACTCTACAGTCAACATATTTAAATCGGAAAGCATTATTTCAATTTTGAGGTATCGCTGTCCTAGTGTTTCCTGTTGCTCCAAAGGATCTCCAGTGAATGGCTTTAATAGGTCTTGAGTGAGTTGTGTTAACCTATATAAGCCAGAAGCTTCACTTAAGGACGAACCTGCTAACATTACCAAGCCTTGGTCAATTGAACGCTTTAAGAAGTTAATGCCTCTAACTTGTGCATTCCCATCAAACCGATCTAACCAACGGTCTACATAACCAAATATTTCAAGACATCTCTCCTCAGAATAACCAGTATTAGCTACCAAGTACCCATCATTTTGAGACTGCTCCCATAGACTCATTGCTGCTAGATACATAAGTTCATTTGTCTCAAGCATCAAAGTTGGCTCAGCCAACCTAATTCTGCTCAACAGCTCTGTTAGTCCAAGCTGATTAGTTGAAGTAACAATATCGACCTCCCTGTTACTCATTTTTACTACCTTGAAAAATAAACACTTACATGTAGCTGAAATAATTTAAAGGATTCAAAGTTGGCTACATATTTTAATCTCTAATACGATTTAATTTAATTGAACCTCCACAAAACCAAACCGTGTTAGACAAACTGTCTACAGATAATTATTATGTATATATAAACTACATGTAAATACTGTATACATATATATGTAACAATTTCAGGCAGGTTTTTGATGCAGGACATTAAATGGGAGCAAATCCTACGATTCAGGTTAATTGAGGTTGTGGTTCTTTGGGAGGGTCGTTTAACAACGAATCATCTATGCTCTGCATTTAGAATTGGTAGACAGCAAGCTTCAAGAGATATCAACAAGTACCTAAGCCTTTTTGAAAAGCCACAATTGGAGTTAGATCGCTCACTTAAAGGATATAAACCCTCAAAATCTTTCGAACCTCACTTTAGTCAAGGGACAGTAAACGAATACCTCATGCTATTACATCAACAAAGTCAGATGGTAGAGACATTTGACTTTTTTCAGATGGGGCACGCGGAATCAACTGTATTGTCGGTACCAGAGCGAACTGTTTCACCTGTGATCGTACGGAGCCTTATTCATGCGGCCAGAGAACAACGCCGAGTAGATATTGATTACGTTTCACTTTCCAATCCCAGTATTGCGGGGCGAAACATCGTTCCACATACGATAGTAAATGATGGATTTCGTTGGCATGTGAGGGCATATTGTGAGTTACATGATGATTATAGAGATTTTGTTTTGAGCAGGTTTCGAAATGAACCTGACTTGCTCGATAAATCTGAGCATGGCCGCGAGAAAGATAACGACTGGAATAGATCAACTAGGCTAGAAATTGTACCTAATCCTAACTTAAATGCAGCTCAACAGTTAATCGTAGCTGAAGATTATGGAATGCTTGATAACTGCTTAGTAATTACATCAAGGAACGCTCTCGTTAAGTATTATGTCCAAAGATTCAATTTGTGTTTAGACAATAATCAATTAAGAGCAAAACCAGAGGCATTCCAATTAACAGTCAAAAATCTCAAGTCTGTTCAATATCTATTAATATGAGAACCTAAACATTCTTACTAGTTGAGCATTTAGTTTCCGATATCGTTCAATATTATTATGTGGTTAGTTTAAGTGTACTCATAATAGCCGTTCAGTTTCTCGCCTAAGACCGTCTGTTTAAGCCCTTCAAAATTCTAAAGTAGCCATTTAAGATCATAGTCTTAGACTTAAAACAGGCACTTTTACTATGACTAAACAAATCGGATACATTCGCGTTAGCTCAGTTGATCAGAACACAGCTCGCCAATTAAGCGATGTTAAACTTGATAAGACCTTCGTTGATAAGTGCAGCGGTAAAGATACTAACAGGCCTGCCCTCAAACAGTTAATTGAATATGCTCGAGAAGGGGATGTAGTTCACTGCCATGACATAAGCCGCATGGCACGTAATACGGAAGACCTTCTTCGGTTAGTTCGCCTATTCAACGAGCAAGGTATTAGTCTGAAGTTCTATAAAGAACACCTTGATTTTGCAGGCTCCAGTAATCCCACCCAACAGCTGATGGTCACGCTACTTGGCGCTATATACCAATTCGAGCGGTCTATGATACTTGAGCGCCAGCGTGAAGGCATAGCCATTGCTAAAGCTAACGGTAAGTACAAAGGTAAAGGCATTAACAAAGAACTACACGAACGGATCAGATTGATGTACGCTGAGGGCATAAATAAAATGCAGATAGCAAAGGCCCTAGGCTGTGCTAGGGCCACTGTTTACAAAGCTTTAGATTTGAATAATTCAAAACCTGAAAGTTAACTGTCCGGCTAAAAAGGTGTGTTTATACAATTTCAATTGGGCTAGCTTTCGATACCAACATCAGTATACTTTAGATCGCCTTCATCATTAACTTTTGCAGTAAAACTGAACTCTCCAGAATAGTAAGTACAACTCACGTTAGCTACGCCATAAGGATTGTGAAGCTTAATGATAAGGTAATTCAAGTCTAAATAATCTATCTCTGTCATACCCTTATCTGACGAGCTATATGATATCGATACAAACAATGTTGGCTGCAAGAAGGAATCGCCATTTATGGTCACTTCTACCTCAGAAATTATGTCTAAATTCTTAATAACCCTTTCGTAAAGGCCTGACAGGAATATTTCATCAGTAGAGTTTAGAGTTGATTCTATTAATGCTAAGTGCTTGGCCGAAATACTTTTAAAAAACTTACGTATATCAGCTTGCTGAGTGATTGTAACTTTACCAAACTCACTCACTACCTGTGACCAACTGTTATCAATAAGATTATCGGTCAGCTCTAAATCTATTAAAAGTGTAGATGGTGTTCGAATTAATAATTCTCTCATTTTTTCTCCGTGATTTAAGTTAAAAACCTGAAATAAATTTTACTAAGAATGAGATAACAGTTTTTGTAAGGGAGAGAAGGAATAAACATGAAAGCATTAAGTCTTGCATTAAATACCACCCAAGCATTATGGTTTAAGCATTAAACTACAATTACTCTGTAACATTAAAATTATTTACCAAATATAAAACAAAGACTTAAGACCTTAAATATAAAATATAACCAAACATAGCGGGATCCCCCTGAATGACTAAATGGGTTGAAGTGAAAAGTGATGAGTTTGAAACGTTTGATAAAGACGAATTTTCGTTATTTAAGCGAATTATCACTGAGAATGAAGAATACGAACTTCGCTGGAAGGACAAAAGGCGAGTAATATTATCAATAAGCATCATTAAAGAATTCATAAAATACCTTGAAAAGCATTGTAGGTACTGCAAATCTGATGCTGGTGTAACTGATGACTTCATCGAAGAAGCACAAACGTTTTTAAATGAGACTCATGGTGGCAGGTTTTTTGACGACGAATCAATAAGGCAGTGGGCTGAGTGTTACATTTACACATTAAAAATGGATAATAATTGGCGTAAGTTCAAAACTTGGAAAAATAAAAAGAAGTACCTTAAAAAGACCTCACGCAAAAACAGTTTGAGGCGATATAAAGTAACCATACAATTAAGCGAATTCAGGTTAGTCATTTACCCTAATGATTGCCGGTCAACTCTAGTTCCCGCTGATAGCAGGTATAACAGTTTAGATTTTGAATTTATTGCAGATTTTAAGAAATACTTAACCCAACATTGCAAGCACCCTCCTGCTCAGTTGAAATCCATAGTAGTTGGGTCTGTTATTGTTTGCTCTCAACTCAAAACCAAACCTTTTTCTAAAGAAGATCATTTAAAGTTATGGAATAAACTCTATCCCGAATTAAGAAACAACTACAGAACATTAAAGAAGTATTATGACTGGCGCAAAAAAGCTAAATACTTAATTAAAACAACCAAATAACAGATGTGATTGTATATATCAATCAATTCCAAAAGTCACATTTGATCTAACTACGGCAATTATTAATTTCAACTAAGAGCGTTGTAAAAAATGAATTCTTTTACTTAAAGGGCGAAGAATTAATTCTGCGACAATGAAACCATATGTCAACGACAAGGCTAAATCGGGAATCAACAGACTAAATTCATTCTTAAATGCTGATGACATGACCACAGCATATAAACACCATAAGATAGCAGCAGAATAACTATAAGTTATTGCCCCTTTGATTGTCTCTAATTTAGTTCGAGTTGGTTGGTAATCATAAACGAAGAAAGCTTTGAAAGATTTTATTAACTCA
>NZ_JAPEHW010000110.1 GCF_028875915.1 Pseudoalteromonas sp. G4
TTTTCTCTTCTTCTCGCGCTTGTTTTTTGGCTTCAGCCTGGGCACGAAGTTCTGCAACCATAATTTCTTCTTCTTCGCGCATTTCTGGCGTTTCCATTGAAATGCGACCAATTACAGCATCACGCAATTCATTGATTAAGATTTCAGACATTTTATGGGTATCAACCTGATTTCCCGAACGTATACAGCCACGTTTACGACCCGCTTGTTCTATAAATTCCCAATCTTGCTCTGGCAGTTCATCCATTTTATAGCGCGATTTTAATAGTTCAGGATATGCACTAAGTAAATACTCTGCGGTATAGCTTGCGACTTCTTCATAATTAATCGCTGTATCACGAATAGCACCTGTTGCTGCTAAACGGTAACCTGAGTTTTCGTTTTCAACTTTTGGCCATAACATGCCCGGAGTGTCGTACAACATAATGCCATCTTCTAAACGAATCTTTTGTTGCGCTTTAGTTACCGCGGGTTCATTACCCGTTTTCGCCACAACACGACCTGCTAACGTATTAATTAATGTAGATTTACCAACATTAGGAATACCCATAATCATGGCTTTAATTTGTTTATCAGCACCCACTTTATGCGGTACAAGCTTGCGACAAAGATCGTTAATTAAGTGCACTTCACTCGATTTGTTGTTATCAAGCGGTAAAGTTTTAACACCATCTTCGCGCTCAAGGTAAGTCATCCAAGCTTTGGTCATTTCTGGGTCGGCTAAATCAGCTTTATTCAAAATTTTAATTACCGGCTTATCACCGCGTAATGTACCAACCATTGGGTTTTCACTACTGTAAGGAATACGCGCATCCAGCACTTCGATAATCACGTCCATTTGCGGCATGATTTCTTTAATCTCATTGCGCGCCTTATTCATATGACCTGGAAACCACTGAATTGCCATTTATTTTCTCCAAAGCATGAAAGTACGCGTATTTTAACTATATTCAGTTACAATAGCAGTAATCTTTCTTATATAAATAATAATTATGGCGTTAAAGGCTTTAGTACATAAGCTCTCGTTAAACCTGAGCGACATGGATAGACACCAATATGGTGATTACAATTTAACGATTGCACAGCATCCTTCTGAAAATGAACATCGCTTGATGTTGCGCGTTTTGGCATTTGCATTAAATGCCTCTGATACACTGAGTTTCACCAAAGGTCTATGTGCTGACGATGAACCTGAAATCTGGGAAAAGTCGCTCACAGATGATATTGAGTTATGGATTGATCTCGGTTTACCTGATGAAAAGCGCTTAAAAAAAGCCTGTAACCAATCGAAACAAGTCATTTTATATACCTATGGTGACGGCGACCAAAAAGTGTGGCTTGAGAAACACCAAGGTAAGTTTTTTCAGCACACTAATTTGCGTGTGTTTAGTATTCCGTTTGAGCAATCACAACAACTTATTCCTTTGGCAGCAAGACATATGCAGCTTTCCGTTACGGTACAAGACGGTCAAGTCTGGGTTAGTAACGAAAGCGATTCAGTGCTAATTGAGCCGATCACCATTTTATAAACTGGCCACCAATGACGATTAAAAAAGTTGTTATTCTGCACGGTTTATATATGTCGGGTTTTGTAATGTTGCCGCTCAGTAAGCGCATTACAAAGCTGGGCTTTAAAACCCTCAATTTAAGCTATCAGAGTTTATCTCCCAATAAAGATGACATTTTTCATAAAATTGATGAATTTATTGATGGCGAAAGCACTGCGTTTGTATGCCACTCAATGGGAGGCTTAATTGCGCGCGCCTATTTAGAAGCAAATACCTCGCAAGCCGCTCAGGTTAAAAAAGTCATTACATTAGGCACACCTCATAAAGGGGCTACACTTGCCAAACATATGAAAGAAAAAGGGTTTGATCTGTTTTTAAAAAATAGTGTGGAGTTTTTGCTATCTGAAAATCACGATTGGCCATTTACAGCCAAACTCTACAGTATTGCAGGTGATCTACCTCTTGGCTTAATGCCGTTCATCAAAAAGAACAGCCAATCTGACGGTACCGTGTTACTTGATGAAACAACCCTGCACGGCATGGCTGAACATAAAGTGTTTCACTTAAGCCATACAAGTTTAATCTACTCCCGCAAAGTAATGGACTACATCGAATCCATTTTATCATCACAAAAACAGAACGCACCAATCTAGTTTAAGTGATTTAACCAATCACTAAGTTACCCGATAATAATCCCATCGAAACAAATTAATGTTATTGAACACGAGGTGGGTTATGAAAAACGTTTCAATTATCGGATTAGACAAAGACATCACACATAAATTAGTTGAAGAACTTAATGGCTTATTAAGCAGTTACCAAATTCAATATATGAATGCCCGTGGTTTCCACTGGAATATTAAAGGCGAAAACTTTTTTGAGTTACATGCAAAGTTTGAAGAAATTTATAATGACTTATTGCTTAAAGTAGATGAAATTGCTGAGCGTATTTTAACGCTAGGCGGTGAGCCATTGCATGGATTCTCAGATTATCTTGCTAAAAGCAGTATCGGTGAAGCCAAAAATATCAGCGCAGGGCGAGATGCCATTGCTAATTTGCTCTCAGGTTACAGTGTATTGATAGCCAAGCAGCGATCATTACTTGCGCTAGCAGGCGACGCTGACGACGAAGGAACGGCTTCACTAATGAGTGATTACATTAAAGAGCAAGAAAAGCTTGTTTGGATGCTAAACGCTTATTTG
Organism: Pseudoalteromonas sp. G4; assembly: GCF_028875915.1. GTDB lineage: Bacteria > Pseudomonadota > Gammaproteobacteria > Enterobacterales > Alteromonadaceae > Pseudoalteromonas. The sequence goes on from NZ_JAPEHW010000110.1 coordinate 2,712, forward strand.
TATTAAAGCCAATTAGCGCACAAAGTTAAATGAAAAAAGGCAGCTAACGCTGCCTTTGTCGCAAGTAAAGTAAAACTAATCGGGGGCAATCTGTACTTATCTATTAATGACTCGATTCTTCGTCATGAGATGCAGCATATTTGTAAGCTGCAAATGCAATAATAAAGAGTACTAATGGTACCGGTGCTGCAATAATGCCAAATGAACTTGAGTTAGCAATGCTGGCACCTGCAAGGTGACCAACCACTGTGACAACTAATGCTAAGACTGCAATGACGGTTACAATAATTTCTGATTTTTGCACATTTCTCATAACGAAATTCCTTCTATAAATGTCCGATAAATCGGTTGCTTGAAAGAGAGTATGCGCTTGTTTCTCAACTGAGAATTGACCTAAATCAAGTTTATTTATTAACCAAATAACAGCTGGAATTAAATTTGATTTAGCTCAAAAAATCATCCAAATCGATAATTATTGGCAGAAATTATGCTTCATGAATATTTCGACTTGGATGGTTGATCAATAACTTGTATTAATAATCACAGTAAATAATGTAGAGTGAAAAAGTAATTTTAAAATTAAAGGATTATTAACATGAACAAGGTTTTAATCATATTTATTGCACTGCTAAGTATAAAAGTTGCAGCATCAGAAAGCTTCAGATTAGAAAACGGTAAGTTATTACTAGTTGGACAGTCAAAATCGGAGTTAATTTCTCTAGCTGGTGTTCCATTGTACGAAGATGTACAAACGGTGGCTATTGATACTGGAGAAGGTAACTCCCCAACAAAAAAAGAAACTCTGACATACAGGTTAGAAGGATCAATTGGTGGTTTTTACCTTGTAGAAGTTAAACTAGAGAACTCTGTTGTAACATCGATTATTAAAAAACAAGAAAAACGTAACTAATTGCATATTAGTTTAAAGCGAGAGCCTAATAAGCATCAGCTCTCGCAAATAAATACATTTACTGATTAGAAATAGCCCATCCTAACATTTGCTTAAAACTTGGCTCTTTGCCGTACATCACCATGCCCATTTTAAATAAACGCCCTGCAACACGTCGCATATAAATACAAAGCACAAGAGTGAGGATCAGCGATAAAATCGGTTGCCAAATAGCCACATCAACCAATGCCATTTTCACTGGCATAACAGCAAACGCAGTTAGCGGAAAATAACTTAGAAACGTCATTACCCAGCCGCTTGGGCTATCCATTAATACAAACGCCAAAATCATTGGAATTAATGGGATCATCATAAACGAAGATTTTCCACTGTGATTTGGGTCAAGCTATTGCCGCCATAAATGCTGTTGAAAAATAAAGTCCAAGCAATGAAAAAACCAGTACCCAAGGTAATATCGTCCAATCTATAAAAGACAAATCGAGCGCTTGTCCTTGAATAATCACTTGCATAAATGCAATCCCTAGCAATACCGAAATAACGGTGCTTAGCATTGCTTTAAGCGCCAGCAATACTTGCCCTAAAATTTTACCATCAACCCAAGTTTGTGCGCTCATAGTAGCGTAAAGCTGCTCGGTTACACGCTGCTGCTTTTCACCTGTGATTGATACAAACACCTGTGCAAACGACATAAATATTCCCACCGAAAGCAACACTAATACGCCAACAGCTGTTGATGTTGAATGGTTTTCTTCGCTTTTAATATTTTGGTCAAGGTATACCGTTGAAAGCGTTATAGGGTTACTCAGCAACGCCATTTGTTGTGATGAAAGCGATAATTGTTCACTGACTTTGCTTGCATAGTGCTGCTTTAACGCATTTTGCAATGTTTGTTGCCATGCCATTTTTCCTTTGCTGATAACACCAATACTCACAGGGCTTTGCGATTCATCAATTAATAAAATTGCATCAAAGTCCCCTGCTTTTAAGGCATTATGCAAAGTTTCTTGGTTCTCGTTGGTCTTTGTAAAAACATATCCCTCAAGTACCATTTCAAATTCGCTATCTGCAGCCACCGCAATGCGATAATCACTGGTTGTAAAATTAGCAGCCGATTGCCAAAAAAACACCACTAGCGCAATTGCGACCATAATTAACTTGCTGATGATTTCCTGCTTCCACTTAAAAAAGTGCATAAACTCCCATTTGGCAACGTGCATTACTTGGTTATTCATGATTATTCTCCTTTGATAATGCACTACTTTGATGCGATTCAATCGCCTTTAAATACATTTGGTGTAAATCCATATTGCGGCTAGAAATGTGTATCACCTGACCAAGTTTAGGTAGCCTTGCTAGTACCTCATTTACTTGCGACTTATGTTCAAGGCTAACCACTAAGGTGCACTGCTTGTTTAAGCGAAAATTAAACTGGCCAAAATGTTGCTGCAAAAGCGCCGCCAATATGAGTTCGAATCGCATCCAAAGTGCCATATAAAACGGCTTCACCTTTATTCATTAGCAGCATTCTATCTGCCATTTTTTCTACCATGGCCATTTGGTGCGCACTTAAAATAACTGTCATGCCTTGCTGTTTCAGCTCAGCTAAAAACTGCACTACTTTTTCTTGGTTTATTGGATCAAGGCCTGAGAAAGGTTCATCTAAAATAACAATTTCAGGGTTGTGTAATATTGCAGTGATGAGCTGTACTTTCTGCTGATTACCTTTGGAGAGTGACTTAAGCGGCTCTTTTTCTCGGCCTAATAAATCAAATCGTTGCAGCCAGTAATCTATTGTTTGTTTTGCATCTTGCTTATTCACCCCATGCAATGCAGCAAAGTAATGAAGGTTCTGCAGCAATGTTTTTTCACCATAAAGTCCACGGTCTTCTGGTAAGTAGCCAAGCTTATTTGCTGGGATTTCACTTAAATAGCGATTGTCGAGTTGAATAGATATTTTTCCGCTATCGGGTTTAGTAAAGCCTACCAACATACGCACAAGTGACGATTTACCTGCACCATTAGGCCCTAACAAGGCAAAAATTTCGCCTTTATTGACTGAAAAGCTTAATTGATTAACAGCTTTTGTTGAGCTGTATTCTTTACTTACCTGTTCAACACATATCATCGGCTGTGTCATATAACTTCCCGCTTTTTCTTATAATTGTCAGTATTTTACGGTCTTGAATAGGAAGAAACAGATCACTCGTCATTTTATATTGCCACTTATCATTTAAATGACGGTTATTGCTTGCTGGCAATTTGGCATTAAGCTTGGCACAATTAACCCACGAAATATCGAGGGTTGTAATTTATGGATAATCTAAAGCATTTGCTCGCCGATTCAGAGCTGCTGTTAAACTCCGTGGGTGAAGGCATTTATGGTTTTGATTTAGAAGGCAAAGCGGTGTTTATCAACCCAGCAGCTGAACGCATGACTGGCTGGCAAGCAGGTGAATTGCTTGGTGAGAAAATCCATCAATATCATCATCATAGCCATGCCGATGGCAGCCCTTACCCAGCCCATGAATGTAATATTTACGCTACCATGCAAGATGGCCAAGAGCGCAGTATTAGCCATGAAGTATTTTGGCGTAAAGATGGTTCTAGCTTTCCTGTAGAATACACCTCAACACCGGTATATAAAGCCGGAAAAATCATTGGTGCAGTGGCAATTTTTCGCGATGTAACCAAGCAACAAGAAAGTGATCGTGCGCTGCGAGAAGCGTTGGCACAAGTGCAAGCCTTATCAGAGCAATTACAAGCCGAAAATACTTACCTACAAAGTGAAATTGATGAAAATTGGAGCGACTCTGGCTTAGTTGGGCAAAGCCCACGTTTTAAGCAATTACTTGATCAAGTGAGCTTGGTCAGCAAAACCGACAGCACTGTATTGATTTTAGGTGAGAACGGCACAGGTAAAGAACTGATTGCACGTAATATTCATCGCCTTAGCAAACGCGCTCACAACACCTTAGTAAAAGTAAATTGTGCAGCGTTTACTCCTAGCCTGCTCGAGAGTGAATTATTTGGTCATGAAAAAGGCGCCTTTACCGGCGCGACTGAACGTCGTAAAGGACGCTTTGAACTAGCTGATAAAGGCACATTGTTTTTAGATGAAGTTGGCGAGCTAAGCCTAGAAGCACAAAGCAAACTATTACGTGTGCTACAAGAACAAGAATTTGAGCGTGTTGGTGGCAATCAAACCCTAAAAGTTGATATTCGCGTCATTGCTGCAACCAATAAAGACTTATTAAAAATGGTACAACAAGGCGAATTCCGTATGGATTTATATTATCGCCTTAACGTATTTCCACTTACCATGCCCGCACTTCGTGAACGCCTTGATGATTTACCACTGCTATGCCAAAACATTATTGCGGAGCTTGCGCGCAAACTTGGTAAACCTATCAAAGGTATTAGCAAAGCAAGTTTAAAACGCCTTGCTACCTATCATTGGCCTGGCAATATTCGTGAACTGCAAAATGTATTAGAGCGCGAAGTCATTTTAAGCCAAACCTCACTGATTCAAATTAAACATGACTTCCAAGCGAATTTAGATGCGAGTAATTTTGCTCAGCTGACACTTGCCGAAATGGAAAAGTCGTATATTGAACAAGTGCTAGAACAATGTGCAGGGAAAATTGGTGGAGCAAATGGTGCCGCTAAGTTACTAGATCTTCCAGAAAGTACTTTACGTTCAAAAATGAAAAAACTTGGCATTTCAAGAAACTAACTGGCTGGATCAGCCCTTTTATGCACAAAAAATGGACGTTGGTTAATCAGCTTGGCGCCCTCCTTATCTAAATCTCAACTAATCCGTTCATCGTAATTCACCACAAAAACATCGCAAAAACCACGATATATCGCGAACACGCGATATATCGTGCCTGCCACATTTGCAGAAAGAAAGATAAAACCCTAATTATCAACACCTTAAGTGAAGGCAGCTCTTGGCATACTTATTGTTATTAGCGTAGTAAGCATTACGAATATCTACCGTCGAGAAACACTATGAAGTTTGATATCAAAGAAGAAGATCTGATTATTAAGCCCTATAAAACAGAAGGGCCTATTTATGTGCGCTCTCAAAAAGGAAAATACCAGCAACTTCGCCGTTATATTGGTTGGGCACTGATGTTGGCGTTTATTCTTATCCCCTTTATTCCTTACCATGGTCAACAGGCGATACTGCTTGATATCGGCTCGCAACAATTTCGCTTTTTTAATACCACACTATTTCCGCAAGATTTTACCTTATTGGCCTGGGTCTTTATGGCTGGTGCATTTGCGTTGTTTTTTGTCACGACTTGGCTCGGTCGAGTCTGGTGTGGTTATACCTGCCCGCAAACAGTATGGATGATGATGTTTATTTGGGTCGAAGAAAAAATCGAAGGAAACCGCAATAAACGCATCAAGCTCGACAAGTCAAAAATGTCATTTGAGAAATTCCGCAAAAAGAGCCTTAAACATCTCATTTGGGGTGCTATTTCATTTTTTACTGCCACCACGTTTTTAAGTTATTTTGTGCCTGTGACAGAGCTTTACGGTAACCTAGTTTCACTTGAATGGTCTGGCTTGATTATGTTTTGGGTTGGCTTATTTACAGTATGCACCTATGGCAACGCTGGTTTTTTAAGAGAAAAGATGTGCATTTATATGTGCCCTTATTCACGTTTCCAAGCAGTAATGTTTGATAAGGACACCTATGTTGTTGCCTATGATGATAAACGTGGTGAATCTCGTGGCCGTCGTAAACGTAAAGATGACCCTAAGCAGCTTGGTTTAGGCGATTGCGTTGACTGTAATTTATGCGTTGAAGTATGCCCCGCAGGTATCGATATTCGTAACGGCCTACAGTACGAATGCATTAACTGTGGTGCATGTATTGATGCTTGCGACGAAACCATGGAGAAGTTTAATTATGAAAAAGGCCTTATAAGCTACACCAGCGAGCATCAATTAGCTGGTCAGAAAACGGATAAATTCCGCTTAAAGCTTGTCGGTTATGGTTTCTTCACAGGCCTTGTCATTATTACTATGTTGATATGGATGAATTTACGAGTGCCAATTGAGGCAAGCATTTTACGTGATCGCAATGCACTTTACCGAGTGAATTATGAAGGGCTAACAGAAAATACTTACACCCTTAAGATCACCAATAAAACCCAGAATACGCTGACCTATTCACTGACATTATTGGAAGATTCTCGCTTTACTTTAAATGCGCCTCAGCAAATCATTATTGCAGCAGGAGAGATGAGTCAGTTCCCAGTAACCGTGACAGCTGACGCATATGATTTAAAGCAAAAAGTCACTGAGATTGATTTTAAAGTTCAGGCAATCGAGTCGCCTGATATTAAAATTACGAAACAATCTAAATTCTACAAACCCTAAGCTGTTGTTCACATACAGCTAAGTTCCCTAGCACACAAGGCTCAATCAATTTGGGCCTTTTTTTGCTTTACAACCCATTAAACGCGATCAATAATCATTATCATTGAGTGGATATGAAAGGTATTGAGATATGAGCTGGCAATCAACCATGATTAAAGGAAACGAATGCTTTGATTCATATAACTGGCTTGAAGCTGAGCGCTATTATATGCGCGCAATTGCACTTATTGATGAGCTTTGGCAACAACAGCGCAGTAATCTTGAGGCAATGCAAGCTTGGGTCTGTGGCTATCAAAATTTAGCCGCAACCTACGAACAACAAGGGTATTTAGAACGAGCATTACACTGCTTGCTGCATGCTCACTTTTTTGTTGTTGAACAAGCAAATCTCATTACTAATTGCGGCAAAACGCAAAGTAACGCACTGCGCATGTCGGCCATCACGTTTAAATGTTTGTCGGATTTTAAATATAAATATCATCGCCATAGTCAATGCATAAAAGTACTCTCTGATATTGGCAATAGTGAACACTTTGCTTACCACCAAACAAAACTGCATTAATTGCAAGGAGCAACCGTGAAGAAGCCATCTGCACTAAGCAAAACCATTAGAACGTTGGATAAACTGTTCAATTTTGACACCATTGCAGCTGCGTGTGATACAACGAATAAGCCAAAGGGTTTGAATCATGCTCGGGTTAAGCATTAACAAAGTTTCAGGCGACAGCATGTCACCTACCATCGAAACTAATAGTTATGTGTTACTGCACAATTTTGGCACTAAAAAACACCTCAAGAAGGGGCAAATAGTAAAAGTGGAACACGATGAATTTGGCACCATTATTAAACGCATCGCCTACCAAGATAAAAATGGCTTATATTGGCTGGTTGGCGATGACCCAAAAAGTTTAGCGTGTTGCCAAATCGGGCCGGTTAACGCAACGCAAATCACTGGCATTTTACTCTGTAACTTAGGGTATTAACGTTAGTGCGTGTTGACCTTTGCTATCTATTTCTGCAGCAGTTTGTTTGGCATTTAGACAAGGCAGAGTGATTGTAGCGGAGTTATTCCACATAAATGAACGATAAAGACTTTGTGCTCCTGCAAACTCACCTTACCCTAAATCCATGTAGAGCAACGCAGTATAAACCTCAAACAAGCGCTGCCTAAAAGGTTCAACCCAAAGCGTTTTGTTCTTTGTTGTTGCTTCTTGACTTAGCTCGCTAGGCCTACAAAGCAACG
>NZ_JAPEHW010000111.1 GCF_028875915.1 Pseudoalteromonas sp. G4
AGATACCATTTCTATAGGGTCTGTTGATCTTTGTAGCTCAATTTTTGTTTTTTTGAGCGTGTTTTTATCGCGGCGCTCGATGTGTAGCCTAGTAATCTAAGCAAATATCGAGCAACAACGAGAAAAGCGCGCTTAAAAGAACCGTTCGGCAGCGTTTGATTGGCTTTTCTACTGTGTTGCCCCGCAGGGATGTGGGGTAAGGTGACTTTGCAGGAGCACAAAGTCTTTGTCGGCTGACTTACATAGAATACTATGCCACGCAGCCTCTGCCTTGTATAAAACCCAATCAAACTGCTGCAAAAAGGAACTAAAAAGTTCAACAGACCCTTCATCTTTTTTTATTGGGAAATAGGTTTATGTCAAAACATGTTGTGGTTACAGGGGCAAATCGAGGAATTGGACTCGCCTTTGTAAAACAGTATATTTCTGAAGGCTTTAAAGTAACGGCTGTTGTTCGAAAAGCCAGTGATGAACTAATTGCAACTGGTGCAAACGTGATTAGCGATATTGATGTTGCGAATGCGGATGATACTGAAACGTTAAAAAATGCGTTAGCTGGCCAGCAGATTGATATTTTAATTAATAATGCCGGTGTATTTAAAAATGAAAGTCTAGCCGATATGGACTTTGCAAGTCTTGAAGAGCAAATCAATGTTAATGCCATTGCGCCTATTCGTGTGACACATGCACTACAAGGTAATTTAGGTGCTGGCAGTAAAGTAGCAATGATCACAAGCCGAATGGGATCAATCGCAGACAATGGTTCCGGTGCATATATTGGCTATCGCATGTCAAAAGCGGCACTCAATGCTGCTAGCAAAAGTATCGCAATTGAACTTGCTGCGCGTGATATTAGCTTAGCAATTTTGCATCCAGGTTTTGTACAAACTGCCATGGTTGGTTTTGCAGGGGATATTTCGCCAGAGAAGGCGGCAAGTCGCTTAATTGACCGAATTAACGAACTTAACCTCAGTAATACAGGTACGTTCTGGCATTCAAATGGTGAGGTTTTACCTTGGTAGCCATTATTTAGTCTGTAATAGGGCTCGGCAAATCAAGTAGTAGCGCAAAGCTGTATAACAAGGTTTGCTCAGCCTCATTTATTTCATTATCCCAGTTTGCTGCAAATTCAATTGCTTGCAAAAATGCATTGCGATTTTTCACTGGTAAGCTAATCAAGGCAGCTAACATTTGATGTGCATATTGACTATCAAACTGCGTAAAAGGCAGAAGAGTTAGCCCTTTCATATTGAATTGTTGGCATGTGGCAGTAAAAGCATTTTGCTGCTCTTTAGCGTCATTGTGACCAATCACAGCAATTAAACTAACAAAATAACGCCAAGCTTGGATTAGCTGCTTTGTATTACGGGTTTTCAACAATAATTTACTTTTGGCACGAGTGGTTTGCATTAAGATGATTTCTAGATAAAGCCAAACTAACAACGGATGGTTAAGTGGTTGATTTATCTGAATGTTTTCTACCATTAATATTATTTGCCAACATAGTTGAGCTAGTTCATCTTTTTGCTTTGCTGGTAAGCAATCTATGCTAGGGGCTGCAAGCTCAATAAGTTCAAAGCGCTGTTTATCACATAGCTTTGCCAGCTCAGTCTCAGCATTGTCTAAGGTGAAAGCATCTACATACTGTGATGAAAGTAAATAACTCAGTTGGTTGCTGCGAATATCAAACTCATCGCTTAGCAAAAGCATCGGTATTAACGTAAAACACGAATATGGATCATGCACCAGTAGCGATAATTTAGCTGATAAATGAGCTGTATTTGCGCGCACTGTTGGTTTTATTATAGGTGTCGTATTTTCGCTTAAGTATTCACGTGTTGCAGTGAGTTGCATTGCTTGGTAATTGGCAACATTGGTGCTTTCTTTAAAGCCATTTTTAGGAGCTTTAAAGCTAGGTTGAAGCTTTTGAATTCGATTAATAATTGGTGGGTGAGTTGAGAAAGAGCTGACCCATGGCGTTCTTGTTTGATTAAAAAACAAATGACTATATTGATGATAATGTGCGTTTCGGTGCGGTAAGCGTAACCCCGCCGCAACTTTTAACGCATTAGCGAGCGCTTCTGGGTTACGATTAAATTGGCAGGCATTAGCGTCAGCTAAGTATTCCCGCCTACGACAGATGGCCGCTTTAATAAAATCCGCGAGCAAAGTGCCAATATAGCCATAACTAATCAATGCGATAGCTGCGACAAGTTCAAAGCCTGATGAATTGTTTCTTCCGCGCTTAGATGCTGCGGCGTGCTCTAAAATCCACTCACCTAGTAAGCCAATGAAACTAATTGCAAATGTTGCGGCAACCAAGCGGTTATTTAATTTTATGTCGCCATTCACTATATGGCTGAATTCATGGGCAACCACAGCCTGAAGTTCATCACGGGTGAGTTTCTCAAGTGCGCCGCGCGTTACCGAAATAACCGCGTTATGGTTGGTGTGTCCTGCTGCAAATGCATTTACTTGGCTTTGATGCAATTGAATATAGACCCTAGGCACAGTTGTGCGAGCCGCAATTGCCATCTCCTCAACAACATTGAGCAGTTGCTTTTCCAGTGGATGAAAGGTGTTGGGCTGTACACGTGTTGCACCTAATTGTTTGGCAATTTGCGCACCACCAATGCGCAGTTGTCGGTATTTATAAATACCTGTAATTGCAATTAAACTGAATGTAATAACTACTGAAGGAAGATGCCATTGGTATGGGTTTTGTTCACGGAAAACATCCCAACCGCGATATAAAATAAGATTAAGGTTGCTTGCGATACGGGCATCAAAAATAAGGCCAAAAAACCACTGAGCTATAACAACAATCATTATCACAGCAAGGCAAAAAAGGCATACCAATAATGCACTGGCACGCCTATTTTCAGCTTGTTGCTGAAAGAAGTTTTTCATCAGTTAGAGTTGTACGCTTGGTGCTTGACGATACTCTGATTGTGCTAGTTCTAACATGCTGGCGTCGTCTTTATGGCCAAATTTTGCTGCCACCAGATTATTTGGAAAACTTTGCTTGTAAGTGTTGTATTGCATCACTTCATCATTATAAGCCTGCCGAGCAAAAGCAATTTTATTCTCTGTTGAAACAAGCTCTTCATGTAAATTTTTAACTGTCTCATTAGCTTTTAATTCAGGGTAATCTTCAATCGTTACCTGTAGCCCCGATAGTGCTTGCGTTAGCATATTTTCAGCACTCGCTAATTGTTTGATAAGAGAGCCATTACTAGGTGCTTGTTTTGCTTGCTCTAAACAACTTAACGCGGCATTGCGGGCCTCTATTACTTGTTTTAGGGTTGCATGTTCATGGTCAAGATAGGCTTTGCAGGTATTTACAAGGTTAGGAATTAAGTCGTGGCGACGATGTAACTGCACATCAATTTGTGCAAATGCGTTTACAACAAAATTTCTGTATTTCACTAAAGTATTAAAAATAACAATAATGAAAACCGCAGCAATCGCTAGTACAAGTAACAAAATACCAAGCGTTGTGAAGAAGTTATCAATTACACTGGTCATAAACCTTCCTTGAGAAGTGTCTCTAAATTGTCAACACAATGGCGAAAATCGTCAAAAAATTCAACTATTTTGCTATTATAGCGATAAATGCCCTATTAATTTCGAGAGTCTTAATGGAACACGATAACTTAGCAACGGAAAGTGTAGACATTCCCGTATTTTTTCTAGCCCCTGATGCACCAATTTCTGAAGATGCAGAACCAGCATTTTTTGTTTCAATGGCCCTAACTGAAATGGTGATGGCTGAGATGTGCCAGAAGATTAATGATGATGAAACACATACTGTTTTTCTGAGTGATTACGCTTTGCTTGATGTAAATGTCGCATGGCAATCAGCGGTTGAGCAAATAGAATCGGTGCAATTACACTTAAAAAAAGGGCCGCAATTAGCTGTTATGATCTGCACTGACAATCGTGAGCAGTTTATATCGCCATGGCTTGAGTTTGCGCCTGAATTCGATTTAGGCCTTGATGACGAGGACGTTGAATAAATGAAAAAGTTCGTTGTTTTATTTTTAATTTTGGTGGTGTCAGGTTGTACTGTTATGGCGGTTAATAACTGGCAGCAAAAATATGGTTCGCCTGAAGTAAAACAACGAATTGTTGATAGCCGAACAGATCAAGGTCGGTTTTATCATGATGCAGTTAAGCCCGTATTAGAAAGTCGCTGTGTTGTTTGTCATGGTTGTTATGATGCGCCTTGTCAGTTAAAGCTAACATCACCCGCGGGTATTGACCGCGGTATCAGCAAACAATTGGTGTACGATGGCACGCGCTTAGTAGCGGCAACGCCGCACCGCTTATTTGTTGATGCACAGTCAACCTCAGAGTGGCGTGATCTTGGCTTTTCGCCAGTATTAAACGAATATCCAGAGTCACCAGAAAATAACCTTGCCGCGAGCGTGCTTTACAACAGCCTACTGGTCAAAAAATCAAATCCGCTCCCGCAGGTTGCTCAGCTCGGCAATGAATATGACTTTTCGCTAGACCGCTCGGCCAATTGTGCGAGCATCGAAAATTACCGAGAAACCGTCGCAAAACAACCTAATTTAGGCATGCCTTATGGCTTTCCAGCTATTAGTGAGAGTGAGTTTAACGTGTTGCAGCATTGGCTAATGCAAGGTGCGAAAATGGCAATCTTAGCAGCTGTTGATGAATATACTCACCAGCAGGTAAAAAAGTGGGAAGCCTTTTTAAATCAAGACTCAGTTAAACATCAATTGATGTCGCGCTATATTTATGAGCATTGGTTTTTAACCAATATCTATTTTACAAAAGCAAATGACGTCACTTACTACAAACTTGTTCGCTCAAAAACCCCCCCAGGTGAACCTATTGAGGTTATTGCGACACGCCGTCCGTTTGATGACCCTAAAGTAAAACGAGTTTATTACCGTTTAGAGCGTAATCAAGCCAGTATTTTAGCTAAAAATCATATTCCGCTTGCACTTGATAACAAAGAGTTAGCAAGGTTGCATCAGCTATTCCTTGAATCAGATTATGAGGTTGCTAAATTACCGGGTTATCAGGTGGAAGTTGCTTCTAACCCATTTAAGAGCTTTGCTCAAATTCCTACTGAAGTGAAGTACCAATTTTTATTGGATCATGCACAAACTATCATCATGGGCTTTATTAAGGGGCCTGTTTGTCGTGGGCAAGTAGCTTTAAATGTGATTAATGATCACTTTTGGGTTACATTTGTTGACCCTAAACGCATTGGTAATGCTAACTTAGATGTGTTTTTTAATCAGGTTGAAGACTATCTGGCAATGCCTGCAGAGCAGCAAAGCAATGCCTTACCCATTAGCAGTTGGGTGAAGTATGCGCGATTACAAGCGAAGTTCCTTGAGCATAAAAATGCCAAAATGAATACCGCTTTTGCTGGTGGAAAAGGGCTAGATATGTCGCTGTTTTGGCAAGGCGAAGGGCATAATGATAATGCAGCACTGACCATTTTCAGACATTTTGATAGTGCTACCGTTGTAAAAGGGTTGGTTGGGCAAGCGCCAAAAACCATGTGGGTATTAGATTATAGTTTGTTTGAACGCATACATTATTTGTTGGTGGCTGGGTTTGATGTTTACGGTAATGTTGGTCATCAACTTATCACACGTTTGTATATGGATTTTTTACGCATGGAAGGCGAGCAAAACTTTTTAGCTTTTTTACCGCCAGAAGAACGCAAAAAGCTAAGTACGCAATGGTATCGTGAAGCGCCAAAAAGTTTGGTCGAGCATTTAAAATCAAATGAACAATTTAGCCAACCTACTGGGGTTGAGTTTAGCTCGAATGATCTACAAGCGGAGCTTTATAGCAAAATAAAACAGCATTTAGCGGCTGTTTTAAATCCTCGCTATAAGCTTGAAGATGATGCTATCAGCCAAGCATTAAATCAGCTTAACCAATTGCCTAATTTAGCAGTGCAACAGCTAGCACAAGTTTCGTTTATTTTGGTTAACAATGGCAAAGAGCATCAAAGCTATAGCTTGCTTCATCATAATGCCCATTTAAATATTTCGAGTTTATTGAACGAAGGTGCCCAGCGTACACCAAAAGAAGACACCGCAAGTTTAGTGAATGGCTTTATTGGTGATTATCCAGCTGTTTTGTTCTATTTGGAAAAAGAGCAAGTAGATGAATTTGTAAGAAAATTACATAAAATCACTTCTGAAAAAGACTATATCGCTCTTAAAAATGAGTTTGCGATTAGACGTACAGACCCTGCCTTTTGGCATTATAGTGATATTCTGCATAAAACTGCTAAACAAGATTTAACAGTTGAATATGGAATCTTTGATTACAATCGTTTTGAGAACAAATAGTTAATGGTTTTACCTTTGTGAAATTGATGTAAACAACATGCTAACACTTGATTTGTCCCTAAATAATTTGGCAAAATCTGATAATTCGTTCTAGTTGAGAATAACAATGAAAATTTTACTAGCGATATGCATTCTTGTATTTCCGCTTTTTGCACAAGCCGATAAAGTCCAGCGTAAATGCTATAGCTCAGATGGTACTGTAAAGTTCACAACTCGCCGCTGCGCAGCTGGTGAGCGAGAAGAAATTGTGACTAGTGGTCAATCACTTATACAGTTTGCTCAAAAGGCAAGCAATAATGTTGGTGGCCTTAATAGTGGATTCGATAACACAGATCTTACTTATTTCTTAAAGCAAAATTACTCTCAAACCGCCTGGAGTGAGAACATCGTTCGTAGCTACTTAGAACCACAAGAGGCAGTAGTCGTTGTTGATACATTTCGTATTTATAAGCTTGAAGAAATTTGCCAAGCAACGATGAATTGGATTGACCAATATCCACATTCACGCTTCGACTTATCGTCTATGCGCCTTGAGTTTAATACAGGTGAAACCTTCGATGCACGCTATGTTAAAAAGTCGCAATGTGATTTTGAACTGAGACAATAACGCGGGCTTTTTGATACACTACGGCCAATTTAATTTTAGAGAAAGATAATGTCTGCTAATGTGAATAAAATCTGCACTATGCTTGAAATGCAAAATGCAATGAATACTAAAGTGCATGCTGAATGGTTTAATCAAGGTTTTGAATGGTACCGTGCTATTTGGGTTGAATGTGCTGAAATGCTAGATCACTACGGTTGGAAGTGGTGGAAAAAGCAAACACCAGACACTGAGCAAGTTATTCTTGAGTTAGTCGATATCTTTCACTTTGGCTTATCGCTTCGCATTGATGGCAAAACTAGCTATCAAGAAATTGCAGAACAACTGACAGCTGAGCTTGAAAAGCCAACTCAAGCTGATGATTTTAAGCAAACACTAGAGCTATTAGCTGCAAGTGCGGTGGCTAATAAAACCTTTGATGCTGCAGCATTTGCTGGTTGTATGGCGCAAATCGGTATGAATATTGATGATTTATATCGTGGTTATGTAGGTAAAAATACCCTGAATTTCTTCCGCCAAGATCACGGCTACAAAGATGGTAGCTACATTAAAGTATGGCATGGGCAAGAAGATAACGAGCACTTAGTTGAGGTGGTAAAATCACTGGATATTAACCAAGCTAACTTTGCTGATTTAGTGTATCAAGGCTTAAAAGAGCGTTACCCGGCTTAATTGATTTTGGTAATTTATAAAGGTCGCAAATGCGGCCTTTTTTGATCTATTAATGTGATTTTGAGGTAATGTATTCGGCTATTTTGGCTGCTTCCTGTTTACTCATTGATTTAAACACCGGCATTTTACTATTGTTTTCTCCTTGCTTCATTTTGTGAACTAATTGCCACTCAACTAAGCCTGTTCCAATATTGGCAGGAATTCCTTTTAAGAAGTTCCCATTGCCATTTTTGTGATGGCAACCAGCACAATGATAATCAAATAGCTGTTGCCCTGATTCTAGGGAGGGGTGATTATGGGCATCATCATTACAGGCAACTATCATCAATAATAGAAATATATACATGCCAATTTTTGTCACTTGAATCACCACCAAACGTTAATAATTAATGAGTCTTAGTTGGCAAAAGTAGTTTCATAATCCAAATTAATTGAAAAATGCTAATTCCTTTTTGAAACAGCAAAATTGCCTCAATTTAGGGAACACTCGTTAGAGAAAATCCCCTACATTGAAAACTTATGTCTCAATACCAAAACTGTCAAATTATCACTTGTTTTAAGCAATAGGCAAAAGGGTGCGGTAATCTTCTACAGATAAGTAGCTAGGCAAGGTTCTAGCTTCTTTAGTGGAATCAGGGTTTGCAACTGCTAGCAAATGTTTAATACCATACAGCTTGGCTGCGTCTAATACAGCAAGGCTATCATCGACAAATAACGTTCTTTCTTTATCAAAGCCAAGTTTTTGCTCAACCTGCTGCCATAAGCTTTGTGACTCTTTACTAACGCCAAATTCGTGAGTAGATATTAGTGCATCTAAGTGCACATCAAATGCTGTTTGTTCAATTTTTAATGACAGACTGTCAGGGTGAGCATTGGTGAGTAAGATTAATGTTTTGCCAGCTTTTTTTAGTGCTTGTAAGAATTCAGGCACATCTTCGCGAACTGTAATAAGGTGTTTGATTTCTTGCTTGAGTTCAAGAATGGGTAAGTCGAGCTCTTGTTGCCAGTAATCTAGGCAGTACCACTCTATTTGCCCTTCTACTTTTTGATATTTTTTAGATAATGCTTCAAACGCTTGCTCTTTTGTTATGCCATGCTTTTCAGCAAGCTTTTGTGGGATTAACTCAAGCCAGTAGTGATTATCAAAATGAAGGTCTAATAAAGTGCCATCCATATCAAATAAAATGGTGTCAATTTCATGCCAATTTAACATAGGTTTTTTAGTTTAAACGTTTTATTATAAATCTAAACTGTAGTTTAACAGAGTTTGAAGATGGCCGAGATAAAAGGATTAACCCCACCCGAAATAACGCAAGTAACCGAGGTTTCTCACAGTAAACTATTTACAGTTGAGTCACTTGATTTGACTTTTTCAAATGGTGTGAAAAGGCAATATGAGCGAATTAAAGGTGGAGGCCGTGGTGCAGTGCTTGTAGTTCCCGTTGATGGAGATGGCAACTTAATTTTAGTTCGAGAATATTGTGCTGGCACGCATGATTATCAGTTAGGTTTCCCAAAAGGTCTAATTGATCCTGGTGAAACGCCAGTGCAAGCTGGTAATCGTGAACTAAAAGAAGAAGCCGGATTTGGTGCAAAACAACTTGCTGAACTAAAGTTAGTGTCGTTAGCTCCCAGTTATTTTAATGCCAAAATGCATATTCTATTAGCACAGGAACTTTACCCTGAAAAATTAGAGGGTGATGAGCCTGAACCCTTAGAAGTCGTAAAGTGGCCTTTAAGTGAATGGCAATCATTATTACAACAAACTGATTTTACAGAAGCACGCAGCGTTGCAGCTTTGTTATTAGCGAAGCAGCACTTATCTTAATTTAGATTAACAGTAGTAACGAATGAAAGAATTTATAGAGCCTTGTATTCAAATTGCACAGCGAGCGGGTGATGCTATTTTAGAAGTGTACCATCAGGACGACATTGAGCTGTGTGAAAAATCGGATAACACACCTGTTACAAAAGCTGACTTAGCTGCTAATGAAGTATTGCTAGCAGGTCTCAAAGCACTTTCCCCTGATATACCGATTATGTCTGAGGAAACGCCGATTCCTTCATTAGAACAGCGCGAAAACTGGGAGCGTTATTGGCTGCTAGATCCGCTTGATGGCACGGGAGAGTTTGTGCTTAAAAGCGGTGATTTTGCCGTTAATATTGCCCTTGTTGAAAACAACAAACCGGTATTTGGTGTGATTTTCTGGCCTACAGAAGGTATTACCTATTGGGCGATGGCTGATTTGGGGGCTTTTAAGCGAGAAAATGGTGAAGATACAAAAATAAAGGTGCAGCGACAGTCACAATTAAAGTTGGCTGTAAGCCGTAGGCAGAATATTGCAACGGTAAGCCAATACATTGATCATGAGTTTGACACCTTGCCGTTGGGTTCGTGTTCACTAAAAGCGTGCGCAATTGCAGAAGGACGTGCTGATGCCTTTATGCGAATAGGTCCAACTGGTGAGTGGGATACTGGTGCTTCACAAATTATTGTAGAAATGGCCGGTGGTAAGCTTTTTGATGCTGAATTTAATCCGATTACCTATAATCAACGTGAAACTACTGAAAACCCTGACTTTATTATTACGGGTGATCAAAGCTATCCATGGCATGAAATGATTAAACCGCATAAGCGTTGATTGTAATTTGAGCAGTTGAACGTGTTTTATCAGAAAACACTTGCATAACTGTAATAAATCTATATTATAGCGCCTCACTTAAGCAGCAAAGCTTAAGAATACAGGCGCGGGATGGAGCAGCCTGGTAGCTCGTCGGGCTCATAACCCGAAGGTCGTCG
>NZ_JAPEHW010000112.1 GCF_028875915.1 Pseudoalteromonas sp. G4
GGTAGACACAAGGGATTTAAAATCCCTCGCTGGTAACAGCGTGACGGTTCAAGTCCGTCCCCGGGCACCACTTTCTTATAAAATTCCACTTTTTATCAGCAGTACCTATTCAACCCCTTTTTTCATAAATTTTTTTTGCTTTGCATTGTCCGATGTTTTAGGATCAGGCACATCATGGAATACAAGTTTAACACATTGAAAAACGCACTGATTTTTACCTTATTTAGTTTACTTAGCTTTTCTTTATTAGCTGTTGAAGTAACTGATCTTTATCAATATAAAGCGGTTGTCGATAATAAATCTCAGAGCGAGCAACGACGCGCAAACCGCGTTGGTTTTGTTGGCGTACTTGAAAAGGTATCAGGCCAAAAAGTTGATAGATCTCACCCAGCCATCAAACAAGCTTCGAAAAACCTATCTCGTTTTGTACTTAAATATGAGTACGAAGAATCACTCTATCAAACGTATTTAAAAATTCGTTATCAACCTCAGCTAATCGATGGTGTTTTAAATGAGATGGCGATCCCAATTTGGGGGAATCGCAGACCACTTACGCTTATTTGGTTAGCAATTGAAGAAGATGTTCAGCGCAGTCTGGTAACAAAAGAGGACTATCCGCAAATTTTTCACTTGCTCGAAACCAATAGTAATAACGCGGGCTTACCAATAGTAATGCCATTGCTTGATCTTGAAGATCGTATGAATTTAAGTGTCACTGATGTTTGGGCAAACTTCCCACAGCAAATCTTGGCTGCTTCAAACCGTTATGAACCAGAGGTTATTGTCTCAGCGAGACTTTATCAACGTGATAATGTGTGGTTATTGGATTGGCAATTTACAAATCAATCAAGTTTTAAATTACACCAGTTATCAGGTGATAAGCTTACAATTGTTGGTGAACTGGTTGGTAGTATTTCAGAGCAGATAGCAAAACAATACGCAATTTTAGGGCAAACTGACACATCAAATACTGTGCAAATTTCTTTTTTTGGCGTTAATGGTTTAAAACAATTAGAAGCATTAAAAACAAGGCTGCGTTCATTGACTCAAGTAAGTGAGCTTGATATTCAATTTCGCCAAGGTGAACGCGTTGATTTATCGCTTTATTTAAATACCCATGTTGATAGTTTGAAAAAAGCACTGCAATTGGACTCTCAGTTTGAAGTGATTTTTGATCCATTCAGCCAAAAGGATGCTCAGCAACTTGAATATAAGTGGCTAAATCAGCAATGAGTGAATACCAACAAATGGCTTTACCGGTGACACTGCCTGACGATGAAACCTTTATGAGTTTTTTTGGTGGCGAAAATTCACATGTGGTAAAACAGCTTGAAGTTGGTTTGACTAAGTTAGAAGGCACGGCATTTAATTATGTGTATTTATGCGGCTTTTCTGACTCAGGCAAATCTCACTTACTGTATGCCACTTGTATCCGTGCTCAAGAACTTGGTTTATCGTGTTTTTTACTTTCGTGTAAAGATTTAGCATGGCTTGATCCCCATGTATTAGACGACTTAGAAAAACTGGACGTGATTTGTATTGATGATATCCAACAAATCGCGGGCGACCCTCTTTGGGAAAAGGCACTCTTTAACTTTTTCAATCGTTTTAATAGCGATGGCAAAATGTTAGTGGTGGCTGGGGATTTACTGCCAAATATGCTCAATATAAGCTTGCCGGATCTAGAATCTCGCCTTAATTGGGGTACTACGTTTCAAATTCGCTCTATGAGTGATGATGATAAAGCTGAAGCCTTAGTTAAACGCGCTAAAATGCGGGGATTAACACTTACTGAAGAAGCAACGCGCTTTTTGTTGTCGCGAGTAAGCCGTGATATGCGGGCACTGCTTGATATACTCGATAAACTCGATCACGCCTCTATCGTAGAGCAGCGCAAATTAACGATCCCATTTATCAAAACTATCCTAAATTTATAATCATAACAAAGCACCCATAGGGTGCTTTTTGTTTTGCTAATCGATAATTCTTGTTTTGTGCTGATTTTGAGCTAAAAAATGTGTGATAACGTGCTTTTTTGCACTGTGATGCTCTAGTAAAAAGTGTTGCTTTTCGGGTATCATAATGGGCTAATTTTTATTAAAAAATGTCACGTTAATCGATAGTTAAACGTTACTAGAAATCTAACTAACAATTTTCAAAATTGAGTAGTTGGCAAAAACGAGTGAAAAGCCCTTATGAATTTAGAAGCAATCTTGGCTGAAGCCCTTGAAGCTGTTGAGAAAGCCAGTGAAATCGCTCACTTAGAAGATGTGCGCGTAAACTACCTAGGTAAAAAAGGTGAGATTACCAGCTTATTAAAAAGCTTAGGTAAAATGGACCCTGAAGAACGTAAAACTGCCGGTCAGGTAATTAACCAGGCGAAGCAGCAAGTTCAAGAGAAAATTAATGCGAAGCGTGAAGCGCTACAAGAGAAAGCATTAGCAGAAAAGCTAGCAAAAGAAACTATTGATGTGACGTTACCGGGTCGTACTCAACCGACCGCTGGTTTACATCCTGTAACACGTACTATCGAACGAATTGAGAGCTTTTTTGGTGAGCTAGGTTTTGCAGTAAAATCAGGCCCTGAAGTTGAAGATGATTTCCACAATTTTGATGCGTTAAACATTCCAGAGCATCACCCAGCACGTGCTGATCACGATACGTTTTACTTCAACCCAAAATTAGTACTGCGTACGCAAACGAGTGGCGTGCAAATCCGTACTATGGAAGCTGAACAGCCGCCGCTTCGTATTATTTCACCAGGGCGTGTTTACCGTAACGATTATGACCAAACGCATACACCGATGTTCCATCAGGTGGAAGGTCTTATGGTTGATAAAAACGTAAGCTTTACAGAATTAAAAGGTATTTTGCACGATTTCCTTCGCAACTTCTTTGAAGAAGATATGGAAATTCGTTTCCGTCCTTCTTACTTCCCATTTACTGAGCCTTCAGCAGAAGTTGACGTAAAAGGAAAAAACGGTAAATGGTTAGAAGTATTAGGCTGTGGCATGGTTCACCCAAATGTACTTCGCTCAGTTGGCATTGACCCAGAAGAATACACAGGTTTCGCATTTGGTATGGGTGTTGAGCGCCTAACTATGTTGCGTTATGGCGTAAACGACTTACGTGCATTTTTCGAAAACGATTTAAAATTCCTAAACCAATTCAAGTAAGAGTGAAGTAACAATGAAATTTAGTGAAAAGTGGCTAAGAGAATGGGTTAACCCTGCAATTGATACTGACGCACTTTCTGAGCAACTGTCGATGGCAGGCCTTGAAGTAGATGGTTTAGATGCTGTTGCTGGTGATTTTTCAGGCGTAGTGATTGGTCAAGTGGTTGAATGTGGACAGCACCCAGATGCAGACAAGTTACGCGTGACAAAAGTAGATGTTGGCGAAGACCAACTACTCGATATCGTTTGTGGTGCAGCAAATTGTCGCCAAGGTTTAAAGGTAGCTGTTGCAAAAGTTGGCGCGGTATTGCCGGGCGATTTTAAAATTAAAAAAGCTAAATTGCGCGGTCAACCTTCTCACGGCATGTTGTGTGCGTTTGAAGAGTTAGGCATGGCTGAAAGCTCAGACGGTATTTTAGAATTACCAGAAGATGCAGTAATTGGCACAGATATTCGTGAATACTTTGGTTTAGATGACGTTACAATTGATGTTGATTTAACCGCAAACCGCAGTGATTGTTTAGGCATTAAAGGCCTTGCACGTGAAGTAGGCGTATTAAATAGCCTAGACGTTACCAATGTTGAAATCACACCGGTTACACCGACTATAGATGATAAAATTGACATCGAATTGGTAAATCCAGAGTCATGTCCTCGTTATTTAGGCCGTGTAATCAAGGGCATTAACCTAAATGCTGAATCACCACTGTGGATGGTTGAGAGATTACGTCGCAGCGGTATCCGTTCAATTGATCCAGTTGTTGATGTAACAAACTACGTATTACTTGAACTTGGTCACCCGATGCATGCGTTTGATTTAAATGCAATTGAAGGTGGAATTAAAGTACGTAACGCAAATCCAGGTGAAGAGCTTGTATTACTTGACGGCAATACAGCAAAGCTAAAAGAAAACACTCTGTTAATTGCTGATAGCCAAAAAGCACTTGCGATGGCAGGTATCTTTGGTGGCGAGAAATCAGGTGTTACTGAAACAACACAGGATATTTTATTAGAAAGTGCTTTCTTTAGCCCGCTGGCAATTGCAGGACAAGCGCGTAGCTACGGTTTACACACAGATGCATCGCACCGTTATGAGCGTGGTGTTGATTACAAGCTACAACATGATGCAATGGAACGTGCAACCCAGTTACTACTTGATATTGTAGGTGGTGAAGCTGGCCCTGTTGTTGAAGCGGTATCTGAAGCGCATTTACCAAAAGCAAAATCAGTGACATTACGCCGTGCACGTTTAGACCGCGTTATCGGTTACCACATTGATGATGCAACGGTAACAAATATTCTTACACGTTTAGGTCTAACAGTTAGCTTTGAAAATGACACATGGCAAGCAGATGTACCGAGCTATCGTTTTGATATTTCAATTGAAGAAGATTTAATTGAAGAAGTAGCTCGTGTTTTTGGTTACAACAACATTCCTAATGTAGCGCCAACAGCAAAATTGGCGATGACAGACCACCAAGAAGCAGTGCTACCGCTTAAGCGTTTTCGTAACGAGCTAGTTAGTCGTGGTTACCAAGAGGCGATTACCTACAGCTTTGTAGATCCTAAAGTTCAAAGCTTGCTGCACCCAAGTGCTGATGCGCTGGTATTACCGCACCCAATTTCAATCGAAATGTCGGCAATGCGTGTAAGCTTATTACCAGGTTTATTAGGCTCTGTAGTATACAACCAAAACCGTCAACAATCGCGTATTCGCTTATTTGAATCAGGCTTAAAGTTTGTTAAAAACGATGCTGCTGAAAATGGCGTTGAGCAAACGCAAATTATTGGTGGTGTGATTTACGGTAATACGCATAACGAACATTGGGGTATTGCATCAACACCTGTCGACTTTTTTGATATCAAAGGTGATGTTGAAGCGCTGTTAAACCTAACAGGTGATATGGCGAATATTTCCTTTGTTGCTGAACAAAATGAAGGTTTACACCCAGGTCAATCTGCATCAATTTTAAGAAATGGTAAAAAAATTGGTTACTTAGGCTGTATTCACCCAGAAATACAGTCTAAACTAGGAATTAACAATCAAGTTTTTGCCTTTGAAATCGAGCTGTTAGGTTTAGAAAGCCGCGTTTTACCTGAAGCGGTTGAAGTTTCTAAGTTCCCATCAAACCGACGTGATATTGCGATTGTTGTGAAAGATTCGGTTAATGCTGGTGATATTTTAGAGTCAATAAAAAAAGTTGGCGGAAATCAACTAGTTGACCTAAACTTATTCGACGTGTATAAGGGCAAAGGAGTTGAGACTGATCACAAGAGTTTAGCGATTGCATTAACCTTACAAAATGCAGAGCGAACGCTTGAAGAGAAAGATATCAACTCAATTGTAGACTTAGTGGTGGCCGAATTGGCTGAACAATTTAACGCATCGTTGAGGGACTAGATATGGCGCTTACAAAAGCCGACATAGCTGAACACCTATTTGTAAAACTGGGTATTAACAAAAAAGACGCTAAAGATTTAGTGGAAAGCTTTTTTGAAGAAATTCGTACAGCACTTGAAAGTGGTGAACAAATTAAGCTTTCTGGCTTTGGTAATTTTGATCTTAGAGATAAAAAAGAGCGTCCTGGACGCAATCCTAAAACGGGTGAAGATATTCCAATTTCTGCACGCAGAGTTGTAACTTTCCGCCCAGGTCAAAAACTGAAAACTCGCGTAGAAGTCGGCACCAGCAAAGACTAACCTTACGTGTATAGCCAATTCGAAAAAGCCTGCTTAAGCAGGCTTTTTTATTTGGTTTTTAATTTAGCTCTGTAAAAACTATCTCGGCGAGGTAAATTCACCATCTTCAATACTACTCATTGTATTGCTAGCAAGACTGGCAAGCTCACTTAATGATTTACCTTGATTAGTAAGCTCATATTCTAGCGGTGCTAAATCAATATTTTCTACACCGGCCTCTTTTGCCACTAAAGCCCAAATATAAGACAGCTTATATTCATTCATTTGATAAAACATATTAGTGAGGGACGTATAAATTTCAGGTTGTGCACTTTGTCCAGCTGGATTTAGCTCTAACGCATGGTAAAGTTTATCAATCGCTAGATCACTATCAAACTTAGTGTAATAGGTTGCGAGTTTATATTGAAACTCGGATGTTTCTAATTCACGCTTTTCGTCCATAGCAATAAGTGATTGCATCGCACTTTCATCACCATTTCTCGACCAGTGATAAAACAATAAATGTGGGTATTGTGAATTACGTGTTTCTTTAGATAATCGGTTTATTTCTTTAAGCGCTGTTAAATGCCCTTTAACACGCGATGTTGTCTTCTCTTTCAACTTAATGTGTTCAATACTTGCGGCAAGCTCAACACATTTTGCGTAATCATGAAATGCTGTTAGTAATTTGTATTTAGTCGCATCATCTGGCGTTTTCGATTCGGCGTAACGGCCTAAAATTACCTCTGCACGTTGTGTGTTACAGTGACTGTCGGTATTGAGATCAGCGCAAAACTGATCATTTTCATCACAAATTTCACGAATACTTTTGGCGTTATCGCAACCAACTAACATAGTTAGCAGGCAAAGAGCAGTTAATTTTTTTAGCACAGTAAAAACAAAAATTATCCATTAGATTGCCTAAGCTTAGCGAATCCTTGTATTAAATGTAATAGTGCTCAGTTGATAAATTGAATAATTTTGTTTTAGCGCAAAGACATAATCGGGACAGGGCGAAAGTCTAATGCTTAAATGGTGGAAAAAATAATGCAATTAAATTAGAATGCACGCGTCTAAAGCACTTCTCACAATTAACGCTTTAGGCTATCCGTTCAAAATTTTACGTTTAGGTAGACAAAATGACCTCATCTCACGAGCAAGATTATCTGAATAGCTGGCAGGAACGCCAAGACTTCGCTGAAAGCATGCAACCAATTATTGGTAAGCTTTACCGTAACCGTGGCATCGAAATTGCCATCTACGGTCGCCCATTAATTAATGCAAGTACAATTGATGTTATCAAAGCGCATAAAACTGTTGCGCAATTCGAAGACAGCAAATTACGCCTGCGTGAAAGCTTCCCGTTTTTAGAAGCTATCGACAAGATGGAACTGACATCAGCACGTATCGATTTAGGTAAACTAGCTTATGCTTATATCTATAAAAATGCGGGTGAAGGTCGTTCAATCGAAGAATACCTAGCAGCAGAATTAGCTGAAATCCACAATAAAGAAGACAAAATTGAACCGCGCGACGTAGTACTTTACGGTTTTGGTCGTATCGGTCGTTTATTAGCACGTCTTCTAATCGAGAAAAGTGGTCCTCACACAGATTTACGTTTACGCGCCATTGTTGTTCGTGGCGGTAAAAAAGGTGACCTTGAAAAGCGTGCAAGCTTATTACGCCGCGATTCAATTCATGGTCCTTTCAATGGTTCAATCACTGTTGATAATGAGCGTAATGCAATCAAAGCAAACGGTAGTTACATTCAAGTTATCTATGCTAACTCGCCAAGCGAAGTTGATTACACGCAATACGGCATCGAAAATGCACTTGTTGTTGATAACACAGGTATTTGGAAAGATGAAGATGGCCTTGGTCAGCATTTAGCGGCTAAAGGTGCTTCTAAAGTGCTTCTTACAGCACCAGCAAAAGGCAATATCAAAAATGTTGTTTACGGCGTAAACAACAAAGATATCCTTTCTGAAGATACAATCGTTTCTGCAGCAAGCTGCACAACAAATGCGATTACGCCAACGCTTAAAGCATTAAATGATAAGTTCGGCATTAAGAATGGTCACGTTGAAACTGTTCACTCTTACACTAATGATCAGAACTTAATCGATAACTACCACAGTGCTGAGCGCCGTGGTCGTGCTGCGGCACTTAACATGGTTATTACGTCTACTGGTGCAGCTAAAGCGGTATCTAAAGCATTACCAGAGCTTGAAGGTAAGCTAACAGGTAACGCTATTCGCGTACCTACACCAAATGTGTCGATGGCGATTCTTAACCTTAACCTTGAAACAGCAACAACTGTTGAAGAGTTAAACGAGTTCTTACGCGAAACTGCGCTTTATTCAGATTTACGTGACCAAATCGATTACACAGCATCTACTGAAATCGTATCAACTGACTTAGTTGGTAGTCGCTATGCAGGTGTTGTTGATTCGCAAGCAACAATCGTAGATGGTGACCGTGTTGTACTTTATGTTTGGTACGATAATGAATTCGGTTACAGCTGTCAGGTTGTTCGCTGTATGCAAGATATGGCTGAAGTAACGCACCCAAGCCTACCTCGCTAATACACTTTTTGATTAAAAGCCGGCCAATGTGCCGGCTTTTTTATTCATTTACTCGCATATTGTTTCAGCCAACCAGTTATTTTGGTAGGCTTAAAGTTATTGTGCGTTAGGGAACACAGTTAATGAGAATTACAAGTCAATTTGATAGCGGTAATATCGAGGTATTAAGCCTCGAAAATCGCGAAGATATTCAATTAAAAATTAAAAACGATAACCAATCTGAATTTTTTCAGTGGTTTCACTTCAAGCTTGAATCACAAATCGATTTATTACATCGACTCACTATCGTCGATTTAGATAAATCAGCGTACCCAGAAGGTTGGGTTGATTATCAAGCTGTGGCATCTTATGATCGCCAAACATGGTTCCGTGTACCTACACGATTTGAAAATAATCAATTGATTATTGAATTCACGCCAGAGTGTGAGCAAGTGTATTTTGCTTATTTCGCACCATATAGCTATGAGCGCCACCAAGATTTACTTTCTTGGGCGCAAACACATGAAAGCTGCACCATCGAAACGCTTGGTGAAACAATTGATGGCCGTGATATTAGTGTATTACAAATTGGCGAACCTGCTGATGATAAAAAAGTAATTTGGATGATTGCTCGCCAGCATCCAGGTGAAACAATGGCTGAATGGTTTATTGAAGGTGTGCTTCACAAGTTATTAGATGATGAAGATGCACATGCTGCTGCATTATTAAATAAAGCAGTATTCTATATAGTGCCAAACATGAACCCAGATGGCAGTGTTCGTGGTCACCTGCGTACCAATGCTGTAGGTGTTAACCTTAATCGCGAATGGCAAACGCCATCAGTTGAGAAAAGCCCTGAAGTTTATTATGTGCGCGAGAAAATGTTCGCAACAGGCGTTGATATGTGCCTAGATGTGCACGGTGATGAAGCAATTCCGTATAACTTCTTTGCTGGTAGCGAAGGTATTCCTCGTTACGATGCACGTTTAAAAGACCTTGAAGATAGCTTTAAAGCGGCAATGTTTGTAACAACACCTGAATTCCAAGATGAGTTCGGTTATCCGAAAGATGAGCCGGGTCAAGCAAACTTAACGGTTGGCTCTAGCTGGGTAGGGCAAGAATTCAATTGTTTATCTTACACAATTGAAATGCCATTTAAAGACAATAACGGTTTACCAGATGTTGATTATGGTTGGTCAGATCGCCGTTCATACTCATTTGGTCAAGACACGCTTGCTGCAATTGTGAGTGTGGTAGATAAATTACGATAATAAAAATAGGAGAGCTTATACCAATTCACTTAAATAGATGAACACTTTAGCGGGTTAAATATCATGCTAACTGCGTTTGAATTTATCAATGTAGAACAACTACATAAGAAAAATTCCGCCTTGTTATCATTTCATTTCTCCAGCGCTACTTC
>NZ_JAPEHW010000113.1 GCF_028875915.1 Pseudoalteromonas sp. G4
CCGCCACAACCTGATAATTCGAGTAATAGTAACTCAGGATTACAGTTTAATATGCCATCAATTGATGTTGGTGGTACGGCAGGTGGTCTAGATGGCCCAGGCGCATTTGGCCGAGATGGTGATGCTACACCTATCGTTCGAATTGAGCCTAAATATCCGCCACAAGCTGCGCGTGATGGTAAAGAAGGTTGGGTACAACTTCGCTTTACTATCGATGAAGTTGGTGGTGTAACTGATATTGAAGTAATTAACGCTGAACCGAAACGTATTTTCGACCGTGAAGCTAAACGTGCTTTACGTAAGTGGAAATACAAGCCTAAGATCGTTGATGGTAAGCCACAACGTCAAGCTGGCATTGAAGTTCAACTCGACTTTAAACTTGACCAAGGTTAGGAGGCAGTATGAAAACTTTATCTAAAGTAACCGCGCTTGCCTTATTAATTTCGCTTGGTGGTGCAGTTTATTCTGCACCTACTTTGGCTAAAGCTGATCCTGCAAAAATTGAAGAACGCAAGAAACGCAAAACCAAAGTAATGGGTGAACGTACTGGTAAAAAAGTTGTTAAAGCATTTGATGTTTACAACGGCGACCAGGAAAAAGGAATCGAGGGTGATGTTCCAGCAGCTTTACAAATGATGAAGGAAATTTCGCCTTCTGATGAATTTGATAGAGCACAGGTTAATTACTATATGGCGCAAATGAGCTACCAGCTTGAAAAGTTTGACGATGCAATTCGTCTTGCTAAAGCGGCAGCAAAGCCAGATGTTCTAAACTTTAAAGACCAAGCGACGGTAATGAAGCTTATTGCTGACTTACAACGTCAAGAAAAGCAATATAAAGAGGCTCGTGAGTCTTATTATGCTTGGATGGACTTTACGGGTGAGGAAGATGCAAAAGTTTATTTAGCAATTGCAGCAACTTACTACGAAACAAAAGAATACAAGAACATCATTGCTCCAGCTGATCGTGCAATTGAATTGTCTAAGAAAGAGCCAATCAAAAACGCTTACGACTTAAAAGTAGGTGCTTATGTTGAGCTTAAGCAATTCAATAACGCAATCAAAACAAGTGAAGAGCAAGTTAAGATTTGGCCAACAGAATACAAGCTATGGACTCGTTTAGCTTCTTTCTACATGACAGTTGAAGACTACAAAAAAGGTCTTGCAGCTGCGAAAGTAGCAGAACGTAATGGTGCGCTTGAAACAGCAAACCATTTTAAATTCCTTGCTAGCTTATATTCACTTAACGAAATGCCTTACCAAGCAGGTGTTACACTTGAAAAAGCGGTAAAAGCAAAGAAAGTTAAGAAAGACAAGTCTACAGTTTCTACACTTGGTGCATATTTCCATAATGCTAAGCACTATGAAAAAGCAGCTAAGTTATATGTTGAAGCAGCAGATTACGATAATGACTCAGAGTTATATCGTAAAGCAGGTTCAATGTTAGTAACTAGCGAAGACTATGCACTAGCTGTTCAAAACTTGAAGAAAGCGTTAGAGCTTGGCAATAACAAGAAAGGTCAGATTTACTTAGACCTTGCAGAAGCTTACCTTCAGCAAGAAAAGTATAAATTGGCTTATCAAAATGTTCAGAAAGCGGTAGATTATCCGCAGACGAAGAAATTTGCTAAGAGCTGGTCTCAGTACATTAAAGATAAAGGATTATCCGCAGACGAAGAAATTTGCTAAGAGCTGGTCTCAGTACATTAAAGATAAAGCGATCCGTAAGGGCGTTAAAATCTAATATGTATTGCACAAAAAAGCCCCTGTTGGGGCTTTTTTATTGCCTATAGTATATAAATGCTTAGCTTAATGAAGAGAATAGGTATCTATTTGATAGGTATTTATCCCGCTTTCTTCCGCACAGTGAAGTGCAGTAATTGTCCTCTCAAATACTGTTTCTGGCTCAATACCATTATCTGGTAGCACATTAACTGCACCAATACTAATGTTACAATGCAGCAAACCGAGCTTTTCCTGTTCATGTAAAGCATGTTGTATTCGCTCCACAATAACTTGTGTGCCACTTGCATCTAAGCCAAATAATCCCATTGCAAAACAGTGTTTATTAAAGCGACACGTGATATCTGTACTGCGTAACGTTTGCTCGGTCAAAATATTACCGACTTGGATTAAGCGAGCTGTATCTGCTTCATTTAACAACTTGATATGTGGATTAAATAATAAAATGGATAAACTGTCTTTATCGCGGATAAGTCTGTGCCATTCGCGGTTAAAAATTTCCATAAAGTAGGCTTGGTTGTATAATCCTGTTTCTGTATCGCGAAATGAGGCGTTTTGAAATGAAAAAATCATATGCGCTCCAGATTTACATTCTCTTTTAAGGTTAGATTACATTGATTAAATTTACGCAATTATTCATCGCAATTTGTACTGCTTTTTTATTATTTGGGTGTGAAAAGCCAGTTGAGAATAAAAGCCAAGAAGAATTAATTACGGAATATAAAACTTTAAATAATCTGCTTCAGCCTGTAAAACAGCAAACGAGTACATCTGTATGGCCTTTTAGCGACGATTATTTAATAGCGCGCGATAACATACTAAAACAGCTTCTAAGAGCGGATAAAGGCAATACAGAAGTCGCTTTATTGACAATTGAACAGCGCTTTACTGAACGCTTTTTCCCGTGGCCGTATAATGCCAATCCAGTTTTGAATTATGTTAATTCGAATTCACAAATTAATGATGTTGCTTTAGCTGAATTTATTACCTTTACACAAGGCAAAATGCTATCAGCCTATCAAGACAAGGTAAGACTTAGTCATTTTGAGTTAACGAGACTACAACAGCATGTAACACAGGCTAAAACTAAACTGGTAAATTATCCGAATTCAATTGACGCACTAAATACATTTAATCAGTACTTAGCTGATTATGTTCCAAGACGCAGTCCTGGTATTGGTGCATTGCCAAATGGTAAAGATTGGTATCAAGCCCGTTTGAATTATTTTGTTGTAAGCGCGCAAAAACCAAATGACATTCTTAACCGCTTACTTGAGATTAAAACTGACTTACCAAGTGAAACTAAGTTTATCACTTGCTACACAACCAATGAGTGCAATAACACAAGTGGGTTAGACTGGCGAACAGCTTACAGTAATCGCCTGGAAGAATTTAACAATATTAAGTTTGGCATTGAACAAGCAATCATTGCTGAAGTAGATTATGGGATCCATGCGCAAGCATGGAGTAGTGAGCATGCACTTACAGTATTGCTTAATGAATTAAAAGTTTCTAACGTTCAAGCAAACTTAATATTAGAAAAAATATTGAAAGAACCTGCGCTTGCAATGGTGAACATCCCATTAGGTAATTAACCTAATGGGAGCAGTTCTTACAACGCTGTGTTGCTGGATCATTATTGAGCAATTCAAGCTCAATGGGTTCTTCGCAATCGGCACAGTAACCATATTGGCCAATATCAAACTGGGCTAATGCCGCTTCTAACTGAACCAAACGGCTCAATTTAGGTTCATGATTCAATAGAAAATGCTTTTCCAGAAAATCTGGCCAATCACTATAGTTGATGGTATGTAAGTCATTAACAATGGCAGGCTGAGCTTGTCCATAATGCTCAATAACGTCTTTACGTAAAGTATCTAACTCTACTTGTAGCCTGCGTTTGAATAACTCAAGTGATACTGTCATTCTCATTCCCCTTTCAATTCCAAGCACATAGATAGTGCAATAATGGATTATAGGGGCGGACTTTTTAACGCGACATGATATGAATCAACAACTCGTAACTTTGTTACTCGCCTGTAAAATTTTATCTAGCACTTCTTGGCTTGATTTTAAGCGCTTAATTTCTTCAAAGAAAATTTCAGCTTCAGGGTAATGCAGCTTTAAGTAAGCTAGCCACTGTTTAGTACGACTCGCAAAATAACGTTCACTATTACCGCCATCGCAGTGCATGTTCGAATCAACAATATGCGTTAACACAGCTTGCCATGAAATAGGCTGATAATCTTTAGCGAGTCGCCTTGCAGCAATTTCAGCAGCAAGATCAGGCTGGGCTAATGCACCACGGCCAAGCATAACGTGCTCGCAACCACTGCGCTCTTTACACAAGGTGTATTGCTCGAAATTCCAAACCTCACCATTGGCAACAACTTCAATATTACTTTTTTCTTTAAGAGGTTTTATTTTTTCCCAGTAGGCGGGTGGGCGGTAGCCGTCACGTTTAGTGCGGGCGTGAATAGCAATACTATTTGCGCCGGCACTATTAACAGCATCAAATATTTCTTGGCTTTGTGAACTGTCATCAAAACCAAGACGCACTTTAGCCGAAACCTCATCCTTTTCTGGTACAGCATTACGAACGGCTTTTACGATTTGGTAAATTTGCTCAGGCTCTTTAAGTAAAACAGCACCACCTTTGCTTTTATTAACGGCTTTTGCAGGGCAGCCAAAGTTTAAGTCTACGCCATGAGAACCTAATTCAACGGCACGAACGGCATTTTCAGCAAGAATAGGCGCATTTTGCCCAAGTAATTGAATACGAACTGGTGTGCCTGCTTTGGTTTTTCCTGAGAAATTAAGCTCAGGACAATAGCGAAAAAATACCCGCGGCGGTAAAAGCGCATCAACAACGCGAACAAATTCGGTAACACATAGATCAAACCCACCAAAATCGGTAAGTAATTCTCTCATATGGAAGTCAACAACACCTTCCATTGGGGCCAAAATTAGTTTCATCGCTACGCTTATCTTGTGATTCTCGGCGGCGATTTTAACGAGCTTAAAAGCTAAACACTATTATTTTTTTAATTACAGCGCTAAACTGAGTTTGCTCAATGGGTTAGCTGTACCATAATGAGATTTACTAAGTAATTGACCAAAAAAATTAAATTTATTTGAAATAATATTTATAAAAGCTAGGTCACCTTAAACAATCAAGTAAACGTAAAACGAGACAACTATGAAAACACTTAATAAAAATTCAGTAGCAATGACAGTAGGTGCGGCAGTAATCGGTGCATCAAGCCTAGTAGCAACAGCGGCTCACGCAAATCCATTCCAAGTAACAGCAATGCAATCTGGCTACATGCTAGATGCGGGCGAAGGTAAATGTGGTGAAGGCAAATGCGGCGGCGACAAAAAAGCTGAGAAAGAAGGCAAGTGTGGCGAAGGCAAATGCGGCGGCGACAAAAAAGCTAAGAAAGAAGGCAAGTGCGGCGAAGGCAAATGCGGCGGCGACAAAAAAGCTAAAAAAGAAGGCAAATGCGGCGCTAAAAACAAAGCTAAAAAAGAAGGCAAGTGTGGTGAAGGCAAATGCGGCGGCGACCACAAAGCCAAAAAAGAAGGCAAGTGCGGCGAAGGCAAATGCGGCGGCGACCACAAAGCTAAGAAAGAAGGTAAGTGTGGCGAAGGCAAATGCGGTGGCGACAAAAAAGCTAAAAAAGAAGGTAAGTGTGGCGAAGGCAAGTGCGGCGGTCACCGTTAGTTAATAGCTTGAAAGGCCAGCTTAGCTGGCCTTTTAGTTAATTAGATAATAAAAAGGTTTGGAGGGGCAGTGAATAAACATGATTTCGGTATGGTAGGGCTAGGGCTTAGGCGTGAAATGCTTGACCCTTTAATCGACAATTACCCAAAGCAAGTGGACTTTTTAGAAGTCGCACCTGAAAACTGGCTTATCTTAGGTGGTGCATTAGGGAAGAAGTTTAAGCAGCTTACTGAGCAACACAATTTTGTGTGCCATGGCTTATCACTGTCTATCGGTTCGCCAGAGCCACTTGATATCGATTTTATTAAAGAACTCAAGGTGTTCTTTAAACAGCACAATATCAAAGCATACAGTGAACATCTAAGTTACTGTTCTGGTAAAGGCCATATGTATGACTTGATGCCAATACCATTTAGCGAAGAATCAGCACGTTATGTTGCAGAGCGTATTCGCACGGTACAAGACATTCTCGAAATGCCTATTGCGATGGAAAACGTGTCTTATTATGCAGCCCCTGCACAGCAAATTTCTGAGTTAGATTTTACAAATTTGGTATTAGAAGAGGCCAATTGTGAACTCTTACTCGATGTAAATAATATTTATGTAAATTCAATTAACCACGGCTACAGTGCTTCTGAGTTTTTAAAAGGCTTGCCTACAAAGCGCATTCGTTATGGTCATATTGCGGGTCATTATAATGAGGCTGAAGATTTAATTGTTGATACCCATGGCGCAGATGTAATTGACCCTGTGTGGCAGCTTTTGCGCGAGGCCTATCAAATTCATGGTGTGTTCCCAACTTTGTTAGAACGTGATTTTAATATTCCCGAAATGTCAGAATTGTTAGTTGAAGTCGACACAATTGCGACGATTCAAGCCGAACAAAGCAAGCGAGAAAGTGCTTAATGAGTTTTCAAGCAACACAACATGCTTTTATGCAGCATATTCGCGATCCTGAAAATAACGCGTTTCCAAATATTGAAGACCGCCGTTTAGCTATTTACCGCGAACTCTTTTTTAATAATGTTGAAGGCTTTGTTAGCTCTGCATTTCCAGTATTACAGTCACTCTACAGCGAAGAAGATTGGCTGGTATTAGTACGCAAATTTTTTAGCCAGCACGATTGCAAATCGCCTTATTTTTTACAAATTTCCGAAGAGTTTTTGGCATTTTTATCAAATGAATATCAGCTCACAGATGCCGATCCTGAATATATGCTAGAACTTGCCCATTATGAATGGGTTGAACTTGCACTCTCTATTGCAGATCAAGACCCTAATGAAGGGCAAATTACCGATATACAATCACAGCCTTTGTATTTTTCATCACTGGCATGGCGTGTAAGTTATGCTTACCCAGTGCAATTTGCATCAAGTGATAATCCACAGTTAGCGGCAATGGATGAAGGGAATCACTTAGTGATTTACCGCGATAGCGATGATGACATTCAGTTTGTCGCAATTAACGGCATCACAGCCCATTTATTACAGCAAATTGAAAGCAACCCTGGTATTAGTTTTAGTGCTTTGCTAAATGTGATGTTAGCGGCGTTACCGCAAGTTGAGGAGTCAGTACTTGAAAGTGGTTTAGTAAGCACGCTGATTGATCTTGCTGAAAAAGGCGTATTGGTCACAAAATAACACTTTTGATCTAGATCAACTTCCTCTATCATATGCGGCGATTTTTCGTGCTTAAGATGTAGAGGTAATTATGGCGCAAAAAGGTGATTTTAAAGATCCGTTCAATGCAAAATACTTCATTGGTTTCCTAGCTGTGTTTGCAGGCATTGGTTGTTTAAATGCAATTCTAGGTTGGGCGACTTTACTAAGCGCTTAATTTAAATACCGCCACGTATTTTCGTGATGATTTGGCCGATTTATCGGCCTTTGTTGTTTCTGAAATACGCTAATCTTACGAATCCTCCGCATTTGATATTCGTTTTTATGTCAAACTTTGTATAATGACCTGTAATTAAAATATTGGGGAAAACCATGACCTTGTCAGTTTCAGACTTAGAACTAGTAAAAAACAGCATTGCGACTGTGCCAGACTATCCAAAGCCAGGCATTATGTTTCGTGATATTACTAGCTTATTAGCTGAGCCAAAAGCATTCCAAACGGTGCAAAAAGCACTTGTTGAAAAATATAAAGACAATGCATTCGATGTGATTATTGGCACTGAGTCACGCGGCTTTATTTTTGGCGCGCCACTTGCGCTTGAATTAGGCATTCCATTTGTACCTGTGCGTAAGCCAGGCAAATTACCACGTGAAACAGTTTCGCAATCGTATCAACTAGAGTACGGTGAAGACACACTCGAAATCCACAAAGATGCAATTAAGCCAGGCGACAAAGTGTTACTTGTAGACGACTTACTTGCAACAGGCGGCACTATTGAAGCAACGGTTAAACTTGTTGAAAAGTTAGGTGGTAAAGCAAGTGATGCTGCATTTGTAATTTCATTACCTGAACTAGGTGGTGAAGACCGTTTAGCAGGTCTTGGCTTAAATATTCTTAAACTAGTTGAGTTTGAAGGCGAGTAAATGAGCTATCAAGTTCTGGCAAGAAAGTGGCGTCCACAAAACTTTCATCAGTTAGTTGGGCAACAACACGTTAAACAAGCCTTGGTAAATGCGCTTGATCAAAAGCGATTGCACCATGCGTATTTATTTACCGGTACCCGTGGTGTAGGTAAAACCACTATTGCCAGAATTTTTGCAAAAAGCCTTAATTGTGAATTAGGCATTACTAGTCAGCCGTGTGGCAGCTGTAATGCCTGTGTTGATATCGAGCAGGGCCGTTTTATCGACCTGATTGAAATCGATGCAGCGTCACGCACCAAAGTAGAAGATACCCGTGAAATTCTCGATAACGTACAATATGCGCCAACCCGTGGCCGCTATAAAGTGTACCTTATCGATGAAGTACACATGCTCTCTAAGCACAGCTTTAATGCGCTGTTAAAAACCTTAGAAGAGCCACCTGAGCACGTTAAGTTTTTACTTGCGACGACTGATCCGCAAAAACTACCCGTTACGATTTTGTCTCGCTGTTTGCAATTTAACTTAGCAGCACTTTCTGAACATGAAATCGACACTCAGTTAACGCATATTCTTAATCAAGAACAGTTAGCTTTCGAGCCTGAAGCGCTCAAACAACTTGCGCAAAGTGCTAAGGGCAGTATGCGTGATGCACTGAGTTTAACAGACCAAGCAATCGCGCAAACCAACGGCAATATTACCCACCAAGCAACGAAACAAATGCTTGGGTTAATGGATATTACGTGGGCGCAAAGTTTATTGATTGCGGCTATGGCAAGCGATGGTGATAGTTTATTAGAACTAAGCGCAAAATTGGGCTTACAAAACGGCAATTATGGCGCAGTTTTAGATGATTTAATTAAATTATGCCATTTGATTTTAGTTGCTAAATTAGTGCCATCAGCCGCGCAGCTAAGCGAACAATACGCTGACTTTATTAGCCAGCTGGCAGTAGAGGCAGATACCCGTGAAATTCAGGTGTATTACCAGCTGCTGTTAAACGGTAAAAAAGACTTAATGCTGGCACCAACAGAGCAACTTGGCTTTGAAATGGTTATGCTAAAGTTGCTGGCATTTGAACCTGCAGGCATGCAAGCACAGCCGTCAGCACAGCAAAACCAACAAGTGCAAACATCACAAGCGACTCCAAGCGCACGCGTTTCACTAAAAGAGCAATTAAAAAAACAAAAAGAAGCTCTGGAAAATAAGCCGATTGCGCAACCAGAGCCTCAACAAAAGCAACAACCAGAGCCACGATCTGAACCAGTTCAAACTATTTCTGCTGCACCAGCGGCAGTTGCAATGCCAACAATAGAGCAAACGCCACCAGAACAATCAGTACCAGAAGTTGCTCAAGCTGAATTAGAGCAGCAAGTAAATCAGCAAATGGATGATGTACTTGCACAAGCTGAGCAGTTGACAGCGCAGTCTCCTGCACCTGCAATGTTTGAGCAACAGCAACAGCAACAGCAACA
>NZ_JAPEHW010000114.1 GCF_028875915.1 Pseudoalteromonas sp. G4
TACATTTCTCGTGAAGGGGAATTGAGCGTTCTGTTAATTCAACAACATTATGACAATAATTCTAATAAGAACTGATATCTAAATTAAGGCAGACAGCATGAAAAACAATCGCTTTGCAAAGACAAAGATAGCCACCAGTCTCTCCGTAGTACTGGGGGTTTTATCTACGCCAATGTACGCTGATGAGGCGACAAAAGACGATGTAGAAGTTATTGAGGTCAAGGGTATCCGTGGCTCTGTAATCAAGGCTTTGGATGTAAAACGTTCGGCAAGCGGTGTTGTTGATGCAATCTCTGCTGAAGATATTGGTAAGTTTCCTGATACAAACTTAGCTGAATCACTACAACGTATTTCAGGGGTATCAATTGACCGTGCCAATGGTGAAGGTAGTAAGGTAACTGTTCGTGGTTTTGGCCCAGAGTACAACCTTGTAACGCTAAATGGCCGTCAGATGCCTGCTTCATCACTTGAAGCAACAACTGCATCAACTTCACGTGCTTACGATTTTGCTAACATTGCCGCTGAAGGCATTGCTGGCGTTGAGATTTACAAAACAGGTAAAGCAAGCGTGCCATCAGGTGGTATGGGTTCGACCATCAACATCCTAACCACTAAACCACTTAATTCGCCAGGTCAAAAAGCAACGGTTGGCCTAAAAGGCGTTATGGATCAATCGACTGATGAAGGTGCATCGATCACACCTGAGCTATCTGGTTTATACAGCAACACATTTGCTGAGGATACAATTGGTATCGCACTATCAGGCTCATATCAAGAGCGTGAAAGTGGTAATGTACAAGCAAACAGCGGTGGCTGGCGTACTTTCCCTGGCAACATCAATGGTTGGGATTGGGGTGGCGGTAACGCTGAATGGGGTGGTTTAATCCCTGATGGTGACAATGCACACACTAATTATCCAAGCGCAGATTCAATTTATTCAGTGCCGCAAAGCTTAGGCTATGCATTCCATGAAGTACAACGTACACGTACCAATGGTCAAGCCGTTATTCAATACCGTCCAATGGACAATGTAACTGCAACTCTTGATTACACGTATGCGAAAAATGAAGTATCTGATCAGTACAATGACGTATCTGCATGGTTTAACTTTGGTCCGTCAACTGGTGAATGGTCAGACGGCCCAATCGCAGCACCGCTTATTTACTCAGAGGCATTTGGCGCTCCTGGCGACTTAGCAATGGGTGCAGGTAGCTTTGACACTGTTAACGAAAACAAGT
Source organism: Pseudoalteromonas sp. G4 (assembly GCF_028875915.1). Classification (GTDB taxonomy): domain Bacteria; phylum Pseudomonadota; class Gammaproteobacteria; order Enterobacterales; family Alteromonadaceae; genus Pseudoalteromonas. The sequence goes on from NZ_JAPEHW010000114.1 coordinate 1,239, forward strand.
CTCTTGGTTTTAACGTTGAGTGGCAAGTTAACGATAATTTAGAATTGCGTTTCGATTACCACGATTCGAGCGCTGAATCTCGTCCAGACAGCCCTTACGGTAGCAACAACGTTATTGGTATGGCGACTTGGGTTCGTGCAGTAACAACTGCAGACTTCAGCAAAGACTTCCCTGTACTAAATATCACTTATCCTGATGGCTTTAACGGCATTCAAAGTAAAGATATGCGCGTTACAGGTAGTTCATTCCGTAACAGTATGATGCGTAGTGACGTTACCCAAGCACAGTTTGACGGTACTTTCGTATTTGATGATGGTGACCTTTCAAGCATTGATTTTGGTATTTCATCAACTGAAGTTGAAAACCGCTCTGCATTCTCTAATGTTCAGCAAGATAATTGGGGTGGTCTTGGTGCGGAAGGTGATCTCAGCGGCATCGATTTTGTACTTGATGATGTAGGTTCACATTTTGATGTGCCAGGGGCTGGTTCAAATATTCTTCTAGATGAATTCTTCCGCTGGGATTTCGACTCAGTTCGTCAAACTGCCAACGACCTTTACGGTGCTCTCGGCTCAGCGGGTGATTGTGGTACGTCATTCTGTGCGTCTTCAAATTACACAACTGACCGTCGCACAACAGAAGAACAATTGGCAGCATATGTTCAAGCAAACTTCCAAGGTTCAATTGCAGATTTACCGTATAACCTAAATATCGGTGTACGTTATGAGCAAACAGACGTAACTTCTAGAGCATTGGTGCCTATCTATAACAACATTGCATGGGCAGGTGACAACGAGTTCAACTTAGTTGCCACAGGTGAACAAGGCTTTACTAATTTAACCGGTGACTACAGCAACTTCCTACCAAATGTTGACTTCAACATTGAAGTGGTTGAGGACTTATTAGTGCGTGCTTCATATAGTAAAACAATTGCACGTCCAAGCTATGCTGATATTCAAGGTGGCCAAACACTTAACTCACTAGTTCGTATCGACGGTGGTACTGGTAGTCGTGGTAACCCTGACCTGAAACCATTCGAATCTAACAATTTAGATCTTTCTGTTGAATGGTATTACGACGAAGGTAGCTATGCAGCTGTTGGTTATTTTGTAAAAGACAGTACAAACTTTATTGGCCGCACAACGGTTGAAGAAGAAGCGTTTAGCCTAACTCACCCTGCAATGGGTGACCGTTATGCTGAAGCTGTTGCAGCGGTAGGCAATAACAACACCTTAATTCGTGAATACATCAAAGAAAACTACCCAGAAACACTTGATGAAAATGGCTTTATTTTAGGTGTTCCGGGTGATGACTTTGCCATGTTCGACATCACGATTCCTGTAAACCAAGAAGACGCTAAAATCTACGGTTGGGAATTTGCAGTTCAACACCTATTCGGTGAATCTGGCTTTGGTGTGATTGCCAATGCAACAATTGTAGACGGTGATATCGATTACGATAAAGAATCACAAGATGAGCAGTTTGCAATCCTTGGCATGAGTGACTCGTATAACTTTATCGCGTTTTACGATAAAGACGGCATTCAAGCCCGTATCGCTTATAACTGGCGCGATGAGTTCTTAGCAAGCACAGTAAATACACTTGGCTTACAAAACCCTATTTTTGTTGAAGAATACGGTCAGTGGGATGCAAGTGTAAGCTACGAGTACAACGAGAACTTAACGGTATTCTTAGAAGGTATTAACCTAACTGATGAATACAGCCGTACCCATGAACGTTCATCGTTGCAGGTTGTTAACGTGACTCAAACAGGCCCTCGTTTCAACATCGGTGTACGCTATACATTTTAACTAACCGAATAGCGAAAAAGCCGCGTTTTGCGCGGCTTTCTCGCAAAAACGTCATTAGCATATAAAATAACTAATATGTGACTGAAAAATCAGGTGTTGTAGTAATGACAAATGCAGTAAAACAAGTCGTAATCGTTGGCGGTGGCAGTGCCGGATGGCTGACTGCGAGTATTCTTGCTGCTGAACACAGTGTGTCATCATTACAAAACCCAATCCGCATAACCTTAATCGAATCTAGTGATATTCCTACGATTGGTGTTGGCGAAGGCACATGGCCGTCAATGCGCGACACGCTTCAACAAATCGGAATATCTGAAACAACCTTTTTAAACGAGTGTGATGCCTCGTTTAAGCAAGGCTCAAAATTTATCAACTGGCGCTCATCGACAGGCGACAGTTACTTTCATCCGTTTTCGCTACCAGAGTCTTTCAATCAACTTAACCTTGCTGAGCATTGGCTACCTTATAAAAATGAAGTGCCATTTGATCAAGCTGTTTGCTTTCAAGATGCACTCTGTAATGCACAACTTGCACCTAAACAAATTTCAACGCCTGAATACAACTTTATTGCAAACTATGGTTATCACCTTGATGCAGGAAAATTTGCACCATTACTTAAATCACATTGCACAGAAAAACTCGGGGTAATGCATATTGATGACAATGTGCAAGATGTTAGGCTCACAAGTAATGGCGATGTGGCATCGGTGTTTACCGAAAAACACGGTGAAATAACCGGTGATTTATTTATCGACTGCAGCGGCCTTCATAGTTTATTAATCGATAAAGCACTTAAAGTTCCATTTGTTAGTTGCAAAGAGGTGTTATTCAACGACCGCGCACTGGCAGTACAAGTGCCTTACCAACATCCTGACGACAATATTAATTCGGCGACTCACAGTACCGCTGTAGATAATGGTTGGATTTGGGATATAGGACTGCAATCACGTCGCGGCATAGGTCATGTTTATAGCAGTGATTTTTGCACCAAAGAGCAAGCTTTCGACGCACTTTCCCGTTATGTATCAGATACCTCAAATTGTGATATCAACAAACTCACCGTGCGCGAATTACAAATAAACCCAGGTTACCGCGAAAAGTTTTGGCATAAGAACGTGGTTGCTATTGGCATGTCAGCAGGATTTATCGAGCCTTTAGAAGCCTCGGCTATCGCTCTAATAGAGCTATCTGCCAAATTTATTCGCGATCAATTTCCGCAAAATAGAGCGGTGATGGACGTCATTGCCAAACGCTTTAATAAAAAATTCCATCAGCGTTGGCAGCAAATTATCGATTTTTTAAAGCTGCACTACGTGTTATCAGAGCGCGATGACTCCAAGTATTGGCGCGCTGCAACAAGTACCGAAACACTATCACAAACGCTGCGCGATAAATTACTGTTATGGCAATATCAAACGCCATATCTTTATGATTCATTTGAAACAGAAGAGCTATTTCCCGCAGCAAGCTATCAATATATTTACTATGGTTTGAAAGGGAAAACTGCGTTTAACCCGTCGCAAAAATGGCATGCTGAACACGCTAAAGCAAAAGCGCTGTTTCAACAAAATCAACAAAAACGAAACCAATTACAACAACAGTTAGAGCCAAACAGGGTATTGCTAAACAAAATTAAGCAATACGGCTTAACAACGATTTAAGAAAGGTGGCCCTCGATGGCAAAATTTGAATTAGTTAACAACATTGCTCATAAAAATATTAAAGTAAACACCAAAGCAAGTGCGCAGTTTGGCGATAATGTCTGGTTTGCACTGACCTTTCCTGATGAGTTTCGCGCCATTCAAAACCAATACCCTATTTTCTTTCAGAAAAACAGCGAAACAGGCCAGTTTATGCCTGTTGCTTTAATGGGTGTTAAACAAAATGAAAATCTGTTCTTAACTGACGATGGCTGGGATGGTTACATTCCTGCGACCATCAAGCGTCATCCATTTGCTATTGGCCATCAGCAGCAAAACCAAGGCGGGCAAACTGAGCTTACACGCGTTTTAACCATTGATATGGAAAGCCCGCGTGTAAACGAAACACAAGGCGAAGCACTGTTTTTAGAATATGGCGGCAACAGTGATTACCTAGACCAAATGGCTGATTTAATGGAAGCCATTCACCACGGTGTAGAAAAAAGCGCTCACTTTATTGAAACACTGCTTGGCTATGAACTCATTGAACAATTTACTTTAGATGTGACTTTAAACGACGGCTCGCAAAATCAAATGCTTGGTTTTTACACCATAAACGAAGATAAATTAGCGGCGCTTTCTGACGAACAAACTCTTAACCTTGTTAAGCTCGGCTACTTGCAAGCGATTTACTTTATTATTGCCTCACACGGCAATATTGCAGAGCTTGTTAAACGTAAAAATAAACTGCTAGGTCTCTAATATGAACTTAGAGAGCATCAAACCAGTTACTGAGCTCACTAACATTACCAGCAAAGATATTTCTGGTGCGTTATTAAGCTCAGAAACACCTTTGCTCTTTAAAGGTGCTTGCAGCCATTGGCCCATTGTACAAAAAGCCATTCAGTCTAATGAAGCTGCTGCACAACATTTACTCTCGCATTATACTGGCGAGCCAATCAATGCGTTTTACGGCGAGCCAGAAATTAACGGCCGTGTTTTTTACAACCAAAATATGGATGGTTTTAATGTAAATGCGCACCAAATACCGCTGCAATTAGTAATTGAAAAGTTATTGTCATGCCAAAATGATGCAAAAGCTCCGACGGTATATATGGGTTCAACAAATACCGCACGTTGGTTCCCAACCCTTGAAAACGAGCATGACTTTACACTTGCAAGCGCTTCACCACTCACCAGTGTGTGGCTTGGAAATCAAAGTAAAATAGCAGCGCATTTTGATTTTCCCACTAATCTTGCCTGCAATCTTGCAGGTAAAAGACGGTTTTTGCTTTTTCCACCTGAACAAATCGAAAACCTCTATGTTGGCCCCTTAGAATTTGCACCAGGCGGACAAGCCATTAGCTTAGTAGATTTTGAAAACCCCGACTTTAACCAATTCCCCAAATTTGCCGAGGCGCTGGAACATGCTCTTATCGCTGAATTATCACCGGGAGATATCTTATTACTGCCCAGTATGTGGTGGCACCAGGTTGAAGCCAAAACAGGCTTCAACCTATCTTATTACTGCCCAGTATGTGGTGGCACCAGGTTGAAGCCAAAACAGGCTTCAACCTGCTGCTGACACATTGGTGGCGAGATACATCTGCATTTTATGGCCGCCCTGATAACGCATTGGAGTTGGCTATTTTATCATTACGTAGCTTGCCAAAAGCACAACGTAAAGCCTGGCAAGCCTTATTCAATTATTACGTATTTAATGACGAACTAGACTCGCTTGAACATATTCCAGAACATGCAAAAGCAGCGCTCACATTGCCATTACCAGAGCAGCAAGCATTAAAGTTACGCGCAAGTCTTCTTAACAAACTAAAACGATAGAACACCGAAAGCAGTGGAGATACAGATGCAAAACAAAGTAAAAAACGTCGTAATTGCAGGTGGTGGTACCGCAGGTTGGATGGCCGCGGCGGCCTTTAGTAAACTGCTTGGTAACACGATAAATGTCACACTTGTTGAATCTGATCTTATTCCAACTGTAGGCGTTGGTGAGGCAACAATCCCTACCTTGCATATTTTCCATCGTTTACTCGGCATTAAAGAGCCTGAATTTATGGCGGCGACCAATGCGACGTTTAAATTGGGCATTAAATTTGAGAATTGGCGCCAAAAAGAGCAAGACTACATCCACTCGTTTGGCTTTTTAGGGCCTGACTGCTGGGCCTGTGGTTTTCATCACTTTTGGCAAAAAGGAAAACAAAAAGGCTATGTATCTGAGCTCGGTGATTATGTTGCAGAACATTTAGCGCAGCGTGAAGGTCGCTTTGCGGTATTACCAAACCAAGATATGAATCACGCCTACCACCTAGATGCCGCACTTTACGCTAAGTTTTTACGCGGTATTGCAGAGCAACACGGCGGTAAACGTGTTGAAGGCACCATAGATGAGGTGTTACAAAATCCAGAAACCGGATTTATCACTGCATTAAAGCTGACCTCTGGCGACATTATTGAAGGTGACCTATTTATTGATTGCACTGGTTTTAGAGGACTTTTAATCGAGCAGACTCTGCACGCGGGTTATGACGATTGGAGCCATTATTTACCATGCGACAGTGCCATTGCAGTACAAACTGAAACCGTCAGTAAACCGGTTGCATATACTCGCTCAATCGCACGTGACGCAGGTTGGCAATGGCGAATTCCACTGCAAAATCGCACCGGAAATGGCCATGTATTTTGCAGCAAGTATTTATCAGATGATGAAGCAGTTGCGACATTACTTGATAATATTGAAGGCGAAAGATTAAACGAGCCCCGTGTTATCAAATACAAAACAGGTGCGCGTAGAAAGCATTGGGTTAAAAACTGTATCGCAGCAGGCCTTTCTTCAGGCTTTATTGAGCCATTAGAATCAACCGGTATTCACCTATTTCAAAAAGCCATTGTCCGTTTACTGCAACTGTTCCCAAATGATGGTTTCAATCAAGCGGATATAAATGAATACAATGAACAAACTCGCCTTGAAGCGCTCAGCATTCGTGACTTTATTATTATGCACTATCACGTTACCGAGCGAACTGATACGGCATTTTGGCGTTATTGTAAAACCATGCCGATTCCAGACTCTTTGCAACATAAACTCGATCTATTTGAACAATCTGGCCGCATTTTCAAAAAAGAACACGATCTTTTCGCCGAAACTTCGTGGGTACAGTGCCTGCTTGGCCAAGGCTTAGAGCCTAAAAGCTACCACCCAATTGTCGACAGCATGAGCGATATGGAGCTGAAAAACTTTCTGGATAATGCTAAACGCAATACGCGAAAGAAAGTAGATAAATGGCCTGATCATTGGGAGTTTATTCAATACTACTGCGCAACTGCTAAATAAGAGCAAAGGGTTATAACACAATGAAATGGATGACTGTATTTGCAGCTTTTTCGAGCATCATCTCACTCAACCTAAGTGCTGCACCACCAAATAGCGCAATTGGCTATCAAACAACACCCAATGCAAAGTGGCAGCTCGTTTGGCAAGACGATTTTTCTGGCGAAACACTTGATAGCAGTAAATGGAATATCGAAGTGAACTGTGATGGCGGCGGGAATGACGAGCAGCAATGTTATACCGCCAATATCGACAACCTGTTTTTAAAAAACGGCGCTTTGTATTTAGTTGCGAGAAAAGCAAACGAAAAGGCATTAAAACCTTTTACCTCTGGGCGCATCAATTCCAAGGGCAAAGCTGATTTTAAGTATGGCCGCTTTGAGATCAAAGCCAAACTGCCATCAGGGCAAGGGGCATGGCCAGCCTTTTGGATGCTGCCTAGTGAACAAGTTTATGGTACTTGGCCAAAGTCTGGCGAAATAGACATTATGGAAAGCGTTAATCTTAAAGTGCCACTCAAAAACGGTAAAATTGAAAACACCGTTCATGGCACCCTTCACTACGGCCATGATTGGCCAAACAATGTCTATTCAGGAAAAGCATTTGATTTTGGTGGTAAAAGCAACCCCGCAGATGGCTTTCATCTTTATAGTGTTGAGTGGGAAGAAGGAGAAATAAGGTGGTATGTAGACAACATTTTATATGCCCGCCAAAAACAAACCAGGTTAAACAATAACGGAAAATTTGCCCATCAAGGCTGGTATACCCTGAGCTCAAATAACAACAACCAAAAGCAAGACGTATTATATTCAAAAGCCCCTTTTGATCAGGCGTTTCATTTAATTCTAAATTTTGCTGTTGGCGGAAACTGGCCAGAAAATACCGGACAAAAAGGGGTAGATGCTAATGCCTTTGACGAAAATAACCCGTTTATTATTGAGTATGTAAAAGCTTATCAATGCCAAGCAGATAAACACACTGGTAAAGGGTGCGCAAGCTTGCCTAAGCTGAAATCTAGTTTAGATAAGTTACTTGTTAATGGTAAAGCCCCAACCATATAAAAATAAAAAACCTATCAATCAATGGGTTAGCTTTTTAAATTTTATGCAATCGTATGTAATGCTTTCAACTAAGTTACATATTGTATACTTTAGCGTTTTAATATTAATAACTACAAAAAATTGACAACATATTAAAGGAAACGACATTGAGCTCACCCAATCCACTAAATCAGACCGTGCAAGTTGAGGCAAGTAACACCTCTAACACCCAGTTTGCGCTCGTTGCTTTAACCAGCCTCTTTTTTATGTGGGGTTTTATTACGTGTCTTAATGACATTTTAATTCCCTACTTAAAAGAAGCCTTTACCCTTAATTACACCCAAGCAATGCTTATCCAGTTTTGCTTTTTTAGTGCCT
>NZ_JAPEHW010000115.1 GCF_028875915.1 Pseudoalteromonas sp. G4
GCTGCGATAGTCGCATTAACTATGGCGTTTCCAACTCTTGCTGATGTGCTTCAGATCAGAAAGGACGCCCCTAAAGAATATGTTGTAGAAAAAGGCGATACCCTTTGGGATATTTCCGCTATATACCTGGATCAACCATGGTTGTGGCCGGAGCTTTGGCGTCTTAATCCACAAATTGATAATCCTCACTTAATTTACCCAGGTGATAAACTTTCATTGGTTTATGATTCACAAGGTCGCCCTATGCTTGTGATTAACCAGAAGTTTAAAAAATTATCACCGGGTGTGCGCAAAACCATGAAAAAAGGTGATGCGATCCCGACACTACCTTTAGAAGTGATTCGTCCTTTCTTAACTTATGAGCAAGCGCTGAGTGAAGAAGATATCGATACAAGACCTGTTGTTTTGGGTGCAAACAAAGGTTTCAAAACAATTGATACCGATCAGATTGTTTATGTGAAAGGTGATTTAGAGCGTTCACAGTATTATGGTATTTACCGTCAAGGTGACCCGTACATTGACCCAGAAACAGAAGAAGAGCTTGGACATGAAGCAATTCTTGTTGGTACAGGTCGTGCTTTTAGATCAGGTGATGAAACTAACGCAGCTCCTTCTTCTGTGCGTGTAAAAAATGTTAAACGAGAAATTCGCCAAGGGGATTTCTTAATGCCAGCCTTAGAAGGGCAAACATTGCCTGCATTTTTTATGATGAAACGTCCTGAAACTGCTATCTCAGGTACTATCATTGATACCACCTCAAAATTACGTGAATTTAGCACAATGGATGTGGTTGTGTTGAATCGTGGTGAGAGGGATGCGCTTAAAGCTGGTCATGTATTGGACATTCGTAGAGCATCGCCTACAGTTGTATTAACTAGTGATGGACCTAAATATAAAGATGCAGCTTCACGTTATGAACGTACGATGAGTTATTTTGGTGATGGTGAAGATAGTCGCGAATGGAAAATGCCAAAAGAAAAAGTAGGCGAATTAATGGTGTTTAAGGTTTATGAGAAAGTAAGCTACGCCATTGTTACTAAGACTTTAGAGCCTGTTCGTGTTGGTGACACTATCCATGTAGATAACTAAACGTTAGGTGGAGCGTCTTCTAAGGAGAGAAGATGCACAAAGAAACAAGAAGCGAGCTTGAATATTGGCTCGCTTTTTATTTTTCGAAAGGAATTGGTTTTCAAACTGTACAAAACCTTTTAGAGCAGTTCACATTAGACGAAATTTTTTCATTCACTCATTTTGACCAGCTTAAAACTGGATTAAACTCAAACGCTCTAAAAAATCTTAAGAATACCAACTGGCAAAAAATAACATCGCTTATATCTGATTGCCAAAGCAGCGATATAGAAATCATTCATTTCTCTCATCCCAAATATCCTCAACTTTTAAAAGAAATAGCCAGTCCACCTTTAGTGCTTTTTTGTAAAGGTGATATTGAATTACTCAACACACCTAAATTAGCCATTGTGGGTTCGCGAAATGCAACCGAAATAGGGCGACAAGTTAGCAAAGATATAGCGACTAACTTAGCACTAAATGATTTTTGTGTGGTTTCTGGAATGGCAAGGGGCATTGATAGCTGTGCGCATCAGGGAGCGCTTCAGGTGGATCGTAATACAATTGCAGTACTTGGTACTGGAGTTGATGTGTGTTATCCCAAACGGGCTAAGGAGCTTTATCATCAGATTGCCGAAAAAGGACTAATTATATCTGAGTATTTACCGGGTACCTCTGCGCTTGCTGCAAATTTCCCTCGCAGAAATCGCATCATATCTGGTTTGTCATTGGGTACCATAGTTGTTGAAGCTGAACAAAAGAGTGGTTCTTTGATTACTGCTAAATACGCACTTGAGCAAAATAGGGAAGTCTTTGCTGTACCTGGTTCTGTTTATAATGAGTTGGCAAAAGGGTGCCATGCGCTTATTAAGCAAGGCGCTAAATTAATTGAAAATTGCGAGGATATTTTTGCAGAATTAAGCGTTTTGCCGAAAAGTTGTCTATATAAAGTAGAAGAGACTGAAAAACCTGTAATGTCAGATCCTGTTCTAAAGCACTTAAATGAAGAAGTGACATCAGTTGACAAATTACAACAACTTTCACAGTTACCTATAGATGAGTTGTTATCTCAATTGTTAGATTTGGAACTTTCAGGCCAAGTTATACGTGTACTAGACGGTTATACCCGAATAGGGAGGAGTTAAAAATGTTTGATATCCTCATGTATTTGTTTGAGAACTATATTCACAGCGAAAGCGAAATTTTCGTGGAACAAAGTGAATTAACAGATGAATTATTACGCGCAGGGTTTAATCATCGAGAAATTTACAAAGCACTTGATTGGCTGGAGCAACTTGCCGATTTACAACACAGTGATGAATACCCTTATTTAAATCGTGTGCCAGGAAAGTCAGTACGTATTTTTACCCAGCAAGAAAGTGAAAAATTAGACCTTACTTGCCGTGGTTTCTTAATGTTTTTAGAGCAAATATCCGTTATTGATACAACCACACGTGAAATGGTCATTGACCGTATTTTTGCGTTGGATAAAGACATTATTGAGCTTGATGATTTAAAGTGGGTGGTTTTAATGGTGCTATTTAATGTGCCAGGTAAAGAAATTGCTTACGCTCAAATGGAAGACTTATTATTCGAAGAGCAAAACGGCACCATTCATTAAGGCATGTTTAAATTTGCATCTTGCCTTGGCTAACATGATATAATTTTGCTTATATTTCGTCTGCGTTTTGACAATAATGAGCAAAATTGACCATTCTTTATTTTCAGTCCACGAACATGCTTTAGAAAAAGAGTTTGAAGTGTGTCCGAAATGTGGTTCAGAGACCAGTGTTAAGCATAGTAAAAACGGCGCTTTTATAGGATGCAATAATTACCCTAATTGTGATTATACACGCCCTCTGGTTGAGCATAATGAAACGCTAATCAAAGTGCTCGACGATAGCAAGTGCCCTCAGTGCAGCCATCCACTGGCTGTGAAAAATGGGCGTTTTGGTATGTTTATTGGTTGTACAAACTTTCCTGAATGTCATTTTATTGCACAAGAAGAATCCAAGAGTGAATTACCTACGTGTCCTAGTTGTAAAAAATCAGCACTCGTTGAGCGTAGCAATAAATCGGGTAAAACCTTTTACTCTTGTGGGGGGTACCCAAAATGCAAATATATTTTAAATAGTAAACCTGTTGCGCAATCTTGCCCTGAATGTGGGTGGCAGGTAATGGTTGAGAAAAAAACATCAAATGGCGTGGTGTTACAATGTCCGCAAAAGCATTGTAACCACAAAACACCGTTATGATTTGGAGCAAACTGTGAGTAACGAGTTAAATGAAAGCCCAATTACCCTTGCATTAAAAAACGAGGGTGTCATTGTTTATCCTACGGAAGCTGTTTATGGCTTAGGGTGCGATCCTGATAGCGAAGCTGCTGTAATGAAGTTGCTGGATATAAAGCAACGTCCTGTAGAAAAAGGGTTAATTTTAATTGCTGATAATTATGGTCAACTTTTGGATTATGTTGATGATGCGAAAATCCCTATGGACAAAAGAGCAGATATTTTTTCTTCATGGCCAGCGGCAGTTACATGGGTGATGCCAGCTAAATCAAGTACACCAAAATGGCTAACGGGTCAGTTTGATACAATTGCTGTGCGAGTAACAAGCCATCCAGTTGTAAAACAGTTATGCCAGGATTTTGGTAAACCTTTGGTATCAACAAGTGCTAACCTCACTGGCCAAGACCCTGTGTTAACACTTGATGAAGCAAAACACGCTTTTGGTGATAAAGTTGCTGCGTATGTTGAAGGGGCACTTGGTGGTAATACTAAACCGAGCCAAATCAAAGATGCCTTTACCGGTAAGTTATTTAGAGAGTAATTATGTCGCACGTTAATTTAGAAGTAGTAAAAGAATTCTTATTAGCCCTGCAAGATAAAATTTGTGATGCTCTAGAGCAAGCTGATGGTAGCGCCAAGTTTGTTGAAGATGCATGGCAACGTGAGGAAGGCGGTGGTGGCCGTACGCGTGTTATCAGAGATGGCGCAGTGATTGAACAAGGTGGCGTGAATTATTCCCATGTTTTTGGTGAATCAATGCCTGCATCGGCGACAGCACATCGTCCAGAGCTAGCCGGGCGTAGTTTCCATGCCTGTGGCGTGTCATTGGTAATTCACCCAAAAAACCCTCATGTACCTACATCACATGCCAATGTACGCTTCTTTATTGCTGAAAAAGAAGGTGAAGAGCCGATTTGGTGGTTTGGTGGTGGTTTTGATTTAACCCCTTATTACCCAGTATTAGCAGATGTTAAACATTGGCACCAAGAAGCATGTAAGTTGTGTTTACCATTTGGTGAAACCGTTTATGACGACTATAAAAAGTGGTGTGATGAATATTTTTACCTAAAACACCGTGGTGAAACACGTGGAGTAGGTGGTTTGTTCTTTGATGACCTAAATGAATGGGGCTTTGACCGTTGTTTTGCATTTATGCGTGCCGTCGGTAATGGTTACTTAGATGCTTACTTACCAATCGTAGAAAAACGCAAAGACTTTCCGTTTACCGAAAAACAGCGAGACTTCCAATTGTACCGCCGTGGTCGTTACGTAGAGTTTAACTTAGTATGGGATAGAGGCACTTTGTTTGGTTTACAAACAGGTGGTCGAACTGAGTCTATTCTAATGTCGATGCCACCGCTTGCGCGCTGGGAATATGACTTTAAACCTGAACCAAACAGCTTAGAAGCAAATCTCTACGAAAACTATTTATCGCCAAAAGATTGGTTACAAATTTAATAAAAAAGCCGCGGTTAAGCGGCTTTTTTGTCTTTAAAATTTTAAAGTTTAAATTTACGTACTTGCTGATCCAGCTCTCGCGCAAGGGCTAACAAACCTTCACTGACTTGCTTACTTTCATGGGCATCAATTAAAGATGTTTCCGCATTATCGCTGATTGCGATAACACTCTGATTAATTTCTTCAGCAGCTAAGTTTTGTTGTTCAGTAGCATCCGCGATTTGTGTATTAAGTTGGTTAATTTCTTTCATATGCTCAGAAATATCTTTTAATGCTAACGCGACTTTTTTAACTTGTTCAGCTCGTTGATCAGCATCTTCACTCGAGCGGTTCATAGTATTAACGGTTTCTATTGCTTCAGATTGCAAATTATCAATAGTACGTTTAATTTCGTCTGTCGAATCATGGGTGCGATTGGCAAGTGTTCGCACTTCATCGGCAACCACCGCAAACCCTCTACCGGCTTCGCCAGCACGTGCAGCTTCTATAGCTGCGTTAAGTGCAAGTAAGTTAGTTTGCTCAGCAATATTGCTGATTACTTCCAGCACTTTCCCAACTTCCAATGTGCGGTTTTGCAACTCACTCACTTGTTGTGCTGCTGTGCGAACTTCAAGGGCTAAACCATTGATACTCTCTTCGGTACTTTCTGCTATTTCTAAACTTGTTTCTGCTAAATGATTACTGGTATCCGAGCGCTCCGATGCAAAGTGCGTGGTATTGCGCACTTCTGAGGAAGATGACTCTAATTCGTTAATAGCAGCTGCTACTGAGTCAGTACCTTGCTTTTGCTGATTAATAGCTTGTTCTGTTGTTTCAGCTGATGCATAAATTTTTTCAGCACTGTGGATTAGTACTTTTGAAGATTCTGATAATTGGCTGATATTACTTTTAAACGCAGCCATCATTAGATTAAAGTTATTCGCTAAGCGACCAAGTTCATCATTGGTGTTATCTTCAACATGAATTGTTAAATCGTTATTTTGCGACGCTAATCGCATTGATTTACCAATAACACGTAAACGTTCAATTAAAAATTTTCTAAAGAGCCAACCAAGTGTCACAAATGTCACCACAAAAATAGTAGTGAGAATACCAAAGCTAACCCAAGAATTTCGGGTGACAGCCGCATCCACTTTGTCTAGAGAGTAGCTGATTTTAACCGCTCCAAGAATTTCACCTTCTGTTGCTTGGTGGCAACCTAAACAATTGGTGCCGCGGTAATCTTCACTAGCGACTATTGGCTTTAGATAGGAAATTAAATTCTGACCATTGTTACTTTTAGAGAAATGAACTTGTTCTTTGCCATTTAATGCATCACTTTCTTGTTGATTTTGTGGTGACTGGTTAGCTTCGCCTGGGCCAAAAAATTGGTTAATTTTATCTCCACGAATAATGTGAATATCTTTAATTTGTTCTTCGCTGAGTATTTTTTTGCGTAAGATTTCACGATTTGCCATAGTGCCGGTAAGCATCATGGTATTGATAGAATCGAAATAATTATCAGCCAATATTTTAATATTTTGCTCAATGGTTTGATGGGCCAATTCGCTTTGCTGTTTTTGTCCAGTAAATAGACTAGCTGCAAGCACTAAAATGCCTGTTACAGTGAGTAAAGCGAAGATCTTATGTTGTATAGAGTGATGACGCATAACAGTTTTCTCAAGCACTAAGTAAACTGAGTATGCGCAATTATTGACTAGTTTGCATTGATTTAACGCAATCTAATGAGAAATATTACAGGCTATTTTGATTAATCATATGCGTAGCAAGTTGAGCAAGCGACTGCTTTAACCCTTCTCTTAGTACTGGGTTATCAACTTCGATATCTAATGCTTTATTCATGCAAAACATCCATTGATCTCGTAAGTCTTGATCAATAGGAAACGGCATATGGCGCTTTCGTAGCATTGGGTGGCCATACTTCTCAACAAATAAATCAGGTCCACCGAGCCATCCAGATAAAAACTCGAAAAACACTTGTCTAATTCTATCTAAAGGTTGAGGATGCATATCATATAATGGTTTGGCGTATTCTTCTTCTGCCATAATGTCGTAAAATCGATTTGCTAGCGCGCGTGCACCGCTTTCACCACCCATTAGCATGTAAGGTGTTGTTTCAGGTGAAGGAGATTGATGAGGTTCACTCTGTGTCTGCGTTGTGCCAAACATACG
This sequence comes from Pseudoalteromonas sp. G4, assembly GCF_028875915.1. GTDB lineage: Bacteria > Pseudomonadota > Gammaproteobacteria > Enterobacterales > Alteromonadaceae > Pseudoalteromonas. The sequence continues at coordinate 6,990 of NZ_JAPEHW010000115.1, forward strand.
TCTTAATATTTGTTTCATAACTCTAACTCAATGCGAGAAAACTAATGGATAAATACGCTGTATTCGGAAACCCAATAAATCACTCAAAATCACCGAAAATTCATCAAGCGTTTGCAAAAGAGCTAAATCAAGCAATCGAATACATCGCAATACTAGCACCGATTGATGGCTTTAAGGAATCAATCGATTCATTTGTAAAAGCTGGCGGTAAAGGTGCAAACGTTACAGTACCATTTAAAGAAGAAGCATTTGCTCTGGTAGATGAGTTGACTGAAAGAGCGAAAACAGCAGGTGCGGTAAACACCATAAAAGTTAATTCAGATGGCAAGTTAGTGGGCGATAATACTGATGGTACTGGCATTGTCAGCGATATTTTAAATAATCAATTTGAAATATCAGATAAAAGGGTCCTATTAATTGGTGCTGGTGGAGCTGCGCGAGGAGCAATTTTACCCATTTTACAGCAGCAGCCAGCAAAGCTCACAATAATAAACAGAACAAAAGAAAAGGCCATAAAGCTGAGCCAAGAATTTGCTAACTATGGTGAGATTGAAGCGTGTGGCTTTGATGATCAACCACAATCAAGTTTTGACATTATTATTAACTCAACTTCAGCCAGTATTACAGGTGATGTTCCGCCTATTTCTAAAGGTTTTGTTGAACAGTGTGAACTTGCTTACGATATGTTTTATAGCCAACAAGATACTTCGTTTAATTTATGGATTAAAAGTGTTAATCCACAAGCAGACACATTAGATGGTTCGGGTATGTTGGTAGGGCAGGCCGCAGAAGCATTTTTTGTTTGGCGAGGTGTTAAGCCTTCAACACAAGTGGTTATTGAACAGCTTAAATCAGGAGAACTGTAATGAACCAATCAATCATTTTTGTTGATCGTGTTGAATATGACGAAAACACAAAACGTGTCTCTTATTTTGCTCAGGTATCAGGTCAGCTGATTACGTGCTTTTATTTAACCAATAAATCTAAAGAAGATGCGCTATTAGACTTTGAAAGTAAAAAATTCGACTATGAAGATATTGCTGAAAGTGCAATTGAAGACGAGCTGTATAATGATGAAGGTTTGATAGAAGTAGAAGAGCTTTTATAGCTCTTCTAAGTATTCATTCTTTAATACAACGTAGTTATCAGCAGATACTTTAAGGAAGGCAAGTTCTGCTTCATTTAACTTACGGGCTTGCTTCACTGGGCTACCTACATATAAATAACCTGATTCTAACGTCTTATTAGGTGGCACTAATGAGCCTCCACCAATAATCACATCATCTTCAATAATTGCATTGTCCATAATAATAGCGCCCATCCCGACTAATATGCGGTTTCCCAGTACGCAACCATGTAACATGGCTTTGTGACCAATAGTAACATCATCACCAATAATTAACGGGTAGCCATTTGGCACAGATTTACTTTTACGCGTTACATGAAGCACAGAACCATCTTGCACATTAGTTCGCTCACCAATTTTGATATAGTTAACATCACCACGTGCGGCAACTAATGGCCAAATACTAGAATCAGCACCAATTTCAATTTGACCGACCAGTACGGCTGATTCATCTATATATGTATTTAAATTAATTTTTGGCTCTACACCTTTATAACTTCTAATAGTCATCACGCTACCATTTACATACTTATTAATAGGCAAAGTATAGAGAAGAGTAACGGATTTGTTAATTTCTGATCAGAAAATGTATGTTTTTAAGACTTTTAGCTGTTATTTCAAACAAACAGTAAAAAAATACAAATTTTCTTTAAAAAAGGGTTGCGCTCAGATCAAATCTCTCTATAATGCGCCTCCACCAACACGGGGAACGACGCAGCATAGCA
>NZ_JAPEHW010000116.1 GCF_028875915.1 Pseudoalteromonas sp. G4
CCGCCAATACATAGTAGATAACAATAGCTAATACTGCGCCTACTGGCAAGGTAATAACCCAAGAAACAACGATATTTCTTACAACACCTAAGTTAAGCGCCGCAATACCGCGCGCCATACCAACACCCAGTACAGCACCTACTAACGTTTGTGTAGTTGAAATAGGTAAACCTGTACCCGATGCAATAACAACAGTTGATGCAGCAGCAAGTTCAGCAGCAAAACCACGGCTAGGTGTTAAGTGTGTAATACCTTCACCAATGGTTTTAATTACTTTTTTACCAAGGATGGCTAAACCAATAACAATACCTAAACCACCAAGTGGTAAAATCCACCAAACTAGCGCTGATTTCTTAACAATTTCACCATCGTGCTGAACAATGCTTACTACCGCAGCTAGTGGACCAATCGCGTTTGCAACGTCATTTGAACCGTGCGCAAATGCCATACAACATGCAGTTACAATCATTAAGATTGCAAATACTTTTTCAACGTTGTTGAATTGCATTTCTTTGTCAGCAGCTGGGTCCATTTTAAGACGCGCAATAAGCACTTTACCTAAGATAGCAACAGCAACAGCTGCTGCAATTGCAATGCTGTAACCTTCAACAGCACCAAGCTCTAAACCTACGTGCTTTAAACCTTTCTTGATAGTAACTAGTGCCATAACAAATGCTGCAAGACCCATGTAAACTGGTACATAGCGTTTTGCATTGTTAAGTGGCGAGTCAGTATCAAAAATAAGTTTTTGCGCACTCATAAAGATTAGATAAGCAATAAAGCCTGAAATTGCAGGCGTGACAATCCAACTACCTACAATACCAGCAACTTTACCCCATTGAATCGCCTCAGTACCCACTGCAACTAGCGCAAAACCAACGATTGCACCAATAATTGAGTGTGTAGTAGATACCGGCCAACCAAGGTATGAAGCAACTAATAACCATACACCTGCAGCAAGTAGTGCTGAAATCATACCAATTACAAGTGATTCAGGAATAGCGATGAAGGCTGATGAGTCTATGATGCCTTTACGAATGGTTGATGTTACTTCACCACCTGCAAGATAAGCACCCGCAAACTCAAAAATCATAGCGATAATAATCGCTTGCTTAATAGTTAGCGCTTTAGAGCCAACCGATGTACCCATCGCATTGGCAACGTCGTTCGCACCAATACCATAAGCCATGATAAATCCCACTACGGCAGCAATAATCACCAAAGTGGAGCCGTAATTTGCAATAATATCCATCAAGTAACCTTTAACTTAACTTTTTTAAATTAGTTTAATTAACGTGCTAGCATCAGTTCTAAACGTGAACCAACACGCTCAGCGATATCTGCTAAATCACCCACCCACTCAAGGATCTTATATAAGAACATCACATCGATCGGGTTTAATTCATTTTCGATTTCACGCAACTGACGACGCAAAGTAATTTGCATTTCATCAGTGTCACGCTCAATTGCGTCGAGTTCTTCTAGCATATTTTCAACTAACGTTACTTCACGGCCACGGAAACCCGTTTCTAACAGCTCATCAAGTTCATTGATTGCTTTAGAAGCTTGTTTTGTCGCGTCGATACAACGATTAAGGTAAGTAATAAAATCAGCTTGAATTTGCTCAGGGATTTCCATTTCACGACCGAGTACACGGCCTGCTATGTCCTTAGCTTTGTTAGCAATTTTATCTTGTTGAGTGATCAGTTCTAGAAGATCTGTACGCTCAACTGGCAGGAATAATCCACGAGGTAGTTGCAAACGAATATCACGTTTAAGTACATCCGCTTTGCGTTCTAAGTCGCGAATATTAATGCGGATCTCAGATGCTTGTTGCCACTCTTTATTAAACGCATGTTCAAAGAAAGACGTTAACAAAGCACTGGCTTGATGAACAATTTTTATATGCTCTTCAATTGGTTTGATAGGAGATTTCGCAAAAACCCCTAAAAATGCATTACTAGCCATAATTGACCCTTAAATTTTAAAAGCGCGCAAATTTTACCGTAATCAGTTACAGGTGGAAAGGCTTTACCACATAACTATTTCATTAAGATGATATTCCTTAACTTAGATTATCAAACAATTAAATTTACGCTAGTGAACAAACTAAAATTTTGCTGAATCTTGCAAAAACAAAAAGGGGTAAACGCATTTTAAGCATTTACCCCTTTATATAAATTTCTTTTAATTACTTGCCGATAATATCGCGCTCAATATCATCTTGTGCGATATGACGAATATCTTTACCTTTTACAAAGTAAATCACGTACTCAGCAATATTTTGGCAACGATCGCCAATGCGTTCAAGTGAACGAACTGACCACACTAAATCCATTACTTTTGGAATTGAGCGTGGATCTTCCATCATGTAAGTCATAATCTGACGCGTTAATGCTTCATACTCGCGGTCAACTTTGGCATCTTCTTTATGTACACGAAATGCAGCTTCAGCATCCATACGTGCAAATGCATCAAGCACATCGTGTAACATTTGCGATACATGGCGACCCATGTTGTCGATATTACCCAGTAAACCCTGTTGATCTTTCGCTGTAGATTCAAGTGCTACCTTTGCGATGCGGCGAGCTTCATCACCAATGCGCTCTAAATCCGCAATGGTTTTAGCAATCGCAACAACTAAACGTAAATCGCTTGCTGCTGGTTGGCGTTTTGCAATAATACGTGTGCACTCTTCATCAATGCTCACTTCCATTGCATTTACTTTGTAATCGCCAATCTCTACTTTTTTTGCAAGTTCAGCATTGTTATCGTTTACTGCATCTAGTGCTGAGTTAAGTTGTTGCTCAACTAAGCCACCCATTGCTAAAACATGATTGCGAACGTTTTCAAGCTCTTGGTTAAAGTTACCTGAAATATGCTTTGAAATATTATGATCCATAACTTTAATCCTTACCCGTAACGACCAGTAATGTAGTCTTCAGTTTTCTTTTTCTTCGGTGTGGTAAACAAGGTGTTTGTATCTGAGTATTCAATCAGTTCACCCATATACATAAACGCTGTTTGATCAGATACACGCGCTGCTTGTTGCATGTTATGCGTTACAATAACAACCGTGTACTTATTTTTTAAGTCGTTGATTAACTCTTCAATAACCAAGGTCGAAATCGGGTCAAGTGCTGACGTTGGCTCATCGAGTAACAGTACTTCAGGCTCAATCGCGATTGCACGTGCAATAACTAGACGCTGCTGCTGACCACCCGACAGACCAAATGCGCTGTCATGTAAACGGTCTTTTACTTCGTCCCAAAGTGCTGCGCCACGAAGTGAAGCTTCAACAACTTCATCTAATTTACGCTTATCTTTAATACCTTGCAGGCGTAAACCATAAACCACATTTTCATAAATTGATTTAGGAAATGGGTTTGGACGCTGGAATACCATACCTACGTTGCGACGAAGCGCTGCAACATCAACGCTTTTGTCATAGATATTTTGGTTATGTAGCAAGATTTGGCCATCGATACGACACGTATCGACTAAGTCATTCATGCGGTTAATACAACGTAATAAGGTTGATTTACCACAACCAGATGGACCGATAAACGCGGTTACCTGACCCTTTGGAATCTTCATGCTGATATTGCTCAGCGCTTGCTTATCACCGTAGTAAAGGTCCAAGTCTTTAATTTCAAGAGCAGTTTGTTCTGCCGATAAGTTTTCTAAATCAAGCTGTAAGCTAGTTGCAGGTTGATTCATTTCTGGAGCAACAGTAATCATTTTTACTAAACCTATTAAACTTTTATCACCGCAGAACAATTAGTGTTCTAACGACCTGAATTTTTCACGTAAGTGGTTACGAATACCAATTGCTGTGATATTCAGTGCCACAATAACTGCCACAAGTAAAAATGCTGTGGCATATACTAGCGGACGTGCCGCTTCAACATTAGGGCTTTGGAAACCAACATCATAGATGTGGAAACCTAAGTGCATAAACTTTCTATCTAAGTGAACAAATGGGAAGTTCATATCAACTGGTAGTGTTGGCGCCATCTTAACTACACCTACTAACATTAGCGGTGCTACTTCACCAGCTGCACGTGCAACAGCAAGAATTAAACCTGTCATAATCGCTGGGCTTGCCATTGGTACAATGATACGCCAAATAGTTTCCGCTTTAGTCGCACCAAGTGCCAGCGAGCCTTGACGCACTGAACTTGGAATACGCGATAAACCTTCTTCTGTTGATACAATAACTACCGGTAGAGTCAAAATCGCAAGCGTTAATGCTGACCAAATAACACCTGGTGTACCAAATGTTGGGCCTGGTAAGGCTTCAGGATAAAACAATTGGTCAATGCTGCCTCCTAGCATGTAAACAAAGAAACCTAAACCAAATACACCGTAAACAATCGATGGAACACCCGCGAGGTTAATTACCGCGATGCGAATCATTTTGGTTATTGAGTTTTTCGCTGCATATTCGTGTAGGTAAATCGCAGCAACCACACCAAATGGCGTCACGATAACAGCCATTAGCATAACCATAAATACGGTACCGAAAATCGCTGGGAATACACCACCTTCAGTGTTTGCTTCACGTGGATCATCACTTACAAACTTACCAACCTGTTTGAAGTAATGACCAACTTTAGCAAGTAACCCCATATCGTTAGGTAGCGTTACATCCAGTACTTGGTAAAGTGGGATAGTAACTAATTCGCCACGCATATCTTTAACAATTACTTGGTCACGCTTTGCTGCATCACGGAACTTAAATAGCTCTTTTTCAAGCACTAAATATTGTTCACGGTACGCTTTACGCTCAGCTTCAAATTCAGCTACTTTCTCGTGTGTTAGCTCGCCTTTTAAATCAAGCGCTTTTTCTTTTAAACGCAAACGCTCTAAATCGTAGTTAATGTGACCAATTGGCCCATTTTGTAAGTCTAGCGCTGATTCATTAAGTTCAACGGCACGCTCTACAAGCTCGTCTAGTACAGTTAACTTTTGTGATTCCTCAACTGCTTTGCCGTCTTTGATTACGCTTTCAATGTAACCATAAAAGTTACCATTTTTGCTGCGCTCAAATACCGCTAATTGACTTGGTGTTGATTGCTCTACAATATCCGTTGCTAAAATCCAACGGAAGTCTAAGTCTACATATTCACGGTTACCTGTTTTAATCAGTAAACGTTCAACTTCATCACCAGTAAAACCGTGCAAATCAATATTTGCCGCTTTTAAACGCTCAACAGGCACCATTTCACGGTCATAAATTTCACCGATAACAGTTTCTTTAACATCGCCACGGTGCATTTCAAACTGCGTTACTTCTGCAGGCCAAAAGAAACCTAAACCACGACCTGCAATCATTGCCAGCAAACCAATTACTGAAATCAAACTGATACTTACTGCACCACCTGTCATCCAAATCCAAGGTGAGCCAGATTTAAACCACTGCTTCATTTATTAAATCTCCTAACCTTACAGTGAACTATACTTTTCACGTAAACGCTGACGAACAAATTCAGCAATCGTGTTAAAGACAAAGGTGAAAATAAACAACACAAATGCCGCTAAGAACAGAATACGATAGTGAGTACTACCTACTTCCGATTCTGGCATTTCTACTGCAATGTTAGCTGCTAAGGTACGCATACCTTGGAAGATACTCCAGTCCATAATTGGTGTGTTACCCGTTGCCATAAGTACGATCATGGTTTCACCCACGGCACGACCTAAACCCATCATTACCGCAGAGAAAATACCAGGGCTAGCTGTCAGCAACACTACGCGAACAAGCGTTTGCCACTGCGTTGCACCAAGTGCAAGTGAGCCATTAGACAAGTGCTTAGGTACACTGAATACTGCATCTTCAGCAATTGAGAAGATAGTTGGAATAACCGCAAAGCCCATTGCAATACCCACAACGAGCGAATTACGTTGGTCAAAATCGATACCTAACTCATTGGTAATATATCGACGTACATCGCCGTCAAATACCCATAGTTCAACTGCAGGACTAAGTGCAAATGCAATATAACCAGCCAGTAATACCACAGGAATAAGTAAAATTGCATGGCTACCATCAGGAATTTTGTGACGAATAGATTCTGGTAAGTTCTGCCAGAAGAATGCTGTTAATAAGATGGCTACTGGCGTTAAAAGCAGAATCAGCATAATTGCAGGCAAATGAGATTCAATTAATGGCGCTAACCAAAGACCCGCTAAGAAACCTAGAATTACCGTTGGTAATGCTTCCATAATTTCAACAGTTGGCTTTACAAAGCGACGTAGCTCTGGCGACATAAAGTATGCCGTGTAAATTGCCGCAGAAAGTGCAATTGGCACAGCGAATAGCATCGCGTACATTGCCGCTTTTATGGTACCAAATGAAATTGGCACTAGTGATAATTTCGATTCAAAGTCATCACTTGCTGAGGTTGATTGCCAAATATAAGCAGGCTCAGGATAACCTTCATACCACACTTCTTGCCAAAGTGCTGACCACGATACCTCTGGGTGTTCGTTTTCAATATCAACTACAATAAGTTGATTACCCGCAAGCATTAAAGCGGCATTTGAACGTGGTGAAATTGAGAAGAAATCAATGCCTGAATCACTTACTTTGCCAGACCAAAGTTCGCTCTCACTAGTTGTGTAATAAAGCGATAACTCACCTTGCGTATTAGTGCTGAAGAAAGTACGGCGGTAGAACTCACTGTACAAACCTGAAATATTGCCATCATTGCTAGCAAATGCGCGAATTTTTGCAAATTTACGGCCTTGCTCACCATTGATTTCAAACCATTGTGAAATTTCACCGTTATCATTAACTAACATTAATGAGTTAGCGCCTGAAAGTAGCTGCATTTTCACTAAATTAGCGTTTTCTTGGTTTGCTGCAAGCACCTGAATTTGCGTGATATCTTCAATATCACGGGTGTTGTAAATATAAACTTTGTTAGCAACACGTACAAACGCACGACTAAAATCCGGAGAGATAAGCAATTCATCAATCTTGCCCTCTTGTGGGATTTCAGTGACTTCGCTTGACCATTCCATTTCACCAGAAAACATGTTCTCTTCAGCTGATAACATGCTAAACAATAAACGTTTGTCTCCAGTAACAGCCAATACACCAAGACGGCTTTCTTCAACATCATAGCTAAAAGCAAATTGACGAATAGATGCGCCTTCGTCATCTATCGTCACTTCACCTTCGCCTAATGGGTAAGCGATACTTGGTTTAATGGTACGGCTATTATTAGCAAAACCAACTTCAAACTTTGGCTCAACAACTTTGATAGCACCGTTTTCTAAGCCATACGCATACATACCTTGATGAGGAACAGTACGCGCAAAACTAGTTACAGCTGCATCAAATTCAACATTAAAGCTAGTAAGCTTGTTACCAAAGTTTTCACCTTTAATGGTGTAGTAACTTAATTCACCTGAAGGTGTAAATAGATAAGCTATTTCACCTTGCTCTTCCATACCACCTGCAATGTATTCTTGCGAAGTTGGTAGTGTGAATTGATTTCTCACTTCAACATGCGCTGAAGCAAAAATTGGCTGAACTACATACAAGAGATAAAAGAAGATCAACAGCAGTGCAACCAGTACTAACGTACCGCCAGCAGTAATGCTGTATTTAGCTAATTTATCTTTGATCAGTCTGTTTCTATTAGTATTGAAATCAACACTTGGCGGATTGGAACTCATCCACTTGCCCTTTAAAAATAGAATTAAGATTTAGTTGCCGAGCATTATATTTTGTCAAGATGACAGAAATGTTACAACCGCTGTAATATTTCGTTTTTATTACCGAAAAGTTACACTCAGTACGTTAACAAATTTTGACAAAATAAATTGGACAAAAGACATCCAATAAACAATACTTAACCCACGCCACAAATATATTTAATTCATTGAATTAGCTAACAATTATTCCTTAACTTTCTGTGGTGTGGGTTGCGCTAATTAGAATAAGAGACATATATATGAAGCAGTTAGTATTAACAATTATTGGTCCTGACCGCTCAGGTCTAGTAGATGAACTATCCTCAGCGGTGCTTGCAAACCATGGTAACTGGCTTGCCAGTAATTTAAGTCACTTATGCGGACATTTTGCTGGTATCTTACAATTAGAAGTAGCAGAAGAGCATTTATCATCACTTGAAAGTGCAATTCAAGCTATCCCAGATTTAGATGTCAAAATTGAAGCGGGTAAAGAAGAAGTCACTGACACCAACCAACTTCTTAATTTTGTTATCACCAGCAACGACAGACCGGGCATAGTGCAAGAACTCTCTAGTGTACTTCGCCACAAAGGTGCGTCAATTGTGCATTTTACCTCTAAGCAACAAAGCGCTCCAAATTGGGGTGTGCCTCTATTTAATGCCGAAGCTCGTGTTGAGCTGCCTTCTGGGCTTAGTAAAGATGATGTGATAGAAGCACTTGAATCAATTACCTCAGATCTAATCGTCGATATAGAAACTGAAGCTTAACTAAATGTACTGTCTATCAGCACAAGTATTTAAAACAATATAAAAAAGGGAGCTGCAGCTCCCTTTTTTCATTTCTCTTAACGATTTACAAATACTTTGCTAAGTACTTTTTAAAAATCGGATCTTTTTCAGCTAACACCCGTTGTTCTGCTAAAATGTCATGCAAAATTTGATTTGATGTAAGCGGATTCGCAAGTACAACGCGAAAAACCACTGTTGGTAAATTATCGTATTGGTATGGCGTTAAACGGGTACGAGAAACAAACGAACGACCTGCTTCACGCTGGCGT
>NZ_JAPEHW010000117.1 GCF_028875915.1 Pseudoalteromonas sp. G4
ACAACTTGTTGAAACAAATAGCAATGGGGAACTAAGTATTTCTTTGCATTTTGGTGAGTCATCAGAACACGATATTGTTTATGACCTTGCTGAAGGCAAAGTTGATATGGGATTGGTTGCTATCAATAATTACACTCCATTCGCACCTTCCGCAGGTGTTTTTGCGTTACCTTATTTGTTCCCAACAGTAGACTCTGCAAAGCAACTAATTAACAGTGAAAAAATGAAAGATATATCATCAAAAGCTGCACTGGAGTCTGGTGTCAGGCCAATATCATTTTTCATTGGCGGATACCGAACACTGCTAAATAATAAATTAGCTGTTAAAACAACTTCTGATTTAGCCAATTTAAAGATTCGCGTTCCACGAAACCAATTAATGATTGAAGCTTTTCGTTCTTGGGGTGTTGAGCCTTATCCAATTGCATGGCCCGAAGTTTACCCTGCACTATCAAGTAACATCATACAGGGTATGGATAACCCTTTAAATATCGCAAATGCAGGGATCGGGAAAGAAAAGCCGCTGTGGCAATACTACAAATTTGCGACAAAAATTAAATATTTTCTGTTTACAGCACCACACCTAATTTCCGAACAGTCGTTACTTTCTATGACAAAAAAGCACCGAGATATCGTGCTTGAAGCAGCAAATGAAGCGCAAAAGTACTCTTGGCGCCAAACACAAACAAAAGAGCTAGAACTTATAAAGCAAGCAAAGAACGGAGGTATGATATTTATTGAGCCTTATGATGAGCCATCAGATTGGCAAGCAAAAGCCAAGGCAACTTGGCCCAAAATGTACTTTAGAGTAGGCGGGAAAAAGCACGTTGAAGAAACAGTGAAAACAATTAATGGTCAATAGTTTCAGCCTTTCACTTAAATCATAACTGCCCTTAATCTAACCGCTTTTTAAAACGCAATGACGCAATGACCAAACCGAGCAAGGTAAAGCCCATTAACCAAAGGGCATCATAGGTCATCTCAGTCACTTCTACATCGCGCAGTACAATCGCTCGCATAGCTCGAATGTAATGGGTTGCAGGTAACCCTTCGGCAATATACTGGGCGACTTCCGGCATGCCTTCATAGGGGAACATAAAACCTGAAAGTAAAATAGACGGTAATAGCACAAACACCGTTAATTGCATGGCTTGCAGTTGCGATTTTGCAATTGTCGAAATGATTAATCCTAATACCAAGCTGGCTGAGATAAATAACAAGGTCATCAGCGCAAGCTGTAATAGCGACCCCACCACTTTGACATCAAATACTAAATAACCCAGCGATAAAATAATGGTTACTTGCAGTGCGCCAATAAAAATATACGGAATAATCTTCGCAAGCATCAACTCAAACGAGCTGATTGGTGTATTAATTAGCATTTCTAAATTGCCCCGTTCTCGCTCGCGCACAATTGCCGCGGAGGTAAACATCACCATGGTCATAGTCAAAATTACGCCAACTAACCCTGGCACAATATTCACGACACTGCGCTGTGCAGGATTGTAATATGGCGTTACCGCAAAGGTGGTGACTTGCCGATTAACAGGCTGCTTCATTAGTTCACCGAGCGGCATATTGGCAAGCCCTTTAATTGCCCCTGTGATCATTGTGTCTGAACCGTCCACCAGCCATTGTCCAATCGGCCTAACCAACTGGTAATTACTTGAATTTGGCGTTGCGTTGCCTAGTGCTTGATGGCGAGAAAGACGCTCAGCAACGTCGCGTGGAATAACCAAAACGGCTCTTACTTTCGCTTGCGCCATGGCTTTTTCCGCCAAAATAACACTGGGATATTTGGCAACCACTTTAACCGTTTGACTGGCTTCAACCGTTTGTGTGAGTACACGACCAAGCGCCGAATTACTTTGATCTACCACCGCAACGGGGATATCACGAATTTGTGTATTAATCGCAAAACCAAATAATAGCAACTGCACTAAGGGGATCATCACCACCATGGCAAAGGTGGTTTTGTCGCGCTTGAGCTGAAGCAGCTCTTTTTTAACAATCGAAAAAATACGAGATAGATTCATACAGTTTGCTCCCGATTGCGCTCACCCGTTACACTAACAAACACGTCTTCAAGATTTGGGCGCACCGCTTTAGCGGCAACTACATTGTCAAATTGCAAAAGCCATGCTTCAGCATCATTAACTGAATTATCAACAAGTACTCTCAGCCTTGCGCCAAGCTGAGTCGCAGAATGAATATGCTGATGTGATACTAAGCTGCGTTTAGTACTGCGCGAATTGTTCACCTCTACTTCAACAACTTGGCAATTAAGATTAACCATTAGCTGCTCAGGTGAATCATCGGCACGTTTAATGCCTTTTTCTAAAATTGCCAATTTATGGCAGCGCTCAGCTTCATCCATATAATGGGTTGAGACCAAAATGCTCGTGCCCAACTCACTTAAATCAAATAGCTTCTCCCAAAAATCGCGGCGATTTTCAGGGTCTACAGCAGAGGTTGGTTCATCTAAAAAAAGTAACTCAGGTTTATGAATGGTGGCACCCGCTAAGGCTAAGCGCTGTTTTTGCCCGCCACTCATGCTGCCAGCAAGCTGATTTGCTCTTGCTGCTAAATCATAAATTGCTAACAATTCATCAATACGACTGCGTTTATACTGCCCTTTTAAACTGTAAGCATCCGCTAAAAAGGCAAGATTTTCCGCTACCGTTAAATCATCATAAAGTGAGAATTTTTGCGTCATATAGCCAATTTTGTAACGCAGTAAGTTAGCTTGTTTTGGTAGTGATAAACCAAGTACCGAAACTTCGCCACTTGTGGGCATTAACAGCCCGGTTAGCATACGAATGGCGGTGGTTTTGCCGCAGCCATTGGGCCCCAAAAAACCGTAAACTTCACCTTTATTTATGGTTAAATCAAGCTGATTAACAGCGATTACTTCACCAAACTGTTTGGTTAATCCGTTAGCATTTATAACCGCATCACTCATGGTAGCGCTGCCTCAACTGGCAAACCAGAGGGTAAATCTTTGTATTTTGCTGGTAATTGAACTTCAGCAAGATACATTAAACGGGTGCGGTCATACTGGTTAAGACCATAATACGGAGTAAAAGCAGCTTCATGGGAAAGCCAACGTACTGTGCCATTTATTTGCTCTGATTGCTCGGCAATAGTAAGCGTTAGGCTGTCGCCCACTTTTAATTTTGCCCGCGTTTGTTGTGGCAAATAAATGCGCGCGAAAGGTGCTTCGCCAGCAAGCACAATCGCAACAGGGCTACCTAAGGTAACTCGCTCTCCTAAGTTCCAAGGTAAGTTATCCAAAAGGCCATCTCGGGTTGCGGTGATATTAAGTTCGCTAAGTAATTTTTCTTCTGCGCTAAGTAATGCTTGCAGGGCTTTAACATTTGCTGCGGCGACTTGTAAATCTTCTACTCGCGTGCCATTGGTGAGTTCAGTTAATTGTTGTTTGGCCGCTTCAACATTAGCGGTTGCTGCATCTAAATTGGCTTTTGCACTGTCTAGGCTGATTTTAGGTGCGAGATCTTTTGCCACAATTTCAACCGCGCGGTGGTAGTTCTGCTGCGCCTCTACCAAGTTGGCTTTATTAGCGGCAAGCGTGGCTTGCGCTCTTGCCACTTCTTCTTCGCGGGCACCATTTTTAAGCTTAATAAAATGTGCATTCGCAGACTCTAAATCAGCTTTCACTTTGGCAACACGGGCTAATTGCTTGGTATTATCTAATTGCGCTAGCACATCCCCTTGTTTAACCATGCTGCCACGTTCTATTGGCAGCTCAATCAACACCTCATTTACTGTTGCCGAATGGGTTATGCGATCTCGCTCTAACGTGCCAAGAGCAACACTCTGCTCATCACTGCACCCAACTAATAAAACGAACACTAAAAGACTAAGCCACACTTTCATCAGCCTGAACTCCCTATCAAAAATAAAGGCGAGTCTTTAAGCTAACAAAAAAGCGTGAAAAATAAACTATTTAAATTGTGAAAGGAATGTTTTTAATGAGCAAACATGGATTACATCAAGTTTGCTCAATATAAAAGGAAGGGTTGAAACTGAAGTCGGTTTAATTATGAGAGATTCATTTTCAATTAACAGGCTTGCCCACACGCCCAGCCGGAGCTCCAAGCGAACTGGAAATTATAGCCCCCGAGCCAACCAGTTACTTCGGTGACTTCACCAATAAAATAAAGTCCTTTAACTTTATTCGCTTCAAATGTTTTAGAGCTTAATTCGGCGCTATTTACACCACCTAAAGTAACTTCAGCAGTTCTGTAACCCTCTGTTCCATTAGGTTTTATTTTCCAGTTATGAATAAAATCAGATAATTGCTCAATTTCAGTATGAGATAACTGATTAATCGCTTTATCAGGAATATCACCACCAGTTACTAAAATTTCAATAAAACGCTTTGGCAACAAACTTCCAAGCATATTTTTAAGTGATTTTTGGCCATTAGATTGACGTTGTGTATGAATTTCACCCGCTAGCTCTATCTCTGGTAATAGGTTAATTGATACCGCCTGACCCGCACGCCAAAACGATGAGATTTGCAGTATTGCTGGCCCCGATAAGCCACGGTGGGTAAATAAAATATTTTCTTTAAACTGTGTGCCATCTTCGGCTGTCACGATACTCGGTACACTAATACCCGATAAGGCTTCAAAACGCGCCTTATCGTGTTGATGAAGCGTAAAAGGCACTAAAGCAGCCATTGTTGGCAATACATCTAAGTCGAACTGCTCTGCAATTTTATAACCGATTGGTGTAGCGCCTAGTTTTGGCATAGTTAAACCACCAGAAGCCACCACCAGCGATTCACAGCTATAGCTTGCTTCACTGGTTATTACGGTAAAGCCTCTTTCGCTTTTTTCCACGCTCAGTACTTCTTGGCGAAGTTGAATTGTCACCCCCGCCCATTCGCATTCGGTTAATAAAATATCGACAATATCTTGCGCTGAGTTATCGCAAAATAGCTGACCGAGTGTTTTGTGATGATAGGCAAGACCATGGCGATCAACCAATTCAATAAAGTCATGTTGGGTATAGCGGCTTAAACACGATTTAACAAAGTGCGGATTGGTACACAGATAATTTTCTGGTGAGGCATTTTCATTGGTAAAATTACAAGCCGCCACTAATCAGAATTTTACGGCCCGGTTTTTTACCCATATCAATCACAGTTACAGAGCGTCCACGGTAACCTGCTTGTGCGGCGCACATTAAACCTGCGGCGCCTGCACCAATTACTAATACATCAACCTGAACCATTTTTATTACCCGCTTCGCTATTTTGGCCGCGCATTATAAACAAAAAAAGCCGCATCTGCGGCTTTTTAAATCAATAAAGTAATTATTTTACTTTAGATAAATAATCAGCAATTGCTTCTAACTCTTCATCAGTAACATTAGCAACCATTGCCTTCATCGCAGAAGCCATGCCATTGTTGCGCTTGCCAGATTTAATGTCTTTCATTTGAGCTAAAGCGTACTCTTTGTTTTGACCTGCAAGTTTAGGATAAAGAGGCATAATTGGTGCTTTACCTTCTGCGCCGTGACATGTTTGACACATTTTCGCTGTATAAAGTGCAGCACCATCAGCTGCGATTGCGTTACCAGAAGCCATACCTACAAGTGTTAAAGCAGCTACACTAAGCGTTTTAGAAAGTTTGTTCATATTATAATTCCATCTCAACGGTAAATAATTCTCAATTGCAATATACTTTTGAATCAATAAGTTAAAGCAGTGCTAACCCTATTGTAGACCACTATCATATGGTTTTGTAAAGGCTTATCTGAATAAAAAACAAACAAACATTTTAACTTTATAGAGATAGCAAAAGATTCTATGCGTTTGATCAAGTTTAGGATCAATGAATTTAAGAGAAGATAGCTTAGAGCAGAAACAGCGTTTTATATTTCAAAAACCAAGTAAAAAAAATACCTCAACAAGTGAGGCATTTTTTAAAGCGTTTAATTACCACATGATGTCATCTGGAATTTCAAAGTCCGCATACGGGTCATCTTCGTCTTTCTCTTTATTTTCTGGCTCAGCATGCAGCACTATGTATTTTTCGTCTACTTCCGCTATTTTACGTGCTGGCTCATCTGGTAAGACATAAAACTTACCTTCGAGATAACAAATCGCCAATAGGCCTTTTACTAATTGTTTGTGCGTGATTTCGTTTACGTCTAGCTCTTTAATTTTACTTTCAAATGTAAAATTAAAGGTAACATCACCATTAATTTCGTCTTGATTATGATGCTCAAGAATTTGCTTCACACGTGCAACTTGCTCTTTTTCTTTTAACTCAGCTTGCTTTTTCGCATTAACCTCAGCGGCTTTTTTAACTTGCTCAGCTTTAGTTTGCTCAATGTGCTTTTGCAAATCGGTTGGGTTACTGGTTGCACCTTTTTTCTTTTTCTTTTTGTTTTGCTTACGTTTTTCGGTACTCGCAACCTTCATTTTATGCTCAGTAGTAAGGCCTGCTTTAAGCAACTGATCTTGTAATGAACCCATGATTAATTCTCTTAATAAACGATTACCCGTATTTTATAACAGCCATTCACTAGATGTGAAGCTAGGTTAACTTAAATCAAGAAAAAGTTAGATACCTGCAAGATTCCTTTGCCAAACCTGAGACGCTGCAAATAAAAATAAGGTACACTTTACTTGTTATAAACAACCCTCTCTCACCATGAAGTTTATACATTTATTATTGTGCTCGGTTTTTACCTTTTTTGTACTGTACGGGCCACAACCTATTTTGCCTTTGCTTGCTAAATCGTATCAGTTAACGTCAGCAGAGGCAGGTTTGTTAATGACAGTGACCATGTTACCGCTGGCAATTGCGCCTTTGGTTTATGGTTACTTATTACTGCGTGTTAATTCACTTTCGCTGCTTAAAGTTGCCCTATTGCTACTCGCAATCAGCAGCGCACTTTTACCGCTTGCACAAAGCTTTCAACAGTTACTTATTATTCGGTTTTTACAGGGTTTACTACTTCCGGCAGCACTGACTGCAATGACATCGTACATTGGTGAGCATTACCGCTATAGCTACTTAAGTAAAGCGGTAACAAGCTATATTTTAAGCACCATCGCAGGGGGATTTTTAGGCCGAGTAGTCAGTGCATCTATCAGTGAATATACCCACTGGCAAGTTTACTTTTATCTACTGGCTATTGTTTTATTGTTGTTATCACTGAGCCTTGCAAAAGCAAAAGTGCGAGATTATGTAGGCCATAGAAAGGAACCGGCTTCACTTAAAGAAAACTTACACAAGGTTGCTAAAGGCGGCACGCTGTATGTTTATAGCGCAGTATTTGGTATGTTTTTTTGCTTTACCGCACTATTAAACTACCTGCCTTTTATTTTGCAAAATGATTATCATTTTACCAGTTCAAAAGACATCGGCTTAGTTTATTCAGGCTACTTAATCGGTGCCTGCTTTTCTCTTTTAAGTTCGCGACTTCAACATTTAGCAAAAGGTAAAATAAATTTACTGGTGATTACCTTTGCAATTTATGCGTTAAGTATTAGTAGTTTATTCTCCGTTCAGTTTACGTTGTTTTTTATTGGCTTTACGGTTTTTTGTGCAGCAATGTTTGTTATTCATGCCAGCGCATCAGCCCTGCTTAATCAGGTTAGCCGAGCGCCAAGCTCATTAACTAATGGCATCTATGTCTCTTTTTATTATTGTGGTGGCACTTTAGGCTCGTTTTTACCAGGGCTGATATATCAA
The DNA here is from genome assembly GCF_028875915.1 of Pseudoalteromonas sp. G4. Classification (GTDB taxonomy): domain Bacteria; phylum Pseudomonadota; class Gammaproteobacteria; order Enterobacterales; family Alteromonadaceae; genus Pseudoalteromonas. Next base: position 7,737 of record NZ_JAPEHW010000117.1, read on the forward strand.
CACTTTAGCAAAAACGCATTTTTACTGACGTTGCTGCTGGTTTGCATCATTTCAGGGTTGTTAGTCACTCAGTTTAAACGTTTACAAGTCAACTAGTTCAACCCTGTGATTGGAGTATTCAAACACTTTAAGTAAGTCGCTTTTTTGCATTAGCCAAGTTTGCGTATTTTCAAACGGGTGACAATGAAATAAATCTGCCTGCCAAAGTTGACTATCAACCCATAACTGCACAGCATTATCTTTATCATTTAAAAGCGCCAACATAGATACACAACCTGGTTTTACTCCAAGATACTTCGCTAAACGCTCATTTGATGCAAATCCCAAGCGTGATAACCCTTGCGCTTTTGATAACGCTTTTAGGTCAACCTGCTTATCGGGCGAAGTAATAAGTAAAAAGTGACGCTTGCCGTAATTATCCCGCAAAAAGAGATTTTTTAAGCGCGTACCAGGGCGCTCAAGTAATAAACGGTCTGCTTCTATGGCTGTGTGTAGTGCTGGGTGAGATATTTTCTCGCAATCTATATTCAGCTTAGAAAACACATTTTCAAGCAATGAAATATCAGTCATCACAACGTCCGCTCAGCCTTACACTGTAATCACGCCATTTTACTTCTACAATTTGATAGCTTTGTTGGCAGTAATTTTGTTTTTTAAGTTCCGCCTCTAGCTGCATTGCGGCTTTGTCTTCTAAATCCATTTTTAACGACGATGAATCAACAAAGTTTTCTTGCTGCAAAAGT
>NZ_JAPEHW010000118.1 GCF_028875915.1 Pseudoalteromonas sp. G4
CGATTGTACCTACGTTTACGTGCGGTTTCGAACGTTCAAACTTTTCTTTTGCCATGACGGAACCTATAAAGTTATATAACTAAAATTACATGTAAAGTGTCTACAAAAAGCGCAGACGTATTCAAATAATTGAATAAGTTTATGACAAATTAAAGGAAGTGGAAAATATTTAAGAAAGGTTATAGCTCGGTACTGGTGCTGATAGGCAGATTTGAACTGCCGACCTCACCCTTACCAAGGGTGCGCTCTACCGACTGAGCTATATCAGCACACCAGAAACTGGAGCGGGCAGCGGGAATCGAACCCGCATCATCAGCTTGGAAGGCTGAGGTAATAGCCATTATACGATGCCCGCTTTCGGAACCTGTTCTTAACTACCTCTAACCGTCAAGAGTAAGTGGTGGAGGGGGACGGATTCGAACCATCGAAGGCAATGCCGTCAGATTTACAGTCTGATCCCTTTGGCCGCTCGGGAACCCCTCCACAAATTCTTTTAAAGCTAGACTTTCATATAGTGAAAGTAAAATGGTGCCGACTATCCGAGTCGAACGGATGACCTACTGATTACAAGTCAGTTGCTCTACCAGCTGAGCTAAGTCGGCACGTATACTGCTTAAGTACGGGGCGAGATTCTAAGGCAAGGTTTTAGGATATGCAACCATTAATTTTAAAAAAAATGAAAGTATCGCTTCAAACGTCCAAGTTTTAGTCAAATCGCTGCAGATTTATGCTGTTACCATGCAGTTTTTAATAAGCAACCAATCCACGTAGTACTAAATCTTCGATAAATTCGCTATTTTCGATGTGCTCTGATAATAGCTTTCCGTATCCACCAGTACATAATACGCGAATATTTTTACCAAATAAGGCCCTCGCCTGTTGGATTAAACCTAAATTAGCAGCTAAGCAACCATAACTGAGAGCTTCAGGTGTATCACTACCAAGATTGTTTTCAAACTTCACTGTATCATTAGCAAACACTTTTTCTGCCCGCACAACGATTGATTCCATCATTAAATCGATACCAGGTATTATCCAACCCCCTTTATGGGTTTTGCCATCAATCAATACATCGACCGTCGTTGCTGTTCCTGCATCAATGATAATAGATGATTGATTTGGGTATAAATGGGCTGCAGCTAAAACCACTAACCAGCGATCAATACCAAGGTTTTGGAATTCAGCATAAGCACACGTAACACCATTTTGTTGCACACTAACTTTTGCGAATTTAACTTCGATTCCTTTTTCATTAGCTTTACTCACTAAGCTATCCAGTAACCGATTTGCTCGCACACTGGCGACTAATACTTGCGTGATCCCTTGCCAATTTAATTTTTGTTGCTCAACAAGAGTAATTTTATCGTTATTATATAGTGCGAGTTTTAATGCAGTATTACCTACGTCAACTAATAACTTCATTATTGATTAACCCTACGTACTGAAATTTCGCCGCCATAGTATGTTTTCTCAATACCATCTTGGCGTAATACTAACCCACCCTGTTTATCTATACCTACGCATATGCCTTGCCACGTTTTTTGCCCTGTATTTAAAGTGATAAGTTGTTCTGCAAATGCATTAACTTTATTCCACTCAGAATACATTTCACTTAATCCTGTAGCTTGGTATTGTGATAAGCGCTGTTCTAAATAATAAGTAAGTGCCGCCGCGAGCTCATTTTTATTTACTTCAAGCCCTAAGCGTTTTAAATCCACCCAAGATTGATCAATATGCTCGCTGGCTCTTTCTGGCATTGCGATATTTAAACCTATGCCTATTACTAAGTGGCAAGGCCCTTCTGGTTGACCATCAAGTTCAACAAGTACCCCCGCTAGCTTGTGGTTATTCACCAGAATATCATTTGGCCATTTTAAACTTACTTCGACGTTATATAGCGCCTTAATACAATCAAACACAGCTAACCCAACAGCAACACTTACCCCCATTGCCGCTTGTAAACCATCATCGAGCAGCCAGTAGTAGCTGTAATAAAGGTTCGCGCCAAAAGGAGATTGCCAAACACGGCCGCGCCTACCACGACCCGCATTTTGCATTTCAGCAACAATAACAGTACCCGAAGTAAGAGCTTGCTTACTTGCTAAACGTTGCATTAGTTCAGTATTCGTTGAGTCGATACTGGCATAGGTTTCAAAGTTACCAGTATGGCCTGCCAATTTTTGAAATTCTGATTCAAGTCTATGCTGCGAAATTAAGGCTATCTCTTGGTTCAAGCAATAGCCTTTATTATTTACCTTATAAATATCTAACCCGAGTTCACAAAGAGATTTAATATGCTTTGCAACTGCTGCCCGACTAATACCCAGTTGTTCCCCCAAAAGCTGACCTGAAATAAATTCGCCATTTTTCAACGCCTGAAGAATTGCCAACTTAGTCCCTGTTATTTGTGACATGTTGGTGCCTCAACTTTGGTTTCACCACTTTTTGCAATTAGCCTTACTTCATGTTCAAGGGCAACACCAAATTTTGCCAACACGGCCTTTTGAATATGTGTAATCATTGCGAGTAAATCTTTATTAACTGCATCATCGCTATTAATTAATACCAGCGCTTGCTTTTCACTCACTTCTACCCCGCCTATTTTATAGCCTTTCAGGTTTGCTTGTTCAATCAACCAACCTGCTGCTAATTTAATGTGTGTATTAGACACCGGGTAGGTTGGCATCTCTGGGTAGGTACTTAATAGAGCATGCGCCATTTCTTTCAAAACTATCGGGTTTTTAAAGAAGCTACCGCTGTTTGGTTGTATTTTTGGGTCGGGCAATTTACTTGAACGAATAGCAATAACTTCATCCATAACTTGTTGAGCTGTGGGCGCTTGCAAAGACTTTAGCGGCCCATAACTTAAATTAGGCAGCCACTCTTTTTTAAGTTCAAATTCGACAGATGTTATAATAAACCTACCAAGTAGAGTATGTTTAAAAATGGAATCTCGATAAGCAAACTCACACTCTTCACTGGTTAGGACTTGCTGTCTCCCCGTGACAATATCAAAACCACTGACTTTAGTAATGACATCTTTTACTTCAACACCATAAGCGCCAATATTCTGCACTGGCGCAGCGCCAACTGTACCAGGAATAAGTGCCAAGTTCTCAAGGCCATACATACCTTGCTCAACACAGTAATTTACAAATTTATGCCAGTTTTCACCCGCTGAAACTTCGATAATATAACTAACATCGGTTTCATTTACTGAAATACCTTTATTTGCTATTTGAATAATTTGCCCTTGGAAATCATCAACAAATACGGTGTTACTCCCTTCTCCTAAAATAATAAAAGGAGTGTTCCAATCAATCTGTTTTAACTCGTCTATCTGTTCAATACGAATCAAACTAGTTGCAAATGCAGGTAATGCAAATGTGTGATGCTGCAGTAAAGAAATCAAAATAGGTGCTCAAAATTACCTAACTATAAAATTACACACATATTAACGCATTCTTTTACTCAACGCATAGAAGTGCGTATTATTGACAATAATTGTATACAACCCGTTTTTAGGAATATTAGATGAAGTTATCTGCTATCGCAGCACTCGTAGCAATGAGTTTATCAACCAACTCTCACGCAGCTGTAGATGAACACACTTTCAGTAATTTAGAACAAGTGCTTTCAACACATATTCACCTTGATCTTGAGATTGATTTCGAGCAAAAGCAACTTCAAGGTTTTGCTGAGCATACGCTAGATTGGCGAATTAACAATGCTAAAACGCTGATTTTAGACACCCGTGATCTTGTTATTGATAAAGTGCTTTATAAAGATAAAGCTGGTAACTGGCGTAAAGCGAGCTGGCAATTGGCAAAAGATGATGGCGTTAGAGGTGCCAAACTTACCATCAACTTTGCTAACCAAGCCGACAAAGTACGCGTTTATTACAACAGCTTGCCACAAGCATCAGGTTTGCAATGGCTTACACCAGAACAAACGGCGACTAAAACCCAACCATTTATGTACAGCCAATCGCAAGCAATTCATGCGCGAAGCTGGATCCCAGTGCAAGACACGCCAGCAATGCGTGTAACTTACTCAGCACGTATTCAAACACCAAAAGATGTGCGTGTAGTTATGAGTGCAGACAACACGGATGCATTTATTAAAGACGGTGATTACCAATTCACCATGCCACAAGCAATTCCGCCATACCTGATTGCAATAGGCGCAGGTAATTTAGAATATAAAGAAATGTCGCATCAAACAGCGATTTTTGCAGAACCTACTATTCTGGATGCATCAGTAGCGGAGTTCAATGACACCCAAACCATGATTGAAAAAACCAATGCAATTTATGGTGAATATGCGTGGGGTCGTTACGACTTATTAATGTTGCCGCCTAGTTTTCCATTTGGCGGTATGGAAAACCCGCGCCTTTCATTTATTACGCCAACAGTAGTTGCTGGTGATAAAAGTCTCGTTAACCTTATCGCGCATGAACTAGCTCATTCATGGTCAGGCAACCTTGTGACTAACGCAACATGGGAAGATTTATGGTTAAACGAAGGTTTCACGTCGTACGTTGAAAACCGTATTATGGAAGAAGTATTTGGTCGTGATCGCGCAGTAATGGAACAAGCACTTGATACTGCTGCCTTACATGGACAAATGCCTAACCTTGAACAAGGCGATACACGCTTAAACCTTAAATTAAATGGCCGCGATCCAGATGATGCATTTAGCAAGGTACCCTACATTAAGGGCATGCTTTTCTTAATTTATCTTGAAGAGAAATTTGGCCGTGAACGTTTTGACGAGTTTGTTCGCTCATACTTTAAAGAATATTCGTTCAAATCACTAACCACAGTCGAATTTGAAACATATCTAGCAGACAATTTACTTAACAAGTATCCAGGTATTGTTTCTGTTGAGAAAGCTAAAGAGTGGATCCATCAACCAGGCTTACCTGAAGATGCACCAAATCCAACCTCTAATGCCTTTATTAAAGTGGATGCTGCAGCAAAAGCATGGTTAACAACAGGTGAAATATCTGCCTTACCAACAACCAATTGGACCGTTCATGAATGGTTGCACTTTATTAATAATCTACCGCGTGACTTAGCGATTGATAAAATGTCAGAACTAGATAAGGCGTTTGACTTAACTCATTCGACTAATGATGAATTAAGTTTTGCATGGTTTATGCTTGCAGTAGGTAATGGTTACGAGCCTATTTACGGACCACTTGAAGATCATCTTGTTGGTATTGGTCGTCGCAAGTTAATTGTACCACTTTACAAAGCACTCATTGCGAATGGTAAAAAAGAATGGGCTAATGAGATTTATCAAAAAGCAAAACCGGGTTACCACCCACTGGCACAAGGTACTGTTGATAACTTATTTAAATAACGTTTGTTAACGACTTTACAAAAGGCAGCATTAGCTGCCTTTTTTATTACTTAAAAATGCTTTTTTTTCAGCTTCACTTGCCTGAGACCACCAAAATTCAAGCATGTTGAGTGCTCTAGGTTGTTGGCTAGGAGGCACTGATGGGGGGGCAGCATTAATTTCTGACATTACAGGCGTGACTACTGCTGGCTGAGTATTACTTGTTGCAGATACACCAGCTGGAGCTGGTGAAACGTTTGTTGCTAGCACGACTTTAGTGTCAACAGCATTCAAACGTTTAGGTTTCTTAGTACTTCCCAATTTTTCAAAATCTGCATAGGGTTGTTTGCTGTATTCCTTTGCTGCTGATACATCATCCGCCCGTTGCATTGACAATTTATATTCACGATTCGGATCATCAATGTCTACAATTAACCAAAACGGTTTTGATTCGACTACTTCATGTTCATCATAATCAACTTCATAAATGTCTTTATATTTGAGTTTTATTTTATGAACACCTGCAGGTAAATTGATTTCACTAACACTCGAGAAAAATGAATGTTCAACTTTCTGTTCATTCACTTGAAGCGGTATCAATTCTTCTACAAATTTAACAGTTGCTGCATAAGACAGCATTGGCAGTAGTAAAGTTATGCCCAGTAGTTTTTTCATTGTTATTCCAAAAACCCTTGCAGATAAATTCCATCAATCTAAACTGGCATAATTAACACAAAATTACTACTAGGATGTTAGTATGAGCGAAGAAACGCTATTTACGAAAATCATTAATAGAGAAATCCCAGCAGATATTGTCTACGAAGATGATATTAGTCTTGCCTTTAAAGATATTAATCCTCAAGCGCCATTTCATGTGCTGATTATTCCAAAAAAGCCCATTGCCACTATCAACGATATACACCTAGAAGACCGTGAAATTGTTGGCCATTTATATTACGTAGCTAAACAACTTGCAAGTGAACATGGCTTTGCCGACGACGGATTCCGTGTGGTAATGAATTGTAATGAAAATGCGGGACAAACCGTATTCCATATTCATTTACATATGCTTGCCGGTAAAGTCTTAGGCTGGCCCCCTTACACAGATAAAGCCAAGACCTAGATAAAAGTATTACCCATTGTAAAAAAACAATACAAAAGTTTAAATAATATGTTAAGCTTCAACAATCATTTTTGTTGAAGCTTTTTTTGTTGAGTTAGCAATGAACAACACGGCATTTATCATTTTAAACACAAATCCAACTAACAATTCTGGATTAGAAGTACTTAAACCATTATTAACCACACAAGGCCTTAATGTTCTTCATGGTTTCGATGGTAAAGAAGTGCCAAGCAACACCCGTTTATTATTTATTGAATCTAATGGTGATAATGTTTGGCAACGTTTGCAATCCCATATTTCTGAACTAAACACAGATTGTGACATTATCCTATTCAATATTAGTGAAAATACTGAGCTGGCAAATCGTGCGTTGTTATCAGGTATTCGCGGTGTGTTTTATGAAACTGACAATGCTGACGTATTAATGAAAGGTATTCGCTTACTGCTTGATAACCAATTATGGTTCCGCCGTGATGTAATGTGTAGTGCACTAAACCGCTTGTTACAGTTTAACAAAGAAGCTATTAATCAAATTACAGATGCTGAATTAGAGCCAGTAAAACTCACTAAGCGTGAACGTGCAATTATCAGTCTAATGAGTAAAGGCGCAAAGAATAAAGAAATTGCAGATGAATTGAATATAAGTCCGCACACAGTTAAAACACATTTATACAGTGCGTTTAGAAAAACAAATTGTCGCAATCGAATTGAATTACTTTCTTGGGCGCAATACAACATGCCTAATGAATTAAGGTAACGTTTTAGTTTCCCCTTTTTAGCCGGGTTTTTACCCGGTTTTTTATTGCCTGAAATTTAGGGTTCAGGGTTCAGGGTTCAGGGTTCAGGGCTCAGGGTTCAGGGTTCAGGGTTCAGGGTTCAGCACATATTTTTGGTTGTGTAGCCG
>NZ_JAPEHW010000119.1 GCF_028875915.1 Pseudoalteromonas sp. G4
ACGCCTTTCGAAGTAGAATTTAAAGAGTTTAAGTTATTTCACTCAACACGGGTAAATAACCAGTTACGTTACCTACCCATGAAAAGCTTTAAACTAACGTGCTGAATTAAGAAAGCTGACGTTTAAAATCTTTAATGACGTTATTTAACGTATTGATGATTTTTACATGACTGAATGCAAGCTCTTCGAATTTCATTAATGTTTCGTCTGTTACTTTTGTCAATTTTGCCTCTTCATCGTTAGTGAGCTCCAATTGACTAAAAATCTCAAAAAAAGCCAATGATTGGTTGCTTTGAATTTTTTGAGTCTGCTCAGTAAAGTGCCCCATTTTTTGTTGAAGGTCATCAAGTTCAAAGGCTATTTTCTTAAAATAAAGCTGTTTTACATACTCTTGATTAAGCGTATTAATTTGATGATTAGCACACTCAATATAGGCTGCTACCACATCTAAAACTTGCCCTTTTCGCACTTCATCTTCAGGCATATTTTTTATCAAAATACAGATATTACTGTCTTTAAAGAAGTATCTGCGCCCAGCATTGATGATGCGGTCATCACGTTGCATTACCAATTTAAAGAGATCTTCTTCCATACCAGAGGCACGCGCTGAAGGACTATCCCAATAGCTGATTTTGGAGTTTTCACTAAATGCGACAGAGGCCGTTAGCTCTAAGCTCTGTATATAAGAAAAGATCTGCAGTAAAAATTCATCATAGTTAGTACACGATAAACACGCTTGAATAGCTCTTGCCGTGTTACCCCACATAAACGAATCAGACATAGCTGAAAACACTGCTGTGTTGGCATTCTGCTCCGCTATTTTAAGGGCATCAAACTCTTGTTGGTTGGCTAACGCTTTTTTAATTTTAATCAGTAATAGTGGCGGAATAAAGGTGCGCTTATCAATCCAATCTGCAGCGCCTGCGTCAAATGCAGCCATTTTTACCTCAAGCTCTTCAGAGGCACTTAAAAAAATAATTATCGGAGGATTGGTTTGTTTTTTAACGTACTTAATTAACTCAACACCGTTACCATCAGGAAAGTAATAATCTAATACAATGACACTAAAATCCGTTTGTTCACATAATGATTTCGCCTGTTCTAAGCTATACGCTTGTGATACTTGGTATTCTTCTGTAAGACTTGAAGCGACGAGGTCATTTAAACAGACATCATCTTCGGCGATTAATAAGTTAATTTTCATCATCTAAGCACGTTTTTAACTACAACTTTAAGCATAGGATAATATCACAAATTAAAAAGCCCAATAGCAATAAGCATTGGGCTTTTAAAGAACTTTGTAACTTAACGTTACGCTTTAAATTAGCGACTTAGATATTGCCTCTTACAGTCACAAATTCAGGGTATGCATCTACACCACAATCATGTTGGTCCATACCGTTAATTTCTTCTTCTTCGCCAACACGAATACCCATGGTTTTCTTAAGTACTGCCCAAACAATATAAGAGCTAACAAAAACAAAACCAAAGATTACCAGTGCACCAATCAGTTGATTAACAAAGGTTGCATCGCTATTCGAAAACGGCACTAACATAAGGCCTAAGAAACCACATACACCGTGTACTGAAATTGCACCAACAGGGTCGTCAATTTTCGCCTTATCAAGTGCTACAATACTAAATACAACTAAGCTACCACCTAACACACCACTTAATACCGCAAGTAATGGAGTTGGTGATGCAGGCTCTGCCGTAATTACCACAAGACCTGCTAATGCACCGTTTAATACCATGGTTAAATCAGCCTTGCGCCATAACAATTTACAAAGTAGTAAAGCGGCAATTGCACCAGCCGCCGCTGCCGCATTGGTATTAAGTAAAATTTGGCTCACTGCGGTTGCATTTTCTTTGTCTGAAAGTAGTAATTGAGAACCACCATTAAAACCAAACCAACCCATCCACAAAATAAACGTACCTAGTGTTGCTAATGGTAGGTTAGAACCTGGAATTGGATAGATCTCACCGTTTTTGCCGTATTTACCTTTACGTGCACCTAACAGTAATACACCTGCAAGCGCAGCTGCTGCACCCGCCATATGCACAATACCTGAACCTGCAAAGTCAACAAAGCCCATAGCCGATAAGAAACCACCACCCCATGTCCAGTAACCTTCTAGCGGATAAATAAAGCCAGTTAAAACAACACAAAATACTAAGAAAGACCATAACTTCATGCGCTCAGCAACAGCACCTGACACAATTGACATTGCAGTTGCAACAAACACTACTTGAAAGAAAAAGTCTGATTGTAATGAGTGATCTGCATCCGCAGCTTCAGTACCAATTAGTGCACCTAGAGAAGGTAAAAAACCGCCTTCAGCGTTGTCCACATACATAATGTTGTAGCCAACAATTAAATACACGGTACATGCAATTGCATAAAGCGCTACGTTTTTGGTTAAGATTTCAGTGGTATTTTTAGAGCGCACTAAACCAGCCTCTAACATAGCAAAACCAGCTGCCATCCACATAACTAATATACCCGACATTAAAAAGTAAAAAGTATCGAGTGCAAATTTCAATTCAACTACTGTATTTTCCATGACATTCCCCTTAAATTGCTGCTTCGTCTAGTTCGCCCGTACGAATACGAACAATTTGTTCTAAGTCGTAGACAAAAATTTTGCCATCACCAATTTTACCGGTTTGTGCCACGTTGCTAATCGCTTCAATAACACGGTCTACATTGTCACTTTGTGTTGCAATTTCCACTTTGATCTTTGGAATAAAATCAACTTGGTATTCTGCTCCACGGTATAATTCAGTATGCCCACGTTGACGGCCAAAACCTTTAACATCAACTACTGTCATGCCCTCAATGCCAAGATCTGACATTGCTTCTCTCACATCATCAAGCTTAAATGGCTTAATAATCGCACTGATCATTTTCATAAGATGTACCTGTTGTCGTTTTTTTAATTTGTAAAAGTTAAATCCAACCTTTGTGCCAATAATATTTTTTTATCTAATTCATAAGGTTAAGTAATTTACAATGTGTTACAAGAAAGTTAACGCACCACAAGAGTGCATAAACATTGGCTTTGTGAACGTTTTGGTGCAAAAAGAGAAATATTGAAAACTTGCTTTAGTAGCCGTTTTTGACACAATATGAACCAACGGAGTTGGTATATAACCCTGAACTTTGCCAACTCTATGGAATTAAAAATCAATAACAAAGGATATATAAGCACATGGCTTATTGGGTTATCCAAGCGCTCACTGCGGTTTTACTGTTGTTTGGTGGATTATCAAATATAGACACTGATAAGGAAATTTACGGTTTAGCAAATACGTTTGCACACGCCGGCATAAAAGTGTTTTGTTTTTTTCTGATCACCCATTTTTTACTCAGGGCACCGATTAATTTTCTTCGCGATAAAGAAAGCAACCTTTTTAAAATCATTTTGAGTGGCATCTTCCTCGTTATAATTAGTGCTTACTTGGCCGCCAACATAGCTGAATCCAGTCGCGATACTTTTAAACCTCTAGCTAAAAAACTCGCTTACTACAAAGCTAATCCAGATAAAGATCCGCTTAATGAAAATGATGAGGACGCTCAACTCGCAAGCGATGAAGACACTTCAAAAGACGCTGATACATCAGACTCAACCCAATCAGAGTCGTCAGAAGAAAAAACCGTTTCTTCAGAATTTAAAAGAGGATTCAAAGAAGGTTATAAACAAGAACACCTAAAAATTCGCGAAGAACAAGAAAAAATTGCTCAAGGAGATCCTGAAGCAATAAAGTGGGCTTCATCTGAACGATTTCGTTCCCAACTTGGCGCGTTTGGATTTTGGCTCATTTTCTATATGCCTTTATCGGCTTTAAAGCGCCGCTTTCAAGTTAAAACACAACTTAAGCAAAGCCAGATTGCATTATTAATGAGTCAGCTTAATCCACATTTTCTGTTTAACTCACTTAACAGCATTCGCGGCATGATTTTCGAAGATAAGCAACTCGCCAAAGAGCTGATTGATAAACTCAACGAACTATTCCGTTACAACTTAACAGCAAATAAACATCCCACGGTAAAATTAAAAGAAGAGCTGCGTATTTGTGAGTTTTACCTCGATATTGAGCATATCCGCCTAGAAGAACGTTTGTTAATTGAAATGCACGTAGATGAAACCTGCTTAAACATTAAAGTGCCTACTATGGGTATTCTAACTTTGATAGAAAACTCAATAAAACATGGCATTGCACCAAGGCAAGAACAAAGCCTATTGGTTGTTGATATTTCAAAGCATAAAAACCAATTAGTAGTGACTGTAAGCAATCCGATTTACACCGGTAACTACAAAGTTGAAAGCACAGGTACAGGTCAAGAAAACTTAATTAAATTTACACCGGTAACTACAAAGTTGAAAGCACAGGTACAGGTCAAGAAAACTTAATTAAACGCTTACAGCTAATGTACAACGAAAACGCTTCACTAAACGCCGCGTTAAAAGACGATAAATACGTTGCGTGTTTAACGCTACCACTTTAATAAAAGGTCCAGATACGGTTATGAATTTCAGTTACATTCGAAATACCAGCCCTAACTATTGGCGATATCAAGGGCCTCTTTTAGTTATTTCATTCTTAGTTACTTGTTTAGGTATCTGGAGTATGTTTCACGAACCAGAGGCTGAAACAATGCCGATTACTCAGCTTGGTTTAGTTGGCGCGTTGATACTCACCACATATCAAATAATTATAATCTTTGCAGCATTTCACATTGTGCTACGCGGTATTTATAAACATTACAAAAGCTATGCAACAACAAAATGGAAGTTATTTTTACTCATTTTAGCGAGCTCCACTGTAACCGCGCTGGTGATTATTGCTTTAGACTTTTTACCAATTTTAGTCTCTCTTACACCCTACTCTTTAGAAGAGTACGTAAAAAGCATTATGCACCTAGACACTTTAGGTGAATCACTGGTTGCGTACATTATTTATAATGTTGTTACTACCGTTGTTTGGGCATATTTCTATGTACTTGCTGCGAGCATTTCAAATTACAAACAACTTGCTCTGTTATTAAAGAAGCAAAAGCTGCAAATTCTAACTAACCGAGTAAACCCGGAATTTCTTTTCGATACCATGGAAGCCATTAAACAACAAATTGATATTGATGAAGAAAAGGCGGCAGAACTAGTTACTAAAGCGTCCGATTTATTCCGCTACAACTTAATGTCCAGTAAAGCAGCTGATGCGAAACTAAACGATGAAGTTACCAGCTTAATGAATTATCTTGAACTGCTGGAAGAGCAAAACCGTGCACCCAAGAAACACACAATAAAACTTCATGATGATGCTACAGGACCTAATATTCCGAGCATGACACTCATATTCATTTGCTCATTTTTACTTAACTCTTCGCGTCAACGAACGGGGGAGTTGAGCCTAGTTGGGTTCATTAAACACAACAAGTATCGTATAGAGATTTCGCATCATAGCCATGGCAAATTCTTTTTAGATACCGAGCATTACGATAATGTAAAAAGCCGCCTAGAGCATATGTATGCCACTTCAGCGAGCATAGTTTTAGTAAAAAAAGGCAAACAAAGAAAAGTTGTTATTGAATTGCCAATCGACTGGCAACATCAGCTGGATAAAACAGCGTAACCACTCATCTTACTTTTTTGCCGTTTATCATTTTAATTGGCGAGATAATTATAAAATCGATAGACTCAAAATAGTCTGTCAAAAAAGAGACTTTCTTTTTATATGTTTGAAAAAAATGCGGAAGCACCATTAAATCCACACTTCTTGTTTAATAGCATGAATGCTATCCGCTATATGATTTTCGAAAATCAAGATTTAGCGAGCGACTTACTAGGCAAATTAGCCGAGCTAATTCGTTATCAACTGAATGATGGTGTAACAAAGACAAGCTTTAGCGATGATTTAACACAGCTTGAACATTTGCTTGAGCTCGAAGCGCTGCGCTTAGAAGAAAGGTTTACCCTGACTAAACATTTAAGCAAACTGGCAAGCCCTCACCCATTGCCTTGTTCTGTACTTTTACCCTTAGTTGAGTATGTGTTTATCAAAAAAGATATTTACAGCGTTAGTCACAACGAACTCATTATCACAACAAAAGAAGTTGGCAGTGCTGTTGTTTTTACACTTAACTTAACACAATCACCCCAAATTAAGTCGGGCGATTTACCGCTAGATAACCTAATTACCCAATTAGGCATGGGCAATATTTGCAGTGCAACACAAACATGTGATGCTAACACTTACACGATGGAGTTAACTTTTAACAATGAGTATTAGAATAATAATTGTTGATGACGAACGTCTTGCACGCAGTGAATTAAAGCGCCTGCTGTCAAAGCACAGCCAAATAGAAATTGTTGATGAAGCCAAAAATGCTGAAGAAGCAAGTGAAAAAATTGCAGAACATAAACCAGACGCTATCTTCCTAGATATTCACATGCCTGGTGCAACGGGTTTAGAGTTAGCCGAATCTCTTGGTGATGATGTAAACATTATTTTCTGTACTGCATACGACCAATTTGCTGTTGAAGCGTTTTCGTTAAATGCCATGGATTACTTAGTAAAACCTGTAAATCCTGCGCGATTAGCCGAAAGCATTGAAAAGCTAGAAAAGCGTATTGAACAAAATGCATCAAGCGCAGGTTTACCAGACGACCATAAATTGATGGTTAAATATGGCGAAACCATGCGCATTATCGAACTTCGTGAAATTATTCGTTTTGAGTCAATTGGTAACCATGCAGCAATTTACACACCACATGGTAAAGCATACCTACACAGCTCATTAAACAAAATTGAAGCTAAACTAGACGAAAGACATTACTTTAGAGCAAGCCGTTCAGATATCATTAGACTTGATGCAATTGAAAGCATGGAGCAAGCTATTAGCTACGGTTTAACCGCAACTTTAAGCAATGGTCAGACTGTGGAAATTTCTCGCAGACAAGCAACAAAATTAAGACAACTGCTTGAGTTTACGCAGCTGTAAGAGATTTCAGATTTCAGATTTCAGATTT
>NZ_JAPEHW010000011.1 GCF_028875915.1 Pseudoalteromonas sp. G4
TTTAATTAATCTGAATTTGATTAATCCGTTAAAGCTACTTTTTAAGTTTGGCAAAGGCTTCTGCAAATGCATTACCCATTGCAGCATTATTATTTTGCTGAGGTTTCGCTTTCTTTGCTGCTGCCTGAGTTGGTTTGCTTGGCTTAGCTTTTGCTGGTGCTTTTTCGCGTACTTCTTCATCTAATCGCATTGTGAAACTGATACGTTTACGCTCAACATCAACTTCCAAAACTTTTACTTTAACAATATCGCCTGCTTTTACTACTTCTCGTGGATCTGAGACAAACTTATTTGTTAGTGAAGAAATGTGTACTAAACCATCTTGATGCACACCTACATCAACAAATGCACCAAAGTTAGCAACATTTGAAACAACGCCCTCTAAAATCATGCCTGGTTTTAGGTCTGCAATTGTTTCAACGCCTTCTTTAAAACTTGCTGTTTTAAATTCAGGGCGAGGGTCACGTCCTGGCTTATCAAGTTCAGCAATAATATCTGTGATGGTTGGTAAACCGAATTTTTCTGTTACAAAGTCATTTGGATTTAGTGACTTTAGTAGTGTCGAGTTACCAATTAGCTCAGCGACAGGCACGTCTGTCTTATCTGCAATACTTTTAACGATTTCGTAGGCTTCAGGGTGAACTGCAGAACCATCAAGTGGATCTTTACCTTCATTAATGCGTAAAAAACCCGCTGACTGTTCAAATGCTTTCGGTCCTAAACGCTCAACTTTTTTCAGTTCTTTACGAGAGCTAAAGCGACCATTCTCGTCACGATAAGCCACAATATTCTGCGCTAACGTTTTATTTAAGCCTGCAACTCGGGTAAGTAACTGTGGCGATGCCATGTTTACGTCTACACCTACTGCGTTTACACAATCTTCAACAACTGCGGTTAGGCTTTGGCCTAATTGGCTCTGTGACACATCGTGTTGGTATTGGCCAACACCAATGGCTTTTGGTTCAATTTTTACTAACTCAGCAAGAGGATCTTGTAATCGGCGTGCAATTGATACTGCACCACGAATTGATACATCAAGATTTGGGAATTCTTCAGCAGCTACTTCAGATGCAGAGTAAACAGATGCACCTGCTTCACTAACCATAATTTTGCTGATCTTAAGATCTGATTCTTGCTTGATAAGTTCAGCAACAAGCTTATCGCTTTCACGTGATGCGGTGCCATTACCGATCGCAATAAGTTCAACTTTATGTTGGCGGCATAGCTGGCTTAAGGTGCGTAATGATTTATCCCAATGGTTTTGTGGTGCATGAGGGTAAATCGTCACGTTATCGAGTAGTTTACCTGTTTTATCAACAACTGCGATTTTACAACCGGTACGAAGACCAGGATCGAGACCTAATGTGGTTTTTGCGCCCGCTGGTGCAGCCATTAATAAGTCATTAAGATTCTTAGCAAAAACTGGCGCCTTGTTCTGCAACTTCTCTGATTTTGCCCAAAAATTCATTTTCTAAGTGCAGTGCTAGTTTAATCTTCCAAGTCCATTGCGCTACTTGTTTAAGCCAAGGGCTTGCTAAAACGTCTAGCTTGTAGTGATCAGCAATGATGCGAGCGCATTCAGCATTGCCATCTTCTAAGCTAGGATCTGGGTTAATCGTTAAGCTGATAACGCCTTCATTTCGTGCTCGCAACATGGCAAGTGCACGGTGAGATGGAATACGGCTAAGAGCTTCGCTATGTTCGAAGTAGTCTTGGTACTTGGCACCATCTTTTTCTTTGCCAGCAATTACTTTGCTTTCAATATGCCCGTTTCTTTGCAGCATGCCTCTGAGTTTAGCTAGCAGTTTTGCATCTTCGGCAAAGCGTTCCATTAGGATAAATTTAGCGCCATCAAGCGCTGCTTTGCTGTCTTCAATGCCTTTTTCAGGGTTAATAAAGTCACTTGCAGTTATTTCAGGGTCAAGTGTTGGATTATCTAGTAATTGATCCGCCAGTGGTGCTAAACCAGCTTCTATTGCAATTTGACCTTTCGTGCGACGCTTTGGTTTATATGGCAGGTATAAATCTTCTAACTCTGTTTTGCTGGTCGCGCTGTTAATATCGGCTTTTAGCTCAGCAGTCAGTTTGTCTTGTTCTTCAATCGTTTTAAGAATAAATGAACGACGTTCTTCAAGCTCTCGTAAATAACCTAAACGCTGCTCTAACAAACGCAATTGGCCATCATCTAAGCCACCGGTTACTTCTTTTCTGTAGCGTGCAATAAATGGCACAGTTGCACCATCATCGAGTAATTGTGTTGCAGCAGTCACTTGCTGCACTGAAGCATTTAGCTCATGAGCTAATTGATTAGCAATAGCGTTCATTAAAAACCTTTAAATCGGTAAGTATGGGTGGTTTTTGTGTTGAGAGACCACACCAGAAAAATTGTTTTAAATATAATGCCTATAGATCTTGTATCTAAACATAAATTTTTCAATCATAAGCGATAAATAAATTACGATACTTAGTTACTTAACTATGAGAAAAGCTAATTATATTACACGCAGCGGTTATGATGAACTAGAAAGAGAGTTGCGTTATTTGTGGAAAGAAGAACGCCCTAGAGTGACGCAGGCAGTATCTGAAGCGGCAGCGCTAGGTGATCGCTCAGAAAATGCGGAATATATTTATGGTAAAAAGCGTTTGCGAGAGATTGACCGCCGTGTGCGTTTTTTAACAAAGCGTTTAGAGCAATTAAATATTGTTTATCCTAAACCCGAGCAAGCTGGCAAAGTCTTTTTTGGCGCGCATGTAGAGGTGGAAAATGAAGAAGGTGAGGTGTTTAACTATCAAATTGTCGGCCCAGATGAATTTGATGTTAGACAGGGCAAAATTAGCATTGACTCGCCATTTGCCCGTGCCATGCTAGGTAAACAGCTAGATGATGAGTTTGAGTTTAAAAATGCAGAAGGTGTAACGCTCTTCTTTATTAATGCAATTCGCTACGATGTTGCTTAGCAAGAGTTTGTAATACCTAGTAACACTCTTCTTTTGCCTAATTTGACAAAAATTATTTATAGTAGGCATATTGCCAAAGAAAAATAACAGAAGAATGAAATCATGGGACAAGAAACAACAAAAATACTGGTAGTCGATGATGATATGCGTTTACGCAGCCTGCTAGAGCGCTACTTAGTTGAGCAGGGCTTTATTGTTCGCTCTGCAGCAAACTCGGAGCAAATGGACCGCTTATTAGAACGAGAAAACTTTCATTTAATGGTATTAGACTTAATGTTGCCTGGTGAAGATGGTCTTTCAATTTGTCGCCGTCTACGTCAAAAAGAAAATGACATTCCAATCGTCATGTTAACGGCAAAAGGTGATGAAGTTGACCGTATTATCGGTTTAGAGCTTGGTGCGGATGACTATATTCCTAAACCGTTTAACCCACGCGAGCTACTTGCGCGTATTAAAGCGATTCTTCGCCGCAGAGCAAGTGATGTACCTGGTGCGCCTTCTGCTGAAGAAAATGAAATTCGTTTTGGCCAGTTTTCGCTTAACTTGGCAACGCGTGAAATGAGCAAAGGTGATGAAACTATCTCGCTAACAAGTGGTGAATTTGCCGTATTAAAGGCTTTAGTATCGCACCCGCGTGAACCACTTAGCCGTGATAAATTAATGAATTTAGCACGTGGACGTGACTACAGTGCACTAGAGCGCAGTATTGATGTACAAGTTTCTCGCTTACGTCGCATGATTGAAGAAGATGCTGCAAACCCTCGCTATATTCAAACAGTGTGGGGCTTAGGTTATGTATTTGTGCCAGATGGCAAAGAATAGGGTATATAAAGCCTAAATTATGCGTATTTTTCCTCGCAGTGCATTTGGCCAGACCGTCTTTTTGGTAGGTGCACTGCTGTTAATAAATCAAATCGTTTCTTATATCTCGGTTACTCTTTACGTAGTAAAACCTTCCATCGAACAAGTTAACTTAATGTTAGCTAAGCAGGTGCGCACTGTCTTTATTGGTCATAATGATGGTGTGGAGATGCCAAATGATGTTGCTGAAAAATTTTATTTAGCAACTGGCGTTGAGGTGATGAGTGAACGTGAAGCTTTGCGAAATGGTTTAGAACAAGCCAGCGAATACCCTTATTTATCACGTGTGATGTCAGAATACTTACAAGGTGAAGCGCGGGTACGCATCAGCCAATCGGATATACTTGTTTATTGGATTGAGCCACCGCAAGCACCTGGCTATTGGGTGAAAGTACCACTTGTTGGCTATCAAGAAGCAAATGTTAAAGTGCTGACATTTTATTTAGCCTTTATTGGTGTATTAAGTGTGCTTGGTGGTTGGTTATTTGCAAGTCACCTAAACCGCCCATTAAAAGCAATGCAAAAAGCGGCAAGCAAAGTTGAAGTAGGTGATTATTCAAGCCAACTTCCTGAGCAAGGCTCGATTGAAATGATTGAAGTAACACGCGCATTTAATCAAATGTCGCGAGGTCTGGCTGCGGTAGAAGAAGATCGTCGTTTGTTAATGGCGGGTGTTTCCCATGATTTACGCACGCCGCTAACACGCATTCGCCTTGCCACCGAAATGATGTCAGAACATGAAGATTATTTGCGTGAAGGTATCATCACCGATATTGAGGATATGAATGCAATTATTGACCAGTTTATTGAGTACCTTCGTAATCACAAGTTAAGCGATTTAGCGCCCGATGATATCAACGCATTGGTATCTGAGGTGGTTGCTTCAGAGCAGAAACAAGGTCGAGAAATTAGTTTCAGCGCTAACGAAGCACTGCCGAATATTCCGATTAGTCATGTAGCGATGAAGCGTGTAATCACCAATATGATTGAAAATGCACTGCGCTACAGTGAAGAAGATGTCACGGTTATAACCCAGTTTTCAACTAATAAAGAATATGTTGAAATTTTGGTGCAAGACAAAGGCCCAGGCATTCCTGAACACGAGCTAGAACGAGTGTTTCAGCCGTTTACTCAGGGCGATCAGGCACGAGGAAGTGAAGGAAGTGGCTTAGGCCTTGCTATTATCAAGCGTATTGTTGATATGCACCAAGGCAAAGTAACACTGCGTAATCGCTCTGAAGGTGGCTTAGAAGCAAAGGTTAGCTTGCGAATTCATCTAAGCAATTAATATTATGGTGCCTATTTAGGCGCCATAAATTTGTTCTGCTGTATTAAACAGCACCCAGGATGTGACAATGTACTTGTCATTAGACACCGGAATACAACCCCTGTGGGTGTGCGTGAAATAAGCCGGTGCTATAACCATAGAGCCTTGCTTTGGTTTTATCTTTTTATTCTGATAATAAAACTCTGTTTCGCCGCCTTCTTCCACATCATTTAAGTAAAACATAAACAACAAAATACGGTGCAAGCTATCGTTATGCCCTTTTTGTGGGTAAACCTCACTATGCCAGTACGGGTAACCACCTTCTCCAGCAGTATATTTTTGCGCTTGAATTTGGCCTAAGCGAAAGATTTGCTGAACTAAAACTGGCAATTGAGGTTTGCCAACTTCTTCAAAATTTTCAACAGTTAGATCAACAGGTTGTTTTGTTGTTGGGTGATACACCTTTAAACCAAATGCGCCAATCAGTGCAAAGAAATGTTCTTCAAAGTATTCAAATATTTTTTCAGTAGTATGTTGCAGAATATGCTGAAGTTCTTTTTGATATTCAATATGTTGGTTGAGGTATAAATCTTGACTGTTTTTCTTACTAAGATCGACCCCACCACTGGTTTTACCCTGTGCTAAAAATGGGCTGTTATCAAATTTAGTGATAAAACTATCACAAAACTCTTTGCTTAATACGTTGTCATAAACCCGAATAAAATCCTGCATTATTGACCTTATTATTTTAATTATGATTAAACATAACTATAGTGAGCACATAATTAGTATATAAAGCTCAATTGATATGTTTAGTGAAACACTTATGCCGCGTTTTAGCGAAACAGATGCGTTAGGACACATTAATAATACTGCGCTACCGGTTTGGTTTGAAGCCGCTCGTACCCCTTTTTTCCGTTTTTTTACTCCTGACTTAGATTGCAACAACTGGAAGCTTATCGTCGCAAAAATTGAGGTGGAATTTAAAGGTGAGCTATTTTATGGCCAAGAAATCACTATAAACTCGAGTATAAGCCGCATTGGCTCCTCTTCGTTTGTGATTTGCCAAGAAGTGTATCAACATAATGAGTTGTGCGCGGTTGGAAATGCCACTATGGTGCGATACGACTTTGCAAATAAAGCATCTACACCGTTAAGTGAGCAAGAAAGAGCGTCATTAACTGCTCACCTAAAAGCAGAGTAAGCTGCTTTTAGGTGGATAAGAAGTCTTAGTTACCTGTTTTTGAAAAGCTCATTGCTGGGAGAGTCACAAACAGCTACCACAAAGTCATAACCATACTGGGTGTTTTTATTTTCGCTAATCAACAGCACTTCGTAGTCGTTTAACTCTACTACTTTTGTACTTGCGGATTTAGCACAACGAGAATAGCTATCAGCTTCTAGTCGATAAGCGAACATTGCAATTAAATAACGCATTACCGATTCGTACCCTCTATCAATTGGAATTAATAGTTCGTCTGACTCACCCGCGGCGTTATTAAATTTAATGTTAAATGTTTCCGGTGGTTTTGGCTCTTGTGTTTCAACAACAGCAGCATCAAGGGCTTGTTGCTTCTCTAAATCAGCTTGTATTTGTTCTGATTCTGTGACATTGGGGTCAATTCCATTGAGTATTTCTTCGATGCTCTTTTGCTCTCCTTGCCAAAGCGACAGTAACTGGAAGACTACAGTAAAACACACCATAAAACGCATGGAGTTTGAGAAAAACGGATGATTACTTTTAGAAAAGAAACGCACCATTTTGATACCGAATGGCTTTGCCAACAAAATTGCGAAAAGATAAAACGGTACAAATAGCTGGTAAATCATTAATGCTACAACGCTAATGCCTAAAATCCAGCTAGGTAACACCAGTAAAATGGCAAAGTTATGTGTGTAGTTAAAGTGTGCTGCAGGTACGCCTGTTACTTCATTCACCATAGACGCACTTGATACCAGCGCAAAGTTAGTAATGGTGGCATAAAAAAGTAGAATGACAGCTTTTCCGGCAAGGCTATCCCACGCCCTAGAAAACTTAGGCCAAAACTCCATCAGCAGACCAATCACAGTAAGCATTGCTGCTAAACCATAATCACCTTGAAAAATAATCAGCAAGGCGAATGATAGGGTATAGAGTTTTTCTGGTAGAGATAAAGACTGCCAAAAGTTTACTAGCTTAAGTTGGACTAGTTTTAACTTTGGCAGCTTTTGACTAATTAATTCCATTTAGGTGCTTTTTATTATTAATTGAAATACTTATAGCATTTCTTTTAAATAGCGACCAGTATGAGATTGTGGATGTTGAGCTACTTCTTCAGGCGTACCTGCAACCAATATTTCACCACCACCAGAACCACCTTCAGGGCCTAAATCAACAATCCAGTCTGCAGTTTTGATTACATCAAGGTTGTGCTCAATCACCACAATGGTATTTCCGTGATCACGCAGACGATGCAACACCACAAGCAGTTGTTGTATATCGGCAAAGTGCAAACCTGTGGTTGGCTCATCGAGAATATATAAGGTTTTACCGGTATCACGTTTTGATAGTTCGCGGGCTAATTTAACGCGCTGAGCTTCACCACCTGACAAGGTAGTTGCTGATTGCCCTAAGCGAATATAACTTAAACCAACATCCATCAGTGTTTGTAACTTGCGAGCAATGGCTGGAATTTTGTCAAAAAATTCGCGTGCATCTTCCACCGTCATATCAAGCACTTGGTGAATGTTTTTGCCTTTGTATAAGACTTCCAATGTTTCACGGTTATAGCGTTTACCAGTACACA
This sequence comes from Pseudoalteromonas sp. G4, assembly GCF_028875915.1. Taxonomy (GTDB): domain Bacteria; phylum Pseudomonadota; class Gammaproteobacteria; order Enterobacterales; family Alteromonadaceae; genus Pseudoalteromonas. The sequence goes on from NZ_JAPEHW010000011.1 coordinate 7,873, forward strand.
CATCACACGGCACGTAAACATCGGGTAAAAAGTGCATTTCAACTTTAATAACACCATCGCCCTGACACGCTTCGCAGCGCCCACCTTTTACATTAAAGCTGAAACGCCCCGGTTTATAACCACGAGAGCGCGCTTCTTGCGTGCCTGAAAACAGCTCACGAATAGCAGTAAAAATACCTGTGTAAGTAGCTGGGTTTGAGCGTGGTGTACGTCCAATAGGGCTTTGATCAATATCGATAACTTTATCAAACAAATCCATACCAGTGATTGATTTGTAAGGCGCTGCTTCGGCAGTCGTTGCACCATTAAGCTCTGTGTGCGCTACCTTAAACAGAGTATCGTTAATTAAGGTTGATTTGCCTGAACCTGAAACACCTGTAACACACGTCATTAAGCCAAATGGAATTGAAAGGTCGACACTTTTTAGGTTATTACCGGTAGCGCCTTTCAGTTCTAACCATTTATCTTGTGGCTGATGACGCGCTGCGGGTACTTCAATTGCTTTTGTGCCAGAAAGGTATTGGCCAGTCACTGATTCTGCACAGTTAATGATATCGTCACGAGTACCTTCAGCAATAACTTGTCCACCGTGAACGCCTGCACCAGGGCCAATATCAATAATATGATCTGCGGCGCGAATGGCATCTTCGTCATGCTCAACCACAATTACGGTGTTACCTAAATCACGTAAGTGCGTTAATGTGGCGAGTAATCTGTCGTTATCGCGCTGATGCAAACCGATAGAAGGCTCATCTAACACATACATCACGCCAACAAGGCCTGCACCAATTTGGCTTGCTAAGCGAATACGCTGGGCTTCACCACCTGAAAGGGTTTCGGCACTGCGCTCTAAAGATAAATAATTAAGCCCTACATTCACTAAGAAGGATAAACGATCGCTGATTTCTTTTAAGATTTTTTCGGCGATTTTGGCTTTTTGTCCGCTAAAACTTATTTCACTAAAGAATTGCTGTGCTTCACCAATGCTCATTTTTGTAACTTGCGGTAGGTTGGTGGTGCCAACAAATACATTCCGTGCTTCTTCGCGTAAGCGTGAGCCACTACAGCTAGGGCAGTCTTGATTGGTTTGATATTTAGCTAGCTCTTCACGTACTGAGTTTGATTCGGTTTCTTTGTAACGGCGCGCCATATTATTAAGCACACCTTCAAATACATGATTGCGTACAACAACATCGCCGCGGTCATTACGGTATTGGAATTCAATTTGAGTTCGACCAGAACCATTCAATACCACTTTTTGTGCATCAGCAGGCAATTTTTCAAAAGGGGTTTCTACGTCAAAACCATAATGATTTGCCACTGCTTGCAACATTTGGAAATAGTAAAAACTACGCTTGTCCCAGCCGCGAATTGCACCGCCAGCAAGGCTAAGCTCGGGGTTTTGTACTACACGATTTGGATCAAAATACTGTCGAATACCTAAACCATCACAGCTTTGACAGGCACCTGCCGGGTTGTTAAATGAGAATAAACGCGGCTCTAACTCGGTCATCGCATAACCACAGCTAGGACAGGCAAAGTTTGCAGAAAAAACAATTTCGTCTTTTTCTGGCTCATCCATGTAGGCAATTTGTGCAACACCGTTGGATAGTTCAAGCGCTTGCTCAAATGATTCGGCTAAACGAAGTTGCAAGCCATCTTTTACTTTGATGCGATCAACAACTACTTCAATAGTATGCTTTTTATGTAATTCTAGTGTAGGAGGATCAGAAAGGTCACAAACTTCGCCGTCAATACGTGCACGAATAAACCCTTGTGCTGCAAGGCTTTCTAGCAGCTTGATATGCTCACCTTTACGCTCTTTTACTACCGGCGCTAGCAACATTACTTTAGTGCCTTCAGGCAGCGCTAAAACTTGGTCAACCATTTGGCTAATAGTTTGAGCTGCAAGCGGTAAGTCGTGGGTAGGACAACGAGGCTCGCCAACACGTGCAAACAATAGTCTTAAGTAATCGTAAATTTCAGTAATGGTACCTACGGTAGAGCGCGGGTTATGCGAGGTTGATTTTTGTTCAATTGAAATTGCAGGGGATAAACCTTCAATATGGTCAACATCAGGCTTTTCCATTAAGGATAAAAATTGGCGAGCATACGCAGAAAGTGACTCAACATAACGTCGCTGGCCTTCAGCATACAGAGTATCAAATGCTAAAGATGATTTACCTGAACCAGATAAACCTGTGATTACAATCAGTTTATCGCGAGGAATAGTTAAGTTGATGTTTTTTAAGTTGTGCGTGCGGGCACCGCGAACCTCGATATGTTCCATTGTTATCCTATAGTAATAGCGAGCAGCAATATAGCGCTTAGTATTGCATTATATTGTATAAATATACAGCCTTTTGTGGCCTGTATTTCTAGTGAGAAGTTACTAAACTTATTTAAGTTTAGGTTCTTACTTTGGATCACCTTTGTTGTTTAGAAATATTGCTCTGATCTTTTTCGGTTGTTTAACTTTTTCAACGGTTAGCTGTGAATTAACGATTCGCTATGAACGTTTTGGAGAGGTTGAAAGCTACGCTGAACATGCTGACTTACATGGCCTTGATGTCGACTTTGCTAAAACATTATTGGCCCAAACTGACTGTAGTTACCGCTTTATAGAGCTCCCTTGGGCAAGGGCATTAGGGGGCTTAAAAGCGGGTTTGATTGATTTGATGTTAAGTGTTTCAAAAACTACCAAGCGCGAAAAATACTATTATTTTTTAGGCCCGCAGAGAAAAGAAACGATCGTTTTGGCGATGAATCAAGGTAATGTTTATTCAATAAATTCACTTGAAGATTTACTCAATTTACCTGCTCCTGTAGCGGTTCATCGCGGTGCTTTTTATGGTGATGAATTTGAGAAAATTTTAACGCTATACCCTGAAAGGTTTATTACGGTAGTAGACAATAATACCAAGTTGGATTTATTAGCCCGTAAAAAAATCAGCGGTTTTTTAGAGGAAAAGGGAAATTTAGCTTATCAAAAACAGGTTAACCCCAGTTTTTCGCATATCTATATTGATGACTTTGTAGTGAATAGTACCGATGTGTTTTATGCATTTAGTAAACGCTCAATTAGCGAAACACAATTTCAACAATTTGAAAGCATTTTTAAAAGCAGTAGATACCAAAACGAACAGCGTAAAATTTTAGCAAAATACGGGTTAGAATAACCATCTTAGTTTGTGGTAAACTTGCCGCCTTAATTTTCAAATAACTATTTGCTAAACCGCTAATGTCTGCTTCATCTTTAAATGCCCTCGAAAAACGCACCGCAGTGTCGCTTGCCAGTGTATTTGCTTTTCGCATGCTTGGCTTGTTTATGCTTATGCCTGTTTTGGCGATTTATGGTACTGAATTGGAAGGCTTTTCGCCTTTATGGATTGGTATTGCAATTGGTGCTTATGGCTTAACGCAGGCACTATTACAAATCCCTATGGGATGGTTATCTGATAAATTTGGTCGCAAACGTGTGATTGTTGCTGGCCTTATTATGTTTGCTATTGGCTCGGTAATTGCCGCAATGGCTGAATCTATTTATACCGTAACATTAGGCCGTGCATTACAGGGTATGGGCGCAATTGCTGCTGCAGTGCTGGCACTTGCTGCGGATCTAAGCCGTGATGAACAACGCCCTAAAGTAATGGCTGTAATAGGTATGTGTATTGGTTTAAGCTTTGCAGCAGCTATGTTATTAGGCCCAATGATCGCCGCTTCTTTTGGTGTAAGTGGTATATTCTGGCTAACTGCCATACTTGCTGTTATTGGTATTTTTATTGTTTTGACCATAGTGCCAACAGCCGTAAATCGTGCGCCAAAAGGTGATACATCTGCCTCTTTAAACGATATTAAAAACCTAGTGAAACACCCGCAATTAGTGCGTTTAAATATAGGTGTGATGCTGCTACATTTAACCCTCACAGCGGTATTTGTGGCGTTACCTGCAGAACTTATTAAAGATGGCTTAGCTGCAGAAATGCACTGGAAGCTCTACATACCGGTGTTATTGTTGGCATTTGTATTTATGGTGCCGATGATGATCATTGCCATTAAAAAGCAAAAAGAAAAAATGGCCTTTTTAGCGTCAATTGCACTAATTGTTGCCAGCTTAATGAGCCTCAGTTTGTTTGGCTCAAGTGCCGTCACAATTGGTATTTGCATGTTACTCTATTTTATTGCATTCAACTTTTTAGAAGCCACAATGCCTGCGTTGGTTGCGCGCATTTCTCCTGCAGGTCAGAAAGGGTCAGCAATGGGTGCGTTTAGTTCTACGCAGTTTCTAGGCGCCTTTTTAGGCGGAATAATCGGTGGTTATTTTGCACAAGTGAGCGATGCTCAGACAGTATTTGCCGCGGCAACCTTGGTTGGGGTAATATGGTTTGCTATAGCGTGGGGAATGGAAGTACCACCTAAAAGTAAGTTGATAAGCTTACTCACTGAATTACAAGGTGATAAAGATAATTTTGACCCTGAAAAAGCAGCCGAAAAGCTAGCAAATGAGCTTGCTGACTTACCGGGTGTGTTAGAGACAACAGTAGTACTGGAAGAAAATCGTACTTACTTAAAAGTAAAAGAATCAGAATTCGATTTGCAGCAAGCAAAACTTGTTGCAGGAATAGTTTAATTAAAGGAGACAGACCATGGCTCGTGGTATTAACAAAGTGATCCTAGTTGGTAATTTAGGCCAGGATCCAGAAGTGAGATATATGCCAAACGGTAACGCAGTAGCAAATATCACACTTGCAACGTCTGACAGTTATAAAGATAAAAACACGGGTCAGTTAGTCGATAAAACCGAATGGCACCGAGTGGTGTTTTTTGGCAAGTTAGCTGAAGTAGTGGGTGAATATTGTCGTAAAGGCTCACAAATTTACGTTGAAGGTAAACTGCAAACGCGCAAGTGGCAAGATCAGCAAGGTCAAGATAAGTACACAACTGAAATTGTTGTGGATGGCTTTACAGGTCAAATGCAAATGCTTGGTGGTCGTGGTGAAAATGCTGGCAATAATGCTGGTGGTGGTTTCCAACCGCAGAATCAACAGCAATCAGGTTTTGCTCCTCAGCAATCACAAGGTTTTAACCAAGGCGGTCAACAGCAACAAGGTGGCTTTAACCAGCAACCTGCACAGCAGCAATCAGCGCCAGCACAACAGTCTGGCGGTTTTGCACCACAGCAAGGTGGTCAACAATCTGGTGGTTTTGCGCCACAGCAGCAATCAGGCGGCTTTGCACCTAAGCAAAATGCACCACAAGGCGGCGCATCAAACCCAATGGAACCACCAATTGATTTTGATGATGATATTCCTTTCTAATCACTAAGATTAGTTAATAAAAAAACCAGCATTTGCTGGTTTTTTTATGCGGTTATTTTACTTCAAGCGCATTTTTAGCGAAGTTCACACCCGCCCAACCTGTTTTTATAAAGTTGCGAATATTTTGGTGATCGTCACCATTTGGGTGTTGTAACACATCAACTCGGTAGTAATCACCGAAGCAGTGAAGGGTTTGCTCTTCAGTTAGGTTATTTAGCTTTGCAAAGCTGAAAATTTTGCAGCTACCCGCATTTTCACCCGCATTATTGGTGAGCTCGCCATTAGTAAATGTTTGAGGCGTATAGCTGTATTGGCTTTCAATAACTGCCATTACTTGTTGAAATGTAACGCTTTCAGGTGATGTGTTTAATTGCTCAAGTAAAGTTTCTAAAGTCATAATGCTTAACTTAAAAAATAAAAACATCACTATGCAGTTTATTGTGAATTAGGTGAAATAGTTTTTAGCTATTTGATATTTTGCTGTTTTTATTGGCTTAGGTTACCCTTGGTGGTCTAACCAGTCATATTGGAGAGTGAAATGGCTAATAAATTAAGCAAACTTGTTAGTAAAGTTTATAAATTACCAAAATCAACCCATGAGTTTTTACTCACAAAGCTATTTACCAGTCAGGTAAAGTTTGCTGCAACTGCAAAGTTAAAAGTGAATAAGATTAGCAACCAGCAAGTGGTTGTAACACTCGCAAATAAAAAGCGTGTGCAAAATCATATCGGAGGTATTCATGCTGTTGGTGCCGGGTTAGCAGCAGAGTCTGCCTCAGGTATCGTGTTTGGTATGAATGTGCCTGATAGCCATTTACCGTTACTTAAATCAATGACACTTGAGTACAACAAGCGCATGCAAGGTGACATTACTGCAACTGCATCATTGAGTGAACAAGACATTGCGTTAATTACTAGTCAAGAAAAAGGCGATTTAGTTGTACCTGTTACGCTCTCAGATGAAAGTGGCGATAGCCCAATTAGCTGTGAAATGCGTTGGGCTTGGGTTGCCAAAAAGCGCCATTAGCAAGCCTTTTGAGTAACTTCTTGAGTTGCCAAAAAAGCTTTTAACGCATTTATCTCCATTGGTTTGGCATGCAGATACCCTTGTTCAATATCAATACCGAGCGCTCGCACTATGTTGTGTTGAGCGTCGATTTCTACACCTTCTGCCACGGTAAGAATGTTGTGGCATTTCGCAATAGATACAATTTGGTGAAGTAGCGCTGCATCTTGATCTTTTTCATGGATATGAGTAATAAAGCTACGGTCAATTTTCAGCTCATGGATCGGGTAATCGCGTATTTGTGATAGCGATGAATAACCTGTACCAAAGTCATCGAGCGAAATTAGAAAACCATATGCCATCAGTTTATCGAATAACCCTTGCACAGCTGCTTTGTCTTCAATAAAAATCGATTCTGTTACTTCTAAAATGATGCATTTAGGTGAAATTTGATAATGCTCAACATGGCGCTTTAGTATTTCGAACAACGGCGTATACATTAACTGATAAGCTGAAACATTGATTGATAAGCTAATTTCAGTGAATTTTAGGTGCTTGGCATAATCATGTAGTGCCTGCTGAATAACAAACTCACCAATTTCTGCAATCAGCCCAGTTTCTTCTGCAATTGGAATAAATTTATCGGGTGGCACAAACCCTAACTTTTTATTTTGCCAACGCAGTAGCACCTCTAACCCTTTAACGGCGCTTTGCTCGGTGCAAATTTGCGGTTGGTAAGTTAAATAGAGCTCTTTATTTTGAATTGCACTTTTTAGTTCGGTTTCAATATCAACACGATAATGCAGCTGTTCAGCCAGCCCTTTATCAAAAAAGCAGTAACGGTTTTTCAATTTCTTTGCTTCGAACATAGCAATTTCGGCATAAATTTCAGCTGTCTGTGGTTCAATAATTTCGTCAGCATGGTAAATACCAATACTGGCACTTATCGATAGCTTTAAGTTATCGAGAATCATGGTCACACTTATTGCTGAAAGAATATTGCTTGCGAGAGAGGCGCTTTTTGTACGATCTGTTGATTGTAAAATAATGAAAAACTCGTCACCGCCAGTACGAACAGCTAATGCATCTGAGCCACAACAGTGTGATATGCGATCTGCAACCAATTGCAGCGTTTTATCACCAGTATGGCGGCCAAAGCGATCATTAATATGTTTAAAGTTATCTAAATCAACGCACATTAAGGTGTATTTGCCTTGATTAAAGGCTTGGTCATTAACGAGAGTGTTATCAAAGAAATAACGATTGGCTAGTTTGGTTAATTGATCGAAGTTCGCTTGCTGATACAGCTTATTTTTATAAACCTTATCTAAGCGATATAAATGGCGGGTGATGAAAAAACTGATCGCAATCGCTAACGTGCAAAAAGTACTTACCCAAGCCGCAAAATTACTTACTTCACTGTAAATTGCTTTAAGCGGTAACCTAACCGCCACAAAGGTATTAAATGCATTGTTGTAAGAAATACCAACGCGTACGTGGGGGATCCCTAAAGTTCGGTTTGTATAAATTGAAATACCATCGCTTTGTTTATAGCGGTCAACAGTTCGGCCAGTAATCTTTTTTACGCTTTGATTTACATAATCGACAAATTTAGCTGGCATTTGTTGGCCATAAAGATGGGGTTTATTGCCATGCAATGATTTCGGTGATGTATGGAATAAGCTCCAGTATTGATTTGGCATCGCGGATTTTTGCGTAACAAGTATTTCCATATCGCGATCTAAAATATCGTAACGCCATGGATTGTGCTGCGAATTTAAATCAACCTCAATGGAAATTAAAATAGGATGTTGGCTGTTTTTAAGTTGTGTTAAGTAACTTATCGGTAGCCTTAGCGTATTATCTTCTGCAACAGCATAAGGCACGCTAATTAATAACTGGTTTGTTCTTAGGGTTTGTTTTAATCCCAACTCTGAAATGTTTTTCGGTGTTTTTACAACAGCTTTTTGATTATTTAATAAAGGCGTTAACTGTTGTTTATCATCGAGCAAGAAAAATTGTGTAGTTAGATAATATGGAAAGTGGCTGAAAGTAACCTTGTTAACGTTTTTTACATGCTCAACAGTGATGTTTTCAGGTATTTCAGAAAGTAAGCGCTCTGCCATAGTAAAGACAACAAGATGCTGTTCTAGTTGGGTAACAGAAGTGGACATGATGAATTCGGAATGCGCTTTTATTTTTTCATCAACTTTTGCCATATGATTTTGGTAATGCATAGCAATTAGCGTTGAAGCAAGCACAAATAAGAGGGCAACAATAATAATAAATAAACGCCCGAGAAAAGAGCGGTAAAAGTGCTTTATTTCAGACAAGTCATACATAAATTATTAAAAACATTCCGTTGCCTCACTCCTAAGTTGCATAAGTTAAAGATGGGTAGTTTATCAATATCTGGCTTATAAACTCTGTTTCAAATCAAAAGATCAGAACTGATAACCGTAAATGGTGCTAAAACCAATCAATTTCACAACTAATTTTTCGCTTTTATTAGTTTTTGAATTGCTAAACCACAAATAATAAAGCCAAGACCAACAACAGTGGCAGGATGAATTGCTTCACCTAAAAAAGTATAGATAAAAATGAGTGATAAAAACGGCGAAATAAAGATTAAATTACTAACACTTGCGGTATTTTCAGCCTTTTTCATTGCCATTAACCACAGCACAAATGTAATCCCCATTTCGAATAACCCAACATAAGCCGCTGCGAGCCATGCTTTACCAGTAGGAATTTGCCAAGCATTTTGCCAAGTCAACACAAAGGCAATAAAGGGTAAGCCAATAGAGAAACAGATAAATAAGCTAATTACTGGTTTATCAGTATTCTTGGTGCTAAAAATCCAATACAGAGCCCAAAGCAGTGTTGATAATAAAGCAAGTCCAACACCCAGTGGGCTTTCAAAGCTTAGCTCAGTAAATTGCCCTTTTGTACTAATAATCAGCACACCTAAATAGGCAAAAAGTAATGCGGCAATATCGGTTTTTCGAAGGCGTTGCCCAAGCATAGGTACCGCTAGCAGGCTTAATGCAATTGCCCAAGTGTAATTAAGCGCTTGCGCTTGTTGTGCAGGAAGCAAGTCATACGCTTTAAATAAAATGAGGTAATACAAAAAAGGGTTGAGCACACCAAGCTTTAAATAAAGCAATGGTTTACCCAAAAATGCTGTTTTTACATGTTTATAATCACCATTTACAAGCAAAAAAACAGCCAAAAACAACCAACTAAATGCCGAGGCATAAAACACTAACTGAAGAGGTGTAAGCTGCATTAATGCGAGTTTAAATGCAGTAGCAACAGTCGACCATAAAAAGACGGCCGATAAGGCATAGAAAATAGCGTGTTTTTGGTTTTTTACCATGTGCGTAGTAAGTTAGGTATTAAGATGAAAATATTATCTGTATATTTTATAACAAGTTGAATGCAAAGTTGGTTAAATATGCTGATCTATATGGTTATCAATATGTAAAAAAATAGCATTTTAGTATTTAAATGAATTTATTAATATAAAGAGCTTACAGAGTGCTTTTTTATCTACGAACCAGAACTAACCTTATGCTCAAAGCTTAGGTCTAGCTAAGTTTTATACAATCACGTATACTTTTTACGTTATGCGAATTTTATATTTAATGCTTATATTCAGTATTTTTCTAAATCCACTTGCAGCAAATAGTATGCAAGGGGAGGAAATGTCGTGCGCTGAAATGCATCAAGTAGAAAAAAGCATGGAAAGTTCAAATCACAGTTGTTGTGATGACAGTCAAATGCAGCAAGAAATGGCTAAGCATGATTGTGAAACCTGTAATGATTGCAGCGCAAAATGCCATACCTCATGCTGTGTCTTTTCGGCATTCGCCTTTTCTGAGCCAATAGCAAAAGAGCTCGCGTATCTCACCATTGGGCTTTCAAACTACCCAACACCACTGCAAGTTAGCATTATACCGCCAATAGCTTAATTCAATATTTTAAGTCGTATTTGCCAACGTCAAATACACCTTATTTATTTGAATTGAGAACTAAATCTATGAAAAATTTATTAATTATTTGCTTAGCGCTTTTTGCAAGCCTGAGTTTTGCAAATGTGTCATCGCCTGATCTGGTAAATGAATTGACACAATCACCCGCTAAAAGCACCAAGTTTGTCTGTCCAATGCACAGCCATATTGTTAAAGACCACCCAGGAAAATGCCCAATTTGTGGTATGGACTTAGTGGAACTTTCGGCACCTGAAAGTAGTGAAGAAGTGGCGATTTCAGTGTCAGGGCATACTCAGCAGAGCATGGCGTTAACCAAAGCACCGGTTGAGCGCTCTACGTTGTGGCGTTTTATTGAAACTTTTGGCAAGGTTGAATATGACGAAAATGGCCTAACCCATATTCACCCAAGAGCAACGGGCTGGGTTGAAAACCTACAAGTTAAAACTTTGGGCGCACGCGTAAAAAAAGGTGAGTTACTTTATGAAATTTATGCGCCTGAATTAATTGTTGCCCAAGACGATTATTTATCCCTGCTTAAAACAAATCCAACGAATAAAGGCTTGAAAGAACGTGGCCGCACACGTTTACGTTTATTAGGTATGTCTGAAAAACTAATCGACCAAATTGAGAAAACTAAAGAGTCACTGTTTCGCGTGCCTTACTATGCACCTCATGATGCGATTGTGTCTGAGTTGGGCATTCGTGAAGGTATGTATGTGCAGCCAGTAGTAAAGCTAATGACCTTGGCGGATCTTTCACAGGTGTGGGTGTTAGCCGATGTGTTTGAGCATCAAATTGATTGGGTGGAGAATGGTAAGTGGGTTGAGTTTGACCTACCTGCGATTGGTGTTTATGCCATTGAAGGTAAGATTGAATATATCTATCCAGCGCTTGATCCTAAAACCCGTACATTAAAGGTTAGGTTGTCTTTAAATAATGAAAACGGTTCATTTAAGCCAGATATGCTAGCGAATGTACGTATTTATGGTGGGCCGAAAGAAGATGTACTTAATATCCCTGTTGAAGCGCTTATTCGAACTGGCAAGCAAAATCGTGTAGTGGTAGAGCAACACGATGGCACCTTTGTCTCTCGCGAAGTGATGGTGGGTATGATCACCCAAGGCCGCGCTGAAATTATGCAAGGGCTAGCACAAGGTGAACAAGTGGTAACTTCTGGCCAATTCTTAATAGATAGCGAATCGAATATTCGCTCAGCTATTTTGAAAATGAGCCAAGATGGCAAACCAGACAAAGCAATGCAGTCGCATCAACACTAGGAGGCGATTATGTTGCAGTGGATTATTCAAACCAGTTTAAAGTACAAAGTATTGGTGCTGTTATTGGCTGCCATGCTAGCGATATTGGGCGTTTATTCGGTAAAGAAAACACCGCTTGATGCCATTCCTGATTTATCCGATGTGCAGGTTATAGTTAAAACCAGCTTTCCGGGGCAAGCACCTGAAGTAGTTGAAGAACAAGTAACATATCCGTTATCAACCAGTTTAATGGCAGTACCAAAAGCAAAAACGGTGCGAGGTTTTAGCTTTTTTGGTGACTCTTACGTTTACATTATTTTTGAAGACGATACCGACTTGTATTGGGCACGCTCACGGGTGTTGGAATACCTAAACCAAGTAACCGCTAATTTACCAAGTGATGCTAAGCCAACTTTAGGGCCCGATGCGTCAGGGGTTGGTTGGGTTTATCAATACGCTTTAATAGATAAAAGCGGCACACAAAACTTAGCCCAGCTACGTACTTTGCAAGATTGGTTTTTAAAGTACGAATTGCAGTCAGTGGCGGGTGTAAGTGAAATTGCTACCGTTGGCGGCATGGTGCAAAGTTATCAGGTGGTTGTGGAGCCGCTTAGGTTAATGCAGTACGGCGTAACACTCACACAAGTAAAGTCAGCAATCGAAAATGCCAATAGTGAGGTGGGCGGTTCGGTGCTTGAAATGGCCGAAGCCGAATACATGGTGCGCAGTCGCGGCTTTTTAACCGACTTGGATGCGTTTAAAGCCATTCCCTTAGGCATTATTAATGACGACGGTAGCCCGTTATTGCTAGAACATGTTGCGACCATTCGTTTGGGTCCGCAAATGCGCCGAGGCATTGCCGAATTAAATGGTGAAGGTGAAGTGGTTGGTGGCATCGTGGTGATGCGCGATGGCGAAAATGCACTAACAACTATTGCCAATGTGAAAGCTAAAATTGCGCAAATTACACCGAGCCTACCTGAAGGGGTTGAGATTGTAACGGTTTACGATCGCTCAAACTTAATTGAACGTTCGGTTGAAAACTTGCAGTCAAAGCTGATTGAAGAAATGATTGTTGTTGCCTTGGTGTGCTTAGTATTTTTAATGCATGCACGCTCAACATTGGTGGCTGTGATTTGTTTACCGTTAGCTGTATTAGCGGGCTTTATTTTAATGCGCTTAATGGGCATTAATGCCAATATTATGAGCTTGGGTGGTATTGCGATTGCGATTGGTGCGTTAGTTGATGCAGCCATTGTTATGGTGGAAAACTGCCACAAACACCTTGAGCATTATCGCGCTGAAACGGGCGAAAACGCTAAGGGAAAAGCGCATTGGCAATTAGTAAGTAAAGCCGCTGTGGAAGTAGGGCCAGCGCTTTTCTTCTCGCTAATTTTAATTACGGTGAGCTTTATGCCGGTGTTTGCCCTTGAAGCTCAAGAAGGGAAATTATTTAGCCCGCTTGCCTATACCAAAACCTTTGTGATGGCGGCTGCGGCACTGTTAAGCGTGACCTTAGTGCCTGTATTAATGGGGTATTTAGTACGTGGTAATATTCCAAATGAGCAAAATAACTATCTAACACGCGTGTTAGTAGCAATCTATCGCCCGATTCTAGACCTGTGCTTAAAAGTACCTAAATTTACGCTGTTGGTTGCTATTGTGATTGCAGCATCAAGTTATTACCCGCTTTCTAAATTAGGCAGTGAGTTTATGCCTGAGCTGGAAGAGGGTGATTTACTCTACATGCCAACGACGCTGCCGGGTGTTTCCATCGCGGAAGCGGGTGAAATACTGCAACAAACTGACCGCTTAATAAAAACGCAGCCCGAGGTACTTAGTGTATTTGGTAAAGTAGGCCGTGCAGAAACCGCAACAGACCCTGCGCCGCTCACCATGCTTGAAACCACCATTCAGTTAAAACCAAAGAGTGAATGGCGCGAAGGAGTCACCCTTGAAACCATTATTGCTGAGTTGCAAGCGAGTGTGAATTTTCCGGGACTTGCCAATGCCTGGGTGCAACCGATTAAAACCCGTATTGATATGTTGTCGACAGGTGTTAAAACTCCAGTTGGCATTCAAATCTCGGGCGATGATTTAGCGCAAATTGAGCAAATAGGCCGTGATGTTGAGCGCATTTTAGCGGATGTTCCGGGTACCTTATCGGCTTATGCTGAGCGGGCGCAGTCAGGGCGTTATATCGATATTTCACCAAGACGTAAAGACGCTGCCAAATACGGTTTGAATATTGCCGATATTCAAAACTTAGTTAAGCATGCGTTAGGTGGCGCTAATATTGGCCAGTCGGTGCAAGGCAAAGAGCGCTTTCCAATTAACTTGCGCTACCCACGCCGTTATCGTGACCAAATAGAAGAGCTAAAAACATTACCGTTTTTATCACCAACGGGGGCATGGGTCACGCTAGAGCAGGTTGCTGATATTGAAATTAAAGATGGCCCAGCGATGATTAAAAGCGAAAACGGTCGTTTTATTGCGTGGACATTTGTCGATTTAGCACCAGATACGGTTATTGGTGATTATATTGCGGCTGCAAAAGCAGCACTGGATAATGAATTAGTGCTGCCTGCTAAACACAGCATTCGTTTTTCGGGCCAGTACGAGTATATGGAACGAGTTACCAGTAAATTGGAATTGCTGATCCCAATTACCTTGGCGATTATTTTTATCATTCTCTACCTTGCATTCAATTCATCACTGCAGGCAACGTTAGTGATGTTAACACTGCCGGTGGCTCTGGCGGGTTCATTGTGGTTTGTTTACTTGCTGGATTATCAGTTATCCGTTGCGGTTGCGGTAGGTATGATTGCCCTTGCGGGGGTTGCGGCTGAATTTGGTGTCGTGATGCTGATTTACCTCAATCAGGCGTTAAAGCAACATAAGGATATTTTAACTGCGGTTAAACAGGGTTCGGTACAGCGCGTTCGCCCTAAAGCGATGACGGTACTGACCATCGTGATTGGCTTAACACCGATTATGTTAGGAGGTGGCACGGGCAGTGAGGTGATGCAAAAAATTGCAGCGCCAATGCTCGGCGGTATGGTGATAAGCCCACTGGTGAGTATGTTGGTATTACCTTGTGCTTATTATCTGTTGTATCGCAATAAAAAATAAGCCCCTAACACAAAGCAATAAAGCGCCATTAGGCGCTTTATTTAAGTCAACAGACCTAATAGTTTTACCTTCTACGAATTGCTAACAGCGACATCAGAAGTAATAAGTAAATAGGTAAACTACCGCTCGATGAACTCGATTTTTCTGGCTCTGGTGGAGCAATCGGTGCAACAACGGTAATGGTTAATTCATCACTGCTGCTCGCGCCATGTTCATCGGTAGCAGTAAATGAAATGACTGCAGTTCCAGCTTCACTTGTGGCAGAAACGCTAGGCTTTAAGCTGTCTTCATTGGTGATATTAATTGCAACACCAGATACTCGTTGCCACTGATAAGTCAGTTGCTCAGTGCGATCATCGCTGGCAGTTGCTGCATTTAAAACCGTTGATGCATTTGTTGCCAGTTCAATATCGTTACCTGCGTATACCTCAGGTGCGCTATTGCTGTCATCATCTGAAATGGTGATTTCAACCTGTTGATTGCTTAACAAGCTGTCATCATTATTAGTAAGTTTGATAATAAAGCGTTCGGCATCTTCAATTTCTTGATCGTCCGTAATGCTAAATGAAATGGTTTTATTGGCTTTGTCGCCTTCAGCCCAAGTTACTGTGCCATTTTCAAAAGAAATATCTTCACTGCTCGCTGTTAGGTATTCAACTTGGTAGTCAAAGGTAATTTGGCCGCGGCTGCCACCCATACGGCTTAATTCAATATTTACATCACCTGTTTTTTCAGAGAAGGTGCGGCTTGACTGAACAAAACCAACTTTACCTTGGCTGGCAAGGCCATTAATGGTGACTTTCATAATACGATTGTCGCCAATTTCAAGATTGCTCGATGCATTGTGCAAGCGAATATAAAAGTCTTTTAGTGATGTTTCACCATTATCTAAAAGCGCCAAACCGATTACTTTAGGAGTTGTATCGTTGGCTGCCCAGGTTAACACTTGCGTGCTGTTACGTTGGCTCATATCTCTATTGAGTTGTGCACTACCATTGATGATTTCAAATTCAACGCTGGCTTCATCGTTAACAGCGGATGGCTTAGTGACGACAAGGCGCAGCTCATCACCGCGCTCAGCTGTTAATTCGGTGCTTTCAAACGCCACGTTAACACTGTTATCGCGAGAGGTATCTTTAACAATGTATAAGCCGCTATTGATATCACTAATTAAAATATTACCGGAAGGCAAGTAAGGGTAAGTACCCCAAGCACCATTAAATGAAGCATTATTTGAGGTTGGGAAAGTATCGAAATAACCGACTTCTTGCGGGTTGATTGGATCGCTTATATCTAAAATAGTTAAACCACGCTCGTAATTTGACATGTAATAACGGTTGCCTTTAACAAAGCCGTTGTGGTCTATGGTGCGGTTATTACTGGTCCATTTACCAACAATTGTTGGTTGTGTTAAATCTGCTAAATCAAGAATGCGAACTGTGGTATTTAAACCGCCTTTATTTTCATCAAACTCATCATGCACATACACGTAGCGTTTGTTTTCGTGCCACCAACCTGAGTGAATATACTGGCTGCTGCTATCGACATCATCATAGCCTACTTGTCCTAAACGTTCGGTATTAGCAGATTGTGTTGCATCCCAAATGCGAATTTCATTTTCGTTAAAATCGATAAATACATCGCATACACCGCTACTGGCATTAACGCAATCTCGCGTAGCACGGGTGTCGTTTATTGACATGCTGGTGGCGTCATGTGTGTAGTTAGCCCGTGATGTTGAGCCAATATCAAAGCTTTTGCTGGGATTGTTGGGCGTTGTTAAATCATAGGTAGTAAACGAGCCGCCATATTTGTTTGAACCAACAATTTGCATTTTTGCAGATTGGCCGTTGAGCGGCAGATTTAAACTGTAATCAACATTACTGATATACACGTTATGTGCGCTATTTACCGTGAAATTTGTGCCTGCAAGCGATACCGATGTAGGTAAATTATTTAGATTAATAATCTGCACGCCAGTGTTTGCTTCAGCTGTTACATAGGCGTACGCTTGATAGGCGTTTAATATCTCGTCGTAGTATTGCAGTACTTTTATATCGCGCCACGTCGTATTTGAGCCAGCAACATGACCAACTAATGTTGGGTTTGTTGGGTCCGCTAAGCTGTATACGCGAATGCCATCAGAGAACCCCATAATTGCGTATTCAATGCCATTATTTAAATCAACATGTCCCCAAATATCATTGCCTGAGGTGTTTGCTGGCAATGGCACATGAGCAACTAAATCTACGTTGTTACAGGAATACGAACCGGCACGGCCATTCTCACATGCGGTGCTACTTTGCTGCTCAAAAAGCGCTTGGTGACGCGCTAGTTTTTGTTTTAACTGTTTTGAAATTGTTAAGCTTTTAGTGTCTGCAATGACATTAAAGCCAGCCTTTTGCAGCATTTCATGCAAGGCGAGTGGCGCACCGACAATTTGTGTTTTATTGCTATTTGGGTTCTGTACTTGAAAGTGATCAAAGCGATTAAAACCACCTAACACGGGCACTAATTCGCTTTGTAAGTAAAAAAGTTCAGACTCATTTTTTAATTCGTATTGACCACTGGCGACTAATACTTTGTCCCCTTTACTGGCTTGCGATACAGCATAGGCAATGGATTTACATGGCCTGACTGGGTTGTTGCAGTCACCTTTATCCATTCCGTTGGTGGCTACAAAACGTGCTTTGTCATGTTCGGTGTGGGCAAGCGCACTGAGGCTAGTAATGCTACTTGCCAAAGCAAGTGTTAGCAGTGTAAGTTTCTGAGTCATCATAACTTTGCTAGGATCCTGTTCCTGTATTAATTACAGTGTAACTAATCAATCAAGAGAGTAAACCACCTTGCTGCGGTCATTTTGTATACTTTTGTTAATGAGTTTTTTGTTTGCATGTCAAAAACCATCAACGACTAAAATTGAATTTGTTGTAAAACAACATGGTGTTCAACACACATGTGATGAGCGGCAAACACTTATGTGGTTTGTCTCCGAATTTAAATCGGAAAATGCAATCTCAATTAAGCCTAGTCATTTTTCATCAAACAGCGTTGCCTTAATTGGTGCAAATTGTGAGAAAAGCAGTTGGCAAGTTGAGCTTATGGCAGATGATTTAGACAGAAAAAAGCTATCATTTGAGATGGCGGTTCCGTTTAATGAAAATCACCTAAATCCACTTACTGCGGCATCACCACTTAACATCAGTGAAATGTTTTGGAGTTGGCAGTTAGGCCATAAGTTTTTCCGCTATGATGGCGACAATGGATTTGCTTTCCATCTAGGCAGTACCGGCTGTAAAAGCCCATCGCGTTTACGGGCGCCTTCTGCACCCTGTACTTACCCAAATCGTTATCAGTTTGAACTTTCTCAATTTGATACGAATAAACCAATTGTTTTAGATTTAGATCGTTTACTTTCTGAGGTGGATCGTTCTCGTTCTTGTATAAGTGAACAAGCGAACGAGATTTGTCAGCAGTTGTTTAGCAACTTAACAACTAAGATATTTTATCAGGAATAATATGCGTCGTTCTTTACTGTTGTTGGCACTATTACTTGTCGGTTGTAGCGAACCAAGCAAGCCATATCAATGGCAACTACCTGAGGGCTTTCCGCTGCCTCAAGTACCTTCAACGAATCCCATGAATGATGCTAAAGTTGAACTTGGTCGACACTTATTTTACGACAAAAACTTGTCAGCAAATGGATTGCAAAGTTGCGCATCATGCCATCAGCAAGATAAAGCATTTGCTGAAATGATCCCAACTTCAATTGGTTCGACAGGTGAGCTACATCACCGCAATGCGCAGGCCTTAGTAAATGTCGCTTACAATAAAACACTGACTTGGGCTCACTCTGAAATGACCGAGTTGGAACAGCAAATTTTGCTCCCGCTATTTGGTGAAACACCGCTTGAAATGGGTGTGACAGGGCACGAAGAAGAGGTGTTAGCACGCTTTAATACGCCAGAGTACAAGACATTATTTGAGCGCGCTTTTGGCACTAAAGATGCGAATTTCGATCACATAGTTAAAGCGCTTGCTAGTTTTACCCGTAGTTTGATTTCGTTTCAAAGCCGTTTTGATCAATATGCTTACGCCATGCAGGATGATGCGCTGACAGCAAGCGAAATACGCGGTATGGATTTGTTTTTTTCTGAGCGTTTAGAGTGTCACCATTGCCACGGTGGTTTTAACTTTACGCAATCAACGACCCATCAAAAACAGCAACTAGACCGTCATCCGTTTCATAATACAGGCCTTTATAATATTGATGGCAAAGGGGCTTTTCCGCTAAGTGATCAAGGGTTATTTGCTATCACAGAAACGCCACAAGATATGGGGAAGTTTAGAGCGCCAACATTGCGTAATATCGCTTTAACAGCCCCTTATATGCACGATGGTAGTTTACAAACGTTAGAGCAAGTAATTGATTTTTATGCCGATGCTGGCCGTAATATTACAACTGGCAAGCATCGTGGAGATGGTCGTGAAAATCCATATAAAAGTGCATTTATTAAAGGTTTCCACTTAACTGACCAAGAAAAACAAGACTTAGTGGCATTTCTACATACTTTAACTGACGAAAAGTTTATTAAAAACAAAGCGTTTAGTAATCCTTTTAAGCAATAATCACTTACCCAATCTGGGCTTTATATTGATTTTAATATTTTCAAAGGTATATTGTATGCAAATATTGGTTTCGATATAGAAAGTTAAATATGAACACAAATGCGTTTGCTAATTGGCAACCAAGCAAAGCAATGCAACAAATTACCACTTTAGAAATGCACACAGGTGGTGAACCGTTACGCATTATTACATCGGGGTTTCCCAATTTAAAAGGCGACACCATTTTAGCAAAACGTCAGGACTGTTTAGCTAATCATGATGATTTACGAAAAGGCTTGATGTTTGAACCGCGTGGTCATGCAGATATGTATGGCGCATTGATTGTTGAACCGGAGCGCGATACCAGTGACTTGGGTGTGCTGTTTTTACATAACGAAGGTTACAGCACCATGTGCGGTCATGCCATTATTGCGCTATCTAAAGCGGCAATTGAAGCGGGTGTGATAAGTAAACAAGAAGGTGTTAATCAGATTAACTTTGATGTGCCTTGTGGTCAAATTCGCTCATCGGTAACCGTTAATAATGGTGAAATTAGCGATATTCGTTTTTTAAATGTGCCTTCATTCTTAGCGCTTAAAGCACAGCAAATTGAGGTTGAAGGCATAGGAGTTGTGACTTTTGACTTAGCCTACGGCGGCGCGTTTTATGCCTATGTTGATGCAGATGCCATTGGTTTGTCTCTTAAGCAAGATAACAGTAATCAAATTATTGATTGGGGTAAGCGTATTAAACAGGCGGTGATTGAAAGCACCGAAATTAACCACCCTTTTGAAGCTGATTTAAGCTTTTTGTACGGCACTATTTTTGTTTCGCATACCCAAATAGAACACCCAGATTCGCATAGTCGCAATGTGTGTATTTTTGCTGAAGGTGAGTTAGATCGCAGCCCAACAGGGTCGGGTGTAGCGGGGCGAGCAGCAATTCACTTTGCTAAAAACGAAATTGAAGCACAACAAGAGATTGTGATTGAAAGTATTTTAGGCTCACAGTTCAGTGTTAAAGTGGTTGATACACTAGAATATGGTGATTACCTGGCGGTGATCCCCGAAGTGAGTGGGAACGCCAATGTGGTGGGTAAAAACACTTTTTATTTTGATCAGAACGATGCATTAAACACAGGATTTATTTTCCGATGAGCACCCCATTTTTATCGCGCCAAGCGACGTTTCGCAGTTTATTAACTAGTTCACAACTCGATAGCGCATTGATTTTTGGCTACGAGAATATTCGCTATTTATCTGGTTTTAGCGGTCATGCCGCGTATTTAGTGATTAATCAAAATAGTGGTTATTTAGTCACTGACTACCGTTACGCAGAGCAAGCCACAAATGAAAGCCAAGGCTTTGAAGTCATTTGTCGCGACCGTGATAACGAAACGTTAGGACATTGCTTTAATCGCCTTATCGACAAAAATGCTAAGTTAGGTTTTGAAGCTGATCATATTAATGTTGGCGCTTGGCAAGCAATAAATGCAGAGTTATCAGTTGCACAATTAACACCAATACAAGGTGTTGTTGAACGTATGCGCTCTGTAAAAGATGATTGGGAAGTGAAGCAAATTGAGCTTGCAGCGGCGATTGCCGATCAAGCACTTAACGAAACCTTGCCTTATTTTATAACTGGAGCCAGTGAGCGCGATATTGCACTAGAGCTTGAATATCGCATGCAAAAGCTCGGCTCAAACGGTATGAGTTTTGACACGATTTTGTTATTTGGCGAACGCACATCTTTGCCACATGGTATGCCGGGAGATCGCAAACTCGCAGCTGGTGATTTTATTACCCTTGATTTTGGTGCTGTAATTAATGGTTATCGCTCTGATATGACGCGCAGTTATATTTATGGCGAAGCTAGTGAAAAACAACAATTGGTTTATCAAACTGTCGCAGATGCACAGGCTGCAGCTTTGGCTGAAGTGGTTGTCGGTACTGCAGCAACCAATGCCTTGAAAGCAAGTCATCGAGTTATTGAAAATGCGGGTTTTGCTGAGTATGCAGGTGAAGGATTAGGTCATGGTGTGGGGTTATTTTTACATGAATTTCCGATTATAAAACCTAACTGTGATTATCAACTTGAAGCCGGTAATGTCATTACGATTGAACCGGGAATTTATATTCCAAACTTTGGTGGTGTGCGTTTAGAGGATGATATTTTGGTTACTGAAAATGGCTACAAGTTACTTACCCATGCGCCTAAGCAAATGATTTTACCTGAAAGAGGTTAGGTGGATACGCCATGAAAATAATTGAAAAAGAGCAGGTATTATCTAGCCTGACGTTTGATGCCTTGATTAATGCACTTAACACGAGTTTTGCAGGCAACTTTTTAATGCCACAGCGACAAGTGTTTGAATTACAGCCGGGTGACCCTTCGCATAATGCATTTGCCGTTTTACCAGCGTGGGATGAAGAAGTAATTGGCGTGAAATCCTTTACTTATTTTCCGCAAAATGGCGAGGCGGGTTTTGAATCCTTATATTCAAAAATTATGCTGTTTGACCGAGCGCATGGTGTACCGCTTGCGCTGGTGGATGGCACAAGTGTGACGCTTTGGCGCACCGCTGCAGTTTCAGCACTTGCAGCACGCTATTTAGCACGTGAAGATGCTGAGCATTTAGTGTTTTTTGGTAGCGGTAACCTTGCCAGTTATATGATTAAAGCACATTTATCTGTTCGTAATTACCGTAAAGTGACCATTATTGGCCGTAATCGCGACAAAGTAGACAGTTTGATTAGCCGGTTACAAAGCGAATTTAATCATGTTGCCTTTGTTGCTGGGCAAGCTGATAAAGAGACGATTGCAAGTGCTTGCACAATTAGTTGTGCAACAGGCTCACCTGAGCCACTGTTTGATGGCAGCTGGGTCAGTGCAGGTGCGCATATAGACCTAATCGGTAACCACCACAAACATTGCCGAGAGTGTGATACGCAAACGGTAACACAAAGTGAGGTTTACGTGGATGGCTTAACAAACGTGTTAAATGAAGCGGGCGAGTTGTTAATTCCAATGGCTGAAGGAGCGTTTAGCCAACAGCAAATAAAAGGTGAATTAGCCGACTTATGTGCTAAACGCGTTTCAGGTCGGCAGCAAGAAAGTAGCATCACTCTATTTAAATCGGTAGGTACGGCACTTAGCGATCTTGTGGCTGCTCACCTCGTTTATAAGTTATCTAACTAAGTTGGGAATGGGCATGAAATTAGAGCTGTTATTAGTTGGCGGGTTAATATTACTTTGGGGCTTGGAGCCTTGGGTATATTATTTTTTGTGCCGCCAACGAAAACGCTCTTGGCGTGCTTGCGCTATTGAAAAAGCCACATTAGTTGGTTTACAAGATTTGATGCCATTTTACAGCTTTAAAGATAAACAAATGATGCTGCAATATTGTTTTGAACAAGAAAAATACAGTGTTATTTTGGAGTATGATAAAAGTTGCTTAAATGCGCTTAATGATAATCAAACAGTATATTTGTTTGTTGACCCAACCAACCCTGAAAAGGCATTTCTATATCGAATGCCTAATCGCATAATTGCTTATTTATTTCCTTTAATCGGCACACTTTTATTTACGCTAGCACTCACCTAGACTTAGGAAAATGACTTCCTTTTATTAATAACTCAATGCGGCATTCCTGGCTAACAAATAGCTTTACTCTTATCGTAATTTTATTGCTTTCGGTTAAGCTGTTGGCAGCTGAACTTGAAATGGTGGTCACTGAACATTTTCCTCCTTATCAGGTAAAGGCTGGTGATAAGTTAGAAGGGGTGGCGGTAGAAATTGTTAATGCATTACTTAAGCGCGAAAGTATAGATACACAGCATCTTATTCTTCCTTGGTCGCGGGCTTATCATATTGCAACTCAGCAAAAGAATGTAATGATTTATTCCATTCGTCGCACGCAAAAACGTGAAGACGATTTCCTTTGGGTTGGGCCAATTTTTCCTGCAAATTCGTCGTTACAAAGTAAAAGTTCACTGTATTTATGGCAGTTAAAATCATTTAAACAAAAGAAAGTCAGCACAAATACCATGCGTAACTTTACGCTTGTAGTCGCAAGAGATGATTATTTGATGGACGAGATAGTTGCAAGGTATCAATGGCCCACTAAAAATGTGATGCAAGTGCGCACTTGGCCAGAGGCAATAACAGCACTAAAAGAACAGCGTGTAGATGCCATTGTGCTGCAAAAGAATAATTTAATCGCGCTGAGTAAGTTATTAGCGTTTGATATGTCAGAGTTTGAACCAGTTGTAGATTTAGGGCGGGCTCCGTTATTGCATATCGCCCTTAGTAAACATTCAAACCCCATTTTATTAAAACGCTTACAACAAGCTTTAAATGATTTACACAACTCACAAGAATACAATTTAATTGAACAAAAGTGGCGCTCATCTTTTACTTTTGATTAGTAAAGTGACCATTCATGAAGTTTATTGTTCTGATCTTTTAATATTTGCAGCTATTATAAAACGACTATAAATCTTGATGGATAGGAACACGCAATAAGCCTCCTATACTAATTTTTGAATTATTAACAAATACCTGACGCTACTCTCACTGATGCTATATTTAATCAGCTATTAAACGTCAGAAGGATGGTCTTATTGTGCATTGAACAACGCGCTGCACAAAGTATCGTACCAAAGCCGTTAGACGCTCAACAAACTGCAGAGCTAATTGAATTAATAAAAAACCACCTGCAGGCGAAGAAGATTTATTTTAGATCTATTAATAAACCGCGTACCACAGGGGGTTGATGAAGCGGAATACGTAAAAGCGGGTTTTTTAGCAGCAATAGCAAAAGGCAAAGCAAGCTCGTCATTAGTGTCAAAAGAATACGCAACAGTTGTTGATACTTACAGTTACTTAAACTTCCAAAAAATGCCTCAGTAAACTAAAAAGGCTGAAAAGTAATTATTCAGCAAGCAGTGTAGTAGCTCTCTGTGTAATCGAATGTGATGGTAAAAAAAGCCGATACTATTTAGTATCGGCTTTTTTACATTTTAAGATAATTTAATTCTTTAAATCTGGGATTTTATTATTAGCTGTGATGTAATATTTTCAATAATTGTTGTTAAATTAACCATTTGTTGGTTTTTGTTGATGTTAATCAAGGTGTGAGGCAAGGAAGTGTATTTAAGAGTATTGCTATGTGTATTCAGCACACTGATGTTGTTAGGCTGTGTGGGAGAAGGAGAAACCAGTAAATCAGTCAGTGAAGATGCGGCACAAACACCTGTTCCGGTTGGCAGTGCTGGTGGTGTAATTCGTTTTGATAGTACAGGCACTTTAGATGTTGAGGCTGGAGCTGTTCCCGAAAATTTAACGCTTTCGGTTAATGTGGGCGATTCAAATAGTTTTCCTGATGCTCAAAATTCTCTTTCTAAAGTCTATACTATTACCCCAATCGAAACCGCTTTGTTTGATAAAGCCGAGCTGACAATTCCATTACCAAATGACTATCAAGCGGAACATCAATACGTATTAGCAAGGTTAGTTAATGATACGTGGGTGCCTAATTTTAATTCTAGGATTAATGGTAACTTTATTTCCGCTGAAATTTACCATTTGGGAATTTATGGCATTCGTAAATTGCCAAACATTTCTACGTTTAAATCCATTGGCCCAGCATGCGATTCAACTGCTGTACAACAGACTATTCGTTTTGTGCATGTCGCAGATTTGCATTCTCGCTTCGGTTATAAAGAGCGCTTATACAGTCGTTTAAAATCACTGCATTTAACCTCACTAGAAGAAAACCCTTACACTATTTTTACCAACGGCGGCGATGATTACGAGAAAGGCAATGTGGCTGAGCAAGTATCAATGGGTAGGGCCTCATCTCTAGCGACACAGGCTATGGAATTTGATGTTCGAGTGGTGGGGAACCATGATTATGCTTGGGGAGAAGATGAATTATTAGCGTATGCACAAGATGAAACCGCACTGGTACTTGCTTCAAATACGCAATATGTTGGTGAAAAAGCACAAGGCTTTCCTACACACAAATTTGGCATTATTGATGTTGGTTGTGTCAAAGTTGGCTTCTTGGGTATGACCTCAGGTCCATGGAATGAGCTTGATAAAGAATACAAAGAACGCCCACTACCAGACTTTATTGATAACTTTGTAATGGATTATGAATTTACCGAAGTCGCAGAAGGTTTAGTGCGCTTTTATGGTGAACAAGTTGATTATCTTGTAATGGTGAGCCATTTAGGTTGGGTGGATGATCGCATTGCGCAAAACGTTCCTGAGATTAATCTAATACTTGGTGGTCATAGTCATGATAAGCCGCAAATCCATAGGTATAACGACAATAAATCGATTGTTATAGAGCCTGATATTTACGGTATGGGTGCAACCGTGATTGATATCGACTTTAACTTATTTGATAAGACATCGCGCCCAGTACGCTTTGAAAATGATGAAATTCAAATCGATACTATGGATATCAACACATTTCATGAGCCGCTAGATAAGAAAATTGCAGAGATTGTTAAAACTTATTTAGAAGACCCAGACTATAAAGTGGCAATTTCTGAAAATTATCCCGATCGCAATGGTATTGAAAAGGTGCTTGCAGATGCATTGATTTTTTCGCACAAGGTAGATGCTGTTTTGTTGGGGGCTTATGATTTGGCAGACCCGTTTAGCTTGTATCCTTGGCAAGCTGGGGGTGTTACGCAGCAAGAATTACATGATGCGTTTCCGGTAGAGCGTCAGCCATCGAATACGCTAGGTTTTAATGCTGTTTACTCGGTTGAAGTGTCTGGTGCGGATTTAGAATCTATGGTGGGTCAACAGCCACAGTGGCAATATTTTGGTGAACAACAATTTAATCCAGATAGTACCTACACGGTAGCACTTTATAAAGGTGCTGCATTAAATCCATCCTTGTTTTTTAATGATGTGAATTTTGAAAATCCCACTGCGCTAGATGATAGCTGGCGAGTGATCGAAGAATATGGCCGTTATCGCACTAGTCAGTGCTTGCACTTAGACACAGATACACAATTAAATGCCTGTAAAGAAGATGAATTTATTACTCTTTGGCAGTTTGATAACAGCGAAGATCCATTTTTATCGGATTATGGCCCATCGACCATGAAGTTGTTTAACCCTGATCGTAAAAGTTATAGCGATGAGGTGATTTTCGAAAAAATTTCGCAACTTGAAGAATCAATCCCAAGTCTCTCCGGTTTTGATGCAACCGTTATGAAATTCCCACGTTTTAAAATAAACGAAGGCTTAAAAGTACGCCATAACGTCGATGCCAACGGTGATTTTGTCGAGCAAGGACTGGTGTCTGATTATTCATTGGTAATGGATTTATTGTGGCCAAGTGAAAGTGTGGCGAAATACCGCCCGTTATTACAAACATCTCTCAATTATGAAAGCGAAATCGAAGACGAAAAAAAGGCAGAAATCCGCTTTGAGTCAATAGAAGGAGAACGCACAACTGGTGGCGTTGGCTTTGATGGTTTTTGTGGTGAAATGCTCCCTGACACTTGGTACAGAATTGCACTGGTATTTTATAGTGCCCCATTTGATGGCACCTTTAAGGTTTATATTAATGGCGAATTAGCTTGCGAAAAAACAGGGCGCAATATTACCGAACGCTTTGCGCTAGGTGAGCAGTTCTTATTACTAACCGATGGCACATGGGCAGCCCAACCAGGGTATTTAAATGCAGCGTTGTTTGCTGGCCGCAGCTTAAGTGAAACAGAAATTAAAATGATGGGTGGGCCATCAGCAAAAATGACGTTCTCGCAAGAAAAAGCCACAACCAGTGAAACAATTTTGCGCCATCAACAAAGTGCACCGGGGCGACCGTATAATCCATGGATTGAACAGCGTAATAAGTTCTTTAAATGAGTTAGTTGCGTTGTAAGTTGCTTCGATTTATAACGCTTTTTAACAAATCAAATTAGCCGCACAATGTATGTTGCGTTAAAGTCGGGAAAATTAATTTTTAAGAAGCATTATGAAAACAAAAATTAGCGCTGTTATTTTATTACTCGTGAGCATTGCCTTGCTGATCCCAGGGGTAACTCAGCCCGTGTTAACACTGCAAGGGAATATTGATAAAGCCAAAATTGTGGATGTGGGTATTACCATGCTTGCCGAAGAAGGTGATGGCAATACACGCGGCATGCTTCGTATGTTTTCGGGTATGCTCGGTCTTGATAAGTTAGAAGGTGAAGTTGAAGCCTATCGCAAAACCCGCAGTATTGTTGGTACCATTGAAGAACTTGCCAATAACCAAAACCATGTGGTGGCAGTATTAGTTGGGTTATTTGCGGTGATCATTCCATTTTTAAAACTACTGATGCAGCTACTCAGTGTGTTATTGCCCGCTAAAATTAAGCTCACTCGTTTGCTTAATACCGCTGCTTCTAAGCTTAGTAAATGGAGCATGACCGACGTATTTGTGATTGCGCTTATTGTTTCTTATTTGGCTGGCAATGCCGATGGGCAAATGGGTGATATGTTAAAAATGAAAGCCGAGCTAGGCAACGGCTTTTGGTTTTTTACTGCGTATTGTATTGTTGCAATTGCCTCTTCTCAGTTTGTGGAGCGCATTCATAAAGCCCGCTAGTAAATTAATTCTGCAGAGTCTTTATCGCCACGAGCATAAAGGCTCTGCTTTATCTCTTCTCGCGTTTCGCTTGCCTTATCTTGGCTCAGTTTGAAGTTACCAAAGATTTCAGTAATTTCCACTCTAAACACCATTATGTATTTTAACGACTGAGACAGTTCATTTTCACCTACTTGTGAAAGTTGCCACTGCGTTGCCAGCTTATCTTCAAATTGTGCAACGGAATAAGCCATTATCTCGCGCTTTTGTGAGGGCTTGGTAATCGGTTGTGCTGTGCCTTTCACCTCTAATTTGGCGTAATGCCATGAAGGTAAATAAACCTTTTCGGCATCATTCGGAGAGACATAACAGTCAGCGCCATTAAAAAGGCATTTTATGTTTAAAGGCTGCTTAGCAAGTAACTTAGCAAGCGGGTTGTTTGCGGCCATGTGCCCCAATAAGTGCTGCTTTTTTTCATCCAGTACTAATGGAATATGGCAAAGCTCAATATCGCCTTGCGCGTTTTGATAAATCAAACTTGCCAACGGTGACTTCTCAATGTGTGCTAACAGTCGAGAGTGGTCGTTTTCAATATATTTATTGGGTGGGTACATATTATAACTTTGCCTCTAACAACTGTTTTACATTTGGCCAAATAGTG
This sequence comes from Pseudoalteromonas sp. G4, assembly GCF_028875915.1. Lineage (GTDB taxonomy): Bacteria > Pseudomonadota > Gammaproteobacteria > Enterobacterales > Alteromonadaceae > Pseudoalteromonas. The sequence goes on from NZ_JAPEHW010000011.1 coordinate 36,449, forward strand.
TGGGTTACACTAAATACTGCGCTATTACGATAGCTACCGTCAATCAGCTTCCTATCTTGCCATGCGATGCCTTCAAATTGTGCGCCCAATCTTTCGATGGCATTTCGTGACTTTTGATTATTTTCATGGGTGCGAAGTTCTACTCGGGCTGCACCAAGTTGTTCAAATGCGTAGTTCAACAGCAGATATTTTGTATGTGTATTGATATGGCAACGTTGAAATTCAGGGGTAATAAATGTATGGCCAATTTCAAGTTTATCGTGATTAAAATCAAGGGCAAATAAGCGTGTGCTGCCAACCAGTTGATTACTTTTTTTATCAATAATCACTAACGGCAATTGCTTATCAGCTTGGTACTGTGCTGTTTCATTAAACCAATGCTCAAGCGTATCTTTATCTTTGCAGTAATTGCTAAGCACATATTGCCAAATTACCGGGTTTTTCCCTGCTTGTAATAAATTATCTAAATGGTGGTGTTGCAGCTTTTGCAAAATGACTTTGTTAGTTTCAAATTGTGTTTGTGTTAATTGTTGCATGGTGACCTCATTCCAAATTTTTCATGCTTAATGAGGTGTATTAAAAAAGAAATCTGGTATAACTTTAACAACCAGTTTTTATTATTTATATAGACCAGAAATTAAATGCGCTTACTCACCATTTCATTTAACCCGCATGAAAAAAAATACCTCGCGATTGCTGCGAGTATTCGAGAGTCCATTTTATCGGGTCAGTTAAAACCGCAAGACCGCTTGCCGGCAAGCAGAGATTTAGCTAACCAGCTCAATGTGAATCGTCATACTATTATGGCGGCTTGCGATGAGTTAGTTGCGCAGGGGTATTTAGAAAGTTTACCGCGTATTGGTTATCAAGTAGTTTCGGTCTTACCGGTAGAAGGCTGTGACCTAAATGAATCGACCGAAACTCAGCAGTTTAATTTATCCCACTTATTTAAATCGCCAACAGCGAGTCTTTCTAGTGCTGATTTCAACGTACGCTTTAATTTTGCTGGTGGATTACCAGATATAACGCAATTTTCAATGAAGGTATTTAAAAGCCATTTAAATACTGCTTTAAAACAGTTAGACCTGGGCAGCTTGCATTACCAAGGTACGTTGGGTAACGCCAAATTACGCGAACAAATAAAAAAATACCTAATAAGAGCCCGCGGCCTTTCATCTGGCGAAATATTAATAACCAATGGGTCGCAAGAGGCGCTGTTTATTGTTGCGCAAGCGGTGTTGCAGAACGGTGATAATGTGGCGGTTGAGCAACTTAGTTATCCGCCTGCATGTGCTGCGCTTAGTTCAAATGGCGCAAACTTGATCACCATTGAACAAGATGAGTTTGGTATAAAACCTGATAGCTTAAAGCGTGTATTAGCACATAGTAAAATAAATACGCCGCTACACCAATACCCAACAACCGTGACATTATCGCCACAGCGTCGTAGTCAAATATACCAATTAGCTCAGCTGCATGATTTTTTAATTTTAGAAGATGATTATGATCATGAGTTTCATTATCGCTGTTCACCTTTAGTGCCCATGGCGGCAAATGACCCTGATGGGCGAGTAATTTATATTTCAACGTTTTCAAAAATTATGTTTGCAGGCGCGCGATTGGGCTATGTTTCGGCGCATCCTCAAGTGATTGAATATCTTGCTAATAGTAAAAAAATTATTAACCACAAAACTGAATGTGTATTACAGCAAGCGGTAGCCAATTGGATGAGCGAGGGGGATTTTGAAAGGCATCTTCGTAAAATGACGCAGCTGTATTTAGCTAGAAGAGATCACCTTGTGCAATTGTTAGCAGAATACAAACAAGCAGGTTTTCCAATCAACTATGCTATTCCAGATGGTGGCATGGCAATTTGGTTAGGTTGTAAGCGAGACTTAACTGGCTTTACGGCATTGGCACAAAGTCAAGGTATTTTTGTTCAATGTCAGCAAGATTTTAATGATGATTATATCGACTTTGATCATCAAGGATATCAGTACGTAAGATTGGGGTTTGCCAGCATGAATGATGAAATGCGCCGTGAAGCACTTAGCGCATTAATGACTTTACTCTTCCCCGCGATTACTCGCTAGCCATGCAAGGGCTTGCTCTCTTGTATTAAAACATTTGTGCGTTAAATTAGCCGCGGGGTAAACGTTATCGCATACTTGTTTGGTCATAGATTTGGTTTCACACCTTGCTAGATTAATGGCAACTGCTTTGGCGCTCGATGCTTTTAAAAATTCGATGTGATAATTTTGCGCGTCTGGCGTTGGCAATGCTTCACCATAAATATTTAACAACACATCGAAATCTGTAATCTGTTGATTTCTGACCATAACAATTAATTGTGCATGTAAATGCTCAAAAAATTCCATATTCCATGGTCCAGTGCTGTTTATTTCAAGGGTTTTGTTATGCCAATTTAGGCTAACGTCGCCGTGCATTTTAAATTTATCAAACATATAGCGTTTAAATTCAATTTTTAATTGCTTTGTCCCTTTATTCTAGCTGAGAGTTTTTAGTTGGAGTAGGTATGAAACAAGCAATTATTGTTGGGGCAGGTCACGCAGGTTTAGCAACCGCTTATTTATTAAAGCAAAAAGGCTACCATGAAGTGATTATTTTAGAGGCATCAAGTGAAGTAGGCAGTGCATGGCGTAAACGTTATGAAGGATTAGCCTTATTTACTTCTAAGCGTTACAGCCAGTTACCGGGTTTGAAAATGACTGGAAATGTAAACGAGTATCCAACAAAGCAAGAATTTATCGACTATTTAAAACAATATGCAGATAATTTTCAGTTTGATATAAGGTTTTGCCGCAAAGTGATTGATGCGCGAAAGGATGCCAATGGCTTTACACTAAGCTGTGAAAATGGTGAAACCTATATAAGTAAAATGCTATTTGTATGTACAGGCGCATTTCAAATAGCCAATAATTTGCATTTAAATAACAATGCTTTTTACCAAAACAGAGTGTTTACACCCGAATCGATAGGAAACCGGCATTTAACATGTAAAAACGAAAATTGGTTGGTTATTGGCGATGGTGCCAGTGGTCGGCAGCTTGCCAAAATGCTTGCTAAAAATAATCGGGTCTTCTTATCTTCGGGAAAGTTGCGTTCTTTTTTGCCACAGCGATTATTTGGTAAAGATGTTTTCTTTTGGTTGGATAAATTTGGCATTACCCGATTGGATAAACACCATTGGCTGGCAAAAAGAATACAAAAAAGCGATCCCTTTCCAGCAGATGGTATTGGTAATAATCAATTAATAAAAGTGGGTGTGATGTTTTGCAAACGTTTTGATTTGAATAAGTTAATGTCTGAAGAGCCTGTAACACTTGCTGGGCAATCGATAGATAAAGTGATTATTGCCACAGGCTACAAAAATGACTTTTCTTGGCTTAACAATTTAACAACTGAGAAAGTGGGTGAGCAAAGCGTATTAAACACGGTTTCTAAAATATCCGGTTTATATATTTTGTCGCAACCTTGGCTTAGCTCACGAGGCTCTGGGTTAATTATGGGCATTGAGCATGATTTTAATTTATTAGACTTGCTCGAATGTTAGCCGACCTTTTAGTAACTTTGGTTTTATGCCAAACAGTGTTTTACATTCTCGGCTCAGATGTGCAGCATCGCTAAAACCAACTTCATAGGCTGCTGTTGTTAAGTCATAGCCGCCTGCTAGCAATGGCATTAAACGTTGAAATCTTAAGTATCGCAAATAGCTTTTAAAGGGCATACCTAAGTGTTCACTCAGCAAATGCGATAATCGGCTTGGAGATAAGTTGACCAAATTTGCTAAAAATTTAAGGCTAACATCAGCGTTATTGTGATTTAAGTGTGCTAGCACTTTGTCAATGCGGGCATCTGGGGTGGTGGTAGCTTGAGTATGTTCACATAAAAGGCTATTTAATAATTCCGTAAGCGCATAATCAAAATGACCTGTGTGCTCTATAAAATATTGCCAAAGATGCTGGGACTTTACATTTTCAAAGCAAATGTAAGCATTGTTAGTATCATTTTGACAGCTAATTAGATGGGTTAGCTTTTTGCCTAACACGCTAAAGTTATCAACCAAGATTGTTATTACCGGAGCCTCACTTTTTAGTGCATGATGAGCATTAGCGGCAATGACTAAACAACTCGCATTTATAAATGTTTGCTCAACGGTAACGATAGCCTTCGGCGAGAGTAGGTTTATCTGAATAAATTGATGGCGATGAACGTCAGCCATCAATTTATCATTAAACGCAATGTAGATACCTTGATGTACTAAAAATTGGGTTTTCAAAGTTCAACTTGTTCTAGATATTCAGCTACTTTGGCATCAATACCAAGCTGCTCTTTAATGTGACACCGCATCGCTTCACATGCGCTGACCTCACCGTGATTAATATAAATTTGCTTTGGTAAAGACTCACTTTGCTGAAGCCAATTTAGAATATCTTGGTAGTCGCCATGTGCTGAGAGCGAATCTAAATGCAAAACATTTGCCCGTACTTCGACATATTCACCATGTATTTTTATTCTTTCTGCACCATTAATTAAGGCTTCACCTCGCGTGCCCGCAGCTTGGAAACCTAAGAATGCTACTGTGTGTTTATCATCTGGTAATAAGCTTTTTAAGTGATGGAGTACACGACCACCGCTCGCCATACCGCTGGCTGAAACAATAATACAAGGTAAGTGGCGACTATTGAGTAATTCTGACTCTTCTTGTGTTTTTACAAACTCAGTCATGTCATCAATTGCTTGGCATTGCTCTTTTGTTAATTTGTGATGTTTATGTGCTTTCTCATAAAGGTCGGTTACTTTAATTGCCATAGGGCTATTGAGGTAAACAGGCACATTAGGAATACGTTGTTCTTTTTTGAGCTCAGCTATTAAATGCAAAATCAATTGTGCACGACCTACTGCAAAAGAGGGCATTAAAAATATACCGCCGCGTTTAAAAGTGTCATTTATGGCATCGGCAAGGATTTGCTTTGTGTCTATAGTGGCATGTCGTCTGTCGCCGTAGGTTGCTTCAACAACCAATAAATCACACGGGGCAATAGCTTCAGGTGGGTACATGATAGGGTCATCTTGCCTGCCTACATCACCACTGAATATCAGGGTTTTATTCTTTGCTCTTAGCTCAATACTCGAAGCGCCTAAAATGTGGCCGTTTGCTTTTAAAGTGATCTCAACATCAAGTAATACTTCCGTCAGATGATGAAAGTCTAGTGGAACAAAAAGTGACAACGACTTTTTAGCATCATTTAATGTATAAAGTGGCTCTGCAGGAGAGTGCTTAGAAAACTTCTTTTTATTAGCGTATTTGGCGTCTTCTTCTTGTAAAAATCCGGCATCGGGTAATAACACTTCGCATAGTTTTAATGTTTCATATGAACAATAAATAGGACCTCTAAATCCTTGTTTATATAGTAGTGGTATGTAGCCAGAGTGATCTATGTGGGCATGGGTTAATAACACGGCATCCAATTGTGCTATATCAAATGGAAGAGATTGCCAATTGCGGGTACGATAGTTTTTAATGCCTTGATATAAGCCGCAATCAATCAAGATTTTGAGATTATCAATTTCGAGCAGGTGTTTTGAACCTGTCACTGTACTTGCTGCCCCGATAAATGTTAATTTCATGGCAAGCTCCATATTTAGTGTAATTAGCTCTATTTTAGTCAATCTTACTAATAATGAATTACTCGTAAGTTGTTGTTTAAAGCTAACACACTGAAAGTTATATTAAAATATATTTGGCATAGAGTTTGATTTAAGTTAAGTAAATTGGAAATTTGAGAGGTTTATATGGCAGAACAAGGATCAGCTGGCAATGTAATTGCCGCTATTTGTAATGTGTTTTTTCCAGGTCTTGGCCAACTTGTGCAAGGCCGAATCGGTGCAGCATTAGTTTTTGCAATTGTAGTATTTGGCGGTTATGCACTGTGGTTTTTGGTAGTTCCAGCAATTATTGGTGGTATCTTCCATTTATGGTCAATAATCGATGCAGCAAAGTTTAGAAAAGTGGTTATTTACCGAGAATATTAACCAAAAGTTAATTATTTTATTTATCGCAAGATTAGCGTCCGTTAATCTTGCATTTCGCTCCTCCTACCAATTATTTCTATCTAAAATGATTAAAAATTGCTCTTTGAAATGTAAAATTAGCGATTAGTCACTGATATTAAGCGTTTAAAATGTAAATGAGTGTAAATGTTGTTTTTTTACTGTAAATCTATATTTACTGTTATTTTGTTGTAACTTATTGTTTTTGATTGTTTATTTTTTTTATTTTTATCCTGCGTTTAATTTAGTTTGTTTTTAATAAAAATGTTGTTTGTCGATAACAGCTCACCTTTTGTAATTTTTGTGTTAAAACAAGAGTGTTCGAATTACATTTTGTAATAATTTGAAATATATTTGTGTAATTTGTAACGCATAACATTTAGAAAACTTCAGGGAAATCTCATTTTGAAAAACTTAAGCTTATTAGCAATTAGTGTTAAATCAGCACTTTTTGCAGGCGCTGTTGCTGCTATGCCAGCAATGGCCCAAGAAGAAACAAACGCTGATGGTGAAGTTGAGCGTATTCAAGTAACTGGTTCTCGTATTGCGCGTCCAGAACTTTCTCAACCAACGCCAATCATTTCAATCGGTCAAGAAGAAATCGCTAAATCTGGTTTACCAGACTTAGGTAGTGTTCTAGCTGATCTTCCGGCTGTGGGTGCAACAGATACGCTTGTAGGTAACAACGATAGCAACTCAGCTGCAGGTCTTTCATCTGCAGACTTACGTCGTTTAGGTGCTTCACGTACACTAGTTCTTGTTGACGGTAAGCGTCACGTAGCAGGTTCTCCGGGCTCTGCGCAAGTAGATTTAAATACTATTCCTTCAGCGTTAATTCAAACAATTGAAATCATTACCGGCGGTGCTTCTGCGATATACGGTTCTGATGCTGTTTCAGGTGTAATTAACGTTATTTTACGTAAAGATTATGAAGGCCTTGAGTTTAATGCTCAGTACGGTAATTCAACAGAAGGTGTAGGCACTGAAAACTATAAGTTTGGTGTTGTTGCTGGTGCTGATATGGCTGATGGTCGCGGTAACGTTACTTTCTTTGCTGAACAAAGTAATGTTAAAGAAGTTATGGCAAATGACCTTCGTCAAACAAGCGCTTGGGGTACAGTAGCAAACCCTGAAGATACAGGTGAAGATGATGGTATTGCAGACCGTTTAACTGTACCAAATGTAATGTCAGAACGTATTAGCCGTAATGGTGTTATTAACCCATTTGGTGCTGCTGGTAGCATTTGGACGTTTAATGATGCAGGTGTTGCAGAATTAATGCCAGAGCGTGATATGACAAACAGCTTTGCATTTGGTAATTTCCCTGATGGTTGTACGTACTGTTTCAGCGGTCAAGATTACGAAAACGTTTACCCAGAAGTTGCTAAGACAACGGTTGGTTCTACGTTTAACTTTGACTTATCTGAAAATGTTAACTTGTACAGTGATTTCAAATACGTACGTTCAGACATCAAGCAGCAATTCCAACCATCTTTCCGTTTTGGTAATGTAGTAGTAAATGTTGAAGAAAATGCATTTTTAGACAATAACCTACGTCAATCTCTACTAGACGATGGTGTAACTTCGGTTCGTTTCTCAAAATTCTTTGATGAACTAGGTAACCGTAGTGCTGATAACCGTCGTGAGCTGTTCCGCTTTGTTACGGGTGCACAAGGCTTCTTTACACTGAGTGAAACTGACTTTGATTATGATGTTTATTACTCATATGGTCGCACGGATAATATCCGTAAAACTCTTAATGACTTAATTCCTGATAACTTTGTTGCTGCATTAGACTCTGTTATTGATCCTGAAACAGGCAAAGCTGCTTGTCGTAGCCAAGTTGCAAGTGCACAAGGTGAAGGATACACAGATCCAGCAAGTGTTAACGGTTCAGACTGTGTTGCATATAATCCATTTGGTTTAGGTAATGCATCAGCTGAAGCGCGTGATTGGGTTTCTGCGGACGTAACTCGTACAGATAAAATAACTCAACAGTTTATCGGTGGTTCTGTATCTTTTGATACTGCTGAGTTCTTAACTTTACCTGGTGGTGCAATTGGTTTTGCAACAGGTTTTGAATACCGTGAAGAAACGTCAGAATCAATCACTGATGAGTTTTCAAAAGCTGGTTTCTTAACAACAGCTGCTACGCCAGACTCTTTTGGTGAGTACGATGTAACTGAAGGTTTTGTGGAAGTAAGTTTACCAATCCTTGCTGATGTATTCTTAGCTAAAGAACTAACGCTCGATGCTGCATACCGTTATGCTGATTACTCACATGCGGGCAGCACAGATGCTTGGAAGGTTGGTTTAATGTGGGCTCCACTTGATGAATTACGTGTACGTGGTACATATGGTCAAGCAGTTCGTGCTCCTAATATTACTGAAGCGTTCTCGCCACAATCTCCAGGTTTTGCACGTGTGAGCGATCCATGTGATGCAGATAATATCGGTGACGATCCAGATCGTGCTTCAAACTGTGCAGCTATAGGCATGCCAGCTGGTTTCGAAGCAAACGATAACGTTTCTGTAGATTTGATCAGTGGTGGTAACCCTAATCTAATGCCTGAAGAATCTACATCACTAACAGCAGGTTTTGTATGGACTCCAGAGTATATTGAGAACTTCTCAGCAACAGTTGACTACTATGATATCGAAATCGAAGACGCAATTTCGTTTATTTCGGCACAAAGTGTAGCAGATAACTGTGTTGATGCAGCGGGTGGTCCAGATGCTGGTTTCTGTAATCAAGTTGACCGTGACCCTGAAACATTTGATATTTCACTTGTTCGTTCTGGTTACTTAAATGCTGCAGCATTAACTACTCGTGGTATTGAAGCACAGTTTAACTGGGCTCCAAACTTTAACATCGACGGTAGCTTAAAGTTCAACCTTCTTGTTAACCATTTAATGGAACTTGAAGACTTTGAATTCCAAAGCCGTCCTGACGAAGTAAACGTTGAAGATGGTGAAATGGGTGACCCTTCATGGCAAGGTCGTTTCTCTGCAGACTATGCTTTAAATGATTGGAAAGTTACGTGGACTACACGTTTCATTGACCGCTCTGCTCGTATTGATCTTTCACCAAATGGTGATACTGAGGAAGATTTAAACCCGGCATATGTTGGTTCAATTATCACTCATGATATTTCAGGTACTTATAACATCACTGATAATGCGTACATTGATGTAGGTATTCGTAATTTAACTGATAAGTTACCGCCTGCTTACATTGCAGCAAGCGGTGGTACAGAAGCAATATATGATGCAGTAGGTCGTCGTATCTTCACTAACTTTAAAGTACGCTTCTAATTTGAAGCGCAGTTTTAAAAGTTAAAAAAAGGCCGCAATAGCGGCCTTTTTATTTAATTAATAGTTACTTATTCATCTGCGCTATAAACTGATTTGAATCTGCAATCGATTTATTCATTTCACTCATTAAGGTTTGAATATCGCGCTTTAAGCTTGAAAACTCACCTTTTATTGCGGCTATTGCTTGTGCATTTAGGTTGTGTTTTAGGTATAAAACGTTGTCGTTTAATGCGGTTAATACTGGCTCCATTTTACTCTCAGAGCGACGCATTGAACGTAATAACTGTTCAAACTGGCGTTTAGTTGCAGAGAGCTTCTTTTGGCTGTCGCGTTTTAGTTTAGCGTTTGAATATTGCTCTAATTCTTCTTCCCACTCATCAAACAGTGCTTCTGCTACGTCTTCCACGGCATTGATTTTACTCGATACATCTTCAGCCGATTTTTTACTCGCTAAATAATCATCATTCAGTTGGTCGTAAACTTTTTGCAGTTCGCCACCGTCAAAATTAATTAATGTAGTTAAGCGCTCATAGGCAGATTGGAATTCTTCTTGGGATTCCTGTTGCGACTCTTTTGCTTTTTCTACTCGGTCAATCAGAATATCTCGTTTATGAACACCCACGCTTTCCATTGCCGAATAATAGGCTGTTTGACAGCCTGAAAGGGTTAATAAGCTTGTGGTTGCGACAGCTAACAGTAATTTTTTCATAGTGTGTGCAATTCTCTTTATGCTTTTCATTATCTTGTTATTATATGGCAATAATTTTTTATTAGTAGCGCTTAATATGCAGAAGAAAATCGATTATTCACAGATGTTTCAGCACTTAGGTAACGGAGTGAGCTACATTGCCTTTTGGTTTAAAGGGTATGGAAAACGTTGTTTAGATGATCAAATTACCGTAAATGCAGGCTATTTGGCCTATGTTACATTGTTATCATTGGTGCCTATGTTGGCTGTGGTATTTGCTATTTTCTCTGCGTTTCCTGTGTTTCAAGAGTTTCGAGCGATGATTGAAAATTTTATTTTCAATAATTTTGTTCCTACCTCTTCTGAAACAATTAAAGAACATATCGGTGCGTTTACCGGTAATGCCAACAAAATGACAGCGATGGGTATTGGTTTTTTAATTGTGGTTGCACTCTTTTTGATACGCAATGTTGATGCCACGCTAAATCGTATTTGGCGTACGCAAAAAAAGCGCCCTGTGGTTATTTCGTTTGCTATTTACTGGATGGTGTTAACGTTAGGGCCGGTTTTATTAGGTGCTAGCCTAGGTGTTACATCATATATCGTAGGCCTTGCTGCCTATGCTGATGAAGGTATTCCGGGATTTAGTGGTTTTTTACTGGGGTTATTGCCCTATGTAATTTCAACCGCAGGTTTTATGTTGATTTATACCTTGGTACCAAATACCCGTGTGCCAATTAAAGCATCACTGCCAGGTGCAATGTTTGCCGCATTACTATTTGAACTTAGCAAAAAAGGCTTTGCTGCATATGTGAGTAACTTCCCATCATATGAAGTAATTTATGGTGCCCTGGCAACAATTCCAATTCTATTTGTATGGGTATATTTATCTTGGATTGTTGTGTTGTTAGGAGCAGAGTTTACAGTGTCGTTGCAGCAAACGTTTGGGAATAGAAATAAACCACTAGTTGTTGAAAAAGAGGAAAAGTAGTATGCAAGGGTTAATTCAACGGGTGAGTGAAGCCAAAGTAGTCGTTGAAGGTGAAGTCGTCGGTGAAATTAAACAGGGAATTTTATTATTGCTTGGTGTAGAGAAAGGGGATGACCAGCAAAAAGCGGATAAGCTTTTGCATAAAGTGTCAGGTTACCGCATCTTTTCTGACAGTGAAGGTAAAATGAATTTAAGTTTAAAAGACATTGGCTGCGATTTGCTTGTTGTATCGCAATTTACTCTCGCTGCAGATACCAAAAAAGGCATGCGCCCGAGTTTTTCATCCGCCGCAGTACCAGCGCTAGGTGAAGAGCTTTATGAGTACTTTGTTAAGCAGGCTAGAGCAAGTTTAGCTAAGGTGCAAACTGGGCAATTTGGTGCTGATATGAAAGTGCATTTAGTAAATGATGGACCAGTGACATTTCGCTTAGAAGTGTAAATGGACTATTTTATTGTTGTAGTCTTTAATTGGGTAGACAGTTGCATCTACTTCAAACACCTCTTTTAATACTTCTTCCAGTAGCTTTATTTGTTGCGTATTTTCGCAAATAAAATTGATAAACAAATGGCGCTCTTTATTTGATATAAAGAGCTCTTTTATTTTTAAATAAAAATCTTGGTGAAAAAGAAAGATAGGGCAATCTTGTTGGCTGAATAAGTCGAGTACGAGCCATTCGAACTTTTCCGTTAAATCGAGTGAAGTAATATCTGAGTTTACTATTTTAGGGTTAGTTTCTTTGGTAAAAAATTGTTGATATAGCTCGATAATTTCAGGGCTCTTTTCAATGGTAATTACCTCACAGAGAGGATATTTAACCTGCAAATAGTTACGAATAACACCACCACCAAGCCCTACTTCTAATACTTTATTTGGCTTATCTAGTTGTTGCCATAAATTTGCAAGTTGTTGTAAATGGGGCAACAAAAAGCTTTCAGGGTGATCTAAATTACATATAGATTGTAAGGTGTTGTTTATTAATAACCAGCGAAGGTTATTGAGTTGCCTTATGGTGCATGTGCCAATAGCTGTTTTCTGTAAACAAACTAGGTTTCCTAATTCATTTGAATGGTTTACAAATTCGGTATTTATCAAGGTAAGCTCTTGTAATGTCTATGCACTAACAAGCTTAGATTAATACCAAAGTGTTTACCATGGAATGATTTTATATTCTCCGATTTTAGGTTAATCTGTTGCCAATTAAAATAATAAGGAGTCGCCATGTTACAAGTAACGACACCCCAGAGCAGTCAAGATTGGCAGGATTATTATCAACTTAGATGGCAAGTATTACGTGCACCTTGGCAGCAGCCGAGAGGCTCTGAGCAAGATGAATTTGAGCAAGAAGCTGAACATCGTTTTATTAAAAATGAGCAAGGACAAGTTCTCGGCGTAGCGCGTTTGCATTGGAATACAGGTGAGCAAGCACAAGTGCGCTATATGGCGGTCAATAAAGATCATCGTGGGCATCACCTCGGCAGTCGTTTATTACATGAACTAGAAAAAATTGCATGGCAGCAAGGTGCCAAAGAGCTACTTCTGTTTGCCAGAGACCGCGCTGTTGATTTTTACAAACGGCATGGTTATGTGGTGATTGAAAAAGCACATTTAATGTATGGTGATATTCAGCACTGGAAAATGGTTAAAGTATGTCCTTCATGCCCTGGTTGGTTTCGCCGTCCAGAATGGACCAAAGTGTTGCAAAATACGTGGCGTGAAGATATTCCAATCAGTGATGCTATGGGCATTAAGGTTGAGAGTTATACCGATTGGCAGTTTACAACTACAGCTGAATTTAGTGCTAACCAAAACCTTCACGGTACAATGTTTGCGGGCTCAATTTATAGCTTGGCAACCTTAACGGGTTGGGGCGCTACATACCTTCATTTAAAAGAAATTGGTGTAGATGCAGCAATTGTGCTTTCAGATGCAAGTATTAAGTATTTGAAGCCGTTAAAGCAAGATCCACGCGGTAATGTTGATTTACAAAAATGCAGTGGTGATTTAACGTCTCTTGAGCAAGGTGAAAAGGCTATTTATAAAGTACCAGTTAGTATCTTTGATGGTGAGCAGCTTGTGGCAGAATTTGTTGGTGAATACACCCTGCTACCAAAGAAGTAGAAATAAGGTGATATAAGCAATAATGCTTATATCACGGTAAAAGGAAGTAGGTTGCTGTGCCAAGGAAGGCAAAAATACCAACAACATCCGTCACAGTCGTTAAGATAACCCCTCCAGCAAGGGCAGGATCAATGTCCAGCTTTTTAAGGAGCAGCGGGATAGTTACGCCAGCGCAGCCAGCAGCGAATAAGTTCATAAACATCGCAAAGGCGATCACTAAACCAAGCGTGAAGTTCCATTGCCAAAGTGCCACGACGGATGCAATCAGCAAGGCCCAAATCACACCATTAAGCATGCCTATGGCAATCTCTTTACCTATTAGCCAGCGTTGGTTGGCATCATTAATGTGGCCAACAGCAATACCACGAATAACGAGCGTCAGGGTTTGACTGCCTGCAATACCGCCCATTGAAGGTACGATACCATTAAGAACCGCTAAAATAGGCAAAATACCAAGCGTAGATTCAAACAACCCGGCGACAAATGCAGCCAAAATGGCAGTAATTAAATTAACACCAAGCCAAACCGAGCGTCGCTTTGTACTTTTAACAACAGGTGCAAAGGTATCTTCTTCATCATCAAGACCGGCCATGCTCATCATGCTGTGCTCGGCTTCTTCACGAATAACATCAACAATGTCATCGATAGTGATACGACCAAGCAATTGGCTGTCTGCATCGACAACCGGTGCAGAAATCCAATTATGACGTTCGAATAGCTGTGCAACTTCAGACTCACCCATACTCACTGGGATGGCCTCAGATTCGTTATCCATCACTTCGCGCACTGTAAGACTAGGATTTTTAGTCAGAAGCGTGGCTAGTTGTATATCACCTAAAAACTTATTTTCTTTATCAACAACGTAAAGTTCATCGGTACCTTCAGGCAGCTCCCCCTTTAAACGCAAATAACGCAAAACAACATCTAGTGTTACATCAGGGCGAATGGTTATGGTATCGGTGCTCATTAGTGCACCGGCAGTTTCCTCTTCATACGAGAGAACTACTGTTGCACGTTCTTGGTCGGTTTTATCCATTGAGCCCAATACTTCTTGGTAGACAGTATCAGGTAAGCTACGCAGTACTTCTGCAAAATCATCGTCGTCCATTTCCTCTGTTGCAGCAGCAACAAGAGCAGGATCCATTTGCGCGATGATGCCGTTACGTACATCTTCTGAAAGTTCTTCTAAGGTTTCGCCCTGTAAATCAGGATCTACAAGCTGCCAAAGAACGGTACGACTTTTATGCGGCGATGACTCCAAAAGCAAGGCAATATCACAGGGTGGCATATGTGCTAACATGCGGCGAACGTGCACAAACATGCCGCTACTTAGGGCTTTTGTGACCTCATGTAGTTGTGTTTGTGAATAATCCTGTTCTAGTGCTTCTGGCATGTTCACCCTATTATTTGTTGATGGTTGGAGTGAATGGTTGCAACTCTTTGATTTATAGAGTTAACTTGATTTTAACTTATTGTAGCATTATTGCAGATAAAAGTTTTAGTTAAGTTAGCAGTTTATTCGTCTTCGTTAAACTTAGCTTGAATTAAATCACCAATGGCGAGTAACGCTTGATCTTGGTCTGGACCATCACAGCGAACTAACACTTCTTTCCCTTGGGAACTTTCTAATAACATCAATCCTAAAACACTATCGGCATCCGCCGTTTTCTCACCTTGAGTTAGGCTTATCTTGGCATCAAATGCCATGGCAAGTTTAGCCAACTGGGTTGCAGCGCGAGCATGTAAGCCAAGCTTATTTTCTATCAAAAAGTGTTTTTCGATGGCCATGCTCTTCCCTTACGATGACTTGGTTTGTTCTCTATGATGCGCTTTTACATTTTTATGATGCTTGGCGAAGCTTTCTGCAAGGGTTTGAGCCAAATACACTGAGCGATGTTGTCCACCAGTACAACCAATTGCAACCGTTAAATAACTGCGATTGTTACGTTCTAAATGGGGCAACCAAGTTTCAATAAATGTTTGTATTTGCCAAGCAAACTTATGTACAACGGGTTGATTAGCAAGAAAATCGATTACTGGCTGATCAAGCCCTGTTAGCGGTTTTAAGTGTGGCTCCCAATGCGGGTTCGGTAAGAATCGTGCATCAAAAACATAGTCAGCATGTTTAGGTATGCCGTGTTTATAACCAAAAGATTCAAAGGTAATAATCAGCTGATTTGATTTTTTACCAAGTACCTTTTCACGAATGCTATCAGCTAATTGATGAACACTTAAATCAGTTGTATCAATAAAAATATCGGCCTTAGATGCAATCGGGTCAAGCAGCTTCTTCTCGGCTTCAATTGCTTCTTCAAGAGAGATATTGTTTAGCGAAAGCGGGTGTAAGCGACGTGTTTCAGAGAAACGTCTAATCAGAGTGTTATCATCACTGTCGAGATAAAAGAGTGTTGGCGTAGCAAAGCCAGGCAGGTAGTCTAATACCTCTTCAATTTCCTCTGGCTCTTTTGTCATATTACGAGCATCAACACTGACGGCAATTTTGTCGTATTTGTCGGAGACTGAGCGAATTAACGATGGCAGTAAATTAACCGGAATATTATCAACAACATAGTAGCCAAGATCTTCAAGCACCCTAAGTGCGACAGTTTTTCCTGACCCTGAGCGACCACTGATTAAAATAAGCTGCACTTAAGTCTCCTAACTTTAGTTACTCGCTTCACTACTAATGATTTGATATAGCTGATGATTATTCTCAGCATGACGTAGCTGACGGCAAAATTGCTTGTCTTTTAGTTTATCAGCGATAGTGGCTAAAGTCTGCAAATGTTGTTGGCACTTTTGCTCTGGTATGAGCAGTACAACGAAAATATCGACGTCTTTGTCATCAATTGCATCAAATGGGATAGGAGATTGATTTACAATTAAAAAACCGATGGTATCTTGTAAGCCATCAATGCGGCCATGGGGAATGGCGAGGCCTTTACCAATACCTGTACTACCAAGCTTTTCACGCTGTAATAAGGCATCTAAAAATTCTTGAGAAGTGATGTCAGGTGCTTGTTGATGCGCAAGATCACTTATAAATTCAAATAGTCGTTTTTTGCTATTAAAAAGGACCGCGGTTTTAGCGCAGTCCTCAGCAATAATATCTGTAAGTTTCATTTTAGTGGCGAGATAACTTCTCTTTGTGTTTAATTACTTGACGGTCAAGTTTATCAACTAGGCCATCAATTGCTGCATACATATCTTCATGTGCGGTTGATGCGAAGAGTTCGCCACCATTAACATGCATTGTTGCTTCTGCTTTTTGTGATAATTTTTCAATATCTAGAATAACGTGCACGTTATTAATGTGATCAAAATGCCTCTCTAGTTTTGCAAATTTGTTAGTGACATAGTCTCTTAAAGAATCAGTAATTTCTACGTGACGACCTGTTAAGTTTAATTGCATAAGCATTTTCCTTCTAAATGGTCTAAATCAGGCTCTTGCGCTGATTAGACGGTGGTATGGATAGCGACTCACGATATTTTGCAATTGTGCGTCGCGCCACTTTAATTCCTTGTTCTGCTAGTAGATCGGTTATCTTGCTATCGCTTAATGGCTTGGCAGGATTTTCCGCTGCTACTAACTTTTTGATCAGTGCTCGAATCGCGGTAGATGAGCACTCACCCCCATTTTCCGTGCTAACGTGGCTAGAGAAAAAGTATTTTAATTCGTAAATGCCACGTGGTGTATGCATGTATTTTTGCGTTGTAACACGCGAGATAGTCGATTCATGCATTTCAACCATTTCGGCGACATCATTTAAAACCATCGGTTTCATTGCTTCATCGCCATATTCAAAGAATGCCTGTTGTTGTTCAACAATGCAATTGGCTACTTTTAATAAAGTGTCATTGCGGCTTTCTAAGCTTTTAATAAACCATTTAGCCTCTTGCAAATGGTTGCGTATAAACTGGCTATCACTGCCTGACTTCATAGAGCGGGTAAGTGATGCATACTGCTCGTTTACACGAATTTTCGGCATACTGTCGTTGTTTAACTCAACACGCCAACGGCCTTTAATCTTTTTCACTGAAACATCAGGAACAACATACTCAGGCTCTTCATGAATGATGCTTTCAGCTGGCTTTGGATTAAGGCTATGTATTAATGTTAAGACTTCTTTTAACTCAGGTTCTTTGAGTTTGGCCTTCTTCATTATGGTACGATAGTCTCTTAACCCCAAAAGTTCCATATGGTTTGAGATTACGCTTTTTGTTTCGCTTAGCCAAGGGGTATTTTTGTCATACTGGTTGAGCTGGATCAATAAACATTCTTGTAGTGAACGTGCAGCAATACCAACAGGATCAAAGAGTTGAATGCGTTTTAGTACAGCTTCAACTTCATCAAGTTCAATTTGTTCCTGATCTTCTGATTTTTGCACCGCTTCTAAAATTTCTTCGGCACTTTGCGTTAAATAACCAGAATCATCAACCGCTTCAACAATGGTTGTTGCAATCATTTCGTCGGTGTCGCTAAACGGCGTTAAACGTAATTGCCACATTAAGTAATCTTGCAAAGATTCGCTGGTAGAGCCTTGGTAAACCGTGTCATTTTCAGGGGCGGGTGCATTGCTAACCGATACTGGTGCTGCACTAATATAATCATCCCACGACACGTCCATAGCTAAATCATCAGAGAGATTTTCATTATTTAAGGCGTCGCTAGATTCAATTTCTGATTGGCTTACAGGCGTGTCATATTCATCGTGAGAAGATGAATCATCTTTGCTGGTTTCAGTGCTTTCATTGTTTTGATTGTCATCACTGAAATCTGTGTCTTCTTCAAGTAAAGGATTGGCATCAAGGGCTTCTTGAATTTCTTGCTGCAAATCTAACGTACTCAACTGCAATAGGCGAATTGCCTGCTGCAATTGGGGTGTCATTGTTAGTTGCTGCCCAAGGCGAAGCTGTAGCGATTGCTTCATGTAATTATTCTAATCCTTCTTTATTTCTCAAGCTGTTGGTTAACAATTCAACTCCAGTAAAAAAGTACACTCATTATTACTATAGTCTGAATTGTTCACCTAGGTATACATCGCGAACTTTTTGGTTGTTTAAAACCTCTTCTGCAGTACCTGATGCTATCAATTCACCGTGAGAAACAATATAGGCTTTCTCACATACATCAAGGGTTTCGCGCACATTATGGTCAGTGATTAAAACACCAATTCCGCGATTTTTTAAATGCTCAATTATTTTCTTTATATCTATCACTGAAATAGGATCAACACCAGCAAAAGGTTCATCTAACAGGATAAATTTCGGATTTGCGGCTAATGCGCGAGCGATTTCTACTCGGCGACGCTCACCACCAGAAAGAGCCATACCTTGCGAATCTCGAATATGACCAATATTAAATTCTTCGAGCAAATCATCGAGCGCTTCTTCGCGCTGAACACGATTAAGATCTTTTCGAGTTTCGAGGATCGCCATGATGTTTTGGTATACCGTAAGCTTTCTAAAAATCGAAGATTCTTGTGGTAAATAACCAATTCCTAAACGGGCACGACTATGCATTGGTTGTAATGTAATGTCATTATCATCAATACGAATAGTGCCTCTGTCACTCGGCACTAAACCGACAATCATGTAAAACGTGGTTGTTTTACCTGCGCCATTTGGGCCAAGCAAACCTACGATACTGCCGGCTTTAACTTCTAAACCAACATTTTTAACAACTTGACGTGATTTGTAACTTTTTGCCAGCTTTTCGGCAATTAATGTGCTCATTTTTCGCCTTGTTTATTTTGCGTATTAATGATGGTTTTTACTTGGTTATTTGAGTTTTCTGACTTTTTAGATGTCACTGTTTCATTTGCGCGATCGTAAATGATGGTATCTGCTGACATCATGTCGCCATTTTGTTGGAACTTGGCACCACCAGACATGGTAAACAATGATTTAGCCACATCGTATGTAATGTTTTCTGCACTTGCAACTATCGTAGAGCCATCTTCTTGCTTGGCAGAGAATTTAACGGGCTTTCCACTTGCGATCAGTAATTGTTGATTATCACCAAGCTCGGTGCGCTTATGTGCTTCTAAATAATCGGCAGTGATAGACATATTGCCATGCTTAATTTGAACATTGTTGCGGAAAATACCCACATTTTCTTTAAGACGAGCAGACTGCTCATCAGCATCAATTTCCAATGGAAACTTCAGTTTAATTTGTTCAGCCATTACTTGGACACTGGAGATGCACAAAGTGAAAGCCAGTCCGGCGATTGACATTAATTTAGTCATTTTATTGGTCATAATAAGTGGTCTTTGTATGGTTGATTAACTGTATAACTTGTTCTTCTAAATTAGCATTGAGGCCTTGGCCTTTGATTTCAAGTCCAGGACCTGTCATTTTCACTTCTGATTCGGAAGTCATCACCTTTGTTGAAATCAGGTATTCAATGCTGGCGGCTTCTATAGTGTCGAGCATAACATCAGTTGTCAGACTTTTAGCAACAACGTTTTGTTCCAGAATAAGTTTTTCATTGTTATAAAGTGTGGCTTCATCGGCGGTCAGTTGCCACACCCCTTGTTCTGAAAAAATGGTAAATTGCGGTTTTTCAAAATGGGTAAAACCTAAGTCTTGGTACATCGACATCTTTTTCGCCATAACTTTATGGCTAACTGCACCTGCGTCATTAAAATTTGTTTGTTTTAAATCAGTAGCAATATAGTCAGGAATACTGGCTATTTGCTCGATCACAGGGGCTTGCTCTTTTGTCTCAAAAAAGTAAGGAAGCCATAGCCACACCATGGCAATGGTAAAGAGTATTGTAAGGGCGATGCGCGCAGACATTAGCTACTGGTACCAGAGTGACTAAGAGGTTTATTTTGACTCAACATAATTAAGTCTGTGAGTTCGCGTACGGCACCAAAACCACCAAGCATAGTGGTTGTATAGTGGGCTGTGCGTTTAACTAGTGGGTGTGCATCATTGGTTGCCACGGCAAAGCCAACAAGCTCCATAACGGGCAGGTCAGGGCTGTCATCACCAATGTAGGCGATTTCGTTGTTACTGAGTGATAGCGATTCTTTTAATTGATTAAAGGCAACAATTTTATCTTCTTGACCTTGATAAATATGCTGAACCGTTAGGCTCTTCATGCGGTTTTCTACAATCTTTGAATTGCGCCCAGTAATTACCGCCACTTGCACGCCACTATTTATAAGAGATTTAATACCAAAACCGTCTTTCGTGTGGAACGCTTTAAGTTCTTCGCCATCATTGCCAAGGTAGATACGGCCATCTGAAAATACGCCATCAATATCGCAAATTAGCAGTTTGATGTTGCGTGCTTTGCTAAATACTTCATTTGTTGTTTCAGCATACAATTCGTTAAAGAGCTGTTGTGAGGGCGTTAAACTCATAAAACACCTGCTTTTAGTAAATCTTGCATATTGAGCGCACCAATTGGCCTTTGCTGATGATCTACCACAATTAAGCCATTAATTTTCTTTTGTTCCATTATATTAAGTGCCTCAGCAGCTAACATAGTTTCGCATGCGGTAGTGCATTGCTTAGTCATGACATCTGAAATAGCTGTCGCGTGTATATCAATGCGTTGCTCTAATATACGGCGTAAATCACCATCGGTAAAAATCCCTTGAAGCACCTTATCTTGATTGATAACAGCAGTCATACCAAGACCTTTAGCTGTCATTTCAAGCAATGCATTTTTTATGGTGGTACCTTCGGTCACAATCGGTAAAGCATCGTCTTGGTGCATAATGTCTTTTAACATTAATAGTAAACGCTTACCTAAACTGCCACCAGGATGAGATAACGCAAAGTCATCAGCGGTAAAGCCTTTTTCTTCTAAAAGTGCCACAGCAATAGCATCACCCATAGCGAGCGTAGCCGTGGTGCTGGCTGTAGGTGCCAGTCCGAGAGGGCATGCTTCTTCTGATATTGCGATGCAAATATGTACATTGGATTGTTGGGCAAGGGTTGAGTTTTGCTTGCCACTCATACCAACAATTTTAGCGCCAATACGTTTAATAACGGGGATCAGGTTTATGACTTCTGCTGTTTCACCCGAATTTGAAATCATTAACAGTACATCGTCTTTGGTGATCATGCCTAAATCACCATGGCTTGCTTCGCCTGGGTGCACAAAAAATGCGGGTGTGCCAGTACTTGCTAACGTGGCAGCTATTTTATTACCAATATGACCTGATTTGCCCATGCCAATCACAATAACGCGACCTTTGCAGTCATACATTAATTGGCAGGCATTGCTAAAATCGTCATTGATATACTGAGCGAGTTGTTCAATCGCGTTCTTTTCAATTTCTAGTACACGTTTTCCGCGAGCAATAAAATTCATGTGTCAGCCTTACGCGCTTACCGATGAAAAAATAAGGTATTGATAACCAATAAATGCAGCAACCAGCAGGCCACCCTCAACACGATTGATGCGTCTAGAGCCACGAATGCTTAAGCTCATCGCAATCAGTGCCACCGTCGCCCCTAACATAATAAGAACATCACGCGATGACACCGCCGGATCAACGTTTGATGGGTTGATGATGCCTGCGAGCGATAATACAGCTAGAAGGTTAAAAATATTCGAGCCAATAATGTTACCCAACGCTAAGTCATCTTCATTTTTTAATACACCTGCTACACAGGCAGCTAGCTCAGGTAAACTGGTACCAATAGCAATAATCGTCAAGCCAATCACTAGGTCGCTAATGCCGAACAACTTGGCTATATCGGTTGCTGATTCAATAATAAAATGCGAGCTTACTGGTAAAACCGCCATACCAATAACTAACCACATAAGCGCGATAGGTGTACGCACATTGTCAGGTACTTCATCACATGCTTCGTCAACAAACGGGTCGCTTTCGCCACTGGCAGCTTTACTTTGCTTAACTGAAATAATCGTGATTGCTGCGATAAAAATGACAAAACCTGCCATTAAGGCAATACCTTCACCAAAGGCTAAGAAGTTATCAGATAAGATATACCAAGCTGCTAATGATACGAACATCACAACCGGCATTTCACGTTTTAGCGTGCTTGATGACACATTTAATGGGCGAAGTAATGCAGTGATACCAAGTACCAGCAAAATATTGGTGATGTTTGAGCCTATGGCATTACCAACCGCGGTGTCAGTTTGCTGTGCTAATGCGGCCTGAGCCGATACCATCATTTCGGGAGCTGAAGAACCCATAGCAACAATCGTTAAACCAATGATTAATGTTGGAATTCCGTAATTCTTTGCCAGTGCTGCTGCACCAAAAACAAAGCGATCCGCACTCCAGACTAAGCCGACAAATCCTGCAATTAAAATAGCAATTGATAACAACATTCTTGAATAAAAACCAAAATTTAGATAACTCCAAATAATATCAAATCTGGATTTAAAACACAGCTTTTGTAACCTTTATTACAAATATTTACTTTTTCATAGGTTTCACAACATTTTTAAAAGGCTTAGAATACACTGCGCATTTAATTCTAGGAGAGCGACTTGTCGCAAAGTTTAGTTGAAATAAAGGACGTTACCTTTTCTCGTGGCGATAGAATCATCTATCAAAACATGAGCTTTAGCGTCCCGACAGGAAAAATCACCGCCATAATGGGCCCAAGCGGTATTGGTAAAACAACCATGCTGCGTTTAATTGGTGGACAACTAAAACCGGATTCAGGCGACATTCTTTTTGCTGGAGAAAGCATTCCAAAAATGTCACGTAGCGAGTTATATCAAGCGCGTGAACGTATGAGCATGCTGTTTCAAAGCGGTGCTTTATTCACTGATATGAGCGTGTTTGACAATATTGCTTTCCCACTTCGTGAACATACTAAACTTTCTGAAGAAATTATCCGTATTATCGTGCTGATGAAGCTTGAAGCGGTTGGTTTGCGCGGCGCACGTGATTTGATGCCATCAGAGCTCTCAGGGGGAATGGCAAGACGTGCAGCACTTGCCCGTGCAATCGCACTCGACCCTGAACTAATCATGTATGACGAGCCTTTTGCAGGGCAAGATCCAATTTCAATGGGTGTTTTGGTTAAGTTAATTAAATCATTAAACCAAACACTTAATATTACGTCGCTTGTTGTTACGCACGATGTTACAGAAGTAATGAGTATTGCAGATCACGTTGTGATATTGGCAGATAAAGGCGTGATTGGTGAAGGTTCACCTGAGCAAGTTGCTCAATCTGAGTCGCCTTTGGTACAGCAATTTTTACAAGGCTTATCTGATGGCCCTGTGCCATTCCACTTTGACGCTGCGCCATACAATCAAGATTTATTAATGGGAAGCGAACGTGGTTAATACAATTCAAACAATCGGTCGCAATACGTTAGATACACTTGCAGGTATTGGGCGCGCTTTATTAATGCTATTAGGTGCAATATTTAGTGTGCCTAATGTGAGAAAAGGCACGCCACTGTTGATAAAACAACTTTATATGGTTGGCTTTTTATCACTGATTATTATCTTAGTCTCAGGCCTTTTTATCGGTATGGTTTTAGCGCTGCAAGGTTACACAGTGCTAGTCGATTATGGCGCTGAAGACAGCCTAGGGCCACTTGTTGCACTAAGCTTATTGCGAGAGTTAGGCCCTGTTGTTACTGCATTATTATTTGCGGGGCGAGCAGGCAGTGCATTAACTGCTGAAATCGGTTTAATGAAAGCAACGGAGCAATTAACAAGCTTAGAAATGATGGCTGTTGACCCCCTAAAACGTGTGATTGCGCCACGTTTTTGGGCCGGTATGATCAGTATGCCGCTGCTTGCGATGATTTTTTCTGCGATAGCTATCCTTGGTGCGCACATTGTTGGTGTTGACTGGCTTGGTGTTGATTCAGGCAGTTTTTGGTCAATTATGCAGGCACAGGTGTCGTTCGAAAAAGATATTTTAAATGGGGCAATTAAAGCGGTGGTATTCGCATTTGTTGTCACATGGATTGCACTCTACAAAGGCTACGATTGTGTACCAACCTCAGAAGGTATCAGTAAAGCAACAACAGAAACTGTAGTGCAGTCATCATTGGCAGTATTGGGATTAGATTTTGTGCTAACAGCAATTATGTTTGGCGCGTAAAGGGTAAAAAATGAATTCAAAGAAAATAGAAATTTTAGTGGGATTTTTTGTATCACTAGGTATTGCTGCAATTGTGATGCTTGCACTTAAAGTAGCCAATGCAGGCATGAGTGGTAATGGTGATACGTATAGCCTTTATGCAAAATTCGATAATATCGGCTCACTTAAAGTACGTTCGCCGATTAAAGTAGGCGGTGTTGTGGTTGGTCGTGTTGAAGCAATTAATTTAGATCCAACGGACTATGTGCCTGTAGTACACATGAAAATTGCGACAGAATATAGCAATTTTACTGAGACAACGTCGGTCAATATATTAACGTCAGGTATTTTGGGCGAGCAATATTTGGGAATTAACCCAGGTGTTCTTGCTCATAAAGATATGAACGGTGAGGATGAACTAAGCGAAATGTTTGGCCTCGAAGAAGTGAAAGTTTTAAAAGATGGTGACTTTATTACTGATACAAAATCAGCTCTGGTACTTGAAGAGTTAATTGGTCAGTTCTTATTTAACCAAAGCAACGATTAATTGGGATTGTGATAATTAAGATGATGAAATTTTTAATTGCGACTTTACTAGTACTTACGTCATGTGTGTCTTTTGCGAAAGAAGTGGACGAAAGTAATCCGTATTTAATGGTGAGAACAGTTGCAGAAAATACCTTTGCACGAATCACTCAAGATAAAGCGATTATTGAACAAGATAAAAACCATTTGAAAGTGGTTGTTGAAGAAGAGCTACTGCCTTATATCGACTATCGCTATGCGGCGCAGCGTGTACTTGGTAGCTATATTTCTAAAGTACGAAATATCAAAGATAAAGAAGAGCAAAAAGCAGAAATCGAAAACCTTAAGCGTTTTATTGATGTATTTCGCGAGTATTTGATTACGTCATACGCAGGTATTTTTACGCAATACCGTGGTCAGGAAGTTGAATTTGCCCCTGCTCTAGATTTTTCAGACGATAAATTAGTACTGGTTAAAACCAAAATCGTTGAATCAGGTAAGCCTGATATCAACATCGACTTCAAAGTACGCAAAACTAAATCAGGCGAGTGGAAAGGCTTTGATATGCTGCCAGAAGGCATTAGCTTGCTTGATGCTAAACAATCTGAATTTCACGGTATTCTTCGCACTGAAGGTTTAGGGTACGTAATTGATATGCTAGATAAAAAGAGCAAGTTGCCAGTGCAATTTGCTGGTGAATAAGCAATGTCAAAGTTATCGCTAACAGTAGTAGATGACGCAAATTATATATTGAGTGGCGAGTTAAATCGCTACTCAGTTGCCAATCTGCAATTACCAAAAAATAGCTCTAAAACCACCCTGACACTTGACCTAAGTGAAATAACCAAAGTCGATACCGCAGGACTCGCTTGGTTAATCTATAGTTTGTCGCAATTGCAACGGAACAATATAAGCCTTAAACTTGTCCACTTACCTGAGCAGCTCAAAAAGCTAATGCAATTGGGTCACGTAGAGAATTTATTTGAGTAGAGTTAATGGATCCTAAACAAGTCGAAGACATTTTATCGCAAGCGTTATCGCTAGATTTTATTAAAGTAAAAGCTGAAGGCAGTCACTATGAACTGATTGTTGTTGGCGAGTGTTTTGCTGACGTTTCACGCGTTAAGCAACAACAAATGGTTTATGCACCATTAATGGAAAAAATTTCTGACGGCACAATGCACGCCGTATCAATCAAAGCTTACACGCCAGCACAGTGGGAACGTGATCGCAAATTGATGATGCTATAAGGTGGCATAAATGGATCAATTTGTTATTCAAGGTGGCAGCACAATTGCCGGTGAAGTGACCATTTCTGGCGCGAAAAACGCCGCACTTCCAATTTTATTTGCAGCGATTCTCGCAAACAGCAAAAGTCGTTTTACTAATGTGCCACGTTTACGTGATATCAATACCACGGAAGCATTACTTGCAACACTTGGTGCGCAGGTTGAATGGCAGCAAGATGACTTAATTGTTGACGGTAGCACAATCGATAAAGTGCTAGCGCCTTATGATTTAGTAAAACAAATGCGTGCCTCTGTTTTAGCTTTAGGGCCATTGTTAGCGCGCTTTGGTGAAGCACAAGTGTCTTTACCAGGCGGGTAAAAAATGGGCGCTGATATTACTGTGGAAGGCGGTTATATCAATGCCAAAGTAAATGGTCGCTTAAAAGGCGCACATATCTTTATGGATGTGGTGAGCGTTGGTGCAACTGAAAACTTACTTATGGCAGCCACATTAGCTGACGGTGTAACTGTATTAGAAAACGCTGCACGTGAACCAGAGATCACTGATTTAGCTAAATACCTTACAGCCATGGGCGCAAAGATTTCTGGTGCAGGTTCTGACCGCATAGAAATTACAGGTGTAGAATCACTTATCGGTTGCGAACATCGCATTTTGCCAGATCGCATTGAAACAGGTACTTACCTTGTTGCTGCAGCAATGGCAAAAGGTGAAGTCTTATGTCTTGGTACAGATCACTTTAGTCTAGAACCTGTTATTGAAAAATTACGTGATGCTAATGCACATATCGAATTAAGCGATAACAGCATTTATCTCGATATGCGTGGTCGTATGCCAAAGGCGGTTAATATTAAAACCTCACCGCACCCAGGTTTCCCTACGGATATGCAAGCGCAATTTACCGCACTTAATGTAGTGGCTGAGGGCAGTGCAACCATCACCGAAACGATTTTTGAAAACCGTTTTATGCATGTGCCTGAACTAAAACGTATGGGCGCGAATATTCGCTTAGAAGGCAATACTGCAATTTGTGGGTATACCGAGCAGCTTAGTGGTGCTCAAGTAATGGCAACAGACCTACGTGCTTCTGCAAGCTTAATTTTGACAGGCGCTATTGCACAAGGCGAAACAGTTGTAGACCGAATTTATCACGTTGATAGAGGTTATCAGCGCATTGAAGATAAACTAGGTGGTTTAGGCGTAAAAATAGCTCGCCGTAAAGCTTAGTGTAACTCAACATTAAAAAAGGCCGCATTTGCGGCCTTTTTATTAAATAACCTAAGCTCGGGATAATAAATTACTTTCTAGCAGCTATTTTTACTTATTACTGCGTTAAATTTGCTTGCAATAGACTCGCTATTGACGCACAAATTTACCTTGTCCTAAGAAAAACTATCAAGCTACAAGGTATGAAACAACATAGCTTATATATTTCAAACACTTAGTTAACTTCTTAACTCGAGTTCAGGTTAGCTAATTTTTTAGAACTGTAGTTCACCCACTTCAACCTGCAGCTCAATTGCTTTACCTGCTCGAATAATTGAAAAGTTGAGTATGTTACCCGGCGGTGTATTGGTAATAAGCTCTAATGTGGTATTGGTATTAACCACCTTTTGGCCATCAATTTTTGTCACTATATCATTAATTTCAAAACCAGCGCGCCAGGCTGGCCCTAATGGGTCTAAGCGAGCAACACGCATGCCGTATACAGGTGTGTGATTGTTTCTAACTAAGCGACCAGAACTATCAACAGGATCAGCATCAAAACCAATATAACCGCGAATAACTCGACCGTACTTGATGATTTTATCCATTACCTCTTTTGCAAGAGAATATGGCACCGCAAAGAAAATGCCTTGCACCTCTAAATTGCGGGCGTGCTTAAATTTAGCTGAGGTAATACCAACCAAAGTACCATTGGTATTAATAACCGCACCACCAGAATTTCCTGTGTTAATTGCCGCATCCATTTGTAAAAAGCGCGTATGGCGGGTTTGTGCAATATTGGTTTTGTCGGTGGCGCTAATAATACCTTGAGTAATTGTTTGACCTAAATTCAGAGGGTTACCAATGGCTAAGATCACATCACCTACTTGCGGAATAAAGTCGTTATTGGTCGGGATTTCGGGTAAATGTTCAGCAGTAATCTTCAATAATGCTAAATCGGTTGGTACATCAAAACCAATCAGCTGAACATCTGTAAATTGGCGGCCATCGTTTAGCACTACCAAAATCTGGTCGGCATTATTGATAACGTGGTAGTTGGTAAGAATATACCCTGTTTTAGACATTATAATGCCAGAGCCTAGTTCGCGTATTGGACTAGCTGGGCGCAGACTTCTAGGGCGGTTACTAATGGATTCTGAGTAAATGTTTACTACTGCCGGAGAGGCTGCCTTAACGGCGTTAGCAAAGCTCAAATGAGAGGCATTTAAAGGTACTTTAGTAGGAGAAAGCTGCTCACGCAGTAACTCTGGTGAAAATACCAAAAGATATATAAAAGCAAAACCAAGTCCTAACAAAATAGGGGTGAGCAAAAACTGTAGCTTTTTTAACACGCTGAGCCGTTTAATTATTATTTTCAAAGGACGTTTATTGTGGCAAGAATATGACGGTTCGGCAAGCTAGGCGACCTGGGTTTTAGCAAGTTGTATGATTTTTAGTAATTATAAAATTACTGAATTTGTACATTAAAGATACGTGTACCACGTTGAACACGAAGGAAAATATAACCACCTTCACTGTCTTCAACCGCTTTCGATAATTCGCGCACTGAATCTACGCGGGTACGGTTAACCATTAGGATTACATCACCCTCTTCTAATCCTACGCGAGCAGCTGGTGCACGATTAGAATCAATCGATTTAACTACAACACCCTCTTTACCATCGTCGGTTTGGCCAGCTTCAAGAGTTGCACCTGTTAGGTTACGATGTAATTTATCAGCGGAAGTTGCGGTATCAGAAGTACCACCAAGTTTTACTTTAACGGTTTTACTCTTACCGTCGCGAATAATGCCTAACTTAACGGTTTTTCCTTCGCCAGCAGTGGCAATTTTGCTGCGCAATTCCATAAAGCTGTGAATTTTCTTACCGTCAATGCTAACAATGACATCGTTAACTTTTAGACCAGCTTTTTCGGCGGCACTATCTTCGATAATTTCGTTAACAAGCGCACCTTGCTTGGTTTCTAAATCAAATGCCTTAGCAACACCAGCGTTAACATTGCCGCCTAAAATACCTAGGCTACCGCGACGAACTTCACCAAACTCTAAAATTTGGTCTACAAGGCTTTTCATCATGTTAGATGGAATAGCAAAGCCAATGCCTACATTACCGCCTGATGCACCTAAAATAGCTGTGTTAATACCAATTAGTTCGCCTTTTAGGTTTACAAGTGCACCACCCGAGTTACCTTGGTTAATTGCAGCGTCGGTTTGAATAAAGTCCTCATAGCCC
Organism: Pseudoalteromonas sp. G4; assembly: GCF_028875915.1. Taxonomy (GTDB): domain Bacteria; phylum Pseudomonadota; class Gammaproteobacteria; order Enterobacterales; family Alteromonadaceae; genus Pseudoalteromonas. The sequence continues at coordinate 65,919 of NZ_JAPEHW010000011.1, forward strand.
TCAATATTTAACCCTGAGCGACCAAGTGCACTTACTATGCCTGAGGTTACAGTATGGCTAAGCCCAAACGGGTTACCAATCGCTACTGAAAAGTCACCGACACGTAATTCATCCGAATCAGCAAGTTTCACTTCAGTTAAGTCATCGCCCTCTACTTCAAGTAATGCGATGTCTGATTGCGGATCGCTGCCCACTAACTTGGCTTCGAACTCACGGCCATCTTGTAAAGTGACAATAATTTTTTCAGCGTCTTGAATAACGTGATTATTGGTAACAATGTGGCCGTCGCCAGAATTAATGATTACGCCAGAACCTAAGCCACTAAATGGGCGTTTTTGTGCACGAGGCTGCCTTTGAGGGTTACCAAAAAAGAAATCAAACGGGTCAACGCGTTGACGAACTTCTTTCGAACCAGAGACACGAATGCTCACAACACCAGGGGTGACTTTTTCGAGCATGGGGGCAAGTGTTGGAAGCTGTTGTCCGTTAACCGAAACAGGCAATTTTGCGTGGCTAGTAGCCGGAGAAATTAATAGTGTGGCTGAAAGAATCGCTGCGCTTAATACTGTTAATTTTGTTTTCATAGTCAAAATAACGCTCCTTAAATCAAAAGGGTAGCTAATTTGCTCCTTTTCAGGGAGGAGCAAACCAGCCAGTTACTTATAATGACTATGGGGTCAAAAAAAAGTTCATCAAGATGCGATTAAGCACTTTCTGTTTGTTTGTTTTCTGAACTATTACCTCTAAAAATACCCGTTTCACCGGTTACAAAGTCGGCAGGCGGCCTTGTAATTCGGCATTGCGCGCTAAAATTTCGGTGCGCGTTACATCATTACTGCGGGTTTCAGGTAAAATTTCAGTCGCTTCTTGAGAAAAGAAAGGCACAACTTCAGCATCGTTTTTAGCGACTAATAATTTGTTAGTTTCTTCCATATGCTTAACTAGTTGGGTGTAACTATCTTGCATTTTCCCTACTAGTTTATTGGTGTGAGCAACGTGGTCGGCCACGTCTTGTCTAAACTGTTCGAGATCGTTTCGCGCTTTTTCAACTTCTTTTTCTAACTCGTCATGTTCATATTGACGCTTTGTGATTAGGCTTCCAATAAAAAAACTAGCAACGGCAGTGGCGACTAATAAGGTGATCCAAATGGCTGTACTCATACTATTAAGCCTTATAATTTTTCAAAATAGATACTTTAAATATACGCTTTGATTGCGCTCGTGTTAATATTTTACATCAAAATTTAAGTAACTCTTTGTATTTATCATGACCCCTTGGCAAAAATATCAACAAGATTTGACGCGTGATGATTTTCACCATGATGCCGCTCAAGAAAATGCGGTTCGACATTTACAGCGTTTATATGACGATTTAACGGCACAACCTCCAGTAAAAAAAGGTTTTTTTGCCAAACTTTTCTCAAAGCCTGAAAAACGTGAAATCAAAGGGTTATATTTTTGGGGGGGCGTAGGGCGTGGTAAAACATATCTTGTTGATACATTTTTTGAAGCCTTGCCGTTTGAGCGCAAAATGCGTGTGCACTTTCACCGCTTTATGCATCGTGTACATGATGAGCTGAAACTGCTTAAAGACGTTCAAGATCCTCTTGAAAAAGTGGCAGATAAATTTAAAAGTGAAGCCGATATTATCTGCTTTGATGAATTCTTTGTGCAAGATATAACCGATGCAATGTTGCTTGGTGGTTTGATGCTGGAGCTATTTAAACGCGATATCGTTTTAGTTGCTACGTCCAATATTGTACCTGACGAGTTATATCGCAATGGTCTACAGCGTGCGCGATTTTTGCCTGCAATCGATTTAGTCAAAGCAAATACCGAAGTGGTTAATGTTGATTCGGGTATTGATTACCGTTTGCGTACACTGGAACAAGCGGAGATCTATCATAGCCCACTAGATGCACAAGCAGATAAAAACTTATTTGAGTATTTTGATAAGTTATCGCCAGAGCCTGGTCATAAAGACAAAGTTATCGAGGTTGAAGGGCGCAATCTAACAACTCGTATGGAAGCTGACAGTATTGTAATGTTTGAATTTAGCGAGCTATGCGAAACTGCGCGCAGCCAAGTAGACTACATGGAACTAAGCCGTATTTATCACACAGTGCTACTATCAAATGTAAAATATATGGGGTCGGAGCATGCCAACGATGATGCTGCGCGCCGCTTTATTGCTTTGGTTGATGAGTTTTACGAGCGCAATGTTACCTTGATCATTTCGGCGATTGCACCACTTGAAGAGCTGTATACTGGTGGTATTTTAGACTTTGAATTTAAACGCTGTATTAGCCGCTTACAAGAGATGCAGAGTTTAGAGTACTTGGGCAGAGAGCATTTAGCTTAATCTGCAAAAAGAAGCGAGATCTGTCGTTCTCGTTTCTTAATACTATTTACTCTTGATTCAATTTAACGTTTTTAATCTTTAGCCACGCTTTACCGCCTTTTTCATCTGTGAGATCTGGCACAAAGTAAAGCGCTGAGACATTAGCTTTTGTGATGCCATTATCTTTTGACCAGCTTGGCGTCCATTCTGGGCGACTGAAGTCATCGAAAGTTAAAGTGTGCGTTTGCCATCGATTCGCGCTTGGCAAAAGCGCTTGATAGTGGGCATAGCTTTTATCACCTTTTCCACCATAATCTTTCTGAGATAACTTAACCACTAACGGTTTGTCGCTTTGATAAGTGAGTTCGACACTTGTAATACCTTCTAGAGACTTTTTTGGAAGGTCGTAAATTAACTCCACCCACGAATTATTTTGCTTATCGACACGAGGCACGCGGTTGAACGTTATACCCACATACTCTTCTTTAACTAAGGGCTTTTCATAACTTGCAGTACTGCCGTGTGGGTCTACCGCGTAACGCCATTGGCTCGCATCGAGGCTTTGCCCTGCGTAAAGTGCAGAGCTTGAAAATAGTATTGCTGTAAGCAGTGATTTTAAATACATGATCTTTTTCTTATGGTGATTATTTTATGTTTGTAGCAATACAGGGGAGGTTGCTGGGTGAGAGGTTGATTGTAGGGTAGT
>NZ_JAPEHW010000120.1 GCF_028875915.1 Pseudoalteromonas sp. G4
CGCTTTATTGGTGCTGCTGTGATGCAAAAAGTATCTGGCGGAACGGTACTGGCCTTTAATGCAGCCCTTGCTATCGTACTTATTGTGGTATCAATGCTAAGTTCTGGCCCTATCGCAATGTGGACAATGCTCGCTGTGGGTTTATGTAACTCAATTATGTTCCCTACTATTTTTAGTCTTGCGATTAACAACTTAAAAGAGCACACCTCACAAGGGTCGGGCATTTTATGTCTCGCCATCGTGGGCGGCGCCATTATTCCTGTTTTCCAAGGTATGGCGGCCGATACGATTGGTCTTACTCTTTCGTTTATTATTCCTGCCGTATGTTACGTATTTATCGTATTCTACGGTGTGAAAGGACATGTGCCATCAACTACTCAAGGACAAATCAATGAATAAACATCTGTTCTCGCTCTCAGCACTTTGTTTGGCCCTGAGCGGCTGTATGTCGGGCAATGACAATGCCAAAACAACAAACACTAAAAACGATATTTGGCCAAAAATCACAAGTCCTGTGAAATACGATGCTGCGCTTGAAAGTAAAATTGATGCGTTATTAGCGCAAATGACGTTAGAGCAAAAAATCGCGCAGATGATCCAACCTGAAATTCGCAATATCACCGTTGAAGATATGCGCCGTTATGGTTTTGGTTCTTATCTAAATGGGGGCGGTTCGTTCCCAAATGGCGATAAACACGCTACACCAGAAGACTGGATTAAGCTCGCCGACGATATGTATATGGCGTCAATTGATGACTCACTCGATGGTTCGACGATCCCTACTATGTGGGGCACCGACGCAGTGCACGGCCATAACAATGTGATTGGGGCAACACTATTTCCACATAATATTGGTTTAGGCGCGGCAAATAACCCAAAGTTAATGGAACAAATCGCGGCTATCACAGCAAAAGAAGTGATGGTAACTGGTATTGACTGGGTATTTGCACCAACCGTTGCGGTTGTTCAAGACGACCGCTGGGGTCGTACCTATGAAAGCTACTCTGAAGATCCAGCGCTTGTTCGACGTTATGCAGCATCAGTGGTAAAAGGCTTACAAGGTGAAGTGGGTAAAGACTTTTTAGGCAATGAGCGTGTAATTAGTACAGTTAAACATTTTGTGGGCGATGGTGGCACAGTAGGCGGTGACGACCAAGGCGATAACCTATCATCTGAGCAAGATTTATTTGATATTCATTCCCAAGGTTATGTTGGTGGTTTAAATGTTGGCGCACAGTCTGTAATGGCTTCATTTAATAGCTGGCATGGTGAAAAGGTACACGGTAATAAGTACCTACTTACCGATGTATTAAAAGACAAGATGGGTTTTGATGGCTTTGTCGTTGGTGACTGGAATGGTCATGGTCAAGTTGCTGGTTGCAGTAATGAAAGCTGCGCGCAATCAATTAATGCCGGCCTTGATATTTTCATGGTGCCGTCAGACTGGAAAGCCCTAATGGAGAATACCATCGCGCAAGTAAATACAGGTGAAATTGCACAATCTCGTGTTGATGATGCAGTGCGTCGTATTTTACGTGTTAAATTCCGCGCAGGTTTATTTGATAAACCACGTCCAAAAGACAGAGCGCTTTCGGGTAAAACGGAGCTTATCGGTCAAGCATCGCATCGTGAGGTTGCAGCGCAAGCAGTACGTGAATCATTAGTACTCCTTAAAAATAACCAGCAACTACTACCGTTATCACCAAAACAACGTATTTTAGTTGCTGGCGATGCCGCAGATAACATTGGTAAACAATCAGGTGGTTGGACTATTACATGGCAAGGTACAAATAATCAAAACAGTGACTTCCCTGGTGGTTCATCGATTCTTGATGGGTTACGTAATCAGGTAAATGCCGCCGGCGGTAAGCTTGAATACAGCCTTGATGGAAACTATTCAGAAAAACCAGATGTAGCGATTGTGGTATTTGGTGAAGAACCTTATGCCGAAGGCCATGGTGACCGCGCAACCCTTGAATACCAAGCGGGAGAAAAACGCGACCTTGCTTTACTAAACAAGTTTAAAAATGCCAATATTCCTGTTGTAGCGGTATTTATCAGCGGCCGAGCCATGTGGGTCAATGCTGAGCTAAACGCTTCAACTGCGTTTGTTGCGGCATGGTTACCGGGCTCTGAAGGCGCAGCAATTGCAGATCTCTTGCTGCGCAAGGCAGATGACAGTATTAATGTTGATTTTAAAGGTAAATTACCATTTAGCTGGCCAATGAACCCAAATCAACACATTGATTTTTATAATAACAGTGATGAGAAACCATTATTTACTTACGGCTATGGTTTAACTGCTGCATCAAAAACAACGGTGCCAAACGATTTACCTGAGCAATTTGAACGTAAGGCTGGTGATGTTAAGAGTGTGTCTATTCTTGAAGGTGAAGTGAAAAAGCCATGGCAAGCATGGTTGTTCTCAGGTGATAGCAGTGAGCAAATTATGTCTAGCACCATTAGCCTTGAAGGTATCAATTACCGTACCATTGATAAAGTTATTCAAGAAGATGCACGCAAAATTTCAATCTCTGGTGAAAAGCCAGCAGGTCTTCGCTTTGCAAGTAAAAGTCATTTCCGTGAAGACTTAAGCAACTTAGTATCGGACAAAGCGCAACTTGTGTTTGATGTGAAGGTCGATAGCAAAAATGCTAAAGATGTGTGGTTAACCATGAATTGTGAAGGCACCGCAGATGTACCGGGCAGCTGTCATAGCAAAATGGACATTGCAAATTTACTCAATGCAAAGGCAGATGGTCAATGGCATACCCTTTCCGTTGAATTAGCATGCTTTACTCAGCAAGGCATTAAGTTTAATCAGCTAGTAGTACCATTTGAAATTGGTTCACCACAGGCTTTAGAGCTATCGCTTGCCAATATCAAAATAGTGCAATCTGAGACACCTGCTATGCATATGTGTCAGTAGGTTTCCTGCCCACATTAAAGCCCTTTTCAAGTTATTTGAAAGGGGCTTTATTCACTAATTACATTCACAAAACACTCAATTTCAAATACCGCACCTTGGTTTTCTACCCGACGACTGGTGATTTCGCCATTAAGTAACTGGGTTACTAAGTTATAAACAATGTGCATTCCCAAGCCGCTGCCTCCTTGATTACGTTTGGTGGTGACAAAGGGTTCAAACATGCGTTCGCGAACTTCTTCCGAAACTCCTTTGCCATCGTCTTGATAAAGCACCACAAGCTTGCCGTTATTAAGTGTCACCGAAATTGCGATATTGCCTTTAGTAAGCCCATCAAAACCATGTGTAACAGAGTTTTGAATCAAATTCGACATCACTTGATACCAAGCTCCAGGATACGTTTCAACAATTAAACTTTGCGAACAAGCAATGGATATCGTAATTTCCTTACCTTTGGTAAGTGGTGAAAGTGAACTTCGCAATTGTTCTAGGTATTCACTTACTTGTACTTCACGCATTTGCTCTGAAGACTGATCCACCGCCACTTGTTTAAAGTTTGATATTAATGCTTCAGCACGCTCTAAATTACGCTGCACTAATTGATATGCTTCTCTTTGCTTATTTATCTCATTAATTAACGTATTTTGATTTAAGGTTTTATTCGCCAGTTGCGATTCAATAAGAGCAATACTCTCCTCTGAAGATGAAACACCTGTAATGGCAATACCAAGTGGAGTGTTAATTTCATGGGCAACACCGGCCACTAAATTACCCAGAGATGCCATTTTTTCACTTTCTATTAAGTCTTGCTGCATCTTTTCAAGTTCATCTAATGTTTGCAGCAATTGCTGATTATTTTGCTCAAGTTGCAGTGTACGCTCTTGCACTTTTTCTTCTAGCGAATGATTTAGCTTTTCCAGTGCCAATTCATTTTCTTTCAGCTTTTGAATATCTTGTATACCACCTGCGATACGCTCTGCAATGCCTGAGCTATTTCTGCTAACCACTTTTCCGCGATCACGTACCCACCGAAATCCGCCATTTTTTTGTTTAACCCGAATAGCAATTTCATAACTGTCAATTTCGCCCGAGATACATCTTTCCAGTTTGTCCTCTAACAAAATACAGTCTTTTGGATGCACATAATGATGCAATTCATCTAACAACACTTCATCTTTTTGCTCACCAAAATCAAGATGACTGCTTACACTAAAACGATGAATCGTATTATTGGCAATATGCCAATCCCATAAGTCATCGCCACTAGCCCATAAACTCAGCTCAAATCGTTCGTTTAACTGCTTCATCACATTATTATCTAAAAGCACTTGTCGGTATCGTTTAACCCGCGAGTAAATAATCAATGTACCTATAATTAAAGCCATGATTACATAGCTGATTTTTGCCAGTTTAGAAGCCCACCAAGGTGGTACTATCGTGAGACTTAATTGATGTGGGGCGGATGCATTATTAAAACGATCAACTAAATACGCTTCTACCGTATAGTCCCCAGGATTTAAGTTAATTAAATCAATCTGGTTACGTCCCTGCTCTAATTTAATCCATTTATCACTCAGCCCAAGCACGCGATAATATAAGTGAGAGAGTTTGTCTGAGGCCAAACTAGTTGAGGAATACGCAAGCGAAAGAATATTTTGTTCCGCTCTAAGCTTCAGTGATTTGGTAAGCTCAGGCACCGTCGTAAGCTCATCTGAATTTAATGGCGTGAGCTCTTTTTCAAGCACATTAATTGAACTTAACTGCACTTTAGGTTTTTGCCCTGCACTTTCAATTGCACTTGGGTAAAACTGATTAAAACCATTGGCACCACCTAAAAATAAGCGCCCTTTTTTAGTTTTTAACACCGCATTAAAATTAAATTCGTTTGATTGAATACCGTCGTTTTTCAAATAGTTACGAATGCTAAAGTTGTCACTCAGAATATGGCTCAACCCACCACTAGTGCCTGCCCAGAAGTGACCATTTTCATCTTTTATTAACGCCCAAATTGCATTGTTAGCAAGACCATGTTTACGCTCAACGATGCGTGCCAGAGTCATATCTGGGTTAACAATACTGAGCCCTTTATCGGTAGCTGCCCAAATGCGTTGCTGGTCATCTTGTTCAATCATAAACACTAAATTTGAACTTAAACCTTGTGCCTGGTTTATCGAGACAATGCTTTCTCCGTCATATTTAAATAACCCCATACCAATACTGCCAAACCACAAATTATCACCATCACTATAAAGCCCGGTTACATGTGCGGGCACATTCTCGTTGTTTTCAATAAAGTGATAAAACTGATTCGATTGTGAATCAAAAGTCAGTAAACCCTGACTACGAGAACTGAATATAAGTTGCCCTTTAAAACTAATTACTGCATTAAAACTTTCAACTATTTCACCATTGATGTCTGGCTTAACTAACCAAGTCTTACCTGTTGTTAAATCAAGTTTTGCTAAACCCGCACCACGACTGGTAATCCAAAGTGCATCGCCATGAAGAAAAAGATCGGTGATAAACGTTGTATTGAGCTTTTTCAGAGAAGGATAGACACTTTCAGCTGCATAAAATTGTTTATTTTTATATAAGTAAATACCTTTGGAAGTACCAATCCAAAGGGTGCCACTGGCGTCCAGTTCAAATGTTCTAACATCGTAGAAATCACTGGTTCGCACAGCATTTTTAAAGTTATAAACATGGCCAAATGCGTTACTTAATTCGCGATAATGATAAAGACCCTGTGTTTCCGTTCCCAGCCAAATATCCCCTTCTTGGCTTTTATATACCGATAACACTGTATTTTCTGAAAGCCCTTTTTGATTGCCTGGTTGGCGTTTGAAGTGATGAATAATTTCACCCGAAAGGGATAACTGAAATGCGCCTTGGCTGGATGCAATAAGTAAATCAGCTGGCAATATGGTTAATTGAAACACCTCTACCATCTCGTTAATTGGCAGCTGGTTACACCAAAGTCCGGTTAAAGGAGCAAGCTGATAAAGGCAAGCCCGCTGTTTACTATCTATTACCGCGATAGCATTTTCTCCAAGCCCAACCAACTTAAAGTTACCAGCGATCAGCAAGTTGCTTTCATTTGTGTTAGTTTGTTTTGATAAAATGCCGTTTTCAGTTACGGCAAACCATTTCTCTTGCCCAATATGCACTGCATTAATTTGACTTGTAGAAAATACCTCTTGCGCTGTAAGCAGGCCTTTGTCCGATTGATAAATATAAAGTGCATTGTCATCCGTTGTGATTACAAGCACATCATTGTGACACGATAAGCTTTTTATACGTTCAACCGAATGGTCCTGTTTATTAACATCAACGCGCTCAAACTCGCTGGTTTCAAAATGATAACGGGAAAGCCCTGTTTGTGTACCAATCCAAAGAAATTCTTCCTGGCTACAGAGCGCAGTGATAAACCCACCAGCAAGATTATTTGAATGCGGCTGGGCAGGAAAAAAATGTTTAAAGCGTTTGCCATCAAAGCGATTTAGACCTGATTGTGTCCCAAGCCAAATATAACCAAATTTATCTTGCGTAATTGCAGTCACAGAAGCTTGACTTAACCCACTATCAAAATCGTATTGCTGCATTACTTGTGCAATATCATCAAATACCACGGCTGTTTGCGTTTTTGACCAAGCAGATTGTGCGAAAAGAGTTAACAATAGCGATAAGCTCGCCCAAAGCGCGCTAAGTGAAAGGTTTTTATTTGACGAGCGTACAACACGCTTTAACACCATTTTTTGCATTAATTAATAATGGTTAGCGTAATAAAATCCGTCAAATTTTGATTTTAAAAAGAAATAAACTTGCGGAGTGTTTTTAGGTGTCAACTCGTTGAACCCACATAAACGAAAGTGCGTTAACAAATGTTCATTTACAGAGTGAACTTTCAATAATGATATTTACTTTTCACGCTTTTTTTACTTTTTAAACAGCAATTAACACATTAAAAATAAATGAAAGTTAATTTTATTTTTAATAATAACCTAATAAACCGAATAAAATAAAAATCACAACCACTTGATTTAAAACAATTTAAATATCTTTATAACAAATATTTCAGTAATTCTTATTAACCATAAATAAAATTAATTGATCTTTATTTAGTTCTGACTTACTTTTATGTA
>NZ_JAPEHW010000121.1 GCF_028875915.1 Pseudoalteromonas sp. G4
CAACATATCACTAAGATCATTACCATCAGTTGCTGGTGATAACTAGCTTTACGTAATTGCGTTTTTAAAAGGTAAATAGAGCTGAGGCTTGCAAGTGACACAAAGTGTATAAACAAACTCACAGGTGCAAGTGTCAGCCAAGGGTCTGTATGGAGTAATGGTGAAAAGGTTAAAATAATTGCCAACAGCTGCCCAACTATAATAACTGCCAGCAGTGCTCTATCATTAAGTAAGCTTGCTAATAAATCACCTTTAATTTGACTCATTGAAATCATTAGCAAGCCTTATAATTATCTCAATTCAGCGGGTACCGCAAAAATGATATTTTCTTCTTCCCCTGGGTTTTCAATAGCTTCTGTACCACCCCAAGTTTTCAGTTGTTCAACAACTTGTTGTACTAATACCTCTGGTGCAGATGCTCCCGCAGTTACACCAACCGTATTGATACCTTCAAACCAACTTTGTTCCATAACAGATGCATCATCAATCAAGTGTGCTGGTGTTCCCACTTTTGCACTTAATTCGCGTAGTCGGTTCGAGTTTGAACTATTCTTAGCGCCAACAACCAAAACCAAGTCAGCTTTATCAGCTAAGTCACGCACCGCATCCTGGCGGTTTTGTGTTGCATAGCAAATATCGTCTTTACGAGGGCCATGAATATTAGGGAATTTTGCTCGTAGTGCATCAATCACATCGGCAGTATCATCCACAGACAGTGTTGTTTGGCTGCAATAAAACAGGTTATTTGGGTCTTTTACTGATAAAGTCGCAACATCATCAGGCGTTTCAACCAAATAAATACCGCCTTCATCATTATCGTACTGACCCATTGTGCCTTCCACTTCAGGGTGGCCATGGTGCCCGATTAACACGCATTCAGTACCTTTACGACTCGCGCGCGTTACTTCCATATGCACTTTAGTCACCAGTGGGCAAGTTGCGTCAAATACTTTTAGCTCGCGACGTTTGGCTTCTTGTCTTACGGCTTGAGATACACCATGTGCACTAAAAATAACAATATTATCATCAGGCACTTGGTGAAGTTCTTCAACAAAAATGGCGCCACGGTCTTTTAAACGATTTACTACATATTTGTTATGTACCACTTCATGGCGTACATAAATCGGTGGTTTAAATAAATCTAGCGCGCGTTCAACTATGCTGATTGCTCTATCAACACCAGCACAAAAGCCACGAGGGTTTGCCAATAAAATTTTCATTAGTTTCGCACTTCTAAAATTTCAACTTCAAACTCAACGTGTTGACCCGCTAATGGGTGATTAAAGTCAACCGTAACAGAGTCACCTGCAACTTCGCGAATTAAACCAGGTAAGTCGGTGCCATCCGGTTGTGTAAACGCAATAATCGCACCTACTTCAGCAGGTGTATCAGCACCAAACTTAGTGCGGTCAACATAATAAATATTATCTGGGTTTGGCATACCAAACGCATCTTCAGGTGCTAGCTTAAAACTTTTTTCATCACCAGCTGATAAACCAAGCAAACACTTTTCAAAGTTTGCCGTTAAGCTACCATCACCCATTACAAGTTTAGCTGGTTTGTTGTGCACTTTGGTTGAGTCTGCAGCCGAACCATCTTCTAACTTAATCGAAAAGTGGAAAATAACTTCTGAGTTCTCACTAATCTTTAAATCTGTCATTTATCGCTCTCTTTTTGCTCAAAAAACGCATCAAGTAACAGCAACGCTGCGCCTATACTGATTGCTACATCAGCGATATTAAACACAGGGAAATCATATTGCTGATAATATACATGAAGAAAATCTATTACGTATCCATGTACTAAGCGATCAATCAAATTACCAATTGCACCTGCCAAAACTAATGCATACGCACTACACAGTAATTTATTAGTTGCTGGTAATTTCTTTAACCAATAAATCAGCAGCACACTTATAGTCACTGCAATCGTACTAAAAAAGTACTTTTGCCAGCCACCTGCTTCACTTAAAAAGCTAAATGCAGCTCCGTAATTATGCACATAAGTGAAATTGAAGACGGGCAAAATATCAATTGTTTGGTAGAGCGACATTTCTGTACTTACTACCCATTTAGATATTTGGTCAAGTGCCAGCAAAAAGATGCTGAGCACTAACCAAATAAGACCACTACGTCCTTTGAACACGCCTATCCCCTAAGCAAATTGACGAACTTCACCTTCGCCATCTACGTTAGTTACACAGCGGCCACAAATATCTTTGTGTTCTTCATGAGTGCCTACATCATCACAGTAATGCCAACAACGTTCGCATTTTTCAGCCGACGTTGCTGCAACAGCAATAAATAGACCTTCAATATCACTTGCCACAGCATCTGCTGGACGATTTTCTTTGCTTTCAACAACCGCTTTAGATGTTAATAATACAAAGCGTAGTTCATCACCTAGGGCAGCTAATTGCTCTTCCAGTGATTTACCTACATAAAGTGTCACTTCCGCTTGTAGCGTCGCACCAATCTTCTCTTCTTTACGTGCAGTTTCAAGAACTTTGTTCACCTCTGCACGTACTTCGAGTAGCTGCTGCCAGAAGTTGTTATCAAGCTTCGCTGAATCAGCTTTAACCAGACCTTGGTACCACTCACCTGTAAATACAAACTCATCGCGTTTGCCAGGCAGTACTTGCCAAATTTCTTGTGCTGTAAAGCTCATAATTGGCGCCATCCAACGAGTCATTGCTTCAGCGATATGATAAAGCGCTGTTTGACATGAACGACGTGCAACACTGTCAGCTTTTGCTGTGTACTGGCGATCTTTGATCACATCTAAGTAGAATGAACCTAATTCAACAGTACAGAAGTTCATTAGTTTTTGCGTAACTACCAGCATTTGATATTCGTCATATGCTGCAATTAGCTCATCTTGTAATACCGCTGCACGGTCTAAAATCCAACGGTCAAGCGCAACCATATCATCTGCTGCAACCATGTCAGTTTCTGGATTGAAACCGTTTAAGTTTGCTAATAGGTAACGTGCAGTATTACGAATACGACGGTAGCGATCTGCAGAACGTTTGAAAATCTCATCAGAAACCGTCATTTCAGCTGTGTAATCCGTTGATGCAACCCATAGACGTAAGATATCTGCACCCATCTTGTTCATAATGTCTTGTGGTGAGATAACATTACCAAGTGACTTCGACATCTTGCGACCATTTTGGTCAACAGTAAAACCATGAGTTAGTACTTGCTTATAAGGTGCATGACCGTTAATCGCAACTGATGTCATCATTGACGACATAAACCAACCACGGTGTTGGTCAGAACCCTCAAGGTATAAATCAGCAGGACCCGTTAAATCTTCACGTGCATCAACCACACATGCGTGTGTCACACCTGAGTCAAACCAAACGTCTAGCGTATCTTGTACTTTAACGTATTGCTCTGCATCAGCTGCACTTAATAGTTCTGTTGTTTCTAGGTCATACCACGCTTGGATGCCCTTTTCTTCGACTTTAACAGCAACTTGTTCGATTAATTCAGCAGTATTTGGGTGTAAGCTACCCGTATCTTTATCAACAAATAGTGCAATTGGAACACCCCACGTACGCTGACGCGAAATACACCAATCAGGGCGGCCTTCAACCATGTTCGCAATACGGCTTTCGCCCCACTCTGGTAACCACTGAGTCTTTTTAATTTCGTTTAATGAATCTTGACGTAAGTTAGCCTGATCCATGCTAACAAACCACTGTGGTGTTGCACGGAAAATGATTGGCGTTTTATGGCGCCAACAATGTGGGTAACTGTGATTAAGAGCATGGTGGTGCATTAACGCACCTTTTTCAGTTAATACGTCAATTACGCTAGCATTCGCTTTAAATACGTGTTGGCCTGCAAAAAGCTCTGTGTCAGGTAAGTAAACACCATTTGCACCCACTGGGTTTGCAACTTCTAAGTTGTACTGCTGACCAACCACAAAGTCTTCTTGACCGTGGCCTGGAGCGGTATGCACTGCACCTGTACCAGAATCAGTTGTTACGTGCTCACCTAAAATTACAGGTACTGTGAAATCATAGAATGGGTGATTAGTTTGCAGTAATTCAAGATCAGAACCTTGGCAATAACCAAGTGCATGGAACTTATCAACGCCGTAACGATCCATTGCATCTTTTACAAGATCAGATGCTAATACTAAACGTTGTTTGCCTTGCTCTGTTTCAACCTGTACTAGGCTGTATTCAAGACCAGCATGTACTGCAACAGCACGGTTAGCAGGAAGCGTCCATGGAGTTGTTGTCCAGATAACAATGCTGATATCGCCTTCACCTTCATGACCATCTGCTAAATTAAATTTAGAGATAAGTGCTGCTTCATCAACAAAAGTAAACTTAACGTCAATTGCAGGTGATTGCTTATCTTGGTATTCAACTTCTGCTTCAGCAAGTGCCGAACCACAATCAGTACACCAATGAACAGGCTTAGAACCTTTGTGTAGGTGACCATTTTTAATGATGCGACCAAGCACGCGAATTGCGTTTGCTTCGAAATCGAAGTTCATTGTTAAGTATGGCTTATCCCAATCGCCAAACACACCTAAGCGTTTAAAGTCAGCCTTTTGACCTTCAACTTGCTTCTTCGCGTATTCACGACATTTCTCGCGGAATTCTGCAACAGATACTTTTTTACCAGGCTTGCCTACTTTCTTTTCTACTTGTAGTTCAATTGGTAAACCATGACAGTCCCAACCCGGCACATATGGCGCATCAAAGCCAGATAACGTCTTAGACTTAATAATAATGTCTTTAAGAATTTTATTTACAGAGTGACCTAAGTGAATATCGCCATTTGCGTACGGAGGGCCGTCGTGCAAAATGAATGATTTCTTGCCTTTTTTAGCGGTGCGAATTTGACCATATAAGTCTTTCTCGTACCAAGATTTAAGCATTTGTGGTTCGCGTTGTGCTAAGTTACCACGCATTGGAAACTCAGTTTCCGGCAAATTTAAGGTATGTTTGTAGTCGCTCATTTAATTCTACTTTCCGTATCGGCTACTAAATTAAATCAAAATAGGCTTTTGCAGCTTCAACATCACAAGCAATTTGTGCTGTTAACTCTGAAAAGCTATCAAACTTTTTTTCATCTCGAAGTTTATGCACAGGTGCTACTTCGATAATCTGACCATAAAGATCACGATTAAAATCAAATAGGTGCGCTTCTAAAAGGGTGCGCTTGCCGTTAAAGGTAGGTTTAATACCTATATTAGCAACCCCATAATAAATCTTGTCTGCCACTGTGACTTGAACACAGTAAACACCACTTAGCGGACTCACTTGTCGCTTTAGCGGAATATTCGCAGTTGGAAAACCAAGCTCACGCCCTTTTTTCCAACCATGTGCCACTTTGCCAATCACGCTGTATGGTCTGCTAAGCATTTCATTTGCCAGTGCAATTTCGCCATTGCTCAGCGCGATGCGAATTGCAGTACTGCTAACACGACAATCTTGTTGACGTAAGCTTGCTGTACTTTTCACTTTAAAACCATACTGAGCGCCGCTTGTTTGCAGCATCTCGTAGTTACCCGTACGGCCTTTACCAAAACGGAAATCATCACCTACGGTAAGCGCAGTTACACCCAGTTTTTCAACTAAAATGTGCTCGACAAATTCTGCTGCAGATTGATTTGCAAAGGTTTCATTAAACTTAATGCAGATCACACGTTCCACACCAAGCTTAGATAGCAATGCCAATTTATCTCGCAAGCGCGTTAATCGCGCTGGCGCATCACTTTTTCTGAAATATTCTTGAGGTTGAGGTTCAAAAATCATTACCGTACTTGGTAATTGATACTCTTTTGCATCTTGGATTAGCCCCTTGATAACCGCCTGATGCCCTAAATGCACACCATCAAAATTACCAATAGTTAATACACAGCCTTTGTGTTTCGGCCTTATATTGTGTATACCGCGGATTAACTCCATTACGTACTAAGAAACCTCAAAAAAAGTGAATTCAAATTTAAGCGCCCGATTATAGACTTTTTTTACTCGATTATCAGTTAATATTTTTTATTTGTCTGAATCGCACACCCATTAATAACAAGAGTGCAAAATAAACAACGACAGCAGATACAATAAATCCACTCAACAGTAACACTTGCTTTGTAAATCCTTGCTGTTGCCAAACAAAATACTCTTGTAATTGATACACAGCAACAAACATCAAAGCACTTGAAATAAGGCATTTAATAAAAAACCAAATAGTGTCTTTTGATACGCGGTAAACCTGCTGTTTTTGTAAAAAATAATAAAGCAAAATTGCGTTACAGGTTGCTGAAAGTGAGGTTGCAAGTGCCAACCCTAAATAACCAAAAATA
>NZ_JAPEHW010000122.1 GCF_028875915.1 Pseudoalteromonas sp. G4
TATTTTTGGCCTTCAAGTGTAACGACTTTTAGCTTGAAAAGACCCCATATGCGAACACGCAATGGGGTCTTTTTTTGTCTTGAATTTATGCAATTTAAATTAGTTTATTAAATTACAAAGACATATTTGATTTTCATGTGTTAATTTGTTTTTATCGTTATTAATTAGAATTTAATCGGTTATAACGATGAAAAACCTTCCAAGTATTAAACAACTTCAGTACTTACTTGCTGTTCATCAACATCAACATTTTGGCCGTGCTGCTGAAGCGTGTTTTATCGGTCAATCTACTCTCAGCAGTGCAATTCAAAACCTCGAAGAAACATTAGGCTGCCAGCTAATTGAGCGTGAAAATCGTAGCATAATGTTTACCGCGATTGGTGAAGAAGTCGTTGAACGTGCACGTAAGATTATTGACGATACAATTAGTGTAAAAGAGCTTACTAAAAGCTTTTTAAACCCGCTGCAAGGACAGCTTACAATTGGCATTATTCCAACTGTTGCAAGCTTTATTGCTGCCGACCTTTATCATTTATGTGCTACTGAATTTCCTGACCTTGAATTAGTTTTAATTGAAGATACCAGTGATAACTTACTCGATAAGTTGGAAAAAGGACAAGTTGACGTTGCGCTCTTGGCGCTACCTTACAACACCAAAAAATTCCACACGCATATTTTGGCACAAGACCCATTTAATATGGTGATGCACAAAGACTATGAGGCGGCAAAAGGTATTGCTGATTTCAATTTATTACCTCCTTCCTCCGTATTTTTATTAGAGCGGGAGCACTGCTTAACCGATCATGCACTGAGTGCCTGCCATTTAAGTAAAAGTGAGTGTATCAATCCTTTTGAAGCGGCAAGCTTACACACTTTACTTAGCATGGTTGAAAGACAGCTTGGTGTTACCTTTTTACCGCAAATGGCAATTAATGCCGGTATTCTTGCTCATAAACCTATGGTATTTAATGCTGCGCAAGACACTGCTTATCGCGATATTGGTATTCTGTGGCGTAAAACCTCAGGTCGCATTCGCGATTTCCGTTTGTTATGCGACAAACTAAAGCCTTTCTTTACTGAAAAATGCGCTCGCTAAAAAAAGATTAAAAAATTTAAAACTTTTTTTGAACAATGCTCGACTACTTAAACAGAGAAACAATTAGCTGGGGAATATGTGTTCTTTCAAAGCGAAAAAGGGTTAATAAAAAAAGCGCAGCAAGGTGATAAAAGGGCATGGCTTACATTAGTTAAGCAATATGAAAAGCCGATTTATCATAGTTGCTTGCGCATGGTGAGTAACCCAGATGATGCACTCGAAGTCATGCAAGAAAGCTTTATGAGCATTTATCGCTCATTGGATAAATATCGTTTTGAGTCTAGCTTTAAAACCTGGGCAATTGCGATTACAAATCGGCGTTGTGTTGAGTTTTACCGCGCCCGAAAAGTGCTTGATGAAGAAAAACAAGAGATGCTTATCGCAGAAACACAAGAACCTGAATCGGCTGATTTTATGGTGTTTATGGCAGAGCAAAACAAACAAGTTTTAAAGTTATTAAATGACTTACCTTGGGTGCAAAAAGAAGTGGTTGAATTAAAGTTTTTCCAACATTTTACTTTTGAGCAAATAGCTGAGCAGCTTGGTATATCAACCAATACAGTAAAATCCCGTTTATATTCGGCATTGTCGAAATTGCGTCAAGATTTGGAGGTGCTAAATGGCTAATTTAGATATGATTTTCCAAAAATGGTTAGAAAGTGGAAAACTTTCAGCAGAAGAGAAAAGCTTGTTAGAACAAGATTCAGTTTATGCAGAATTACTCGAAAATAGTCAGCAATGGCAAACGCTTGCAAGTGAATATCAAGAAACACCTTTACCACATTGGCAAAGGGAAGCAACTTGGTTTGAAAAGCCAAAGCCTACACCTTTTAGCAACCGAATTGCAGTTTGGTTTGCACCTGCAGCACTGGCATGCTCAGTGGTGATGTGCTCTTTAGTCTTTTTGCGCGCAGAAATTAATTACAGTGATTCTGGCTTTGCGATAAGTTTTGATAAATCAGCAGAAGTACCGGCAGTGACCTTTGAGCAGTTGCAAACATTGCTCGCTGAGCAACAAAAAAACAACGCAGAAGCGACTTATGCACTCGTTAAAGAAGCGATTGACCAAGGGCGACTAGAGCGAAAAGAAGATATTGGCGCGCTGGTTGCCGATTTAAACCAAATACGAAAACAGGATCAGGCGTTAATTCGTCTGCAACTAAATGAACTGGCACAACAGGTTGAACAACAGCCTCAGTCATCAATTGCCAAAAACCAAATATGGGAGAATTAATCATGAAAACGAATGCACGTTTTTTGATTCCATTAACATTATTAACTTCACAAGCGGTTTTGGCTGCACCTGAAAGTGATGTTCTAAGTAAAAGCCAAAAAGAAATTAGTATTATGAGTAATATTCTCAAAGCATCGCTAGATGCCGAGCAGGGTATTCGTGTAAGACAAATTAAAGGTGCTTACTTAGCTGAACAAGGTTATGTATTTAACATCAGTGCTAAAGGTATCTCTGGTAGTTTTGGTGGATGGAAGCAATTTTTTGTACAGCCTGATTTTGACGTAGAATTTGATGAAGCTGAGATGTTGATCAAAGCGGAAGAAATGCGCATAGAAGCCGCCAACCAATCATATCAAGTTGCAATGGAAACATTACGAGAATCATCAGAGAAAATGCGAGAATTTGCAGAACAAGAGCGCGAAATTGAATTTCAACTACGTGAAGTTGAACGTGAGCGTCGTGATTTAAATCTTGAGCGTAGACATGCGCAAAAAGAGAAAGATGAAAAATCGGTAGAAAAAGAAATCGCTAAACTAGAAGCTAAAATCGCCAAGCTTGAAAAAGAAAAAGCAGAAGTGCGTGATAAGCGTGATGATGCAAAAGACAAGATAAAATCAACTACTAAGGAAAAACAGCAAAAATTGGTGAAAGTACGTACGCAGAATATTCGGATTGCCAGTAATACGCTTGCTCAAACCTTATGTGATTATGGTGCCGGCCTTAAAAGTTTAAGCAAGAAGCAGTATGTAAACTTTATTATTGATAATGCTACAGGCAATAAAGAAGACTTGGTATTTGTATTTAATAAAGCGCAAATAAACAAGTGTGTTGTGGGTGATATGGATGCGGAAAAGTTACTAGCTAGCGCCCAAAGTTACACATTTTAAAGTGATATTTAAACTATCAATTCACCGTTAAAAAAACAAAAAAGCCGCTTAACTAGCGGCTTTTGAATTTAATAAACTTTCAGTTTTAACGTTTGGTAAAAAGAGTAAATAAACAAGTACAACTAAGTTGAAATAAGGTATCGCCCCTAATCCAGTAAATACTGCTTTTGGGTAGCCTTTCTCTGAAGCTTTTAAGTAACAAAAGTAGCAAATCAGGACATTTGCTATAAGCAGTAAAAAGATAAATAGTGCCATAGTCCCTCCCGTTTTTAACTTCAATCCATTCACTCATTTGAACGGTTTATTGTATGTCCGTATGGGAACAGTTTAGCCTATTCTTTGTTCGCTTTCCTATGGTTTTGTTAAAATACTTTGTAAAAATTGTTAAGCGATTGAGTTCGCTGAAATGTTTTTTGTTTACGGATTTCAGCAGCAGGAATGGGTTTACCAATATAATAGCCTTGAGCGTAATCCACGCCAATTTCTCTCAGTAATTCAAAGGTTTCTTTGTCTTCCACATACTCTGCAACGCAGGTTTTTCCAAGTGAATGACTGATGTCTTTTATCGCATTTACTAGGGCTTTATCAATGCTATCTTGGGTCATATCTTTAACAAACGAGCCATCTATTTTTACTTGATTTGCCGGCAGTTGCTTTAGGTAACTGAAGGTACTAAAACCAGTACCAAAATCATCTATCGAAAATTGGCAGCCAATCTTTTGCAATTGGGTAATCATGGCAGTTGTTGCAACAAGATTGCTAATACTTGCTGATTCGGTAATTTCAAATGTCAGTCTGTCTGGGCTGACATTGTGCAGCTTTATACTTTCAGCAATTATATTTAACAGGTTGGCATTATTAAATGCCTGTGCCGACAAGTTGATTGCTACTTTATTTAATTCAGGATATTCGCCCAGAAGTGCAATTGTTTTTTCAATGACATTTTGGTCAAGTAAATCAATATCGGTTACCAGTTCAAGTGATGGAATAAATTGATTTGGATAAATAATTTCATCATTCACAATTAAACGCACAAGGGCTTCGTAGTAACTAACCTTTTGCTCTTTGTAGCACCAAATAGGTTGAAAGTGCATCGTTAAGCTTTGGGCTTTTAATGCTTCTTTGATGCTATGTGCCCACGTAATACCCGACAATAATTGTTTGGTATTGGCATCTGATTCTGAATAACAATGTACAATATTTCTGCCGCGACTCTTTGCAACGTAAAGTGCAATATCTGCTTGTTTTAAGCATTCACTAGCATCGCAGTTGTTTTGATTAATTTGCGTCAGGCCAATAGAGCAGCTAATTGAATAGTTTTGTTCACCAAAGCGGAAACTTTGATGCTCAATTGTTTGGCATAAGCTCTCGCCGATCATATGGGCATCAAGTAAATTGGTATTTTCTAAAATAATGGCAAACTCATCGCCACCTAAGCGGCATACTAAAGCATCACCTGATACACATTGCTCAAACAGCTCAGCAACCTTTTGCAGTACTTTGTCACCTTGCTGGTGCCCTTGAGAATCATTAATAATTTTGAAATGATCTAAATCGATATAAAGTAGAGCGTGCTCTTGTTTATCAGCAGTTTTTTTACAAAAGTGATTGAGTTGCTGATCAAAAAAGTAGCGATTGTGTAAATTGGTTAATGTATCGTGATGCGCTAAGTGCTGTAAGCTAAATTCAGCTTGCTTGCGCTCATCAATGTTATCGATACTCAAGGTTATGTTACTTTTAACATGCGCTTCTTTAATCGATTGCAGTTTACATTCAATCCAAATTTGATGGCCAAGTTTATGGTTGATCTGTAATTCAACTTTATCTTTACTGCCAGGTGTCATATTTATTGATGAGATTAATTCGCTCAACTTTGCTGCATCTTTAGCCGGGAAAAAGCATGTTAGCGGCATTCCTAAGCTCGATTGCAAGCCATTGCCCGTTAAAGCTTCCCAAGCGGGGTTTAAAAAGCAAATATTTTGAGCTTGATCGATTTCTATTACCGCGGTATTCAAGTGCATTAAAATACGTTGGTGGGCAGAGAATAAATCTTTGTAACCTTGCTGGCTTTTACTAAGTTGTTCTACTTTGTCTGCGAATTCATCATAGCTCACCATAAAATCTTCGCGTCGTGCGGCTTGCTCACATACTTTATTAATAATGTTGTGATTGAATGGTAATCGAATAAAATCCGTCACCCCTAAAAGTAGGAGTTGCTCAGCAAAATCAGCATCTTGGCTATCAATAATGGTCACTACTGCTTGATTAGGGCGATGAATTCTGAGCTCTTGCAAAAAGTTATTTACGCGGTCAAAACTGCCATGTGTCGCATCAATTAATACAATTGCATATTTATATTGTTGAATTAGGGTTTGTGCAGTAGCGCAGTTATCTACGTTGGTAATGGCAAAGCCTAATTCTAAATCGTGCTTAATTTGTGCAGCGCGCTCTTCATTTGACTCAACCAGTAACAGTGGTA
>NZ_JAPEHW010000123.1 GCF_028875915.1 Pseudoalteromonas sp. G4
GGAATAGGGGTAGCTTTGTCTTTACCTTGAATTGAAAGCAATGTGATGCCAATTACAGCACCTACTAAACTCGACATTAACACTATCATAGGTAAATACTGCCAACCTAATAATGCACCAAAGACTGCCATAAGCTTAAAGTCGCCATAACCCATGCCTTCCTTACCTGTCAGCAGTTTAAATACCCAATAGACAGACCAAAAAACTAAGTAACCAACAGCAGCACCAATAATCGCCTGAGCTGGCTCAATGGTTATACCCATTACTGCCGAAAGCAAAACCAACCAAAGTAGCGGTAACGTAATTTGGTCGGGCAATAGCATATGGTCAATATCAATGAATATAAGTGCTATTAATGCGTAAGTAAGTATTAAATACAAACCTGCTTGCTCAGTCACGCCGTAATTGTACGCAATTACAAGGCCAGCAAGACCTGTTAAAAGCTCAATGCTCGGATAACGAACCGAAATTTTGTTACCACAGCAGGCGGCTTTACCACGTAAAAATAACCAACCAAATACTGGCAAATTGAACCAAGGTTTAATTTGCGTATTACAATGGGGGCAAGTTGAGCTTGGTATTATTAAGTTAAATGCTTTTGTGTTAGCTTCGTACGGTGTTTTTAAATTGTCAGCAAGCAATAAACTGCATTCAGCTTTCCACTCGTTTTCCATCATTTTGGGTAAACGATAGATAACAACATTTAGAAAGCTGCCAACACAGATACTAACTAAAAAAATTGTTAGATAAAAGAACCAAGGTGTTGAATTAAATAGTTCGATCATTTTAAGAGACTTAACCTACTACAGCACCTAATTGGAAAATAGGTAGGTACATAGCAACAATTAAACCACCTACAAGTACACCTAATACAGCCATAATTAAGGGCTCTAATAAGCTAGATAAACCATCAACAGCGTCATCGACTTCGGTTTCGTAAATAGTTGCGACCTTTCCAAGCATGTCATCTAGAGAGCCAGACTCCTCACCGATAGCCACCATTTGAATTACCATAGCTGGAAAAATATTTGCGTTTTTCATAGCAAAGTTCATTTGGTTACCCGAACTAACTTCATTTTTGATATCTAAAATTGCATCGCGATATACCGCATTGCCTGAAGCGCCAGCGGCTGAATCTAATGCATCAACAAGTGGCACGCCTGCTGCAAATGTAGTTGAAAGTGTACGCGCGTAACGAGCTACAGCTGCCTTGTTTAAAATATCACCTACAACAGGTAATTTTAAAATTATTTTATCTGTGTTATCCCTAACTTCTTTGCTTGAGGCATGAGCTTTCTTAAATGCATAGAACCCAACACCTAAAATGCCAAATACAATCCACCAATTGGCTTGCATAAACTCTGATATACCGATAACAAACTGGGTAAATGCAGGTAATTCTGCACCAAAGCCAGCAAAAACTTGTTCAAATTGTGGTACTACAAAAATTAATAATATTACTGTAACAATAAATGCAACTGTTAAAACTGCGATAGGGTAGAACATAGCTTTTTTAATTTTTGATTTAAGCGCTTCTGCTTTTTCTTTATAAAGTGCAACACGGTCAAAAATACGATCTAAGGCACCGGATTGTTCGCCGGATTCTATTAAATCACAGTATAAATCATCAAAGTACTTGGGATATGCTCTAAGTGCTTTACTTAATGGATCACCCGCTTTTACCTCATCAGCAATTTTAGTGATTAGCTTTTGCATCGATTTATTATCACTACCAGAAGCAATCATATCTAGCGCTTGTATAAGCGATACACCAGCGAGTAACATGGTTGCTACTTGTCGGGTAAACATAGCAATTTCTTTGGCGCTAATCTTCGGTTCCGAACTTAAACCAAATAAAGGCTGTGCTTTCTTTTTAACTTTTGATGGGATAATGCCTTGCTTACGGAGCTGTGCTTTAACTATAGCTATACTAGGCCCGTTAATTTCTCCTTCCATTTTTTTGCCTCGGGCATTTACACCTACCCAGGCAAATGTGGTTAGGCTTTTGTTGTTATCTTTTTTTGCCATGCTTATCCTTAATTATTGCCAAATTGGCTTTGATACCTAAACCTAGTTTTATATTTTAGCTGCAACCGTGAAGAGGGTCTAGCTTGTATTAATTAATAGCTAGTTACTCGGTTTATTTCGGTAATGCTAGTTACACCTGATGCCGCTTTTTTAAGCCCTGATTTACGTAAATTGTTAATACCTTCTTGCTCAGCAATTTCAGCAATTTGTAATGAATTTCCACCTTGCATAATCATGTCTGCAATTCTTGGTGTAATAGGCATAACTTCGTAAACACCGACTCGTCCTTTATAACCTTCAGTACATTTATCACAGCCTACAGCTTTGTGAAGTTGCATATCCGTCATTAATTCAGGCGTGAAACCTAAATTAATTAACTCTTGTTCAGGTAATTGCTCAGGTTCTTTACAAGCAGGGCATAAGCGGCGAGCTAGGCGCTGTGCAATAATAAGGCTAACAGAGCTTGCAATGTTATACGAAGGTACACCCATGTTCATTAAGCGAGTTAAAGTCTCAGGTGCCGAATTAGTATGCAAAGTACTTAATACTAAGTGACCTGTTTGCGCTGCTTTTATTGATATCTCTGCGGTTTCTAAATCACGTATCTCACCAACCATAACAATATCAGGGTCTTGACGTAAAAATGCACGTAGGGCATTAGCAAAGGTCATTTCTGCTTTAGGGTTAATTTGTACTTGGTTAATGCCCACTAGGTTAATTTCAACTGGGTCCTCAGCTGTGGAAATATTTCGTTCTGGTTTATTCAATATGTTTAAACCAGTATAGAGGGATACGGTTTTACCTGAACCAGTTGGGCCTGTAACTAAAATCATACCTTGTGGTTGAGCGAGCGCATTTAAGTATAATTCTTTTTGTTCGGGCTCATAGCCTAATACATCAATTCCCAACATGGCACTTGATGAATCAAGGATACGCATTACAATTTTTTCACCCCACAAAGTCGGGAGTGTTGATACACGAAAATCAATACTTTTCTTCGCAGTGATCTTTAATTTGATACGGCCATCTTGCGGCTTACGTTTTTCTGCTAAATCGAGCTGCGACATTACCTTAATACGTGCGGAAATTCGGCTTTCAAGACCAATTGGTGGATTTGCAATTTCATGTAGCACACCATCAACACGGAAGCGAATGCGATATACATGTTCATAAGGTTCAAAATGTAAATCCGACGCACCACGTTTAATTGCATCCATTAATATTTTATTAATGTATACAATAATAGGGGCATCTTCTTCTTTAGGGCTAACATCGTTTTCTTCATCACCTTGCGCGTCATCAATATCTGAGGAAATGCCGCTTAATTCACTTAATTGATCATCGCTTAGTTCAATGCCGTCATTTTTATCAAATAATGAATCAATGGCTTTATCAAGTTCATCGTAAGCAACTACAATTACTTCTGTTTGCAGGCCTGTATTAAATTCATAATCTTCAAAGGCATCAAAGTTGGTAGGATCAGCACTGGCTAAGTAAAGGGTCTTGCCTTTTAAGGCAATTGGTAGTAAGCGGTGTTTTTTTATTAATTTTTCGTTTTGCTCTTTACCATTTGGAATTAAAGATAAATCGATGTTTTCTATTGATAAATAAGGAGCTTGGAATAGGTTGGCTGCTTTTTTAGCTAGCTCTGAAGCTGTGAGTGAGCTTATGCTACATATAAATTCAAGTGTGTTTGAATTATCGGTAGAAGTAGCCAGCTTGGTGTGATCGATTAAACCATTCGCGACTAACTTTCTAATTAAAGGAGAGGAAATTTGCATTTGTCATTATAATTATATGTTGAAAAAATTACCCAAGCTAAGCTTGGGTAATTAGATAGCTGTCGATATTTATTACTACTAGGCTAAAATACTATTAGCTACAGCCTTTAGGATCATAGCTTTCTTTGTAACCAGTAGCTGCGCCTGCATCTGCAGCACAAGACCAAACACCTTCAGCGCTTCTAGTAAGTGTTACTGTTGCACCGTTAATAGATGCACCTGCACCTTTAACTGTACATAATATTTCAGTTGTACCTGTTAAAGCAAGAGTACAATAAGTACCACCAGTAGCAGTTTGACCAACATAACCATCGTCAGCTGCAGTAAGTGAAGGCGTTGTACCTTCATTTACAAGTACTTCAAATTTAGTTTTAATTAATGAAGCTTCAGCGTGAGCACCTGCAACTTGTGACTTACCTGTGTAATCTTGATATTGTGGAACTGCCACTGCTGCAAGAATACCGATAATTGCAACAACGATCATTAATTCGATAAGTGTGAAACCCTTTTGGGCTGTTTGTTTCATGTTTTTCATAATGTACCTCTAACGAGTGTTTATGGGGCTAAGTTATTAAAAGGAGCAATACAGTCACCTGAATTGACTCATTCCATCATTAGTATAGTTAACTTTCACAAATGAGAAAGTAAGTATTAGTAACTTTTCCCTAAGCAATTAATACCAAACCATAAAAAATTATTAATTTGTGCTCAAAAACCACTCAAAGGTACTACTTGGTGGGTTATTTAAGTACAAAACTAATTCCTTATTATTAGCCTGTACATCCTGTACTCGCTATTTCTAATTAGATGCTAGCACGAGATTTTACACTTGTGTAGCTTCTTTTTTTACAATTAGCTTACAAGTTCCTAAAATCATACTTAAGCATGGTGTTTTAAAGTATGAAAAAGTTTCAACTCGCTAATCAAACGTCATTATTTTCAAAACGCATTGATAAATCAAGCGCTTTTACATGTTTTGTTAAAGCGCCTGATGAAATAAAGTCGACGCCAGCTTGTGAATAGGTGCGTAAGGTCTCTAGTGTCATATTGCCCGATACCTCTAATTTGGCGCGTTTATCGGTAATTGTAACTGCTTTGTTAATCATCTCAACAGTGAAATTATCAAGCATGATGATGTCTGCGCCAGCATCAAGCGCTAATTGCAGTTCTTCAAGATTTTCTACTTCCACTTCGACTTTTTTATCTGGGTGGTTGGCTTTTGCTTGTGAAACCGCATTTTCAATACCGCCACAAGCGGCAATATGGTTTTCCTTTATAAGGAAAGCATCAAATAAGCCAATGCGGTGATTTTCGCCGCCACCACATTTTACTGCATACTTCTGTAGTAAGCGTAAGCCCGGAATGGTCTTGCGAGTATCCAGTAGTTGTGTGCCTGTACCAGCTAGCTCTTTTACATAGTGGGCAGTGGTGGTTGCCGTGCCTGAAAGTGTTTGCACAAAATTAAGCGCTGTGCGCTCAGCGGTTAAAATTGCGCGAGCATTACCAACGGCAGTAAATAATGTTTGGTTTTCTTCGATGGTATCGCCATCTTCAACAAGTACGTTTACTTCAACACTAGGGTCTACTTGCTCAAATACTTCTAAAATAAGTTGCTTGCCACAAAATACACCTGCTTCTCGGGTGATTACTTTTGCGTTTGCTTGTTGTGTTGCCGGAATAAGCTGTGCAGTGATATCGCCATCAGCATTTTGATAGTTTAAGTCTTCGTCGAGTGCAGATTTAACAAGTTGAGAAATTAATTGTTGAGAGAGAGCCATAGTGAAATTACAGAAAATGAACGTTGCAATAATTTTATCGTGTTGATTTTAAGTTGGCTATGATTTTATTGGATTTCAGATTTCAG
>NZ_JAPEHW010000124.1 GCF_028875915.1 Pseudoalteromonas sp. G4
TTTTCGTAGTTGACACTTTCTGTGGTGCAAATGAAGACACACGCCTGAAAGTCCGTTTTGTTACTGAAGTAGCATGGCAAGCACATTTCGTTAAAAACATGTTCATTCGCCCTTCTGAAGAAGAGCTAAAAGATTACGAGCCTGATTTCATCGTAATGAATGGTGCAAAAACTACTAACGACAAGTGGCAAGAACAGGGTCTTAACTCTGAAAACTTCGTTGCATTTAACCTAACTGAGAAAATCCAATTAATTGGTGGAACTTGGTACGGCGGTGAAATGAAAAAAGGTATGTTCTCAATGATGAACTACTACCTACCGCTTAAAGGCATCGCGTCAATGCACTGTAGTGCAAACGTTGGTAAAGATGGCGACGTTGCAATTTTCTTCGGTCTTTCTGGTACTGGTAAAACAACACTTTCAACAGATCCTAAACGCGAGCTAATTGGTGATGATGAGCACGGTTGGGATGACAACGGCGTATTTAACTTTGAAGGTGGCTGTTACGCAAAAACAATTAACCTTAGCAAAGAAAATGAACCAGACATCTACAATGCAATCCGTCGTGATGCATTATTAGAAAACGTATCAGTTGATGAAAACGGCAAAATTGATTTTGACGATAACTCAACAACTGAAAACACGCGTGTTTCTTACCCAATTCACCACATTGATAACATTGTTAAGCCGGTGTCTAAAGCAGGTCACGCGAAGAAAGTTATCTTCTTAACTGCTGACGCGTTTGGTGTACTACCACCAGTTGCTAAATTAACGCCAGAGCAAACACAGTACTACTTCCTATCGGGTTTCACAGCGAAATTAGCAGGTACTGAGCGTGGTATTACTGAACCTACACCTACTTTCTCAAGCTGTTTTGGTGCTGCTTTCTTATCACTTCACCCAACACAGTACGCTGAAGTACTACAAAAGCGTATGGAAGCTGCTGGCGCTGAAGCTTACCTAGTAAACACAGGTTGGAACGGCACAGGCAAACGTATTTCAATTAAAGCGACGCGTGCAATCATTGACGCTATCTTAGATGGCTCTATCGATAACGCTGAAACTGAAATTGTGCCACTATTTAACCTTGAAGTACCTAAGTCACTTGAAGGTGTAGAAGGTGATATTCTTGATCCTCGTAACACTTACGAAGATGCAAGCGTATGGACTGACAAAGCAACAGACCTAGCTCAACGTTTTGTTGATAACTTTGATAAGTTCACCGACACAGAAAACGGCAAGGCGCTTGTAGCGGCAGGACCAAAACTTTAATTAAGTCATTCTCCTTAATTAAAAAAGCCAGCTTTTAGCTGGCTTTTTGTTTTATAAAAGAGATACTTTTTCTAAGCGAATTAAAGTGAATGACTATTCAATATTAAGAGTGATATAGAACGAGCTTACCGTTAATACTAATCAAGCTCTTTTGCACCAAAGATAGCCAGCAAAATCTCAAGTACATTTTCAGTTAGTGCTATTTGCCTCTCAGCCTCTCGTATTTCCTTTTTATTGTTTAGACAATCTTTATACTGGGCTTCCATTACTGCCATAGGTATTGCTTGATTTTGAAAGGCGCTTTCTCGACACTCTCTTACTTCCCGTTGCTGCAAACCAGCTGAACAACCAGCGCTTATTAGCATTAATAAAATCAGCACAATGTATTTCACGCGGATCCCTTATTTTTTCTTTAAATACTTATCTAACGAATTTTTCAGCAATATTTCATTATCTGATTTTTCACCCGGGCATGGAAAGCCAGATGATGACGGCATATCCATACTACCCATTTCTGAACTACTATCGACAAGATAACACTTACCTTTGTATTTTAGGGTCTTACGTGGTGAGGTTACGCTACCAACAACAACTTCAGCTTGCTCGTTGACTAGATCTTGATATTTCTGCGACGGCTTAATTTTAACTTTAGGCTGGCTTATCTGGTTATTGAATTGTTGCGATTTAAAAAAGGCTTGCTGTTCTTTGTCAATTACACTCTCGAGGCTCTTATAACGATTAAACTTTATCACTTTAGTCTTGGTTTCATTCGACTTTTTCTGATTTTTAAGAACGCTTTCCAGCGGTTTTTCAGTACTTTTTGGTACCGGTAATTTTGCAACTTTTGGGGTTTTATTTTCCTGCCCAACAACTGTTTTTTTTAAAATTTTTTCAGGTACTTCCTGTTGTTTTAATTCAGGCTTTTGCGCGTCTTTAGGTTTCATCATTTCAGCAAGAATTTTGCGCTGCTGCGCGACAGGTATGATGTAGGTTTTAAGAGACGCTCCCTGCTTTGAAGTTGATTGTTTAAAAGTTTGAGTTACCAGCAAGTACCCAAGAACAAAGTGAACGGTAATAGACGTCAGCAATGCCATTTGCTTTGAACGCACAACAATACCTTAAAAATTTATTTATTATGAATACGTTAGGAGTCTAGCCAAGGTATAAAGTTCAGCGAACAAAGTCTAAACAATGTAAGAAATCGTAAGTAAGCAGTAAATGTAGTCTCGGGTTTGCCTTAGGCACTAATTATTAAAAACTAAACTGCAACATTCACAAATAATGACTGTGTTGCCATCTTTGGAAATGGTTTTCTTATCATGTGCGTGTTGCTTAGTAGTACGCTAAATGAATTTACCGGTTAGCATTGAGAATGGTGCTTCATCCGTTATCAAAATCACTTTGCTCTAAACGTAAAAAACCCCAGCCTAGGCTGGGGTTTTTAGCGTTCGCTTAATTAATAAAAATTAAGCAGAAACAACGTCAACTAAAGTCCAAGATTTGTTCTTAGAAATAGGAGCACACTCACGAATAGTAACTGTGTTGCCTACTTTAGCAGTGTTGTTCTCATCATGTGCGTGTAGCTTAGTAGTACGCTTGATGAATTTACCATAGATTGGGTGCTTCACCTGACGTTCAATAGCAACAACGATAGACTTGTCCATCTTGTCACTAACTACGCGACCTTGTAGAGTACGGATTTTATCGCTCATTATGCACCTGCCTTCTGGTTGATAACCGTTTTAACACGCGCGATATCGCGACGTACTTTACGTAGTAAATGAGACTGAGCTAGCTGACCAGTGCTCGCTTGCATGCGCAGGTTAAACTGCTCACGAAGAAGCTCTAGAAGTTCAGTGTTTAGCTCTTCTACGCTCTTGTCTTTTAATTCGCTAGCTTTCATTACATTACCGTCCGAGTTACGAATGTTGTCTTGAATGGTAGTTTACGAGCAGCAAGGTCAAATGCTTCACGAGCAAGCTCTTCTGAAACACCTTCCATTTCGTAAAGTACTTTACCAGGTTGGATTTCAGCAACCCAGTATTCTACGCTACCTTTACCTTTACCCATACGAACTTCAAGCGGCTTGTTTGTAATTGGCTTATCTGGGAACACACGGATCCAGATTTTACCTTGACGCTTGATGTGACGAGTCATAGCACGACGAGCTGCTTCGATTTGACGAGCAGTCATACGGCCACGGCCAGTCGCTTTAAGGCCGAATGAGCCGAAGCTAACTTTGTTACCGTTTTGCGCTAAACCGCGGTTGCGGCCTTTGTGCATTTTACGGAATTTTGTACGTTTTGGCTGTAACATTGATCGCTACCCCTTACTTAGCTTTACGAGCTTTTTTCGGTGCACGCTTAGCTGGCTTCTCAGCTTCTTGTTTCAGTGGAAGACCACCGATAACTTCGCCTTTGAAGATCCAAACTTTAACAC
Source organism: Pseudoalteromonas sp. G4 (assembly GCF_028875915.1). Classification (GTDB taxonomy): domain Bacteria; phylum Pseudomonadota; class Gammaproteobacteria; order Enterobacterales; family Alteromonadaceae; genus Pseudoalteromonas. The sequence goes on from NZ_JAPEHW010000124.1 coordinate 3,711, forward strand.
CGATGATGCCGTAAGTAGTTAAAGCTTCTGAAGTTGCGTAATCGATATCAGCACGTAGAGTGTGTAGAGGTACACGACCTTCACGGTACCACTCAGAACGTGCGATTTCAGCGCCGCCTAAACGACCGCTAACTTCAACCTTAATACCTTTAGCGCCTAGACGCATTGCGTTTTGTACCGCGCGCTTCATAGCACGACGGAACATTACACGGCGCTCAAGCTGTGAAGAGATGCTGTCAGCTACAAGCTGTGCGTCTAACTCTGGCTTACGAACTTCAGAAATATTGATCTGAGCCGGAACACCTGCAAGTTTAGTCACTGCTTGACGTAGCTTCTCAACGTCTTCGCCTTTTTTACCGATAACAACACCAGGACGAGCTGTGTGGATTGTTACACGGATTGATTTCGCTGGACGTTCGATAACGATTTTAGACACAGAAGCCGCTTTTAATTCCTTTGTAAGGAAAGCGCGAACTTTGTGATCGCCAAATAGCGTCTCAGAGTAGTCTTTTGTATTCGCGTACCAAGTAGATACCCAAGGTTTTGAGATACCTAGGCGAATACCAGTAGGGTGTACTTTTTGTCCCATTAGTTAATCTCCTAGTTATCTGAAACCACAACAGTGATGTGGCTAGTACGCTTAAGGATGCGATCCGCACGACCTTTAGCACGTGGACGAATACGTTTCATTGTAGGACCTTCGTCTACAAAAACTTTCGCCACTTTAAGCTCATCAATGTCAGCACCTTCGTTATGCTCTGCATTCGCAATAGCAGACTCTAGTACTTTCTTAACTAAAACAGCCGCTGATTTCGGGCTGTACGCCAGTATTTCTAGCGCGCGATCAACAGGTAGTCCACGGACTTGATCTGCAACTAAACGTGCTTTTTGCGCTGAACCAGAGGCGAATTTGTGTTTAGCTAATGCTTCCATCATATTCCCCTATTAACGCTTTTTAGCTTTCTTATCAGCAGCATGGCCGCGATAAGTACGTGTAGGTGCAAATTCACCTAGTTTGTGACCGATCATTTCGTCCGAAACAAATACAGGGACGTGCTGACGACCATTATGGACAGCGATGGTCAATCCGATCATATTAGGGATGATCATTGAACGACGGCTCCAAGTCTTGATAGGCTTCTTGTCACCGCTTTCCAACGCCTTCTCTACCTTCTTCAGCAAGTGTAGGTCAATAAAAGGACCCTTCTTGAGAGAACGTGGCATGGCAATTCCTCAACTATTACTTAGTACGACGACGTACGATAAATTTATCAGTACGCTTGTTCTTACGTGTCTTAGCACCTTTGGTAGGCTTACCCCATGGAGACACAGGATGACGACCACCAGAAGTACGACCTTCACCACCACCGTGTGGGTGGTCTACTGGGTTCATGGCAACACCACGAACTGTAGGACGAACACCACGCCAACGGTTAGCACCAGCTTTACCCAGTGAACGAAGCATGTGTTCTGCGTTACCTACTTCACCTAAAGTTGCGCGACAATCCGCTTCAACTTTACGCATCTCGCCTGAACGTAGACGAAGTGTTACGTACTGACCTTCACGAGCAAGGATCTGAACGTATGCACCCGCTGAACGAGCGATTTGAGCACCTTTACCAGGCTTAAGCTCAACGTTGTGAACAGTAGAACCTACAGGCATGTTACGCATTGGCAATGTGTTACCAACCTTGATCGGTGCATCAACACCAGATTGGATTGAATCACCAGCTTTAAGGCCTTTAGGTGCGATGATGTAACGACGCTCACCGTCTGCATATAATACAAGAGCGATGTTTGCGCTACGGTTTGGATCGTATTCTAAACGCTCAACTTTAGCCGGAATACCGTCTTTAGTGCGTTTGAAATCGATTACACGGTAATGATGCTTA
>NZ_JAPEHW010000125.1 GCF_028875915.1 Pseudoalteromonas sp. G4
TTAAGTTTTATAACTCAGTTGGCTAATTTTATACCAACATCTTAAGATTAGCCTAATAAGTGATTATGTTTTCACTTTTCATTTACAAAAAATGAATCTGGCGAGTCTTAATTAAGACTCGCTAGTTTTTCAACCGCTAATTTTGCTGGGGTTGAATCTGGGTATTGCGCAACCAAATCATTTAAGATTTTTTTAGCTCGCGCTGTTTCACCCTCTTTAATGTAGGTCGTTGCCAGCTTTAACATTGCATCTGAGCGCTTATTTGAATCAGGAAACCCATTTACTAAGCTCTCAAAGTGCGAAAGAGCACCTTTACTATCATTTTTAATCGTTAGCAATTGCCCTAACCAATAATGCGCATTTGGCACATATACTGATTCTGGAAAATTCTCTAAAAACGCCTTAAATTCTGGAATTGCATCATCATAGCGCTTATCCTGCATAATTAACTGCACTGCGCGATCGTATGCATCATTTTCATTCAGGTTACTACTCATTGTACCCGAAGCACTGTCTGTCACTAATTCGTTAACAGGTGTAGTCGCACTTAAGCTACTTGAGACACGTGTTTCGATTTCTTGGTACAACTCACGTTGGCGTTGTAACACTTTTTCAAGTTGGTAGCCCTGCTCTTCAGTAATACCACGTAATTGGCTTACTTCATCTTGCAGAGACTCTAATTGCTGTTGCAGCTCTAAAAACTGCACATTTCTGTTTGCAACCATGCGTTCCAAAGTTTGTAAGCGAGTTTCAAATGCCGTGGACGACATGCTTGAGCTTGCACCTACTTCAGAAACAGGAGCGGGAGCAGCCAATAACTGACTGCTCCCGCTAAGTAACATGGTTGCCAAAATAACTTTCGGCTTAATCATATTAACTTCTATATTAGTATACTAAAACTGCGCGACGGTTTTTCGCGAAAGCATCTTCAGTACGAGTCTTAACCATTGGCTTTTCCTCGCCGTAGCTAACTACTGAGATTTGGCTTTCAGCAACACCTAAGCTTTGTAGATATTTAGCAACTGCTTGACCACGACGCTCACCTAGTGCGATGTTGTACTCAGGTGTACCGCGCTCATCAGCGTGACCTTCAACAAGTACTTTTACACTTGGGTTCTTAACTAAGAAATCAGCGTGAGCTTGAAGTAACTCAACATAATCACTACGTACTGTTGATTTATCAAAGTCGAAGTATACGATTTGCTCTTGGCGAAGTGCTTCGTATTTTTCAGCAAGAATTTCTTCTGGTGTTTTTTCTTTAACAACAGTTTCAACTTGTACTGTTTCTTCTTGACCTTGGTTGCTTTGGTTCGCAGATGTATCTTCTTCTACAGTTGAAGAAGAGCTACAAGCAGCTAACGTCATTACAGGCACTGCAATGAGTAAGCTCTTTAGTAGTTTGTTAAGTTGCATTGAGTTGATTCCTTTTTTAAAAGTCTAACCTGTAATCTTTACAAAAATGGCGACCACGCAGGTGCCTTAACTTCACCTTCCGCAACAGGAAGGCGAGCTTTAAACCGTCCATCCATTGATACCAATGCAAGGACCTGTTTATTATTATGTAACGTACTATAGATAATCATTGAGCCATTTGGCGCAATGCTTGGCGATTCATCTAAACGAGTGCGTGTTAGCACACTAAAGTCACCTGATTTTAAATCTTTTTTAGCAATATGGTATCGACCTAATGTGCGATTTACCATAACTAAGTTGTTACCATCAGGTGTAATTGAACCCGCTAAATTCATATCACCATCAAAAGTAAGTCTTCTTTTCTTACCAGTTGCTAAATTTACGCTATAAATCTGAGCATTACCAGCCCTTTCCGACGTAAATATAATTTCTTTACCATTTGGATGCCAGCTTGGTTCAGTGTCGATACTTCTATGTCTGGTAATACGACGAGATTTCTTTGCTTTCAAGTCTAAAACGTATACTTCAGTGGCACCATTTTTGTCTTTTGACAGTACCATTGCTAGCTGAGTGCCATCAGGTGAAAACTTAGGTGCGCCATTAATGCCTTTATAAGCAGTTAAACGCTCACGTTTGCCAGTGTAAATGTCTTGAATATAGATTTGGCTTTGACGATTCTCGAACGTAACATACGCTAATTTAGTGCCATCAGGTGACCATGTTGGCGACATAAGAGGTTCTTTAGAACGTAATAATGTTTGCTCGTTATAACCATCATAATCAGCAATAACTAATTGATATGGACGCTCTTCATTGTCACGCACTATCACATAGGCAATCTTAGTTAAAAATGCGCCACGTTCACCTGTTAATGCTTCATAAACCACATCACTTATACGGTGACCGTAACGGCGGAAACTGTCACTGCCAATCACAGTTTGGCGCGAATCTAGAATATGATCTTCGGAATTAACTAAACGCCCTTTACTTAAAATCTTTGTATCGCCACCTGTGATTTGACCGCGAATAACATCAATTAATTGATAACTAACCAAGTAGCGTGCACCCATCTGCTCAGTAATAGTGCCCACTAAAATTGCTTCAACACCTTCAGACACCCACGCACTGTAATCAACTTCAGTATCATTACTTGGACGCTGCGGCATATTAATTGGAGCTACTGGGTTAAAACGGCCACTTCGACGTAAATCTGCAGCAATCACATCGGTAATTTCATTTGGTGCTTCACCTGTACCGTTATATTTAAATGGCACGATCCCAATCGGGCGCGCTGAATCCACACCTTCGGTAATTACAATTTCAAGAGCGGCATTCGCTGCTGTACTAACCAAAAGTACTGCGGCAAAAGCCCATTTTTGCAATGCGCTAATCATGTTATCCCTTAAATATCTGGTTGAATGGTTAAATTAATGTTTTTCAGCTGTTCAAACACAGCTTTATCTTTGGATACAGGTAAAGTATCTGCACGGCGTACCGCACGAATTGTTGCTTCACATACTTGCTTATCACCACTTAGGGCTTCCACTTGGGTAACTAAGCCATTAAATGCAAGACGTAAATTCAAACGACACTCTTTACCTTTCATATTGTCGTCTAATAATAAGTTTCGCTGGATTTTTGCGGTAATTAGCGCTGTGTATTTTTCCACTTCAGAAAGTACTTGTGCTTGTTTTGCGCGACTGCGTGCTGCAGCTTCAGCAGCCAATTGCTCCTGCATCATTTTTTCAGCGAGCGCTTTTTGACGTGCGGCTTCTGCATCGGCTTTGCGTTTAGCTTCCGCTTTTTTCAGTTTCTCTTCTTCAGCTTTTCGTTTTTTCGCTAATTCTTCAGCTTTTTTTCTCGCATCAGCGGCTTTTTTCTGCTCAGCTTGTTGCTTTTTCTTTGCTTCACGTGCAGCTGCTTCTGCCTTTTTCTTTTCTTTTTCTTTGCGAATTCGTTCTTTTTCTAATTTAGCGATACGTCTAGCCTCTGCTTCACGTTTCTTTTTCGCATTAGCTGCACGGCGTTCTAAATCACGAATACGTTTAGCTTCAGCTGCTTTTTTGTCCGCTTCTTGCTTTTTTAGCTCATTAATACGCTTTTCAACTGCTTTAGTATCAACGGATACCGCCTCAACAGCTTTTTGTTCAGGCTTATTAGATGCATTGAGAGTTACTTCCATTACTTGTGGTTTTGATGGCTTTAGTAATCCACCAATTACAAAAGCCACAATGATGGCAAGGTGCAGCAATGCAGATTTGATAAGAGCCGCGTTAAAGTCGTTCTTCATAGTTACTGCTCAAATGACTCCGTCATTAATCCGACCGACGGTACGCCCGCTCTTTTAAGGAAATCCATTAGTAGGAGTACTTCTTGGTAAGTTACCTTCCCGTCTCCTTTTAGCATCACCGGTGTTTTAGGATCTTTATCTAAAGCAAGTTTAACTTGCGCTGCAATATCAACCGCTTCCATCGGAGCTTCAGGATCAATACCTATGCTTGCATAATAATTCCCATCGGCATCAATCGATACCACAATTGGTGGAGCTTCTGTCGCTTCGACAAGTTCAGACTCTTCCATTTTGGGTAAATCGACTTTTACGCCATGGGTAATTACCGCAGCCGTTGCCATGAAAATAATTAGCAATACCAACATCACATCAATGTACGGAACAACGTTGATTTCGGCGACGGGGCGACGTTTCTTACGTTGATACATTATTTAGCATCCACATTTGCCACAGCTTGACGATGAAGAATATTAGAAAACTCTTCCATAAAATTACCGTAAGATGATTCTACTTTTTCAACTGTGTGAGAAAAACGGTTAAATGCAATAACTGCAGGAATAGCGGCAAATAAGCCCATTGCAGTTGCAATAAGTGCTTCAGCAATACCTGGCGCTACCATTTGTAAGGTGGCTTGCTTTACTGAACCAAGTGCAATAAATGCAGTCATAATACCCCATACAGTACCAAAAAGGCCGATATAAGGACTGATTGAGCCAACTGTCGCTAAGAACGACAAACTTGATTCTAATTTTTCTATTTCCCTAGAGAGTGTTACACGCATCGCTCGATGTGTGCCATCTAAAATAGAACCTGGCGACGCATGATTATTTTTGGCAAGTCGCGCGTACTCTTTAAAACCTGCTGTAAACATGGCTTCAAGACCATCAACTTCATTACGTGCAGAAAGCTCAGCGTAAAGCTTACTTAAATCAACTCCCGACCAAAATTTATCTTCAAATTTTTTAGCATTTGTTTTTGCTGCAGTGAGCGCCTTACGGCGTTGAATGATCATAGCCCATGAAAAAATAGACATTAATACTAATGTCAGCATCACCAGTTGCACCACAAAACTAGCTTTAAGTATTAAGTCAAAAATTGAGATTTCGGTGGCCACTGCTCACTCCTGAAATTGTTGATAGTCAAGGGTTAGTTCACTTGATGCTTTGAAAGTTCCCTCACAGCATTAGATTTAGTTTAACCATACTAATACACGCATACAATGGCTATGCAATAAGAATTGCATTAACTGAACAAAAAAAACGCAAAGATTCAGTTTCCCCTACTAAATGATGACTTTTTAGTAAATGAAACTTAAATAAACCAAGCGTTTATTCATTTTTCGTGCATAAATAGGCAAAACTAACAAATACGGATCTCACTAAAACAATAAAACTTATAGAGCAATTATCAGACAATTTCATTTTTTTGTTTAAATACAACACCATATAAATTTACAAAGAATTAACTGGTGATTATCCGAACAACATTAAGTTTCTTGACATTAGTTTTTTTAATCTGAAAAAATAATTTTTCTAGTTTGATGAAAATTCCATTCATGCGTAATATACATCCTGTAAACACGAGGACACGCACCCAAATGGTGCTAACCCTAGTTTCATATACACAGTGATTACTGATTTGTCATTGTGTAGCATTGTTAAAATGCGTTCCCTGGATTACTTCCTTCAACTTGTTGTTTGCCCGCTCCCTAGCGGGCTTTTTTTTGCCTAAAATTTACCGAAACTTGTTTCAGTTTATTAATCATTTGATCATTCTAGCGAGTTAAATGACCCATAAACTGCGTTTTAAAATTCTAAA
>NZ_JAPEHW010000126.1 GCF_028875915.1 Pseudoalteromonas sp. G4
CCTCGACCTTGGCAAGGTCGCGCTCTACCAGCTGAGCTATACTCGCATTCCAATCAACCGTTTTTTAACTTAGCGTTATCACAACCTTAGTCGCGTTAATCACCTCGAGCAGCTGAACTGTACTCGCATACCAAATGCTTAAAGTCTTTTATCGTCTAAGCGGGGCGTGATTTTACATAAAGAATTTAGCTTTGCAAGCAGCAAAGCTAATATTTTTTAAATTTTGAAGATATTTTGACGATATACACGTAATTCAGCGATTGATTCACGAATATCATCAAGCGCTAAGTGTGTGCCTTGCTTTTTAACAAGGTTAAGCATATCTGGTGACCAACGTCTAACCAGCTCTTTAATTGAGCTAACGTCAATATTGCGATAGTGGAAGTAATCTTCCAGTTCACGCATATATACATTCAAAAAGCGTCTATCTTGACCAATTGAGTTACCACACATAGGTGATGCACCTTTGGGTACCCACTTTTCTAAAAAAGAAATGGTTTCACGAATTGCCATTTCTTCGCTGTACTTACTTTCACGAACACGCTCAGTTAACCCGGAGCTGCCATGTTGATTAGTACACCATTCATCCATACCGGCCAGCACTTCGTCTGATTGATGAACTGCAATTACGGGCCCTTCAGCCAGAATATTTAGCTCAGAGTCGGTCACAACTGTCGCAATTTCTAGAATGCGATCTTGGCTCGGCTCTAATCCAGTCATTTCCAAATCAAGCCAAATTAAATTAGATTCATGAAAAGCCATAACTACCTAGCGGCGCTTTCCTTTCGATTTAATGAATTTGGATATATCATATTATGCTTCTTCAATAGATAAAACGCTTTTTTTAAGTGTTATTTAAGTTATAGGCTAAAAGTGGCAAAACGGAAAAAACTCAGTAAAGGTCAATCTCGTAGAATTAGTGCCAATCATCAAAAACGGTTAAAGCAAGCAAAAGGCAATCCGCAGGCTGATGAACAAACATGGCAATCCGATAATCTTGGCCCGCAACAAGCCGCGCGCGTTATAAGCCGTTTTGGTCAGCATGCCGATGTAGAAACCGCTGATGGCGATATTCTTCGCTGTAATATTCGTCGAACCATAAAAAGCCTTGTGTGCGGCGATAATGTTGTTTTTCGCCGCGCAAAAGTAAGTGAAGGCGATTTAGCAGGCGTAATTGAACTTGTTGAAGAGCGCACCAGCCAACTTACGCGCCCTGATTTTTACGACGGTGTTAAAGTGGTTGCCGCCAATATTGACCAAATACTTATGGTTTCTGCCGTTTTACCCGAATTTACACCCAACATTATCGACCGCTATTTAGTCGCCTGCGAAGATATGGGTATCGAACCTATTTTAGTTCTTAATAAAGTTGATTTGCTTGATGATGAAGGCATCGAATACCTTGATGAAGTGCTCGATATTTATCGCGAAATTGGCTACAAGGTTTACTTCATCAGTAATAAAACCGGTCAAGGCGTAGCTGAACTGAAAGCACTATTAAAAGATAAAAGCAGCATTTTTGTCGGCCAATCCGGTGTTGGTAAATCAACCTTAGTAAATAGTCTGCTACCAGACGCCAATATTCTAACCCAAGAAGTATCTGAAGTTTCTGGTTTAGGTCAGCACACCACGACCGTTTCTACACTTCACCATTTACCATCGGGTGGTGATCTTATTGACTCCCCGGGAATTCGTGAATTTGGTTTGTGGCATTTAGAAAATGACCGCGTAACTTGGTGCTTTAAAGAATTCCGAGAGTTTATTGGAGGCTGTAAATTTAGAGACTGTAAACACCTTGACGATCCAGGCTGTATTATTCGCGATGCGGTAGATGAAGGTAAAATCAGCGAATTACGTTTCGATAGTTACCACCGCATTTTAGAATCAATGGAAGATGGCCGTGCGGGTGCGCGCAACCCAAGAGTATAGAGTCATTCAACAACTTGATGTAAAATACGAAAAATTTTTTAGGGATACATCCACGTGAGTTTAGATAAATTCAAAATTGGCGCGCAGTACGCCATGCCAAAACACCTTATATCTCGCTTAGTTGGCAAGTTAGCAGCAGCACAAGCTGGCAAGCTTACAACCAGCTTAATCAAAGGTTTTATTAAGCAATATGGCATTGATATGAGCGAAGCCAAATATGAAGATCCTGCTCACTACAAAACCTTCAACGAGTTTTTCACTCGTCCATTAAAAGAAGGTTTACGCCCAATTGCTGAAGATAAACACATTATCGCTCACCCTGTAGATGGTAAAATTTCTCAGTTAGGTGATATTGTTGATGACCGCTTAATTCAAGCTAAAGGTCATGACTTTAGCTTACAAGAATTATTGGGTGGCGATGAAAATGTAGCTGCACCGTTTCAAGGCGGTAAATTTGCAACTATTTACCTAGCGCCAAAAGACTATCACCGTATTCATATGCCAATTGGCGGTAAGCTTCGCAAAATGGTGTATGTACCGGGTGATTTATTCTCAGTTAACCCACTTACTGCTGAAAATGTACCAAACTTGTTCGCACGAAATGAACGTGTAGTTGCAATTTTTGATACTGAAATTGGCCCTCTTGCTATGGTATTAGTGGGTGCAACAATCGTTGCTAGCATCGAAACAATTTGGGCTGGCACCGTAACACCACCAGCAGGTAAAGACGTATTTACATGGGATTACCCAGATAACGGTCATAACCAGTTAATTTTAAATAAAGGTGACGAAATGGGCCGCTTTAAATTAGGTTCTACCGTTATTCTTGCATGGGGTTCAGAAGTAGCTGATTTTCTTGATAGTGAAGTTGCAGGCACAGTAACGCGCATGGGTACGCCTTTCGCTAAAATCAAAAATAAAGAAGAGCAAAGCGAACAAGCTGAAGCGCCTTCTGAAGACTAATCAGTTTTTAAAATGAAAAAAGGGAGCAACCGCTCCCTTTTTTAATGTTTTACTCGTGCTCTTCTTATAAATGCACCTAAAGTGATAACAAGCAAACCAAACAATGAGTTACTTCCAGAAGAGTCCTTTTTAACATCATCGATTACTTCCGGCAATGGAACTGGATCTGGTTCTGCTTCAACCTTTAAATCTAACTCATAACGCGCTTCTTGCTCATGTTCATCAGTGACAACTAGCTCAACTTTATAGCTGCCCGCCTGTGAAAATGTATGTGTAAATAATTCGCCATTTGCTGATGAATCTTCAACTTTCCAAGCGTATGTTAAAGTATCACTATCAACATCCGTGCTACCCGATGCATCAAACTCACACGCTAAATAGTTACACAGATGTGAAACAACCGCTTCTGGCGCAAATAATTCAGTCACATCAAAGTCCATTGCTAAGCTATTTGAAACACCAATAGAATTAGTCACAACAAGGCTTGCAGAATAACTACCAAGTGCAGGCAACACATATGTCGCGCTCTCCCCTTCAAGCATATCACCTGTGGAAAGTTGCCATTTGTAGTCAAAACCACTCTCAGCATTTTCCACATTAAATTGGCATTTAGCACCGCTACAATTAATATTGCCAGCGACGCTTGGTGGGTTAGTGTCTATGCTGTGGGCGGTTATAGTCCCCCAATAACCTTCACTGTCTTGTGCTTGTATATACACGGTCGCTTTTTTATTAATTAACTCATTATCACTGACCGTAATCTCAAACTGCTCGGTAGTGCTCTTTTTTATTAATTAACTCATTATCACTGACCGTAATCTCAAACTGCTCGGTAGTGCTATTTGCATTGCCATCACTAAACGTCGCAATTTGCGCATTGCTTTCAGAGACTAAATTGTTAATTGCATATCTTACTTTAGTTATTGTGTGCATCGGCCAAGAGCTACTGTCTTTAAAACGTGTATCTGTAGCATTAGCTTTCAACACAATTTGACCATCGCCATTCAGCGCTAGATTGATATCTGTAACATCAGGTCCCTGAGAAAGTTGATAAGGGGCTTTTGTAACCTTAGCGGCATAAAGCAACGCCTTTAAGTTACTTGGCTTAATTAACGCATTGTAGTGACTACACGATTGAAAAAAAGCAGTGCCCAACTCAAATGTGATATGCGCAATACCAAGTTCACCATAAGCCAAATTATCTGAGGTGCCATCTGTCGGATATAACCCCACCGATTGCATAGGAGTATAGTTATTGAAATAAGCTAACTTGCGCCCTAATGATTCTAAACCTTTAGCATTTGGCGCTGCATCATAGCTGCCACCCCAAGGCCATAAAATAAGCTGACTGTAGCTGTGAATATCTAAATACAAGCCTTGAGTATTTTCAGGCGCTGCATCGCTAATATTTGGCCCGCGTTGATCATGGAAAATACTACGAACATAATTCTCAACTGCGGCCACTTCAGGCTCTGAACCTGGACTATCACCACGATATGTTGCAGCACAGGCATCCCCGCTTGAGCCGCCATCGACTGTCCCCCAACCAAAACTAAAGTTACGGTTTAAATCAACGCCAACACTTGACTCTACGCAGTGATTTTCATTGACATTTTTACGCTGAGAAACACCTGTTTCCGCGATTTTACGGCCATCAGGGTTTGTTTGAAAGAGAATATGAATTTGCTGTGTTTCTAAAATCCAGTTGATATCAGCATTGGTTTCACGCTCTGCTAATAACTGTTTGGCAAAATCTAATGTCAGCGCAGCTGTTGCTAATTCGCGCGCATGCATAGCGCTTTGAATAAATAAAATTGGCGGATTAACTAAATCTTTTTTACCGATTTTTAAAACTTTTAAATCGTAGCCTTCGCCTTTATTTTGCTTTTGCCATGAATCACCAATATCCACAAGTTCGGTGTATTCAGGGTGAGCGACAACTAAGTCGTCTACTTGCTGAAAAGTTTCTTCTACCGTTGCGTAGCAGCTAAAACCGGGTATTCCTGTGCTGTTGCTAGTCAGCTTATCAAAAATATTTTGTTGCTTAGTTAAAAATTGCTTTGCCAGATTATCTGCTGGTTGCAATGTGGCACCAAAACGCTTTAGTAAAGATTGCTCTTCTTTGCTAAGCGTAAACAAGACGCCATTTGGACGATTGCCAATTAAGTTATGGTGCAAACTTATTTTTGCTTTATTTTCAATGTCCGTATTTGGAAAAGTAACTAAAAAGTGTTGTGATTGCTGCGCGTGCGCATTTGCCGCGTAAAGCATTGCAGCAGAAATTAATAATGGTCTTAGCATGTTCCCTCCCATAAGTATGAATACCAATTCACTTAAGTAGCCGATCATCCTAGCGGACTAAATATCATGCTAACTGCGTT
>NZ_JAPEHW010000127.1 GCF_028875915.1 Pseudoalteromonas sp. G4
AATGATGCTTACCTTCTTTCTCAACACTTAATAAGTGCTCAGATTTCCGCCTTAACTGATCACCAAACTCTTTAATGAAAAATCTCATTTGGCGTTCAAAGGCTAAAGCTTCCCCATTTCGCCACCGACTAACTTGGGCTACTGACTTTTTGCTCAACCCTGCTTTAGCTGCTATTTCTTGGTTGGTCATGCCATTTTCAATGGCAATTTTTATAAGTCGTTTAGTATCTCTACATTTTTTATTATCTTGTGTTTTCAAAGCAACTCCTTTTGGCTGGCAGATGCATTATCTACCAGCCAATTGGTTTAGTCATCCCCAATGTAGTCATCATTATTTGGATTATGACAATCTGCCCAGTCATCCATATCTGCATCATTGTTCGGGTTATTAATATCTGACCAAACGTCTAGTTCTTCTTGAGACATATCCGAAGTATTTGGCATTGTTAGCTCCTTATTTCTTACCTTTATAACGAGGGTTATTTGGATTTAGTTGGTTGCTACGGTTATCCAATACTTTTTGATAGGCAGCATTAGTTCCAGCTGTATTTGTGTTAGGGTTCTTTTGGTTTGCTTTATGATCGTTATTACTCATGACATTCTCCTTATTTTTTATGTCATGGTTATAGTAAAAACAGCCTAAAAATATTAGAAGTGATGGGATTGTGATATCTGAATGATAAAGTGTGAAACTTGATGATTTTATTATTTTTGATCGCTTTTGCAGAATTAGCACTTATGTTATTGCCAACAAAAGAACGCTCTTTAATCCATGCTTTTTATGTTTTCAATATTCAGCTTTATGAGAGTCATCGTTATGTGATTCATCAAATTTTTTTGAATACGTAACCAGAAACGAATGGCATATCTGTGACCAGCTCCAGCTGCTTTGCGAAGTCTATACCAACACTCACTTTTTCATTCAAAAAATCGTCAAAAAGTTCATCAGATATATTCTAGATTATCTGTGACTTCTTTAACACTCATCCCCTTTGCTGTTGCCTTAGACAAATACAATCCCTAAAAATACCGCGCTGGGTGCAGTGCAACTTTGTTTTGAGGGACATTGACGAAGCCACGATTCCTTTGCACATCAATATTTGCTGGATTAATCACTAATGCATCAACATCTAGCCGTTTTGATTTATCTACACGCTCAACACCAGCGCTCTTTAATGGTACTGCTTTAAATAGGTTTTTACGCTGAGTTTTTTGATGTTTCATATTTAATCTACTATGAATTTAACGTTGGCATTATGAATGCCAAGTCAATCAAACCTTATCTATAAAGGCTTTGTATTGCTAGCATCATCAAGCCATTACCTTCCTGTAACCTAGCCAGTTTTGTATTAAGCTCTAAGTACTCGGCAATATCGGCGAGCCGATCATTTGGGTATCGCGTGAAGAGTTCCATAAACTCCGCTGCAAATGCACGCAATAAATGATCAGGTGTTTGGTACCATTGTGGTTGATGAAGCCATTGCAGGTTCTTCCTCAGATCAAGCGGAAAGTCCTTCTCTGTTTTAATAAGGAATTTAATTCCTTGTTCTTCCCAATAGGCCTGCTCAATTTTGAGTTTTTCTAGCACTCTGTCGTTATCGAGCTTTGATGTGGGCTTAATTTGCTCCGCTTCGATACGATCGGCGTAATGAACTACAAAATCCGTTGTCATTACGATAGGAAATTCTCTTATTCTTGGATGAGTAAACGCAAACTCAGGTCTGTTCGCAATAGCTAGTGTTCTATCGCGATTGAGAGGATATTGCTCGTTGTAATCAATTACTGAGCAATCATTTTCAAGTTGATAAACTCTAGCGGCTTCAAGATCTGAAAAAGCGGTAATTTCTCTCTTGAGTTTGAATGATGGAATACGGTGGCTTCTTCCTTCCGAAGGCACATCAAAAACAGTAAGCCAAGGCTTGTAGGTCTCTTTTTGACCTTGCCCACGACCTTCTTTAATCCACTTTTCATACTTCCTTGTATTTTGAACATAGTTCGCCATCCGCTTTACCTCCAAATTGAAACGGAAACTGTAAAACCAGACTCAATCCGTGAGTCATTAGCAGTTTTTACGTGATCAAATTATAGCAAAATAAGGATCTAAATGGATCTACGAAAAGTCGTTAACTATCTGAATTACAAAACATAATCATTGTTTTTATTAAAAACTCAGTATGTTAGAAGGTTAAAAAATTTTCAATTTATGATGAAATAACAACATATATGTTGTTGAGCTGCCAAAAACTCAGCAATTAGCGATCATAAAATAACCGCTATTTAGATCCTCTGACGATAGTCTTTGCATATCATTGCTAAATTAGCTAATTTAGCTAAATGATAAAAACGAAGTCCTGAACATGTCTGAACAAACCATTTTTGAGCAAATTAAATTGGCTCTCGCTGATGCACCACGCAATCAGTATACGGCTGAGTTACACCTGCAAATGATCAAATTCGCCGATGAACTCAAGCACATCACGTCAAAAGAATTCTGTGAAGGTGTAGGACTTAAACAAAGTTTAGGAACAGAGTTCAGCAAGATGCGTAATTTAACCACCAGACTTAAGGCTGCGGGTTTGGATCCCAACAGAATTTAGGTTAAACGCGCAAATTGTCGCCCAAGTTAGAGTTTTTCATACGTGCCGAGAGACACGTATTAGTATCAGTTTAATAGGAATTATAAATGACAAGTTTACAACAACGTGCCGAACTTCAACGCCAAATATGGGCGATTGCCAATGATGTTCGAGGCTCAGTGGATGGTTGGGATTTTAAACAATATGTACTGGGTACGCTGTTCTACCGTTTTATCAGTGAAAACTTTGTCAACTACATCACAGGCGGCGATGAGAGCGTTAATTATGCTGCCATGTCTGACGATGATGAAAACATCAAGTTTGCTAAAGAAGATGCCATTAAAACCAAAGGCTATTTTCTTTACCCTAGCCAGTTGTTTAGCAATGTAGCGGCTAATGCACACAAAAACGAAAATTTAAATACGGATTTGGCAGCAATTTTTGCTGCAATAGAAAACTCAGCCAATGGCTATGATTCAGAAAAAGACATCAAGGGCTTGTTTGCGGATTTTGATACCACCAGTAATCGTCTGGGTAATACGGTAGAGGCAAAAAACAAACGCCTGTCAGCCGTGTTAAAAGGCGTGGCAGGTTTAACCTTCGGTAATTTTGAAGACAACCAAATTGATTTATTTGGTGATGCCTATGAGTTCCTGATTTCAAACTATGCCGCCAATGCGGGTAAATCCGGTGGCGAATTTTTCACCCCCCAGCACGTTTCAAAATTGATCGCGCAGCTGGCCATGCACGGCCAAACCAGTGTGAATAAAATCTATGACCCTGCGGCAGGCTCGGGCTCGTTGCTGTTACAAGCCAAAAAGCACTTCGATGCGCATATCATTGAAGATGGTTTTTTTGGTCAAGAGCTCAACCACACCACCTACAACTTGGCTCGTATGAATATGTTTTTGCACAACATTAACTACGACAAGTTTAATATTCAGTTGGGCGATACCTTAACTGAACCGCACTTTTTAGATGACAAACCCTTTGATGCTATTGTCTCTAACCCGCCTTATTCAGTGAAATGGATTGGTAGCGACGACCCAACCCTAATCAACGATGACCGCTTTGCGCCCGCAGGTGTGCTTGCACCCAAATCAAAAGCCGACTTTGCCTTTGTGCTACATGCTCTAAGTTACCTATCAAGCAAAGGTCGCGCAGCCATTGTTTGCTTCCCAGGTATTTTTTACCGTGGTGGTGCTGAGCAAAAAATTCGCCAGTACTTGGTTGATAACAACTATGTTGAAACCGTGATTTCACTGGCACCTAACTTGTTTTTTGGCACCACCATTGCAGTAAATATTTTGGTGCTGTCTAAACATAAAACCGACACCACCACCCAGTTTATTGATGCCAGTGGCCTGTTTAAAAAAGAAACCAATAACAACGTACTGACTGATCAGCATATCGAAGACATTATCAAAGTCTTTGCCAGCAAAGAAAATGTGGGTCACTTTGCTGAATCTGTTGAGTTGGACATCATAGCTGGCAATAACTACAACCTTTCGGTAAGTAGTTATGTGGAAACCAAAAATAACCGTGAAGATATAGATATTAATGAGTTAAATAATAAGCTTGAAGGTACAGTTTCTAAAATCGAGCAACTTCGTAAAGATATTAATTCAATAGTTAAAGAAATCGCATCTACTGGACAGCAAAAATTCATGACTGAAATCCTTAGTGGTGCAGGATTCGAATTTCTAGAATTGGGAACCGTAGCTGGATATGAACAGCCAACGAAATACCTAGTAAAGACAACTAATTATAGTGATACATACTCCACTCCGGTATTAACCGCAGGAAAAACATTTATTTTAGGTTACACGGACGAAACAGACGGTATCTACCAAGCGTCCAAAAGCCCAGTAATAATTTTTGATGATTTTACTACAGCTAACAAATGGGTGAACTTTGACTTTAAGGCAAAGTCATCAGCAATGAAGATGATAACCTCAAAAGATGATAATAAATATTCTCTTAAATATATTTACTTTTGGTTGAATACTTTGCCAAGTGATCTAGTTGATGGTGATCATAAGCGACAATGGATAAGTAATTTTTCAGCTAAGAAAATTCCAATACCTTGTCCTGAAAATCCGGAAAAGTCATTAAGTATACAAAATAGAATCGTAGAAATTTTGGATAAATTTACGGAGCTTAATGAAGAGCTTAATGAAGAGCTTAATGCAAGGAGTAAGCAATATAAACACTATTTATTGTCGATATTTGACTTGGCTAAATAGGTGTTTTTTATGAGTAAGAGTTTAAAACAAATAGCGAAAGTTATTAGAGACAACAATAAAAAAGTGCAGTTGATCTATGCCTTTAATGGCACAGGTAAAACGCGTTTGTCGCGCGAATTTAAAGAGCTCATCGCGCCAAACGACGATGGGCAAGATGCGATTGACGATGCAGAGCAAGCGCCACTTTCGCGCCATAAGATTTTGTATTACAACGCGTTTACGGAAGACTTGTTTTACTGGGATAATGACTTAGATGCTGATGCAGAGCCGAAGCTAAAAATCCAACCCAATACATTTACCGATTGGATTTTGCAAGAGCAAGGGCAAGACATGAACGTGATCAGCACGTTCCAGCGCTATGCCAACAATAAACTAACGCCACGCTTTAATCCGCAATACACGGCTAAAGACAAAGACGGAAAAGATGTTACCGTCAAAGCCTTTTCTGAGGTGACGTTTTCACATCAAGGTGGCGATGACGAACCGGATAGAAAAATTAAAATATCAAAGGGTGAAGAAAGTA
>NZ_JAPEHW010000128.1 GCF_028875915.1 Pseudoalteromonas sp. G4
TTGTTATTAGCGAGCATCCGCGTTTTGCGGCAATTTGTGAAGCAAAAGAACCTGTGCGTTTTGCATCATCGAGCCCCTTACCCGACCCATATGATGGGCTCGTTGCTGATCACCCCGGTGATTTACCTATTCACGCTTGCATGGGCTTACCACTTTATTTTGCCGAACGTTTAATTGGCATTTTGACCTTTGACTCATTAAAGCCGAACGCCTTTGACGATTTAGGCCAAGACAAGCTTGATGCCTTAGCCGCCATCGCTGCAGCCACCTTAAAAATTGCCCTGACACTCGATGAATTAGAGCAGCGCAATTCACGCTCGCATTTACTAATGGCGGAACTTAGCCAAGAAGCCATCGCCCGTGATGGCAACGAATTAATTGGCGACAGCCAAGCCATGGTAAAGCTAAAGCAAGAAGTTAATTTAGTAGCCGCATCGCCCTTTAGCGTGCTTATTCAAGGTGAAACGGGCGTAGGTAAAGAACTTATTGCACGGCGCTTACACTTACAGTCAAGCCGCGCCGATAAACCTTTGGTGTATGTAAACTGCGCCGCTCTGCCTGAAAATTTAATTGAAAGCGAGTTATTTGGCCATGTGAAAGGCGCTTTTACTGGTGCCGATAAAAACCGCGCAGGTAAATTTGTGTTGGCCGACGGCGGCACGTTATTTTTAGATGAAGTGGGCGAACTGCCACTAGCAGCGCAAAGTAAACTACTACGCGCACTGCAATCTAATGAAATACAACCTGTTGGCCAAGATGATATTCATTATGTTGATGTGCGGGTTATCGCCGCAACCAACCGTGATTTGGCAGACGAAGTAAGTAACGGCAACTTTCGCGCCGATTTATTTCACCGATTAAGCGTTTACCCCGTTAATATTCCACCACTGCGCGCTCGTAATGGTGATATCGCCCTATTGGCAGGCTATTTTGTCGAGCAATCTCGGCGCAAACTTGGCTTGCAACAGCTTAAAATAGCGAAAGACGTGCTGCCCTATTTAAATGCCTATCACTGGCCGGGCAATGTGCGCGAACTAGAACATGTAATAAGCCGCGCAGCACTGAAAGCCTCAGTAAATACCCAATCTCCCATTGTAATAATTAACCCGATTGATTGTGGTGAGTTAATCAGAGAGCTAACAATTGACGGCACAAGTAGCGATGAGCCAAAGGCTAACCCAAATCAAGTGCAGCAGTTTTTACTAAAACCAGATGAAAGTTTAAAACAGGCCACAGAGCGTTTTCAAAGCGAGATGATACGAAACACCTTGTCTAACCATAATGGCAATTGGTCAGCTGCAGCACGAGAGCTTAACACCGACCGCGCTAATTTAACTCGCCTTGCAAAACGGTTAGGTATTAGTGTGACGAAACAGATTAGTTGATTTGACGCTTAGGAGCGTTTAACTGGCGTTGGAAAAGTATTTTCATCACAGATTTTATGTCCAACTCAAATGAGCTGCTCTTATATTAAAGAAAACGAGTCAATAGATTGATATTAAATGGTTAGTTTACTAACCCGAATCAGCCTAACTGTTTGAAGTCTGAGTATTCGCACTAAACGCTAAGTTCATATATTGTAACAGTTTAATTGTTAACAGGCGGAGTCTTTTAGTATCAAATAATACTTTCACGCCATTGTTTTTAAAAATGGAAACTCAACTAATTTGTGAGAAATAAATAAGATGACACGAGCCAAATTTTTATCAGCGACCATCGCAATTGTTGCCATGCTCTTCTCAACACCCAATTATGCTGAATCTGTATCAGGTAAAGAATATCAAGCAGTGGTAGAAACCGCATATAACTATTTTAATGGAGCAGCAAACGGAGACCAAAAACTGCTTTCAAAAGCCTTTGACTTAGAGTCTGGGCACGTAAAAATGATTAGTATTAACAAAGAAACTCAAAAAGAAACAATCAGATCTGTTTCTTTAAAAGAATTTGCTGGTTACTTCAAAACAGCGACCAAAGATACATGGAAAGCAAATATTCTTTCTGTTGATATTGTTGATGATAAAATGGCGATGGTAAAGCTTGATTTTGATACGCCAAAAAACCACTACATTGATTACCTTGTAATGTACAAGCTAGATAACCAATGGCGTATTATCAATAAAACATTTGTAGCCAAAAAGAAAACGTAGATAAAGCAAACTAACAAAGCCATAAAGTGCGAAACCCAAATAGTTTGTTTGGTTTCGCGACCCTTTACATTTTAGCCAACAATTATGATTCCGCTTTTAGTGGCGTTACCACTTTGCGCAACTCATAAAAGCTAAACTCGTCCTCAAAATTTCATTATGTATCCGGCAGAAATGAACGTTCAAAGAACAGTCATCGTTAATTGGTTCTATCAATCAACTCTAAACTGCGGACCTTTCCTCAACTTGTGCTGACCCAAAACAGTTTTGTGTGATCAGTTTATTATGTAAGTTACCTCTATGATTATTTAAATAATGTTACAAATTTGCTCTTTCAAATAGGTTAGAGACACAGTAAATTACGCAAGCACTTGCGCAACTACTTGCACTGTTTAACTAGCGCTAGTTGAGCAATACATTATTTGAGGGGTTATATGTCTAAAAAGTCTCATTTTAGTAATCAAATTAGTTCAAATTATGCTTTTTTAGCTAAAACGGTATTTGATTTACATAGCCTTATACAGGCTCAGTCCGAAGAGCTTTATGCAGAAAAAAAACTAGGGTTTCCTGTTGCGGCCTCCTCAACAATTTTACTGTTATCTGACGTTAATGAAGCGTCTATTATGGAGATTTCACAAACCCTTAACCTGTCTCATCAATTAACCTCTCAGCGAATTAAAATAATGTTAAATCTTAAACTTGTTGAGGGGTTTCAAGACGAGAAAGACAAACGAAGAACTTTATATAAATTGACAAGCAAGGGACTAGAGAAATCTAAAATTCTAAAATTGTATTGTGTTGACGCTGAGCACGCTTTTAAAGACTTGTCTAATGAAGTTGGTGCAGATATTCAGTCCATATTGAATTCTGCAATTGAGGCTCTAAAGCATAAACCTTTTGGCAAACGCTTTCCTGCTCACGCGAATAGTTATCAAGATAGAGTTTCGATTACTAATAAGGAAGAAAGTTAAAATGAATTCAAAAAAAGAAGCTTACATCACAATCATAACCTTCCTAATATTGACCGTTGCTTTTTATATTTTGGGTTATTGGCTGATATATAGAATGGGGAGAGCGACGCCTCTTATGCTATCTGTTGGTGCTGCCACTATTGCAACGTGTTTAATCAGAAGAAAAAGCCTAGCAACTCTCGGGTGGAGTTGGGGGAGTTGGAATGTTCAGTGGCAAAGCTATTTAATACCTCTTTTCATAACATGTGTTGCTTATGTAACTATATGGTCGTTAGGCTTGGCAGAGCTTGATAGTAGCAAGTTCTTATCTGATAAAAAGGAAAGTTATAACTTACAGGAATGGGGAAATTTTAGCCTGTTAGCATTTCATTTTTTCTTCATTGCGATTATCGGCTTTGTTATGGCAATCCCGTCGATTCTTGGAGAAGAAATAGCGTGGCGAGGTTTACTTGTACCTGAATTGTCTAAAGTAACCTCTTTCACTGGAGTAGCGTTAGTTAGCGGCATACTTTGGTCTGCCTTTCATTGGCCAATCATATTTTTAGGCTTATACGGCAATGGCGATACATCTATCTATTACCAATTATTTTTCTTTACTTTGTTTCTTACTTCTTCAGGCACCATTATGGCTTATTACAGACTTAAATCAGGTAGTGTCTGGACAGCGGTAATGTACCATGGAACGTTAAATATCTTCCTCCAGAAGTTATTCGCGCCAATAACAATTAATGGAGAGAATTCTAACTATTATGTTGACGAATTTGGTGCGGTACTAGCTTTGGTTGCGTCATTTGTAGCGTATTTTTATTGGAAAAAGGGTGTCCGGGAGTTCACACCATTGAGTCGATAGGGTTTGAGTACATACTCATAAAATATGGAAGCGATAAAGTGAACAAGATTAATTTCAAAGAAAAGTTTGATTCATTCTCAGAAGTTTGGACGCCAAAAATATTGGCAGAATCTAACGGACAGCTAGTTAAAATAGCAAAATAAAAGGCCTGTTAGCTTGGCATACACATGAACTAGATGATGAATTATTTATAGTGGTTAAAGGCCAACTTACCATTCAACGAAGAGACTCAATAATTAAGTTTTCTCCTGGTGAGATGTATATTGTCCCAAAAGGGGTTGAATACTGTCCGATAGCCACGGAAGAAACCCATTTTATTATGATTGAACCTAAATCAACACTGAACACAGGTTCAATCGAAGTAGACATTTCAATTTCAAATGACAAGCAAAAGTGGATGTAAAAATGGTGGCGCAAAAAATTGAAGAAATAAATTTGGAAAGGAAATAATGATGCTGTTCATTCGAAGATTTCAAAATGGCGATGAATTGGCATTGCGAGAAATATTTTTCAATACAATTCGCAATGTGAATATTAAAGATTACTCAGCTCTTCAAGTTGAAGCTTGGGCTCCTTATGAATACGACCAAGCTGAGTGGTATAACCGTATCAGCGCAATTAATCCTTTTATAGCTGTTATAGGCAATGAGATAGTCGGATATGCAGACATTCAGGATGATGGTTATATTGACCACTTTTTTTGCCATTGCGAACATCAGGGAAAAGGTGTCGGTAAGAGGCTTATGAACGAAATATTTAAAACGGCACAGCATAAATGTATTGGTCGTTTATATAGCCATGTAAGTATTACTGCAAAACCGTTTTTTGAACATTTTGGTTTCAAAGAAATTAAAAAGCAACAAGTGAATATTCGAGATCAAATACTTACCAATTTCGTTTTGGAAAAACATTTGTAAAGTCAATTGATAAGTATTATCAACGAGTGCAATGTATGTTACGAAACGATTTGTATTCAGAAGTATGTTGGTGAAAGCCTTTTATAAAGAAGTGACTTAAGTTGTTAAATTTCTTTAGAACGACCGAATTTAGCATAAAGCGGAAGTAACTCTCTGAATTTGATTATGTATTCGGCAGTAATGAGCGAATAGCGGTCATTGAATAAATTACTCCAAGCACATAACAAACTCTTCGTTGTTAGAAGTAAAAATTTTGCCTATTCCACTTCTTAATGATTACTTCCCCCTTAATAATATTAACAGGCAATTTGCCTGTTTTTT
>NZ_JAPEHW010000129.1 GCF_028875915.1 Pseudoalteromonas sp. G4
GCCGGTGACAATGGCATCATCAACCACAATACCCAGCACCAAAATAAACCCGAATAAACTCATAATATTTAGCGTAATACCAAACAGCGGCATCGCTAAAAATGCGCCCATAAACGAAACTGGAATACCAATAAACACCCAAAATGCAATTGCAGGGCGTAAAAATAAAGTAAGCAAAGCAAGTACTAAAATGCCACCTTGTAAGGCGTTTGATGTGAGTGTCGAAATGCGGTTTTTAACAATCACAGAATCATCGTCCCAATAACTTAACTCATAGCCTTCAGGTAATTTGCCTTGTTGATTTTCGATATACGCTTTTACTTTGTCAGCAACGTCTATCGCACTTTGATCGCCAATGCGGTAGACCTCAATAAACGCAGCCTGTTTTCCATTAAAACGTGTACGCACCGGTGATTCTTCAAAGTCGTCTTTGATATTCGCCACATCGGATAAACGCACTAACGAACCATCAGCTAAGCTTTTCACAATAATGCTGGCAAATTCATCTTTGTAATAAGCTTGCCCTTTTGAGCGCAGTAAAATATCACCACCGCTAGAACGTAAATTACCCGCTGAAATATCCGCACTTGAACGCTCAATAGCATTACCCACATCAGCAATGCTTAATTGATATTGGCGTAATTTGTCTTGGCTAATCTCAATAGCAATTTCATAGTTACGCACACCATCAAGCTCTAACTGAGTAACTCCAGGAATACGCAGTAAGTCATCACGGACTTTTTCGGCAAATTCACGTGTTTCTTTTTCTGAGTAGCTACCCGAAACCGTTACATTAATAACATCACGTTTGCGCTGCGCCAAAGACACCACTGGTTTTTCGGCGTCTGCTGGAAAGGTATTAATCGCATCTACACGGCTTTTAATATCCGCTAACATTTCACGAGGGTCGTAACCAGAATCCACTTCAATGGTAACCGATGCTGAGCCTTCCGATGAACGGCTGCGGATCTCTTTAATGCCTTCTAAGTCTTGCACCGCTTCTTCTACCCGAATGGTAATACCTTGTTCAACATCCTCTGGTGTTGCGCCACGCAAAGACATATTCACGCTAATACGGTCGGTTTCAAAAGATGGAAACACCTCAAGCGGTAATTGCGTTGTTAATGAGAATAAACCGCCAATTAAAATGCTGATCATCAGCAAATTTGCGGCAACATGATTGCGTGTAAACCAAGCGATCATAGGGCTTTCTCCTGTTCGCGCTTCGCTTTACGCTCAGCAATCAGTTGCTCCACGGTAATACCCCGTTGTTTCGCAATTTCTTTTAACTTAGTTAAGCGCGCTTCTTGATTTTTTTCTTTGCTTGGCTGCTCGCCAAGTACAGCAACTTTAGTACCGCTACTCACTTGTCCAAGTGGCGTCACAACAAGCCTTGAATCTGCCTCAAGACCTTTGCTCACTAAGCTTTCAGTTTCACCTTGCCATGCAAGCGTAATGTCTTTTCGCATTAATTGGTTTTCATTATTAAGTACGTAGACATAGCTACCCTGATAAATGGCATTATTAGGAATAACTAAAGCATTTGGAATTTCACGCCCTGTAATTGTGGCATTAACATATTGACCGATTTTCACCGGATTTTGTCCAGTCACAGGTGTTGAATAAGGATCTTCAATTTGTGCCACCACATAAAGTTGCTGAGAAGCATCATTAATTGCACCTTCTGTACGTACTAATGTGCCATGCCACACTTGTTCACCAATTAAGTCAGAATTAAAAGTGACTTGGCTATTTTGATTAGTTTTTTCACCGCTTTGATACACTTCAGGCAAATCAATAAAAGCTAAGTCTTTATTATTGATAGGCAAACGAATTTCCACCGTGTCAGTGGCAAATATCTCCGCTAACTGAGTATTGTTTGAAACGACTTGTCCGATATCAACATGTTTCTTCAAAACTCGACCAGAAAATGGCGCGACTATTTTTGTACGTTCAAGCGCCAGTTGTGCTTTTTCGAGCTTGGCCTGTGCTGAAAGCACATTTGCCTCTTGTGCAGCAAGCTGCGGTTTGCGTAATACTAGATCGCTCGGAGCATCACCACTGCCTAGTCGCTGCCAATCTGCAAGCGCTTGTTTACCACGCGCTTGCTCTTCAAACAGCGCCTGCTTTGCAGACAGTAAACTGGCTTCGGCAATTTTCACTTCAGAGCGGTAATCGCGCTCATCAATACTAAGTAGTACCTGCCCTTTTTCGAAAAAGCCACCATCGCGCAGGCTTTCACTTATAAAGCTGATTTCCCCCGAAACCTGCGCCACCAACACACTTTGCGTTCTTGGTTTTACTATGCCATAACTAGCAACGTTTACTCGATATGGGCTTTCGTGAATTGTTTTAATATCAACTACTAGCTGGGCTTGTTTAGCGCCACCAAAACGCTTTGTAGTTGGTGGGTTTTTGAATATCAGGCTCACGATAATGCCTGCCGCGATTAAAATAACAATTGGCATTACAAAACGTGGAAAGCGGTTTTTATTGAACGGCATTAGCGTTTTCCTTTAATTCTTCAACTACAAAATCACCACCTAGCGCAACGTGTAAATTGACGCGGTTAGCAATTAACAAATTCTTTATACTGATTAAACTACTTTGTGCATCAAACGAGCGTTTGGCTTTTTTGATACTGTTCAAACGACAGGGTCTCTGCCAATTTCGCATTATTAGCAGCTAACAATGTAGCATCATAACGCTGCTGCAAATTACGCTCTGCAGAAATTCCATTTTCGACACTTTGAAATGCAGAAAAGAGATTATCTAAGTAGCTTATTTCTTGTTTATTTAATTCAAGTAGGGCTTTTTCTTCATTCGCTTTTAAACGGCCAGCATTAAATAAAGGTGCTGTTAGCGAACCCGCTACCGACCAGGCAATATTGCCACCAGCTAACAAATCACTTATATCACTGCTATCTGGGCCAATGCTGCCAGTCAATTTTAAACTAGGGAAACGCTGTTTATGGGCATAGGCAAGCGCCGCATCTTTGGCAAGTAATGCATACCAACTGGCAATTAATGACGGTTTGCGAGAGAGTAGTTCTGACGGCATACCTAATGGAATATCCGACTGTAACAGTGGTAACTCAGCGGTAACTGAAAGTAAGCCAGCAGGATAGTCACCAATCAACAATTCTAATGCGCGGATGCGCTCAATTTGTGTATTTTGCTGGGCTACTAAACGAGATTTCTCATTATTAAATTCATTACGTGTTAAATACACATCAAGTGCATCATTAAGCCCTTGGCGGTAACCTGATTCTATTATGTCGAGATTTTGCTGCGCTAGTACCAAACGTTCATTCAAAAGTGCAACTTGGTTATTCGCTTCAATTACCGCAAACCAAGCTTTTACCACATCAGCAACTAAGGCTTGCTTTTGCGAGTAATAATCCGCTTCTAATGCCATTACATTTAGGTTCGCATTACGCTCTTTAGCTGATAATTTACCCCAAATATCAAATTCGTAAGATAAATTAACATCCAACCCATTACCATTTGTGTAATTGTTAGTGGTTGGAATATAACGACGGTTACTGCTGAGAGATAAATCAAGGGTTGGCCACAACTCACTGCCTGTAATTACCAGTTGTTGTTTTGCAACTGCTATATCCAATGCTTTTTGTTGTAGAGAGCGGTTTTTGGCAAGAGCTTTTTCTACAAGCTTAAAAACTTGCGTGCCTTGCAATTCTGCCAACCAGTTGTCACGAACAGCTAGATAGTCATTTTGTGCCTGCCACGTGCTTGGGGTTGTTATCTTCTCGCGATAATCCGTTTCAATTTTATGTGTTGTATTACAGCCTGCCAGCAATGCCATTAAACCAATGGCTAGATTAATGCTAATAAAGGGCTTCAACCTGTTGCTCATTATCATCTCTCACTAGAGAATTTTATATCTTCAATATCATAGTTTAATAATTGTCTAAGAAGTGTCTCAATAAACTTTACATAGACTTACATTCATTGCTAATACAGAAACACATGAGAATAAGATCATTAATGTCGGCTGTTAACTATTTTATAGAGATTAATTGATGTTTAAATTTATGATGGATTGGAAAAGCTATTTGGATCAATCAATGAATAACGATTTAGAGAGATAAGACTTCAGTTAAAAAGATTTAATGGCGGTGGAGATTTCGCCAAATACTAAATTTCAGATATAAAAAACCCCGACCTAAATGTCAGGTTTAAGAATAAGTGGTGCCCAGCTATTGAGGCGGACAAAATTGTCAGGAACAATTTTGAACATGCGCAGCATGGCTTGGAAAATACAAGGAAGTATTTTTTCATCGAACTCATACCAATTTTATTAACTACTTTGTCATTCTAGCGAGTTAAACGCCTCATTAACTGCGTTAAAAAATTCTTATGTAGAACAACTACATGTTAAATTTTTCGCCTTGTTTATGAACCGTTTCTCTGTCGCAATAAGTGACCTATCAATTAATGCAATTGGTATAATGAGATTTCGCCAAATACTAAATTTCAGGCATAAAAAAACCCCGACCTAAAGGTCAGGGTTTAAGAATAAGTGGTGCCCAGAGGCGGAATCGAACCACCGACACGAGGATTTTCAATCCTCTGCTCTACCGACTGAGCTATCTGGGCATTTTAATTCAGTAACTTAGAAAACCTCAAAAGGATTTTCAATACTATTCCAATTAGCTCTACTGACTAAGCTATCTTGGCAAGCAATTTTAGTACCGCTTGAGTACACTCTTTCGAGTAAATAAAATGGTGCCTGCTGCCGGAGTCGAACTGGCGACCTACTGATTACAAGTCAGTTGCTCTACCAACTGAGCTAAGCAGGCACACTAAAACTGCTCATCTTTAAAAGATGGTGCCCAGAGGCGGAATCGAACCACCGACACGAGGATTTTCAATCCTCTGCTCTACCGACTGAGCTATCTGGGCG
>NZ_JAPEHW010000012.1 GCF_028875915.1 Pseudoalteromonas sp. G4
ACGCCTTGGTTTAGGCGCTAAAACTTTCTTATATCTCAAACTTAAAACTATGTTAGCAGCAACAAAAACAGTTAATCAGGGTATCAAAGACTATATTCAAATCACCTTTGCTTATTGGGGGTTTACGTTAACCGATGGCGCGCTGCGCATGTTGGTGGTGCTTTACTTTCACACACTTGGTTATTCACCAATTGAAGTTGCCATGCTGTTTTTGTTTTACGAATTTTTTGGCATTGTGACAAACCTTTTTGGCGGCTGGTTAGGTGCGCGCTTTGGTTTGAAGGTTACTTTGTTTAGTGGACTATTTTTGCAAATAAGTGCGCTGTTATTACTGGCGCAAACTCAGTGGTTGAGTGTTGCTTATGTCATGGCATTGCAGGCCATATCGGGTATTGCTAAAGATCTCAATAAAATGAGTGCTAAAACCGCAATTAAACAGTTGGTACCTAAAAACGAAAATAGCACGCTATTTAAATGGGTTGCACTGCTAACTGGATCAAAGAATACGTTAAAAGGCTGCGGCTTCTTTTTAGGTGGGTTGTTGTTAGCGGTATTTGGTTATCAACACAGTTTATATATTTTAGCAGCGGGGCTTGGCGTAATTTCATTGCTGGTGGCTTTGCAACTAAAAGGGAGCCTAGAAGCAAAAGCGTATAAACCTAAATTCAGTCACATATTTTCATCAAGCAACAAAGTAAACTTACTTTCGTTTGCCCGCTGTTTTTTATTTGCCAGTCGCGATGTATGGTTTGTTGTTGCATTACCCGTTTTTTTAACCATGCAAGCCGGTTGGACAAGTACTGAAGTGGGCACCATGATGGCTGCTTGGGTCATTATTTATGGCATCTTTCAGTCAACTACGCCAAAAGCGTTTAAGCTATTGAATAAGCAAGCCAATGCGCGCGCTGCATTGATTGCGGCAATAGCGCTGTTAATGGTGATTTTACTAATGCTGTTAGCAGCTTACCTGAGAATGCCATTAGTTGATATCGCCATCTTAGGACTGATACTCTTTGCAATTATTTTTGCCATTAACTCTGCCATTCATTCTTTTTTGATTGTGCATTATGCCCGTGATGAAGGTGCATCAATGGATGTTGGGCTTTATTATATGGCGAATGCTTGCGGCAGGTTATTTGGTACTGTGTTATCTGGAGTGATTTATCAGCAGTTCGGACTCGTGGCTTGTTTGATTGTTAGCGGCTTATTTGTTGCGATTTGCTTGCCGATTACTGCGAAATTAACACAAAACAGTTAAACTTCAGCAAAAAATTGTTGGACGTTAGTTTTGCTACCTATTCAAAGTGTTTATCACACACTAGTTACTGAATTATCAAATAACGAGCGAGTTGTATTGCAGGCGCCACCGGGTGCCGGTAAATCAACTTGGTTGCCGTTACAGCTAATCAAAGATAACCACTTTAAACGTATTATTATGCTTGAGCCACGTAGGCTCGCTGCGCGAAATATCGCAAGCTTTCTGGCTGAATGCTTAGATGAACCATTAGGGCAAACCATAGGTTTACGCATTCGCGGTGAAAGTATTGTTAGCAAACAAACGCGCTTAGAAATTGTCACCGAAGGCATGCTCACTCGCATGTTACAAGACGATCCTGAGTTAAACGGGGTCGATTTAGTTATTTTCGATGAGTTTCACGAACGCTCAATTCAGGCTGAAACAGCATTGGCACTGGCATTTGAGGTGCAACTGGCGTATCGCGATGATTTAAAATTGCTGATCATGTCTGCAACCTTAGATGGTGAGCGGCTATCAGCAGAGTTTGATGCGCCTTTAGTACAAAGTGAAGGTCGTCAGTTTCCAATTTCTGAAGTTTATACACCGCTTACTAATGAAGCTGATTGGCTGTCACAAATTGCGCCGCTTACACTTAAAGCGATGGCTGAGCAAACGGGCAGTGCTTTAGTTTTTTTACCGGGTGTGAAAGAAATTAAAGCCGTTGAAAGCGCCTTACTTGATGCTAAAAATGCAGGGCTTATTGAGCAAAATACCGCTATTTATGCGCTTTTTGGCAAGCAAGATAAAAAAACGCAGCAAGCAGCGCTAAAACCGTGTGAAGGTGATAAACGCAAAATCGTGCTGACCACGAATGTTGCTGAAACCAGTTTGACCATTGATGGCATTCGAATTGTGGTGGATTC
Organism: Pseudoalteromonas sp. G4; assembly: GCF_028875915.1. Taxonomy (GTDB): domain Bacteria; phylum Pseudomonadota; class Gammaproteobacteria; order Enterobacterales; family Alteromonadaceae; genus Pseudoalteromonas. The sequence continues at coordinate 2,161 of NZ_JAPEHW010000012.1, forward strand.
TGGTAAAGAGAAAATTACCCAATACAATGTAAAAAATGGCATCAGCCAATTGCTTACTGTAAATATTGCTAAGTCTTCTGCAGTTCAACGCGCGGGTCGTGCCGGTCGAATCGAAGCGGGTGTTGTTTATCGCCTTGGTAGTAAAGAGCTGTTTGAACGCCGTGCTAATCACACAACCCCAGAAATATTACGAAGCGATATTAGCCAACTTGTTTTAGAGTGCGCTAATTGGGGGACGCACATCCATGATTTAGTGCTGCTTGATAAACCAAGCGCAAAACAAATAGCTGCAGCAACTGAGTTATTGCTGATGCTTGAGGCGATAGACGGTGATGGCAAAATCACTTCGCTTGGCAGAAAAATTTTAAGTTATGGTACTGAACTTCGCTTTGCCCATATGTTGATTAAAGCCGAGCAGCTCGATGCGGATTACCCTGGTATTTATCATTTAGCTGTTTACTTGGTCGCACTTTTTACCAGTCAAACGAATCGCAGCAGTGATATTGCAACAGGGCTTAACCTGCAACTTAATACGCCGCATGGGAGTTTTGAAAAAGAACTGACACTTTGGCTTAAACGCTTAAAGTTAAAACTTGCATTTCCTGATAGAATTGCACAAAAGCGCGGAAATGGCCTGCGTTTAGCTAACGGTGCAGGTGCCACGTTACATTCCGATTTTCCGCTGCAAGACCCTTTGCTTTGTATAGGCGATATGGGTGGTGCCACTGGGCAGCATGTATTTAATGCCTGTAAATGTGATTTAACACTGATTGAAAGTGCACTACCTTATTTGTTTTCGAATAAAAATATTGCACAGTTTGATGAAAATGCTGGGCGCTTTATTGCTGAAACCCATTACTGTTTGGGGCAACTCGTACTTTCGCGAAAACCAAGCAGTAAAACCGTAAGTGCTGATGAAAAAGCCGCTGCGTGGTGCGCCATTATCGCTAAAAAAGGCTGGCAATTAATTACCTTAGATGAAGATGCTGAGCAATATATAGTGAGGCTAACGCTTGCGCATAAATATTTGCCAAATGAATTTCCAGCCATCAATAAACAGTTTTTATTTGAGAGCTTGGCAAGCTGGTTGGCACCTTATCTACGCGACGTAAATAGCCTTACGGCACTTAAAAAAGTAGCGATTTTACCTGCGCTTGAAAACCTAATTGATTGGCAACAGCAAACGCGTTTAGATGAGCTGTTGCCCGAACGTCTTGTTGTACCAACGGGATCAAAACTAAAAATTCACTATCAAGTTGATGGACCAGCAAAGCTCGCAGTGAAAATGCAGGAGATGTATGGTGTTGCCACTACGCCAACCCTTGCTGGTGGTCATTTAGCGCTTGCTATCGAGTTACTGTCACCCGCCATGAGGCCACTGCAAATTACTCAGGACTTAGCAGGTTTTTGGGCATCGAGCTATCGTGAAGTGCAAAAAGAAATGAAAGGACGCTACCCTAAACATTTTTGGCCGGATGATCCCGCTAATGCTAAGGCAACTAACAAAGTAAAAAGCAGAATGTAACTTCACTCTGCTTTTTTGCGGTATAAGTTAAATTTGGGTCACGTTATGATGCAGTTGTGCTGCAAAGAATAAATGACACACTAATACCACCCCAGTAATGCGCTCACGCATGCGCTGATAATCAGGCGCTAAAATCGGCCAATCCTCTGTGCGTTTTTGTAATGCCAATATAAACACATAGCATACACCTAAATAGAGTAGGGCGAGTTTAGTGTCGAAGAGGGCAAGTGCCAGCGTTGGAATTGTCGGTAACACTACCAGCCAGTTAAACTTATTGCTATTTGATGTACGCCATAGGCTGCCAGCCACAAAACTCATAATGCTAATGCTGTAAAATAAAAACGCTTGGCTTAATAATGGGTTTTCAAATAAAAAGTGGGCACCTACTAACAATAAAAATGGCACTAAGCCAAGATAGCCCAAAAATGTTTGATTGTTGTATTTAGACATAAGCATACTTCGCAATGGAGATTAATAGTGATTGTACGCGAGAATAATCGAATTTGTTTAGTTTATTATGGATTTAGATAAACTAGCTTTGTTATGCTGTTTAGAGTTTAAGCTCTATTTTGGCGGTTAAGTGGGTACTCTTCAACAAACGCAAGATTTTAGCTGGCCAAATAACTGGCTTAATGATGCACATATTAGCGAACTAAAATTAATTTTTGCTAGTTGTTTTAAAGGCATTTCATGCGATGAGTATTATTTAAAATACTTTGAAGATAGCAAAGCGTTTAAGCGCGTGCTGCGCCTTTATTATGCTGATGAACGTATTGTCGGTTATTGCTTACTTACCTTTGAACGCTCAAATAAAAAGGTGTTAATTCGTGCATCTGCGGGGTTTTATCCTAAATTCCGACAAGGTGGCAATACGTTAGGGTTTTCTATTCGACAGGCATTTAAATACTGGTTAACGCATCCTTGGCAGCAAATTTATTATGCCGATACTATGCTCAGCCCTGCAATGTATCGTGCAATAGCTAAACGTGTGGCAATAGCCTATCCCAGCAAGCAGTTTTTAGACGCTGGGCAATCTTTGTTTGCGTTGTTTAACGCTTCAGGCATAGAAAGTCGCTATACAAAAACCACCTGCTTAGTGAAAACAGGGCGCAGCAGTAATTACAATGCACAAGAGTTGGACGCCTTTTTTTCAAGTGATAAACCTGAAATTACGTTTTATTGTAAGGCAAACCCAGACTTTGCATCTGGGATTGCGTTGTTTGTTATTATTCCCGTAAACCTAAAGCAGTTAGTGCTTACGCTTTTTAAGTAGACTAGTAAGGCAGCGGGTATTTACGCCAAATTTCATCGACTTGTGCCATAAAGTCAGCTGGCAGGTTGAGTTCAAATGCTGCCACGTTTTCTTGCAATTGGTTAAGTGTCGTTGCGCCAATGATGGTCGATGTTATGCCATCAACTTTATCACACCAAGCCAGTGCCAGTTGGCTAGGTGTAATGCCTAACTTTTTGGCAAGTTGACAGTATTCTGCAACGGCTTGCTGTGAAAATTCTGTATCCCTAAATAACCCTTGACGCTGAATAAGTGTCCAGCGGCTGCCTTCAGGGCGTGCATTATTGAGGTATTTACCGCTTAGCATGCCAGTTGCCAGTGGCGACCAAGGTAAATAGGCAATGTCTTCGTGCACGCAGTGCTCAATTAAATACGGCCAATCTTTTGCGTGCAGTAAATTAAACTCATTCTGAATCGATACTGGTCTTGGCAAATTATGTTCTTTGGCAAGTTCAATAAACGTATGAATACCCCAAGTGGTGTCATCTGACAGACCAAAATGGCGGATTTTCCCAGCTTTAATACAGTGGTCAAGCCCCTGCAAAATATCGAGCATTTGTGCTTTATGTGCCTTTGTATCGACATCAGTAAAACTAATCTGATTTGGTCTATGCTTTGCGAAATGCGGTGAAGTACGATTTGGCCAATGTAACTGATATACGTCGATGGTATCGATTTGTAGGCGTTTTAAAGATGCATCAACAGCGTCAATAACCGCTTGACCAGTGATGTCAGAGGCATTTCTTACCCAAGGTAAACCATTGCCTGCAATTTTGGTTGCAATCACCCAGTCATTTCGTTTTTGTGGGTTTTTAGCAAAGTAATTACCAATGATTTCTTCTGTTTTACCGTAAGTTTCTGGTGTGGGGGGCACAGCATACATTTCAGCTGTATCCATAAAGTTGATACCACATTCACTGGCAAAATCAATTTGCTGATCGGCATCTTGTTGGTTGTTTTGCACACCCCATGTCATGGTGCCTAAACAAATACGAGAAACATCAAGATTGGAACTGCCTAATTTTGCGTATTTCATAGCTATCCTTCTGATTTTTAGAATGAGTTTTTAGAGTAACGCTTTGCTGTTATTAATTCTGATGATTTTGTCTGAGCCTGTTACCAAGCGCAGTTTGTTTAATGCACAACAAAGAATCATTTGAAAGTTATAATGGGGGTTTAAAGTGGTATTGGCAATGAAATGCGATACAAAAATCGGTATGATTAACACGATTTTTCTCAATTCTAAGTGCAATGACAGATAAAAAGAAACCAGCTAAAGCCACAACAGCAAAAACGGCCAGCAAAAAGAAACCTCGCGCGAAAAAACAAGCTCCAACTCGTAATCAACCGAGTTGGATTAAACGTATTGCCGTTTTTTCATTTAAGCTTGGTATTGGCCTATGTTTGGCACTTGCCCTTTATTTGATTTACTTAGATAGCAAAATAAGCCACAAATTCGAAGGCAACAAATGGCAGTTGCCAGCGCAAATTTACGCGCGTGCGATGACCTTCTACCCGGGCCAGTATTTATCAAAAGATGAGGTGATTTGGGAATTGCAGCGTCTAAATTACTCTGAAGTTAATCGTATTAATAATACTGGGCAATATGTTGTTAAAGGCAACTCTATCCGCATTTATCGTCGCGCTTTTGAGTTTTATGATGGTTCTGAGCAGCAAATGGGATTTGACTTAATCTTCGGCCCTAAAAAGCTTGCGGCGATTAAAGGTGAGCAGGGGGAAAGCTTGGCTATGGCGCGATTAGAGCCAGTGCAACTGGCGCGCTTAGCAAATGAAACCAAACAAGATCGTGAGTTTGTGCCGCTCAGTCATATTCCTAAAGTCGTACAAGAAACCTTACTTTTGGTTGAAGATCGTAATTTTTACGAGCACCATGGTGTTTCAGTATGGTCAATTGTCCGTGCCCTTGTGGCTAATATCCGTGCTGGTCGCACAGTACAAGGCGGCAGCACGCTGACGCAACAATTAGCTAAGAACTTTTATTTAAGCCGTGACCGCACCCTAACGCGTAAAATTAACGAAGCGTTAATTGCCTTAATTTTAGATTTTAGATACAGCAAAGATGAGATTTTAGAAGCCTATTTAAATGAGGTATACCTTGGTCAGTCGCGCTCGCAAGGGGTGCACGGTTTTGGTCTTGCTAGTGAGTTTTATTTTGGTAAACCGCTTAATGAAATTGAATACGACCAAGTTGCTTTATTAGTTGCGATGGTTAAAGGGCCGAGTTACTACAATCCGCGTCGCTTTAAAGAACGTACGATGGAAAGGCGTGATTTGGTGCTGCGTTTAATGGTTGAAAACGGTTTAATCTCAACGAAAAGCTACAAACTGGCACTTGCGCGCGACATTAAAATTGAGCCGCTATCACGGTTTGATATAAACCAGCATCCAGGCTATATGGATTTAGTGCGCCGCGAACTAAAAGATATTCTTGATTCGAAAGACACTATTGATGCTGGGGTACGGGTATTTACGTATTTTGATTTACAAAAACAAGCTGCGATGGAAAAGTCGTTTGAAACAGGGTTGCCTTATTTAGAACGTTTAAAATCGACTTCTAAGCTTGAGGCAGCAATGTTGTCGGTTAATGTGAAATATGGCGGTGTGTCTGCCTTGGTAGGCGCTCGCGATAGCGACTTTAATGGTTTTAACCGAGCGCTTGATACCAAGCGTAATATTGGCTCATTAGTTAAGCCAGCCATCTATATGACTGCATTTGAGTCAGGCAAATATACCCTCGGCAGCTTAGTTGATGACGAGCCTATGGAGATTAGTGATGAAGCCGGTCACACTTGGTCACCGTCTAATTTTGACCAAAGATTCCGCGGTAAAATGCCACTTTATCAGGCGTTTATTGGTTTAGATCTTGGCTTACCAGCTGTCACTGAGTCGATTAAACGCTTAGGGGTTGAGCAGTCTATTAATCAATACCCGTCGTTATTACTAGGCGCGCAAGAGCTTTCGCCTATTGATGTTGCACAGATGTATTCAACCATTGCATTTGATGGTGACTACCGCAATATCACCTCTGTTGCAGCAATTACGAATGCGGTTGGTGAGTTGATTTACCAGCATCAAAGCACACCGATAAGGCGTTTTTCACCAGCCACTAGCTATATGACCAAATACGCAATGCAAAAGGTAACACGTGAAGGCACCGCGAAACGCTTAAAATTACATTTCCCAACCATTCAGTTAGCGGGTAAAACGGGCTCAACCAATAACTTGCGTGATAGCTGGTTTGCCGGTTTTGACCAAAATACGGTAACCGTTACTTGGGTTGGTCGTGATGATAATAAACCGACGAAGTTAACTGGTAGCGTTGGTGCTTTAGAGCTTTATATTCGCTATTTGCGACAGCTCAATCCAGAATCAATCGCAACACCTAGGCCACCGTCAATTAAATGGGCGTTTGTAAATACAGAAACAGGCAAGCAAGCACCACCAGGCTGTGGCACTGTGCTTAAATTGCCGATACCAGCAGAGTTATTTAATTCACGGCCGCGCTGTAATTAACCCTAACTCGGTTTATTGACCATAAAAAACCACGCAAGTGCGTGGTTTTATAAATTAAATCTAACTTATTTGCTTAAAGCTTAGCAAATGCACGCTCTGCAGCTGCGATAGTTGCTTCAATTTCAGCATCACCGTGTGCCGTAGAAACAAAGCCCGCTTCAAACGCACTTGGTGCAAGATAAACACCTTCATCAAGCATTAAGTGGAAGAACTTTTTAAAGCGTTCTAAATCACATTCTGTTGCTTGCTGGTAAGTGGTTACTGTTTCTTCAGATGTAAAGAAGAAGCCGTACATGCCGCCAGCGTAGTTAGTCGTGAGCGGAATGCCTGCTTTTTCAGCAGCAGCTTTAAAGCCTTCACAAATACGCTTACTTTTCGCTTCAAGCTCGTCATGAAGACCGTCAACATCTAATAGCTCAAGAGCTTTTAAACCAGCAGCCATCGCAATTGGGTTACCAGAAAGCGTACCCGCTTGATAAACAGGGCCAATTGGTGCGATGTAATCCATGATTTCAGTTTTACCACCAAATGCACCTACCGGCATACCACCACCAATCACTTTACCTAAACAGGTTAAATCAGGTGTGATGTTGTAATAAGCCTGTGCACCGCCTTTTGCAACGCGGAAGCCAGTCATTACTTCATCAAAAATCAGTACTGATTTATACTCGTCACAAACTGCACGTAAACCTTCTAAGAAGCCAGCAACGGGTGGGATACAGTTCATATTACCTGCAACAGGTTCAACGATAATACACGCGATATCATCACCAAATTTAGCGAAAATTTCTTTTACTTCATCAAGCTTGTTAAACGACACAGTAAGTGTGTGCTTAGCAAAATCTTCAGGAATACCCGGTGAATTTGGCACGCCCATAGTCAGAGCGCCAGAGCCCGCTTTTACTAGGAGTGAATCAGCGTGTCCGTGATAGCAACCTTCAAACTTTAAGATTTTATCTTTGCCGGTAAAACCACGCGCTAGGCGAATTGCACTCATGGTGGCTTCAGTGCCTGAGCTTACCATGCGTACTTTTTCGATTGATGGCACGAGTGCTTTTACTTTCTCGGCCATTAGAATTTCAGTTTCAGTAGGCGCGCCGTAGCTTAAACCGTTTTCAACGGCTTCAAGCACTGCTTGCTTAATTGCACTGTGATTATGGCCTAAAATCATTGGGCCCCAAGAGCCAACATAGTCAATGTACTTGTTATTGTCGGCGTCATACGTAAATGCACCTTCAGCTTTAGTGATAAAGCGTGGTGTGCCACCTACACCATTAAATGCGCGCACTGGTGAGTTAACACCACCTGGGATAGAGGCTTGTGCTCTATCAAATAAATCTTGGCTAATTGTCATAATTTGTTCCAGCTAAGGGTTAGGTATTTTGCTTACGGCTAAACCATGGCACTTCGGTTTCATATTTGTCGACGAGACCGTCAACACCTAGCGTTAATGCAAACAGCGCCATACGTACCAGTACACCATTTTGTACTTGACGGAAAATCGCTAGGTTATCGTTACTATTTAAGTCGTTATCAAGCTCATTGGCATCACCACGGCTGTCACGCGGTAGTGGGTGCATCAATACTGAGTTAGGTTTGCAGTGGGCGTCATAAATTGCTTGGCTGATACGGAAACCACCGCGGTATTTATTTGCTTCTTCTTGTGAAGGAAAACGCTCTTCTTGAATACGTGTTTGATACACGATATCAGCAGCAAGATTGCCTTCCATTTGGCTCACGATATCAACTTGGTGGCCAGCATTAGTGACTGCATCAACAATGTAATCTGGCATTTGCAGACCATCAGGGGCAACAAGTGAAAACTTGATATCTTTGTAGTGACATAAAAGCTTTGATAGCGAATGTACGGTACGGCCGTATTTTAAATCACCGACAAGGGCAATGTGCATGCCATCAACTTTACGGTCAAAACGGGCAAGTTCTTTATCAATGGTTAATAAATCAAGTAACGCTTGTGTTGGGTGTTCATTTGGACCGTCGCCGCCATTAAGAACAGGCACCGTCGAACCGCCAGCAAACTCTGCAACGGAGTGTGCTTCTGGGTGGCGCATCGCAACGGCATCAGCGTATGATGAGATTACGCGGGCAGTATCATAAAGTGACTCACCTTTTGCTAGCGCAGAAGATTGCATTCCCGTTGTTTCACGAACGAGTCCGCCGAGTAAATTAAATGCTGTACCAAAACTTACACGAGTACGCGTGCTTGGCTCGAAAAATAAATTCGCAAGAATGGCACCTTCAAGTACCTTTGTACGTTTTTGCTTTTTCGCATAGGGTTCCATTTTTCGCGCAACATCGAAAATGGTTTCAATCGCATCGCGGTTTAACTCATTTACAGACAGAATATGTTGGCCAACAAAGTTTGACATGATTTAGGTCCTGAGCAGTTGTTTTCGGGCGCTAATATAGCAGATTTTTTAAAAACTTGGTTTCATTACTGCTAAGATCACAATCGCTAGCAATATTAAAACAGGTAATTCATTGAAAATGCGATAAAACCTATCGCTTCGTTTGTTTCTATCATGCTTAAAATCAGCAAGTAATTTAAAGCAATAGCCATGATAGATATAAAGCAGAAGTACCAGCTTCAGTTTAATGTGAAGCCAAATACTCAATTTTACCCACTCCATACCGTACATATGCATAAGGGCAATACCAAATACACCGGTTAAAACCGCAAACGGCGTTACAAAAAATAGTAAGCGTCGCTCCATAATTTTAAGCATGGCGCTGTTGCTGCGTTCTTCAGTCATTGCGTGATAAACAAATAAACGGGGAAGGTAAAATATGCCGGCAAACCAAGCCACCATAAAAAAGATATGTAGTGCTTTAATTAGTAAAAGGGTGTTCATTATTGTTATGTCCTAAAGCAGTGCGTTGCGGATCATTAAAATCTGGCGAATATCGTCCCAGCGAATAATGCCCAAAATATCATTGTCTTTAAGTTGATCATATACGTAGATAACACCAGAACGGTTGTCTCTCAGTATTTCAAAGGCATCACCTAAAGTGGCTTGACTAGATACGCCTTGCATTTCAATATAGCGAATAGTAACGCTTTCTTCTGCTGTTAAGTTTAAGTCATACTCTGCAAGGCGATAGCCATTTTCTTCATCAAAGACTATAAGTGGTGTTTGCGCATCAGCCGCATCCAAAGACTCTGCGATAAGTGCTTTATCATCGCTGTAAAGTAAATTGAATTTATCACTCATTTCCTCAATTACACCGACTTTTTGCAGCGCTTCAACCGCAGGGGATACTTGGTATTTTAAACCTTGGAAATCCAACTGTTGCAAAAATATAGAGCGGTTGCCAAAGCCTTGTAGTGCCGTTAAATAAGCCGACACAATGACTAGCATAGCTGGCACGATAATAGTATGACTTGCGGTTAGCTCCATTACGGTCATCAGTGCTGCAAGTGGTGCATTTAAAGTGGCTGCCAATAAACCCGCCATGCCAAGTACTGCGTAGGTGCCAGTAATATTTACTTCTGGATTAATAAAATGCGCAAAATAACTCATTAATGAGCCCAAGATAACGCCTAATCCAATTACGGGGCCAATGATGCCACCAGGAATACCTAAACCTAATGCAAATAAGGTCGCTAATAACTTTGCGATTAAAATAGTGGTTAGCAGTTGCACTTGTTCAGGCGAACTGACAGCAATATCAATGGCGCTCATGCCTGACCCCATTGCTTGTGGCACTAAGTAGCCAATCGCGCCAGTAATAATGCCCGCCAAGATTAAACGTGGGAACATATTTACCGATTTAAACGTACGAATTATCAGCATCAAGTTTTTGTTAAAACCATAAGCAACAGCACCGAGCACAATGCCGCAAACAATTAAATAGGGGTAATGCCAAGGCGGAATAGACTCAACTTGGATCAGCGCAAGTTCAGTGTCCGAACCAAATACAAACTGTGTAGTAATGGCACCTGTTACCGATGCCAGAATAACCGGTACGAAAATATGTACTTTATATTCTCTAAGTACTACTTCCATTACAAAAATAACCGCAGCAAGCGGTGTATTAAATGAAGCGGATATACCAGCAGCTACACCACAACCAGTTAAGGTACGCATTGCGTTATAAGGTAGGTGTAAATAACTGGCAATAACACTGGCACCTGCGGCACCCATATGAACAGAAGGGCCTTCACGGCCAACCGAAAAGCCACTAATTAACGCTACCGCGCCACCAACAAATTGGTTCACCGCATTCCAGATGGGCATTTGTCCATAATTTTGTTTAATGCGGTGAATAACATAGGGAATACCTAAGCGATAGTGCTTAAAGCCAGTTAGGTAAGCGAAAGTTGCAATAAATACCGCGGCGAGAATTGGCAATATTAATCTTTCAGTTTCAGGAAGTTGAGTGAAGTTATCGTATTCGCTAACAAAGCCGCTTTGGCCAATTAATACCACTAAGCGAAACATAATAATCAACATCGCAGCAACAAGTCCGGCAAGAACACCAAGTAACGCTAATTGAATACTCGATTTAGGACGAGCCACGACCCTACGTAAGGTCGCCAAATTATTAGTTACTTTTTGGCTAAATGTCATGCGCTTGTTGTCGGAAATTCAGTGGGATAATAGTGCTCTAATTATAACAGCATAATAGTAATAAAAAATAAGATAATTTACCCAATAGTTAATGATCTAACGCAATAAAATGGTTTAGATACATAACGACTTAATTAGTACAAAAGGCGATAGCGCTAAACTTGATTAAATTGGTCAGGTATTAGATAATTCGCCTATTCATATAGATGGGTCGAAGTATGTCTGATCAATTACCAATTAAATTTAGCGACAAAGCTGCAAATAAAGTTAAGCAGCTTATCGAGGAAGAAGAAAACCCAGCATTAAAATTACGTGTTTATGTAACAGGTGGTGGGTGCTCAGGTTTCCAATATGGTTTTACATTTGATGAGAAAACCAATCCGGGTGACCTAGAAATAGAGAAAAGCGGTGTAACTCTTGTGGTTGATCCTATGAGTTTGCAGTACTTAGTTGACGGTGAAGTTGACTATACCGAAGGTTTAGAAGGTTCTCGTTTCTTCGTAAATAACCCCAATGCAACAACAACCTGTGGTTGTGGAGCATCGTTTAGTGTTTAACGAAATTGGTTTATAAACTCAATTTAAAAATGCCACTTTTACAGTGGCATTTTGTTTTTAGGCTTTGGGAAATAAAATGAAGTAAATATGTTGAAGATGTTACATTTTTTAACTTACATATACTGTTGAGAAAGATTATCATCTATTAAGAAATTGCTGCCTATATGTGCTGGAGAAGGGAATGCACCTATTCAAAAAACTGAGTACTCAGCTCAACGAAAAACCTTACATTATTGCTGTGTTTATTACGATTTTTATTATTTTGTGGATGATGTCGGGTGGCTCAAACGCAAGCGAACAATCAACAGCAAAACCAGAGCAACGCATTGCTAAGGTGAAAGTAGAAACCCTTTATGCCAAGCCAATTAATCGCTCGCTTCAACTTTATGGTCGCACTGAACCAAATAAAGTTGCCCGTGTTGCTGCACGCCAAGAAGGTGAAGTAATTGAAATTTTAGTAAAAGAAGGCCAATTCGTTGAGCGTGGTACGGTGATTCTTAAATTGGATAAATCTGATTTAGACCAGCAAATCACAGCTGCAAAAGCCTCTTTAGCGCAAAGTGAAGTTGAATATCAAGGTGCGTTAAAACTCAAGCAAAAAGGCTTAAATGATCAATCAGCATTAGCAAGAGCAAAAGCGAGCCTTGAGCAAGCAAAAGCCAATTTAGCTAATTTAGAGCTTTCGTTAGCACGCACCGAAATTCGCGCACCATTTTCAGGAGTAATTAACCAGCGTTTAGTTGAACTTGGTGATTACTTAGGCCGTGGCGACCCAATTCTAGAGCTAGCAGATTTAAACCCTTTAATTGTGCGCGCCAACGTTACACAAAAAGAAGTGATGGGGCTAAAAGTAGGGCAAGACGTCTCTGGTTTATTTATTAATAACAAAACGTACCCAGGTAAAATTCGTTATATTGCATCTGTCGCTGATGACAATACTAATACATTTAAAATTGAAGCCGCATTTGAAAACCCAAATATGCAATATCGTGCAGGGTTTTCAACCCAACTTGATATTACCTATGATGAAGTGAACGCGATTCATTTAAGTCCAGCATTTATGGCGCTTGATGAAGATGGCAATATCGGCGTAAAAACGGTTGATAGTGAAAACCGTGTTGTGTTTTCGCCAATTGATGTTGTTAAATCAGAAGCATCCGGCGTATGGATGGCAAGTCTTGGCGACAAAGCAAATGTGATTACTTTAGGGCAGGGATTTGTGCGCATTGGTGACACAGTTGAGCCGGTTTTTGCTACAGAGCAAGAGTAGAGGTTATCTATGCGTACCCTGATTGATGCCTCATTAAGTCGCACCCGTACAGTATTATCAATTTTTATATTGTTAATTATTTCTGGCTGGGTGACTTATAAAAATATTCCAAAAGAAGCAAACCCAGATGTAACCATTCCGTTTATTTATGTGTCGATAGTGCACGATGGTATTTCGCCTGAAGATGCCGAGCGCCTGTTGGTTCGTCCAATGGAAATCGAGCTACGAGCTATTGAAGGTGTGAAGGAAATGACCGCGGTGGCAAGTGAAGGACATGCGTCTGTAACGCTTGAATTTTTTGCCGGTACAGATCCGAAAGAGGCACTTGCCGATGTGCGCGATAAAGTGTCGTTGGCAAAAGCCAAGCTGCCTTCAGAAACGGAAGAGCCTGAAGTACATGAAGTACTGATGGAAGATCAGCAACCAACGATTACTTTAACGCTATCGGGCGATATTCCAGAGCGCGGATTACTGACCATTGCACGTAATTTAAAAGACGAACTTGAATCTATTTCGAGCGTACTTGAAGTGGAAATTGGTGGTGAGCGTGAAGATATGGTTGAGATTGTTGTCGACCCACTTTTGATGGAGTCGTATGGTCTTGACCAAAGTGATATTTATAGCTTACTGACAAATAATAACCGCCTAGTTGCTGCCGGTACATTAGATACAGGTAAAGGCCGTTTTGCGGTAAAAATCCCCTCTGTTTTTGAAACCATTCAAGATGTTATGGAACAACCGGTTAAAGTATCGGGCGATAAAGTAGTGCGCTTTATGGATGTAGCGCAAATTAGACGTTCTTATAAAGATCCAAACTCAATTGCTCGTATTAATGGTCAACAAGCCGTATCACTGGAAGTTAAAAAACGTGCTGGTGAAAATATTATCGACACAGTTGATCAAGTAAAAGCCAAAGTAGAAGAAAGCAAAGTCATTTGGCCGAATCATATTAAGGTGACTTACACCGGTGATATGAGTAAAGACGTAAAAGACATGCTTTCTGATTTACAAAATAATGTACTTTCTGCCGTGCTTTTAGTGGTGATTGTGATTATTGCGATTCTTGGCACACGCTCGGCGTTTTTAGTGGGTGTAGCAATTCCAGGCTCTTTCTTAACGGGTATTTTAGTGATTGCGATTTTTGGCTTAACCGTCAACATCGTTGTGCTTTTTGCTTTAATTATGGCTGTGGGCATGCTGGTTGATGGTGCCATCGTAGTGAGTGAATTTGCAGATCGCATGATGAGCGAAGGCATGCCGCGTAAAAAAGCCTATTCGGTTGCGGCAAAACGCATGGCGTGGCCAATTATTGCGTCAACTGCTACTACCTTAGCTGCATTTGCACCGTTAATTTTTTGGCCAGGGATGATGGGTGAGTTTATGAAATACTTACCGATTACCCTAATTGCCACTTTATCAGCATCCTTACTCATGGCGCTTGTATTTGTTCCGACCATTGGTAGTTTGATTGGTAAAGTACGTCCGCTTACGGATGAACAAAAGAAAAACTTATTACGTTCGGAAGAGGGTAACTTAACAGAATTAGAGGGTGTAACTGGGCGTTATGTTCGTCTATTGGATAGCGCAATAAAACGTCCACTTCTAAGCTTGTTTGCTGCTATCGGCTTTTCAATTTTAGTGTTTTTTGGCTACGGTATGTCTGGTCTTGGTGTAGAGTTTTTCCCTGATGTTGAACCCAATGGTATTAACTTAAAAGTGCGTAGTTACGGTGATTTGTCGATTTATGAAAAAGACCAAATCATGAAAGATATTGAGCAACGCATTTTACCTGTCGAAGGTATTAAAACGCTTTACTCCCGCTCTGGTGGCAAGGACATTGTAGGTTCACTTCGCATGAATCTAAAAGACTGGGATAAACGTCGTCCTGCTGATCAAATTATCGAGGAAGTTCTTGGCAATACATCAGATTTAGCTGGCGTCGAAATTGAAATTCGCAAGGATGAGAACGGTCCAGGTGGTGGTAAAGATTTATCAATTGAACTCAGTTCTAAATTCCCCGATGCACTTAATGAAGAAGCGCGTCGAATTCGTAATGCGATAGAAAATGATGGTGCGTTTATTAATGTGGATGACTCAGGCTCAAAACCAGGCATTGAGTGGCAATTGAAACTTAACCGTGCAGATGCTGCGCGTTTTGGTGCGGATGCAACCATGCTTGGTGCCAATGTTCAAATGGTGACAAATGGCCTTAAGCTTGGTGAATACCGCCCTGATGATGTGGACGATGAAATTGATATTCGCGTTCGCTTTCCAGCAGATAAACGTGATTTAGGCAGACTTGAAACGCTGCGAGTGAAAACTCAGCACGGCCAAGTGCCAATTACTCACTTTATAGAGCGTAAAGCGGTACAAAAAGTGGATACCATTAACCGTGTTGATAGCCATCGTGTTGTAACGGTAAATGCAGATGTTAAAGCGGGAGAGCAGCTTTCCAAGGCGCTGCCTCGTTTGCAAGCGCAGTTAGAAGCACAAGGCTTAGATCCGCGTGTAAAACTTAAAGTGCGTGGCGAAAATGAAGAACAAGATGAATCTATGGTGTTCTTAGAAAAAGCCTTCTTAGTTGCGTTATTTGTGATGGGCATAATCTTGGTAACGCAATTTAATAGCTTCTATCAAGCCATGCTTATTTTAAGTGCGGTGCTTTTCTCAACCGTAGGCGTGTTCTTAGGATTAATCGTCTTGCAGCAACCGTTTGGTATTGTGATGTCAGGTATCGGTGTTATTTCGCTTGCGGGAATTGTGGTGAACAATAACATTGTATTAATTGATACCTATAATGTACTTCGCAAGCAAGGCATGGCACAACATGAAGCAATACTTCGTACAGGGGCACAGCGCTTAAGGCCTGTATTGCTTACAACAGTAACCACTATTTTGGGTTTAATGCCTATGGTGCTTCAGGTAAATATTGACTTATTTAACCGTGAGATTGCATTTGGTGCACCATCAACGCAATGGTGGGTACAACTCTCAACTGCCGTTGCAGGAGGTCTTGCGTTTGCTACCGTGCTTACTTTGGTTTTAACACCTTGTTTATTAGCACTTCGAAAAAAGCCTGTTAAATACCACGAAGCTGAAATTGTGGAACACAAACTAGCAAGCTAATTTGGTTAAGTAAAAAAGCACATAACTAAAAAAGAGCATCATTTGATGCTCTTTTTTTGTCAGTTCGTTTTTGTGATATGTAGCATTAAGGTAAAGAAGCCTAAAATCACGCAACTTAAGGCCAAAATATAGAAAAACCCTTTCTTACCTTGTTTTAAAGGGATGTTGTTCACTTTTAAAAAGTAATACCACGCAAAGCACAATAGAATAGGGAGTATAAAAAACAGTCTAATCATATAGATGAATACTTAGTTATTGTTTTAATAGGGTATAGCAAAAAACTCAATGGTGCCAGTGGGGGGAAATTGTTGCTTACTAAGAGCTAGTTAATAAGGGTTATAAAGAAAAATAATAATACTAAATTTTTATGCACTTTTAATAATTACTTATATTAAATATTTCTGTTTTTTGCATTTAGTCGCTATTCTTTGTGGATTAACCGCAAACTTTATAGGGCAATTACTCAAAATAGGTAGAATGCCTTAACTAAAATTTATACTAGATATTGTATATTTTAATCAATATTCTAAGTGTGGTTTTGTTTGGTAGATAGAAAAAGTATTTCCAATCATCAATAGGAGAAGTAATCATGATGGGGAAAACTGTTGCATCTGAAGAGAATTCGCGCCTAACACAATGGCTTAAAGTCAAACGCCAAGAGAAAGGCCACACTATGCGCAGCCTTGCACAGGTACTTGGTACACCGCATTCATTTGTTGGTAAAATTGAAAATCAAGAGCGTCGATTAGACGTAGTTGAATTTATTCGTTACTGCCAAGCGCTTGAAATTGACCCAATTGAAGGCTTAACTATTTTAAAAAGTGAATAATCATTCACTTCAATAAAATAGATTTTTAATGATGCATGGATGCATTATTGCTTTTTATAGAAGTCAGCTTCTAATGCCATTAAGCGATCTTTTATCAAATATAAAAATATCAATGATGGTATCACCATCAAGGCTGTAATTAAGAAAAACAGCGCCCAATTACCCTCAAGAAAATCGACCAGATACCCTGAAGAACCCGACAATAACGTTCTACCTAAATTACCAAGTGATGCTAATAATGCATAATGCGTAGCACTAAAGGCACGATCACATAGCATTGAAATAAACGCGACCATAGCAACCAGTGACCAAGCTTGGGTAAAACCATCCACCAAAATAGCCATTGCATAGAGGCTTTCTTTTGGCCCGACCATGGCTATTAATGAGAACATCAGATTCGATGCAGCCATAGCAATGCCACTAATAAATAAGCCTTTCACAATGCCATAGCGTGAGTTAAATAAACTGCCAAGAAAGGCAAAAATTATCGTAATTAAGCCGGTGCCAAGTTTTGAATAAGTGGCAATTTGAGAATTAGAAAAACCAACTTCTTTGTAAAATACAATCGACATACGCCCTAAAAAGGCCTCACCAATTTTAAAAAGAAAAATAAACGCCAGCAGGGCAAGGGCAGTTTTAACACCGTTGCGATTGAAGAATGAACTGATTGGTGCAGCAACTGTCACCCAAAGCCAAGCACCAACGCGTTTAACTAGAGACGAATCGTTTTGAATAAATTCTGCTTCCAATGCTTTATGTACGTATTCACGATTGGACTTGGGTTCTTTTGCTAAAAATACACCTAACATCAACGTCAACATAACCAGGGCTAAAACCAAGTAAACTTGTGTCCATTGCCAATCGGGTAAGTCAGCAATGTAAAATGGCAAAGCACCTAATAATGCATAGCCTGTCCACCAACCAGAAGTTGCCATTGTGGCGGCCGCTGTGGTTTTGTGGGTTTCATTTTCATCGAGCGTATCAATACGAAAAGCATCGATAGCAATATCTTGCGTTGCCCCTGCCAGCGCAATAACAAAGCAGCACAGTGCCACAGAATACAGCTGATTCTGGATATTTACTTGGCTTAGCCACAGCGTTGCAAACAAGATGCATACTTGGCTTAGTAAAATCCAACTACGGCGTTGACCGAGCTGTTTGTGTAACAAAGGGAGTTTTACGCGGTCGACTAAAGGTGACCACAAAAAGTTAACGCTATAACAAACAAATACAATACCAAAAAGGCCAATCATTGAGCGTGAAAGGCCTTCATCTTTCAGCCAGGCAGACATAACTGAGCCGATTAATACCCAAGGAAATCCACTGGTAATACCAAAGGCAAAAATATTGATTAATCGGCGGTCTTTAAAATAGCCAAGATACTCTGACACTGTAACCATAGTTGTTATGTTTAACCTGTTATTCTTATTATTAAATTACGTGTTTATTGAGCTGGTTCAAGTACTTGCGCTTTTAAGATAACTACGGGTTCTTTTGGAACAAAACACCAGCCAAGTTTATCGTGGCATCCTGTTTCTACACGCATTATTTTATCAAGGGTTTCAGTACCTTCAGTAACATAACCAAATACTGCAAAACCCCATTCACGACCAGGGTTTAAATGGTCATTGTCATTCATATTAAAAAAGAATTGGCGAGTGGCTGAATGTGGTTTACGGTCTTGGTAAGCCATCGCGATGGTATACATGTCATTTTTAAGACCGTTACCGCTTTCGTTGGGAATTTCAGGACCCATATAAGCGCCATCGTATTTTTTATCATAGCCACCACCTTGAATAACAAAGTCGCGCTCTTGTTCGGCATCATGTTCAACACGATGGAAAACGGTATCTTCGTAACCCCCATCTACCACATAACCTAAAAAGTTATTTACTGTGATAGGTGCTTTTCGGCGATCAAGTTCAACTACAATATCACCCATAGTGGTAGTGAGTTTGACCATTGGGTAAGCGTTATCTTTTTGAACAAATTCGCCTTTTTTAACAAGGTTGGCGCTACTGACAAAACTTGTTAGCGCAATCAATAGTGATACTAAATATTTCATTAACCTTTACTCCTAGCGGTTGATTGCGTTAATAAATTCAGGGTCGGTTACAATACGAGTAATCATTTCTTCAAGTAAGCGATTTACTTGCTGCTCTATTTTGGCTTTATCATAGCCAAGTGGTGCTTCACTCTGTTTGTTGCCTTTGTAGCGTTTTGCAAAGCGATGCTCGGTCGTTTCAATCACAACCTCTAACTCAGCTTTTGTGGTGGTAGTATGCTTGTGCAATTGCTGATTAATGATGGTATTAAGTTGCTGAATATTAACGTCGAGCGCTTTGCCCATGCCACTGTTGTTAGCGCCAACCTGTGCTAATGCTTGCTCAATGGCTGGCTTAATCGAATCTGCAATGTACTTATCGGCAAGTGCCTTTGTGCCATCGCTGTTTTTGATAGTTACCGTAGTAAAGCTGGCACGTTTATCATTGACTGATAAGCTCACATCTTGTTGTGCTGATTTTTGGTGTGTTTGCGTGTAATTTGGGCTGAAAATAAATTGCTGTGAAGTTGAGCTACAGCCAGACATTAATCCGAGAGTAATGGCGAATAGGGTAATTTTATGTTTTGAGTTCATAGTTATAATGCTCTCTTTTTAGCGCTTAAAACGACAAATTTCTTATTTGAGCCTAATAGTTTGTAGCCACCAAATAGGCGTTTTAACTTTTCATGGTAATTTAAATGACGGTTGCCAACAATACGTAATTCGCCACCTTCACGTAAACAGCGGAAGCTATCAACAAACATTTGCCACGCAATATGGTCTGTAACGGCTTGTTGTTGGTGAAATGGTGGATTACATAAAATCAAATCGGCACTGTTACTTTCTACGCCTGTCAGACAGTCATTGTGTAAAAAAGTGCAGTTTTCTAGCTGTTCTGGCAGATTTGTTGTGACATTGTGCTTAGCTGAAGCAACCGCCATAGCTGATTCATCAACAAAGGTCACAAGTGCGTTAGGGCAGCGGTCAAGAGTTGTTAATCCAATTACACCATTACCACAGCCTAAATCGACGATACGCTGTTTTTTATTGCCTTGAGGTAAGTAATTAATAAAAAAGCGAGCACCAATATCTAGCGAGTCACGGCTAAATACATTCGCGTGATTCGTAATAGTGAAAGATGATTTTTCCAATGGCCAAACTACAGGGAATTTACAATCTTGGGCTTTATTATGTTGCTTAGTTAAAATTAAACGGGCTTTTTTTACCGCTAATGAGGTTGTTGTTGGCCCAGAAAAACGCTCAAATAATTGAATTGTCGAAGAGTGAATGTCTTTTACTTTACCCGCTGCAATAATTGGCGTGTCTTGGCATAAAACTTTGCTTAATTGGCTGAGTAAAAAAGTTAGATAGCCTGCGTTTTTTGGTACTTTTATCAGCACCAAATCAATGTCGTTTGGCAGAGTGTCTAAACTTTTTAGAAAAACGGTATTGTCGCTATCAAGCTGATTTTGCTCTAAGTTGTATTGCGCGGCTTGTTCAGCTACAAAAGAATCATTCAAGTGGTAAATATATGCATTATTAAATGCACAAGCGAGCGCGCCAAACCCATCATTTATAACAAGTACTTTTGTGTTACTTGTGACCTGATGGTGTTCTTCAATATAATTAACTAAATATTCGTCTGCAGCGTCCCATGCTTGAAGGCTCGCATTTTTTTGTTTTAGCGGAAAGCGAGAAAGAGTAAAGGTTTTTTCGCCAAGCTGTGCGATTTCATTTACCTGCTGGTCTGAAGGGTATTGCGACATAACGACGTTATTAATTTAGTTGTAAAGGTGCATAGTTTATCATGGCTTGGAATGATCCTAACAGCATTGAGCGAATAAAAAAGGCAAAGTGCGTATTGCCAGATTTTTACTATTTTGAGCACTTTATTGCTGAGCCCAAAGCCAATGCGCTATATCAACAATTGCTATCACTCAATTGGCAGCAACCAACATTAACCATATTTAATAAAGCGCATACCATTCCCCGCAAGCAAATTTATATGGGGGATAAAGGCACTGGATATCGCTATTCTAACCAGTTGTTTTTACCAGAACCTTGGCATGCCAGTGTGCTTAATTTAAAAAACACCTTAAATAATTGGTTTGGTACACAATTTAATGCTGTGTTACTTAATTGGTATCGCAGTGGTGAAGATAAAATGGGTTGGCATGCTGATGATGAAGCCGAACTGGATTTCTCACCAATTATTGCGTCGATTTCAATTGGTGCTGTACGAAAGTTTAAGATACGAGAAAATAGCACAAAACAAGTAACTGACTTACCGCTTGCTAATGGTAGTTGTTTGTTAATGACCGGACGTAGTCAGGAGAATTATCAACATTCATTACCCGTGCAAAAACGGGTTGTTGATGGACGAATAAACCTGACGTTTCGCAATGTTTGTGGCGTATAATGGCGAAAAATATTTAAGAGGCACACTTATGTCGATGTTAGAGCAAATCGAATCAAAACTGAAAAATGCGTTTACGTATGATCACCTAGAGGTAATTAATGAAAGCCATATGCACAGCCGTGGCACTGAATCTCATTTTAAGGTGATTCTTGTCAGCAATGATTTTGAAGGTAAGCGTCTACTGCAATGTCATCGTATGATCAATGACGTATTGGCGGATGAATTAGCAAATCATATCCATGCGTTAGCAATTCATACTTACACTCCGACTCAGTGGCAAAATGCTGACATTCCCAATTCGCCAAAATGTTTAGGCGGCTCTAAATTTGATATGTAACTAAAAAATACTATTAATATGCTTGTGTCCAGCCGTGTATGCTCAACAGGTTGGACTTTTAACCCTGTTAATTAAGTGTTACATTTTCCCTTTTGAAACGATAACAATAATTAACATGGATGCAGTCAGTTCCAATTCGCCTTCGTCAAACTTACTTAAAATAGCCAATAAGCTCGATAATTTTATTGAATTTATCGGGCGCAGTATTGCTTGGTTTAGTTTTGCTATGGTGATATTAATGTTTGCCATTGTGCTTTTACGCTATGGTTTTAGCCTTGGCTGGATTGCACTGCAAGAATCTGTTCTTTATCTCCATGCTTATTTGTTTATGCTTGGCTGTAGTTATGCACTTAAACATGACGAACATGTGCGTGTTGATGTGTTTTACCGTCGTTTTTCCCCCTTCAAAAAAGCCCTAGTGAATCTACTTGGTCATTTAATTTTGCTTTGGCCTGTGGCTATTTTTATTTTGCTAGTGAGTTTTGATTATGTCGCTGTGTCTTGGCAAATTAAAGAGCAGTCTCAAGAGGCTGGCGGTTTACCTTTTGTCTATCTTCTTAAAAGCTTAATTCCAGCGATGAGTATTTTATTACTGATACAAAGTGTGAGTGAGCTTTGTAAAAGTTTAAATGTGCTGCTTAAAAAGGGAGAAAGCTAATGGAATACATGGCTATTCTTCTCTTTGTGTGTGTGTGTTTGGTCTTATTATTAGGCTTTCCTGTGGCATTTTCACTTGCCGGTACTGCACTTATCTTTGCCGGAATTGGCAGCCTTTTTGGTATTTTTGATGGCGCGTTTTTACACGCTCTACCAAATCGCTTATTTGGCATAGTCACTAATAGCACCTTAATTGCCGTGCCGTTATTTGTATTTATGGGGGTGATGCTGGAAAAATCGAAAGTTGCTGAAAATCTGCTGGATGCCATGGCCGTGGTTATGGGTAAACGCAAAGCGGGCATGGGCATAGCGGTAACCTTAGTTGGAATGTTACTCGCTGCAAGTACAGGCATTGTGGGTGCAACCGTTGTAACTATGGGTCTATTGGCACTACCGACGATGTTAAAGCGCGGATATAGCGAGCAATATAGCTGCGGTATTATCACTGCAACGGGCACGCTTGGTCAGATTATTCCACCTTCAATTGCCCTGGTATTGTTAGGTGATGTTTTATCGAGTAGCTATCAGCAAGCACAACTTAATATGGGGATTTTCTCACCTGAAAATGTCAGTGTAGGGGATTTGTTCGCAGGTGCTGTGATCCCCGGCATGATTTTAGTGGGGCTTTATATTCTGTACTCAGTGTTTGTTGCGATAGTTAAACCTGAGCAAGTTCCAGCTTTACTTGATGAAGATATTGAGCATATTAAAAAGCGTAAGCAAGTATCGCTATTTGTAGCGCTTGTGCCGCCACTTATGCTGATTTTTATTGTACTTGGCTCCATTTTATTTGGTATTGCTACACCAACAGAAGCAGCTGGAGTGGGGGCATTTGGTGCAATTATGTTAGCTATTTGGCAAAAGCAGTTTAACCTCACAAATCTAAACGCGGTAATGCAAAGCACCACCAAAGTCACCGCCATGGTGTTTATGATTTTAATCGGTGCATCACTGTTTTCACTGGTTTTTAGAGGATTTGGCGGCGAAGAACTGATTGCTGAAATGTTTGAAGCATTACCCGGTGGCTTATTTGGCGCGATGTTTGTTGTAATGTTGGTGATGTTTTTACTTGGCTTTATTTTGGATTTTATTGAAATCACCTTTGTAGTTGTGCCAATCGTTGCGCCGATTTTATTAATGATGGGGGCTGATCCAATCTGGCTTGGCATTATGATTGCTGTAAATCTACAAACCTCATTTTTAACCCCGCCTTTTGGCTTTGCACTGTTTTATTTACGCGGTGTTGCACCAAAATCGGTGTTAACCTCGCAAATTTACAAAGGCGTGATACCTTTTATTATTATTCAATTGATTTTATTGGCGTTAATGGCAGCGTATCCAAGTTTAGTAACTTGGTTACCTAGTCAGCTTTATGCATAAAATTATTGCAATGGAACGCACGGAGGAAGCATGAAAAAACTCAGTACATTAATCACTTCGATTGCCTTGGCAATTGGTTTAAGTGGTTGTGGTCAAGAACAACAAAAAAGTAATGCAACAACAAATACAGCAGAAGTACAACAAAGCTTTAAATGGAAGCTAGTGACCAGTTGGCCAAAGAATTATCCAGGTCTAGGTACCGCTCCTGAACGTTTCGCAGAAAATGTAGAAGCGATGAGTAATGGCCGCTTAAAAATTAAAGTCTATGGCGCGGGCGAGTTAGTACCGGGTTTTGAGGTCTTTGATACGGTTTCAAGTGGTACAGCTGAGATGGGTCATAGTGCTGCTTATTATTGGAAAGGAAAAATTCCTGCGGCGCAATTCTTTACGGCAATCCCATTTGGTATGAACGCGCAAGAAGTTAACGGTTGGCTGCACCACGGTGGTGGTATGGAGTTATGGAAAGAGCTTTATGCTCCTTATAACTTAATTCCTGCGGCTGGTGGTAATACTGGTGTGCAAATGGCTGGCTGGTTTAAAAAAGAAGTAAATAGCGTTGAGGATTTAAAAGGCCTAAAAATGCGTATTCCAGGTTTAGGTGGTGAAGTGCTGGAAAAACTCGGTGGCGTGCCATTATCGCTTACTGGCGGAGAGATCTTCACTGCGCTGCAAACTGGTGCTATTGATGCGACTGAATGGGTTGGTCCATACAACGACTTAGCATTTGGCTTAAATAAAGCAGCAGAGTTTTATTACTATTCTGGCTGGCACGAGCCAGGCGCAAATTTAGAGTTTTTAATTAACAAAGAGGCGTTTGCTTCATTACCAAGTGATTTGCAAGCTATTGTGACCTCAGCGATGCGAACTGCTAATCAGGATATGCTTGATGAATACACTGCACGCAACAACACAGCGCTTGATCAGCTGAAAAACAAGCACAATGTGAAGCTGCGTAAATTCTCGCCAGAAGTAATGCAGGCGCTAAAAGCAGCCACTATGGAAGTTATTAGCGAGCAAGCGCGCAATGATGAAGCGGTTGCCAAAGTGTGGCGCTCTTACTCTGAATTCTTACAACAGGTGAAAGCCTATCATCAGATTTCGGAAATGGAATATTATTCGAATCGATAACAAGATAAGATGTTAGGGGGCGTAAGCCCCTTTTTTATGAAAATTATTTGCTGATCAGACCTGTTTATCAGTGCTTTGCTTTAAACTAGCAACAATTTTAAAAGATTTTATTAGGTAAAAGTGGAATTAACTTATGGTTATCAAGCCTAAAATTCGTGGTTTTATTTGTACAAATGCACACCCAGTTGGCTGTGCTGCTCATGTAAAAGAACAGATTGAATATGTGAAGTCACAAGGGCAGTTAGAAAATGGTCCTAAAAATGTACTTGTGATCGGTGCATCAACAGGTTACGGCCTTGCATCTCGTATTACAGCTGCATTTGGTGCTGGTGCGAAGACGTTAGGTATCTTTTTTGAAAAAGAAGGTACAGAGAAAAAAACAGGCTCAGCGGGTTGGTATAACACTGCTGCGTTTCAGGCTGAAGCTGAGGCGGCAGGTCTTTGGTCAAAAAATATTAATGGCGATGCATTTTCTAATGAATTAAAAGAAAAAACGATTGCAACCATTAAAGAAGAGCTTGGCAAAGTAGACCTTATAATTTACAGCTTAGCGTCGCCGCGTCGTACCGATCCTAATACGGGTGAAACCTATTCATCAGTACTTAAGCCAATTGGTAACTCTGTAACAACCAAAAACTTAAATACTTCTAAGCGTGTTATTGATGAAGTGACGGTTGAAGCAGCAAACGAAGAAGAAATCGCAAATACTGTAAAAGTAATGGGCGGTGAAGACTGGGAAATGTGGCTTGATGCGCTACAACAGGCTGACGTTCTTGCTGATGGTTTTAAAACATCTGCTTATACCTATATTGGTAAAGAATTAACATGGCCAATTTACGGTCATGCAACAATTGGTAAAGCAAAAGAAGACTTAGATCGTGCAGCCGCAGCAATTAAAGATAAAACAGCGAGCCTAAATGGTGAAGCGTATGTTTCTTCACTAAATGCTGTTGTAACGCAAGCGAGCTCTGCAATTCCAATTATGCCACTTTACATTTCTGGTCTTTTCAAAGTAATGAAAGAAGATGGCACTTACGAAGGTACAATTGAGCAGATCAATGGCTTATTCCGTGAAAACCTTTACGGTGATAACCCACGTTTTGACGAAGGCGGCCATTTATTCCAAAATTACAAAGAATTGGAAGATGACGTTCAAGCACGCGTACAAACTATTTGGGATACTGTAGATAGCGATTCAATTGACGAACTTACGGATTACGTAAGCTATCACAATGAGTTTTTAAAACTATTCGGTTTTGGTATTGATAGCGTAGATTATGACGCTGATGTAAACCCAGTTGCAGATATCGAGTTAGTGTAAAACTCAGACTCTCTTATTTAGAGTTCAGAAGGTTGGTGTTGTAGAGCGCCGATATTCTGGACTCTTAATTCTCAATTCTGTTCATCTTTTCCCTGCTGAAAATTTCTCACGTAACACTTTTGGCTAATTGATTTCCTCAGATTGGTGATCGACCCAGAAGATTAGTGCGTTTAGATACTTGTAAAGTACAAATTTTAGGCTTTAATTTGTAAGCATAAATTTCAATTTAGACTCGCATAGTCAACCGAATTAATGTTAAAATTCGGGGAATATGTATAGATTCGATTGTATTGCCTAATATTTGCACTTTTGTGAATGTTTGGTGGTACATGGTTAGATTTTTCAGTTTCTTTTCATTAATGTAATGCAAGTGCGTATGATCAACATAAAAAAAGGTCTGGACTTGCCAATTGAAGGCGCACCTTCGCAGGTGATTCATGACGGTTCTGCCGTTAAACGAGTCGCTGTGCTAGGTGAAGAATTTATT
Source organism: Pseudoalteromonas sp. G4 (assembly GCF_028875915.1). Lineage (GTDB taxonomy): Bacteria > Pseudomonadota > Gammaproteobacteria > Enterobacterales > Alteromonadaceae > Pseudoalteromonas. The sequence continues at coordinate 28,658 of NZ_JAPEHW010000012.1, forward strand.
GGTATGCGTCCTACCATGCATGTTCGTGTGGATGACCAAGTCAAAAAAGGCCAAGTTCTTTTTGAAGACAAAAAGACTCCTGGCGTTAAATATACTGCACCAGCCTCTGGTGTTGTTAAAGAAATCAACCGCGGTGCTAAGCGTGTTTTGCAATCTGTTGTTATTGAAGTTAACGGCAGTGAGCAAGTGACGTTTGCGTCTTTCTCGGCAGGTGAGCTAGCGAACCTTGACCGTGCAAAAGTGCAAGAAGTACTGGTTGAATCAGGTCAATGGCCGGCGCTTCGTACCCGTCCATTTAGCAAAGTTCCAGCTTTGGATGCAACGCCAAGCTCGATTTTTGTTACTGCAATTGACACTAACCCATTAGCAGCGGATCCAGCGATTGTTATTGCTGAGCAAGCTGAAGCATTTGAAGCAGGCCTTGCGGTTGTTTCTCGCTTAACTGACGGTAAAGTGTTTGTTTGTAAAGCGCCTGGTGCAACAGTTCCTTCTTCATCTGTAGCTCAAGTAGAAGTACATGAGTTTGGTGGTAAGCACCCTGCAGGTCTAGTTGGTACTCACATTCACTTCTTAGATGCTGTTTCTGCTAACAAGCAAGTATGGCACTTAGGTTACCAGGATGTGATTGCATTCGGTAAGCTATTCCTAACAGGTGAAATCTTCACTGATCGTGTTGTGTCTTTAGCTGGTCCTACAGTTAAAAACCCACGTTTAATTAAGACTCAACTAGGTGCATCTACAGATGACATCGTTGCAGGTGAGTTAGAAGATGGCGAAAACCGTGTGATTTCTGGTTCTGTACTTTCGGGTACAACGGCAAGCGGCCCTCATGCTTTCTTAGGTCGTTACCACACTCAGATCACTGCATTGTTAGAAGGTCGTGAGAAAGAATTATTCGGTTGGATTGCTCCAGGTTCGAAGAAGTTCTCTGTAACACGTACTTTCCTATCGCATTTAGCGCCTAGTCGTTTATTTAAAATGACGACATCAACAGGTGGCTCAAGCCGTTCTATGGTGCCAATTGGTAACTATGAGCGCATTATGCCTTTAGATATCCTTCCTACTTTATTACTGCGTGATTTAATCGCGGGTGATTTAGATGGTGCGATTTCGCTAGGTGCACTTGAGCTAGATGAAGAAGATTTAGCGCTATGTACCTTCGTTTGTCCAGGTAAATACGAGTATGGTCCAATCCTTCGTGAACGCCTGACTACTATTGAGAAGGAAGGTTAATCCCATGGGCTTAAAGAAGTTTCTTGAAGATATCGAGCCGCATTTTGAACCAGGTGGTAAACACGAAAAATGGTATGCGCTATATGAAGCTGCAGCTACTATTTTCTACACACCGGGTCATGTAACAAAAGCTGGCTCTCACGTACGTGATAATATCGACCTTAAACGTATTATGATCTTAGTATGGATGGCAACATTCCCAGCTATGTTCTTTGGTATGTTTAACATTGGTCATCAAGCGTCAATCGCGCTTGCTAATGGTTTTGCTTTAGGTGATTCATGGCAGGTTGCGTTATTCCAACTTTTTGGTGGTGATTTAACCGCTACTTCTGGTTGGGGCGCGAAAATGTTCTATGGTGCCTGTTTCTTCCTACCAATCTACGCAACTGTGTTTGCAGTAGGTGGTTTCTGGGAAGTACTATTTGCATCAGTACGTAAACACGAAGTTAACGAAGGCTTCTTCGTAACATCAGTACTATTCGCTCTTATCTTGCCTGCGACAATTCCGCTTTGGCAGGTAGCACTAGGTATTACCTTTGGTGTAGTAATGGCGAAAGAAGTATTTGGTGGTACAGGCCGTAACTTCTTAAACCCGGCATTAGCGGGTCGTGCGTTCTTATTCTTTGCATATCCAGCACAAATCTCAGGTGATACTGTGTGGACTGCGGTAGATGGTTTCTCAGGTGCAACTTACCTAGGTCAAGCTGTTGTTGGTAGCATCGACTACAACAACATGGAACTATGGTTAAATGCATTCTACGGCTTTATTCAAGGTTCTGTGGGTGAGACATCAACGCTAGCGCTTATGATTGGTGGTTTAGCACTAATCTATTTCCGTATCGCTTCATGGCGCATCGTACTAGGTGTGTTTGCTGGTATGGTTGCTACGTCATTCCTACTAAATGGTATCGGTTCTGAAACGAATAACATGTTTGCAATGCCTTGGCATTGGCACCTTGTACTAGGTGGTTTCGCATTTGGTATGTTCTTCATGGCGACCGACCCAGTTTCTGCATCTTTCACAGATAAAGGTAAGTGGGCATACGGTATTCTTATTGGTGTAATGGTTGTTTTAATCCGTGTAGTAAACCCTGCATACCCAGAAGGTATGATGCTAGCGATTCTATTTGCTAACTTGTTTGCGCCGTTATTCGACCACTTTGTAGTTCAGTCGAACATCAAGAGGAGATTGGCTCGTGGCTAGTAATAACGAATCTATCGGTAAAACACTTGGTGTTGTAGTTGGCCTATGTTTAGTATGTGCGGTTGTTGTATCTATGGCAGCTGTTCAACTTCGTCCTCTACAGCAAGCAAACAAAACACAAGACGTTCAGCGTAATATTCTAGCTGCAGCTGGTTTTACTGACGTTAAAAATGTGTCGGAAACATTCAATGCCAACATTGAAGCGCGTTTAGTTAATCTTGAATCAGGTGAATTTGTTACAGACAAGTCGCTATCTGGATTAGATGTTGATAACGAAATCGATAAGTTTGATTTTGAAATGACTAAGTTCGATGCTAAACGTAGCTTTAAACTTGAAAAAGCAAACGATTTAGCTGGTGTTCAGCGTATGACGACTGAATCGCCAGTTTATTTTGCAAAAAATGACAGCGGTAAAGTTGAAACTATTATTCTACCAGTTCAAGGTTACGGCCTTTGGGGTATTATGTATGGTTTCCTAGCGTTAGATACTGATACTAAAACAGTTAAAGCGATTAACTTCTACAAGCACAATGAAACTCCAGGTCTTGGTGGTGAAATCCAAAACCCGAAGTGGACAGCGACTTGGGAAGACAAGCAATTACCAGTTGATATTGTAAAAGGTACAGCAGGTAACAATGTGCATAAAGTGGATGGTTTATCTGGTGCAACGCTTACTTCGGTTGGTGTTGATAACACATTCAAGTTCTGGACAAGCGATAAAGCGTTTGGTCCATTCCTTGCGAAAGTACGTGAAGGAGCATTGAACTAATGGCTAATTCAAAAGAAATGAAAGAAGTCTTATTTGGTCCTGTTTTTGCGAACAACCCAATTGCACTTCAAGTACTGGGTATTTGTTCTGCACTAGCAGTTACTTCAAGCCTTAAAAATGCGCTTATCATGTCAATCGCATTGACATTAGTAACGGCTTTCTCGAGCTTATTCATCTCGATGATCCGTAACCACATTCCATCAAGTGTACGTATTATCGTACAGATGACGATTATTGCATCGTTAGTAATCGTTGTTGACCAAACGCTACAAGCGTTTGTTTATGCAACTGCGAAAGAGCTTTCAGTATTCGTTGGTCTAATTATTACAAACTGTATCGTAATGGGCCGCGCGGAAGCATATGCAATGAAGTCACCACCAATGATGTCTTTCCTAGATGGTATTGGTAATGGTCTTGGTTACTCAGTAGTACTACTTACAGTAGGCTTCATTCGTGAGCTATTCGGTAAAGGTACACTGTTTGATGTTGAAATCTTACCGTTAGTTTCTGAGGGTGGTTTCTATCAGCCAATGGGTCTTCTAATTCTTCCACCAAGTTCTTTCTTCATCATTGGTTTATTCATTTGGGTACTTCGTACTTATAAGAAAGACCAAGTAGAGAAAGCATAAGAGGTAAGAGATGGAACATTATATTAATCTATTTATCAAAGCGGCTTTCTTTCTTCCTAGGTATGTGTACATTCCTAGCGGTATCAAAGAAAGTTACTACCTCTTTAGGTCTTGGTGTTGCTGTAATCTTCGTATTAGGTGTTGCAGTACCAGTAAACAACTTGGTTTACCACAACTTGCTTGCACCAGGTGCACTTGAGTGGTTAGGTTACCCTGAAGCTGACTTAAGCTTCCTTAAGTTCCTAACATTCATCGGTGTTATCGCAGCACTTGTGCAAATCCTTGAAATGGCACTTGATAAGTTCTTCCCGCCGCTATACAACGCGCTGGGTATCTTCTTACCACTTATCACTGTTAACTGTGCGATTTTTGGTGCAGTAGCATTCATGGTTGAGCGTAACTACAACTTCACAGAATCAGTGGTATTTGGTATTGGTTCTGGTGTGGGTTGGGCGCTTGCGATTGTTGCATTAGCAGGTATCCGTGAGAAGATGAAGTATGCTGATATTCCTGATGGTTTACGTGGTTTAGGTATTACCTTTATCACTGTAGGTCTAATGGGTCTTGGCTTTATGTCATTCTCTGGTATTTCACTTTAAGGTAGCGAGGAAACTATACGATGGAAACTGTTGTATTAGGCGTAAGCATGTTCGTCGCTATTGTTGTAGTGTTAGTTTTAGTGATTATTGCAGCTAAATCTAAGCTAGTACCAAGCGGCAACGTAACAATTGGAATTAATGGCGATCCTGAAAAAGCGATCGTTACTCAGCCTGGCTCTAAGTTGTTAGGCGCACTTGCTGATGCGGGTATCTTCGTATCTTCAGCTTGTGGTGGCGGTGGCTCTTGTGGCCAGTGTCGCGTAGACGTTCATTCAGGTGGTGGTGATATTCTACCAACTGAGCTTGACCACATTACGAAAGGTGAAGCGCGTGAAGGTTGTCGTTTAGCATGTCAGGTTGCTGTTAAAGGCGACATGGAAATTGAACTAGAAGAGTCAATTTTCGGTGTTAAAAAGTGGGAATGTACAGTTATCTCTAACGATAACAAAGCAACGTTCATCAAAGAGCTTAAGCTTGCAATTCCTGATGGCGAATCTGTACCTTTCCGTGCAGGTGGTTACATCCAGATTGAAGCGCCAGCTCACCACGTTAAATATGCAGACTATGATATTCCAGAAGAGTATCGTGGTGATTGGGAGCACTTTGGCTTCTTTGCGCTTGAGTCTAAAGTTGACGAAGAGACTATCCGTGCATATTCAATGGCTAACTACCCAGAAGAAGAAGGCATTATCATGCTTAACGTGCGTATCGCTACGCCGCCACCGCGTGATTTAAGCTTACCTTGCGGTAAGATGTCATCTTACATCTGGTCACTTAAAGAAGGTGACAAGGTTACTATTTCTGGTCCATTCGGTGAGTTCTTTGCGAAAGACACTGATGCCGAGATGGTATTCGTAGGTGGTGGTGCAGGTATGGCACCAATGCGTTCACACATTTTCGACCAACTTAAGCGTCTTAAATCTGACCGTAAGATGAGCTTCTGGTACGGTGCGCGTTCTAAGCGTGAGATGTTCTACGTTGAAGATTTCGACGGCCTACAGGCTGAGAATGATAACTTCGTATGGCATTGTGCATTATCAGATCCACAACCAGAAGATAACTGGGAAGGTTACACAGGCTTTATCCATAACGTTCTTTATGAAAACTATCTACGTGATCATGAAGCACCGGAAGACTGTGAATACTACATGTGTGGTCCGCCGATGATGAACGCGGCAGTAATTAACATGCTGAAAGACTTGGGTGTTGAAGATGAAAACATCCTACTTGATGACTTCGGTGGTTAATTTTACGTAAAAAGATAAATTTTTACGATACGATTCAGGCTCCTAAATCAGCTATAATGGTTTAGGAGCTTTTTTATGCAAGATTGAAAATTTATGAAACGATTTTATTACTCAGTATTTTTCTTATTCCTCTTTTTATTGGCAGCTTGTGATCAGGCTCCTAATCAATCAAAGATGCAAGAAGTGTTACTTCAAGGAAAAACAATGGGTACCACCTTTACAATTAAGGTATTTGTGCCTGAAGAAAAAGTAACTGAGCTAAGCTTATTTAGTGATGTTACTAAGATATTGAAAGACGTTAATCAATCAATGTCTACGTATATCCCTGATTCGGAAATTAATCAGTTCAATCGTTTGCCTGCCGGGCAGAACTTTATTATTTCTGAAGACTTTCGCCGTGTAACCGCAGAGTCTATTCGCTTAGGGGTAAGTACGGGCACGCTAGATGTAACTATGGGCCCTTTAATTGATTTGTGGGGGTTTGGTCCTGATAATCGCCCTGAAACGATTCCAAGTGATGCAATAATTGCTGAAATAAAGCAGCGTATTGGTGTTGATAAACTAAAATTGACACCTAATGGCCTAATGAAGACTGTAGATGGACTTGAAGTTAGTTACTCTGCGACAGCGAAAGGTTTTGGTATTGATAAGGTAGCTGAATATTTAGACTCGCTTTCGCTAACTAATTATATGGTTGAAATTGGCGGTGAAATTAGAACATCAGGCCACAAACCAAATCATTCTCCTTGGGTGTTGGCAATTGAACAACCAGATGCAGCACCTGGCACTCGTGAGTTTCATAAGTTAATTAGAGTAAATGATATTGCTATGGCAACATCTGGCGATTATCGCATTTTTTATGATGTTGATGGTGTGCATTATTCTCATTTAATTCACCCTGAAACAGGCAAGCCAGTGCGTCAAGATTTAGTTTCGGTTACTGTGCTACATTCATCTGCAATGACAGCTGATGGACTTGCTACAGCACTCACCGTGATGGGGACAGAGCAGGCTAAACTCTATGCTGAGCAGCATAACCTTCCTGTTTACTTAATTAGTAAGACTCCTGAAGGTCTTGTAACTTTCGCAAGTAAGGCGTTTGAGCCATATCTATAAGTTGTTTTTCTGTTGAGTAGTTTAGATTTTTAAACTGCTCAACTTTTCTTCTTTAATGCTAGGTGTTTTCAGAGCTTGCTTTGGCTCAACTATTCACCAATTCTTTATTACATTTTTTACTATTAAGTCGTATAATTGAACCACTTTTTTAAGGGGCCAACTATGTCTATCTTTTTTCTTACATTTGGATTATTAGTTATTATCGCACTTGCAATGGCTGTAGGTGTTATTGTGCAAAAGAAATCAATGGCGAGTAGCTGTGGTGGTTTAGGTGCAATGGGTATAGACAAGGTATGTGACTGTGACGATCCGTGCGAAGCACGTAAACAGCGTTTAGCAAAAGAGCGTCGCTGGAATAAAGACCGCATTATTTAAAAGATTAAAATTTTAATGAATAAAAAGGCCATCATATGATGGCCTTTTTATTATTATTTTGAAGTGTATTATCAATATCTTCTTGCAATTCTACTTCCAGTAACAGGTCTTAAGAATTGGCTTGGGTCATTAAAACTGAAGACTTTGCTAACTTTAGTTTCAACCTTTGTATCACCTTGTAATGCAGGTTCAAAACGCCATTTTTGTAACGCTCTAGAAATTGTACGCTTAAAGCTTCTAGGCACTCCAGATTGATATTCAATGTCTGTAATTTTACCATTTACATCAACAGTGAATGTAACAGAGATATCTTCTTGGCCTTGTAAGTTAGAAAACACTCTCGGGTACTCTGGCATTACTGACTCAAGTAGTTTTGCCTCGACAAATTTTGTTTTCTCAATAGGAGTTGAAACAGCCTTAGTTAACTCTTCTGTTTCTGTTATTTCAGATGGTGTTATTGCTTGCTCTTCAATAATTACAGGCTGTGATTGCTCAAAGGCACGTGTAGTCACATTAGTCATCTCTAAGTTAACTGACGTTTGTGTTTCTTCGTTTGAATCTTGAGTTTCAATAGCAAGCTCTTGGTACTCTACAAATTCAACTTCTGTGTTAACAGCATCCTTAGTGGCAAGTGAAACGATTTCTGGTGTTTCGATAGGTTCTTCTTGTTCGTAAACAGTTTGTTTATTTACGATGTCAGCTTGTGCAATTGGGTCGGCAGATTCAGGTTCTGGTAGTTCGTTTGAAGCAGATTGAGTTACCTGCGAAGAAACAGTTTCTTTCAATTCGGTTTTATTATTTTTGCTATCTAAAAAGGTATTGCTTGGAACTTGTGCACTTATAATTAACGGCTTTGATGCTTCGACCTTTTTAGTTTCAACAGGTTTTGCATCGAGTACCATTACATGTTGATTCTCAAGCGGGGTTGTCTTGATAGGCTCAGCTTGAGTCATTGCAATTACTTTTGAAGCAGTGAAAATGCTTGGGATCACAAGTACAGCAGCTAAAGCTGCAAGCCACTGATTACCATAACGCGGTGCACAACTATGTTGACCAACTGCGCGGTGAATACGTGACTTCAGATCACCGCCAGTAGCCGCCATGGCAAGCTCTGGAATGTTTTGTCTCAGCACTTCGGCTTCGGTAAGCGCGCGTGCATAGTGTAAATGATTACCACAATGATGTAGCGCAATATCATCACAACAATATTCACGTTCAATACGAATTTGTTTTGAGATCCACTTTACTGCGGGGTGGAAAAATAATACTAATTCGACAAACGTTTGAATCAAATTTACCAAGTAGTCGTAGCGCTTAATATGAGCAAGCTCATGTGCCATTAACATTTCTAGTTGGGCAATAGTAAGTCCACTCGCTAAATTCGCGGGTAAAAGTACGACAGGTTTAATCCAACCAATAGCCATAGGAACTTGTGCTGTTAATGAAATAACTAAGCGCGAGCGTTTAGCAACAGATAGTTGCAGCTTAAGTTGATTAAAGATCTGTTCCAGTTTATCTGAAGGCTGCACGATGTTAGTTGTAGTCAATTTATGAACTTGCAACATTTGCCAGCCAAGTCGCACACTTAGCAAGGCAACACCACACATCCAAGCGACAGCAATCAGCGGTGTGAAATCGGATAGGTACAATTGACCTATGACATCAGCTTGAGTTGCAACGGAAATCACGCTTGAACTTGCAAGGGGGGGAGTTGCGAAACTTGTCTGCTCAGGTTGTGATATAAGCAAGAAGGTAATTGTAGGGGCAATAACGCACAGTGTTAAACTTAATAACGAAACTAAATAACGAAGTTCGCTGTGTTTATTGCTTGTGAGTTTTTTAACACACAAAAGAATGCCAGCAATTGCTAAGCCTTGCCATAAAAAGTGTAAAAGAGTTAGAGAAATAGAATGCAGAAGGTCACTTTCTAATAATGAGGGCAATATATCCATAGTGTTTGCTTACTTATTATTTTTTTCAAGAGAGTCTAAAAGAGTACGAATTTCACTGATTTCTTCTGAACTTGCTTTGTCGCCAAGTGCGCGCATAACAAGGTCAAAACGTGAACCACCAAATGCTTTATTGACAATATCAGACAGCAAAGAAGATTGTGTTTGCTCCACAGAGTTAGCTGCAGAATAAACATGAGCTCGGGTTGATTCATCACGGGTGACAAGCCCTTTTTCATGCATAATTTGCAGCATTTTTAGAACAGTGGTGTAACCAATTTTTTGCGTTTCACTGATATGTTCATGTAACGTTCGTACAGTAGCAGGCTGAATACGCCAAAGCACATTTAAAATATTTAGCTCAGCACTGGTAGGTACGCGTTTATTTTTATTCATAATTACGTCACTTTTCGTAGATTAATCTTTACTCTAAGTGATTGAGTTAATTTGTCAACAAATTAACTCGTGCATATTTTGTTTGTAACGTCGAGACAGGTTGAGATTAGCCCCATTTTTAAGCGTTACAATATAGTCACCGTTGTCAGTTGGGCGTATTTCGCGAATAGCTTGCTTCTTAATAATTGCAGAGCGGTGAATTCGTATAAACCCGTAAGGCAATAGCTGTTGTTCCATTGAAGACAATGTTTGACGATGAAGAATCGTGCGTTCGTTTTCACTTAAATGCAGTTCAACGTAGTTGCCAGCACCGCCGACCCATGAAATTTCATCAGGTGTTAAAAATTTAATGCGACCAGCGTCTTTTAGAACAATTTGACGATCATCTGGCTTATTTGGGGTAAGCTTTTGCATTAATGAACTCACAAGGTCAAACTGCTTTTTCTCAGGGGAAAGCAAGCGCGATAATTTATCGAATGTTTTGCCTAGACGCGAGCTCGCAATAGGCTCCAATATAAAGTCAAATAAATCAAACTCAAATGCCTTAGCGGCATCAATTCGATTATTAGATAACAGTACTATTTCAGTTGAACTTGCCAACGATTGTAATGTAATCCAATCGTTTTCTTTGATGAGCTCATGTTGAATAAAGAGCACTTTGGCGCTTGTTTCTTTACAGGCTTTTATTAACTTCGTAAAACAAGATTCAACATTACTTAATGCAAAAAGCGAGTTATCAATTTGTTTTGAGATAATGTCTTTGAATGCAGGGTCGTTATGACCAATTACCAGATTAAATCTATCCATTTTATCCACCTAATTACGATGCCTTTCGTATTTAATATTACGAAACTTATCGTAATAGTCAATGGTTAATTGTAAATGCTTATAAATGAATAGTTTTTTTGGTTTTTAGAAGGGAGGAGCAAACTTAATTGCTCCTTTGAATTGACTAGTTTTTAAGTTGGTTTAACGCATTTTCGCCCCAACCAGTTAACTGATTATTTTTAAAAACAAGCGGTGTACATTCGTCCTTAGTGGTTTTTCCATCAGAATGAATTGAGTTTGTTGCGTAATAAAGTACACGAAATTCAGTATCGCCTTGTTTAACTAACTCAGAAAAACTTGGTGTGCCCAATTTATTTATTACTTGTTGGTACTCTTTACCAAGTTCCATATTTGCGATTGCTTTACGATTGTTCTCATGGGTTCTTTCCCAGCTAGAAGTATGGCTGGTTTTACCGTCACCACCAACAGCGACAACGCAGCCTGTTAGTAATGGAAGAGTAAGTGCTGATGCTAAAACTAAGTATTTCATAAAAATCCTTGAATAAATTTCAAATATTATATTTTTCATTTCTATAGCAGAAACGGTGCCACAAATTATTGTCTTATTTATCAATGGTTTGGTTTTTTGGTTTTGTGATGTGTTTAGTGTTTAAAACTAAATGTTAGTGATTTTGACTAAAAATAAAGTCTTGCTGAAAGTTATTTAAATAGTTCATAATTAAACTGTATATATAAACAGTGTTTTTATTTTGAAAAAATTTATACATATCGATATGGATTGTTTTTATGCCGCTGTTGAAATGCGTGACAATCCCGACTTAAGAGATAAACCCATTGCTATAGGTGGTAAACACCGAAGAGGGGTGTTAGCTACTGCAAATTATATTGCGCGCCAGTATGGTGTGCGCTCTGCTATGTCTAACTATAAGGCGTTGCAATTGTGCCCAGACTTACTGATTGTGCCAGGTCGAATGTCGGTTTATAAAGAAGTATCATGCCAAGTGCGCGATATTTTTGCTAAATATACGGATTTAATAGAGCCACTGTCGTTAGATGAAGCTTATCTTGATGTAACAGATTGCAAACTTCATTCTGGTAGCGCAACTTTAATTGCCAATGCTATTCGAGACGAAATTTATCAAACAACGGGATTAACAGCGTCTGCTGGAATTGCGCCAATTAAATTTGTAGCTAAAATCGCGAGCGATGAAAATAAACCTAATGGCTATTGTTTAATACCGCCCCATCGCGTACATACATTTCTAAAGTCGCTCAACCTAAAAAAAATTCCAGGGGTAGGAAAAGTGACTCTGGAGAAGTTAAATGCATCTGGCTTATTTGTTGGGGAAGACGTACTTAATTTGGGATTAAATCAAATGCAGGTAAAGTTTGGCAATTGGGGGGCTGAGCTTTTTAAAAAGTGTAACGGTGAAGTGATTGGCAGTATTAATATGTCACGAATTCGAAAATCACTGTCGGTAGAGCATACTTACGAATATGACAAAACAACACTTGCACAGTGTTTAGAAGAGCTTCCTAAGCTTCGTGCAGAGCTTGATGCAAGACTCGCAGCAAAAGGGTTGTTAAATAGAATTTCAAAGCTGTCAGTTAAAGTAAAGTTTAATGACTTTGTGAGTACAAAACCGTTTAGACGACACTATTTTTTCTCGTTTAATTGAAAAAGCTTACCGACGAGGAGCTAACAAAGGGGTCAGGCTATTAGGTATTGGTGTCGGTATTTCTGAGAACCAATCCACTCAAGATCAGCTTGCAATGTTTGAAACTTGAATTTTCTAAATTTAACCCCATATTTAAGCCATCTTTTCTAAACTAACGCGACATTACAATGCGTTATTATTCGTTCAGTAAGGTTTAAAAATGACTTCACCTAAGGCGCTTCAAGCGGCATCTATTTCAGATTTACCTCAATACATTGATGGCTTAATTGTTATTTCGCCAGACTTATCTCTTTTACCAGATGAATTTAAAGAAAGTGTATTAAAAACGGCTCAATACGACAGACGTATTGGGAAAAAATCACTTTTATTGGTAAATGATGAAGCGCCAGGTAAACGTCTAATTTTAGCGCCAACGGGTCCATTAAACCGTGATTATGATGACGTGCGTCGTTATTTTGATGCAGCAAAGCAAGGGATTTTAGAAGCAAAACAAGCTGGCTCAATAAATCCAGCGATTCTAGTGCTTGGCCATCAAGATGCGCGCTATCAGCAAGCAATAAGTGTATCTTATTTAGGTGCCTGCCAAGCATTATGGCAACCACTCGAAGCACGAGAATATCATGGTGCTGAAATTGAACCAGTGCAGTCTATTACCATGATTGGTGAATTCGATAGCCATTATGCGCATGCAATTGCAATGGGTCAGTACGCCGCGCGTGATCTATGTGGTACAGAGCCTGAGCGTATGGCTCCTCCAAGGTTTGCTGATTACTGTGAAGAATTATTTGAGAACACTGCTGTTTCGGTTGAAGTCATTTCTGACACACAATTCATTGATGCAAATTACCCGATGCTAAGCACGGTTGCTCGTGCTTCATATGCAGTTGAGCGTCATCACCCTCGAGTGATTAAGCTAGAATATGTACCACAAGGTGATATTGAAAGAACACTTTTATTTGTTGGTAAGGGGCTTGTTTATGATACCGGTGGTGCTGACTTAAAAGTAGGTGGTGCAATGGCGGGTATGAGTCGCGATAAAGGTGGTGCGGCATCTGTTGCGGGTTTTATGAAGAGTATTGCTGAACATCAACCTAAAGGCGTTAAAGTAATCGCGTACTTAGCTGTTGTTCGTAATTCAATCGGTTCTGACTGTTTTGTGCCAGATGAGATTATTACAAGTCGTGAAGGTGTGCGCGTACGTATTGGTAACACCGATGCTGAAGGTCGTTTAGCAATGGGTGATTTACTAAGTGAAATTAAAGATGTTGCAAAAGGTGAAGTGAATCCAGTGGTATTTACTGTTGCAACACTAACAGGTCACGCCGCACGCGCTATGGGGCCTTATACTGCGCTGGTTGAAAATGGAGCATCAAAAGTACTTAACTTATCGCACAATATCGCAGCGCAAGGTGATTTATGGGCTGATGGCTCAGAAGTTTCACGTGAGCGTCGTGAAGATTACAGCTTTATCGCACCTAAAACATTAGCAGATGATGTACTTTCAAGTAACAATGCACCATCAGCAATTACTGCACGTGGACACCAATTCCCAATGGCATTTTTAGCTGTGGCTTCTGGTTTAGACAAACACGGTGCAAGCTCTGAATTACCTATTCCATATATACATGTGGACATTGCTGGAAGTGGCGTTGAAGGTGGCGATTGGCAACATGGCAAACCAACCGCTGCATCACTAGCGAGTATTTATGCGACATTTTGTGCTTAATTAGATTAGAAGCGAAACAAAAAGGCCAAACAGTGTTTGGCCTTTTTGTTTAATCTAATTTGAAGCGATTGACCACTGCGCTCATTTCTTCGCTGCTTGCAATTAACTCACTACTTGCAGCGTTGAGTTGATGGGTATTGTTTAATGATTCATCGGCCATGCCTGCTAATTCATTTATGCGCATATTAGCCTCACTTGCGGCTTGGCTTTGTTCATCTGTGGCGCGAGCAATTTGGCTGTTCATTTCTGAAATCACATTCATAAGCTCATCAATTTGATTGAGTACTTCATCAGCCTGACTTGCTTGAGTCACCGTTTCTTTTGAAGTGGATTGTGAAGCTGTTACCGCTGAAACAGCTTCTTGAGCGCCATGTTGCAGTTTTTGAATCATCTGTTGAATTTCTTCAGTGCTTTGTCCTGTTCTGCTTGCAAGTGTTCTTACTTCATCTGCTACTACCGCAAAACCGCGTCCTTGTTCACCGGCCCGAGCAGCTTCAATAGCTGCATTTAACGCCAGTAAATTAGTCTGTTCAGCAATACCGCGAATAACATCAAGCACTGCACCTATGTTGTCGCTTTCAGCGGCCAGTGATGCAACCACTTCACTAACATGATCAATATTATTTGAGAGAGATTCAATCTGACTAATTGTTTGGGTTACAACACCTTTACCTGCTTGGGTATTTTCGCGAGCTTGATTTGCAGCTTGCTCTGCTGCGTTAGCATTATCGCTTACTTCTCTTATTTGTGCAGTCATTTGCTCCATAGCAGTAGCAACTTGTGTGGTATTGTCTGACTGCATTTGGATATATTCTTGGCTGTTATCGCTTGTTTGTGCCACCATATTTGCTTGATGTAACACTTGTTGCGATGTATTTGCAACTTGCTTAAGTGAGTCACGCATTTTGTCTGAAAACTCATTAAAGTATGCTGATAAACGGGCGATTTCATCGTTGCCATCGGAAGTAAGTTTACGGGTTAAGTCTCCTTCGCCACGAGCAACATCTTTCATTAATTTGGTTGCCTCAATGGTTGGTAGGATAATGCTTTTACCGATTAAATAAGCAAGCAAGCCAACAAGTGCAATGATTACTATGGTTTGAATTAATAATTTTGTTGCTTGCTCGGCAAAAAGTTCGTCGAGGTTATCCAAGTAAATACCAGAGCCAATAATCCAGCCCCAAGGTTTAAACCCTTTCACATACGATATTTTATCAACAGGATCTTTAGCGCCAGGCATCGGCCATTGGTAAGGTACAAAGCCTTCGCCTTTTTGCCTAACGATATCGGCCATTTCAACAAATAGGGCCACACCATTTGGATCTTTTACATTCGCTAATGACTTGCCATTTAGTTCGGGCTTCATTGGATGCATGATCATGGTAGGCGACGTATCATTAATCCAATAATAATTGTTTCCTTCATAACGCATTTCACTAATAGCAGATTTTGCTGCTTGTTTGGCTTGATCTTCAGTGAGTTCACCATTTATTTGCTGTTTGTGATAAGCCTCAATAATACTGTGCGCAGCTTCGACTAAACTTCGGGTTTTTTGATATGACTCATCTTTTAATAAATGATACTGAGAGTTCAATGTGGCGGCGCTTAATAATGCTAAGCCGAGTATGATTAAGCTAACCAGTATGGCTAAACGTTGTTGAATAGTGATGCGGCGAAGTGTTGTCATAATGCCACCCTTATTTGATTTATTGTTTTAATATTAGACTATATTTTTTGAAATATAATTTGACCTAAGACATTCTTTTTATAAAAGAAATAGAAAAAGCGGGCAAGCCCGCTTTTAATCCATAAGACTAATTGTTTAGTCGTTATTTTTGGAAGTGGCGATTAAAGAAATCAGTAATTGTCTGATGCAAATGTGTTTGCACTTTCTTGCCTCGCAGGCTGTGCTTAGAGCCTGGGTAAGTCATCATTTCAAATTGCTGAGCGTTATCTTGTAATTGTTTAAATAACTTAGTTGCATGGGTAAACAATACGTTATCGTCGGCCATGCCGTGATAAATCATTAGTGGACCAGATAAGCCCTCTGCATAAGGGAAGACAGCACTCTTTTCGTAACCTTGAGCATTTGTGTCTGGGTGACCTAAATAGCGCTCAGTGTAATGAGTGTCGTACAGTGCCCAATCAGTCACTGGTGCTCCTGATACGCCCGCTTTAAAGTAGTCACCCGCTTTAAACATGGTCATTAGTGCCATATAGCCACCATAGCTATGGCCGTAAATACCGATACGCTCTGGATCTACATAATTTAGAGTACGTAAGAATTCAACGCCTTTAATTTGGTCTTGTACTTCAATTTCACCTAAGTGTTTGTAGATAGGATCTTCAAACTTTTTACCTCGATTGTATGAACCACGGTTATCCAATTGAAAAACAACATAGCCTTGTTGTGCCATATATTGGAAATATAGGTTTTTGCTACGCCAGCTATTAGTAACACGCTGCGCATGAGGCCCACCATAAACATTGACCATTACAGGATACTTTTTGCCTGCTTCAAGTGACTTAGGTTTAAATAGTCGGTAATGCATTAGCTGGCCATCATCTGCTTTAAGTGTGCCGTATTCAGGCTCAACTAAATCGTTCAGATAAGGTGTTAATGGGTGATTATTATCAAGTCGATTTGGCTCTAACCAAGTAATAAAATTACCTAAATTATCGCGCAGTGATACTTGTGCAGGCTGATTTACACTAGAGCTTCGGTCAATAAAGGTTTGGTTATCTTTTGCCATGACAACTGAATGGAATTTACCTGTTTCAGTTAAACGACGAGGTTTTGATTTTTCAAATAGTTTTACTGAATATAAGTGACTTTCAAGCGGTGTATCTGCACGACCTGAAAAGTAAACTAAGCCATTTTTTTCATCAATGCTTTTGATACTCTCAACAATCCAATCACCTTGGGTAATTTGGCGTACTAAGGTGCCATCTACTTTGTACAGGTAAAGGTGTTTAAAGCCATCACGCTCTGATGCCCAAACAAAGTGCTTTTTATCATCAAGAAAACGCAAATCAAAATGCAAGTTAATCCAGGTGTTACTTGTTTCTGTCAGAGCTGTTTTTTGTTTTTTGCTATCACTATTATAAAAACGCAGTTCTAAACGTTGTTGCGAGCGATTTTGCCATTGGTAAGACAGTGTTTTATCATCTTTTAACCATTGTGCTCTGGCAAGATAAATGTCTTTATCTTCACCCATATCGACCCAATCAATTTGCTGTGAGTTAAGGCTTACAACACCCAGTTGAATATCGACATTATTGGTACCGGTAAACGGGTAACGTTGGTTAAAGAGCTTTACTTCATCAGCGTAAATCTCGTTACGAATCGCTTCCGCAACAGGTGATTCATCAATACGTGTAAATGCAATTTTTTCTTCATTGCCGCTCCACCAATAGCCTGTCATTCGGCTCATTTCTTCTTGTGCAACAAACTCAGCCATACCGTTTTTAATGGTATCAGTGCCATCTTTGGTTAATTGAATTTCTTGTCCTGTAGCTAAGTTTTGTACAAATAGGTTTTGCGCTCGAATGTATGAAACAAAATTGCCTTTAGGTGAAATTTTAGCGTCTGTTTCAAATTCAGGTGTGTTAGTCAGTTTACGAGATTGCTGTTTTGCAAGGTCGTAGTAATAAATATCACCGTTTAGTGGGAAAAGAAGTGCTTTTCCATCTTTAGACCAGATGTATTCCATGATGCCTTTACCAAATACACGCATGCGTTCACGGCGTGCTTTTTCTTCGTCTGATAAAGTTTCAGGGCCAGAGAAAATACTATTTGAATCAACTAATAAACGATTGGTTTTGTCTTTTAAATTGTATTCCCAAAGATCGTAACGGTTATAGTCTTCTTTTTTACCTTGTAGGTAAGTAACACGGCTTCCATCAGGGGAAAACTTTAGTTTTACAGGAGCTTTACCTGCCAAACTTGGGTCTGAAAAAATGCGCTCAAGGGTTAGCGGCTCAGCAAACGCTGAAGCGCTAATTAAACTTGCCCCTGCTAAAGCAATCAATGTCTTATTCATTATTTACTCTTAGTTACAGTTATGTGTGATTGCCTGATGGTATGAAGATATAGATCTAATGGCAACTAATTGCTATAAACGACGTAAAGATTCAAGAAGGTAAAGTAATGTTTGAGTTAGCAAAAGAATTGCAAAGAGACTGTATTGAAATAGCTGATTGGTCTCTTTGTAAAGTGCTCTTAATGAATGATAGTCAGTACCCATGGTTTATTTTGGTACCTAAGGTTGAAGGTGCGCGAGATATTATTGATTTAAATGATGAAGAGCAAAATGAATTACAACATGAATCACGTCAACTACAGCATTTGATCCGTGACGTATTCTCACCTTATAAATTAAACGTTGCTGCACTTGGCAACGTTGTTGAACAATTACATATTCATCATATTGCGCGTTACCAAAATGATGTTGCATGGCCAAAACCGGTTTGGGGAACTTTTCCAGCAAAACCATACCGTAACGAGCAATTACTTAAATTAATTGAACAATTTAATTTAACCGAATAAATTGTTTAACGCAGTGCGATATTTAGGCTAAGCTTATTTTGAAGAGCTTTGAAATATAACATAAAACTATAATCAAAATTTGCTTAAATATGTTGGTTGAAACCAGTTGGTTACTTGGAGCAACGAGTTCGCTCGGGCAAACAGAAAACTATAAAAAGGACGATTTTTATATGTCTACAGAAAACGCATTACTTACCATTTTAGTTGAGAAAATTAACAACGATACGCTCGTGTTACCAACCCTTCCAGAAGTTGCAGTTAAGGTAAGAGAGGCTGCAGACAATCCTGAAATTAATTTGATTGAAATGAGTGATGTAATTGCTCATGACCCGGCACTATCAGCACGTATGATAAAAGTGGCGAATAGCGCTTTTTTAGGCCGCACTGTTAAGGTGTCAACGCTAAATCAGGCAGTAACACGTATTGGTTTAAGACAAATTAAAAACATTGCAACAGCAATGGCAATGGAGCAACTATTTGTCTCTAAAAACAAAATAGTAAAAGAATACCTTTCTAAAAGTTGGCAAAAAACCGTTGATGTTGCGTCATCAGCAATTACCTTGTTGAACTTACATTTGAAAGACAATAAACATAGTTCGCTTAATATCGACACAATCACGTTGGCATCGCTTGTGTATAACATTGGTATTTTACCAATTCTTACCGAAGCTGAACGACATCAGGATGTATTTGCAAACCCGCAATTTTTAGCGCAAGCCATTCAAAAGCTGGGCGGCCGAATTGGTGGTCAGATTATGCGTGCTTGGGATTTCACTGATGACTTTGTTGAAGTCGCGGAACTTTGGGCAAGCCCAGGGTATAAGCCAGAAAAACCGTGTTATGTCGATTTTATTCGTATTGCAGCAATCAGCGAAGGTTTACTCAATGTCACTGACCAAGAAGCTGCACTTCAAACTTATGTTGATAAGGGTGTACTCGCAGATATCAGTGTTTTAGAAAGCGATGTTTACAAAGATTTGCTAAATGACGCGAAGACGATGTTTGCGTAAGGTTTAATTTTCAAATAAAGCAATAAGGTAAACGCTTATTGCTTTACCTACTTGTTAATCAGTTTATTTAATCAGCATTTGACTGATTGGCAAGTCTAATCGGTTTGTCTACAATCAAATCTGATACTGGCACTAATTCAATACCTTCTTCTTTTAATGCCGTGATAGCATTGGGTAAAAACTTGATCGTTTCAGGGTAGGGGTGCGCAATGGCGATGCCTGAACCTGATTTTTTAGCAATATGAATTAACTGCCTAAGTCTAAACATCATCTGTTTTTCGTTCGGAATATTATCCAAAAATACCTGACGAGAGGCATTAGCAACTCCAAAAAGCTTTGCCATATTTTGTGCTTGGCTATCTTTAGATGTTTTGCTGTCAATAAAAAATAAAGAGCGGTCGCGCAGCACTTCCATTGTCCATGCCATAGGCACAACTTTCTGCGTTAAAAACGAACCCATATGATTATTTACGCCAATCACTTGAGGGTAGTTATCTAGAGCGGCATTTAACTCTTTTTGCAGTGCATCTTTGTCCATATTAGAAGTTAAAGCGCCAGGGCCGAGTGCTTTTCCGCTTATTGCTTCCATCGGAACGTGCAGTATTACATCGCGAGAGAGTGTGGCGGCACGCTTTGAAAATGAATCAGCATACGGCGTGAAAGGTAAAATAGCGTATGACAATTGCCCTGATATATCTAATGCCGTCAGATCATTCGCATGATTGCCGATATCGTCAATGAGAATGGCAACACGAGCAGCAAAGCATTGCACACTATATATGTTTAATATTAGTAAAATGAAGTAAATAAATGGGCGCACACGTATTCTTATTATTCTTTTATTTTAGTGTGGGCTCATCCTGAGCCCCTCTCGAAACCTAAGTTATGATGACTTATTTTTCCAATAATTGCCATGCTTTTTCAAGTTGAAGATCATGCACTTTCGCATTAACGAAAGTGTCAGCTTTTAGCGCAGAAAAACGTTCATTACGTGCTAATTCATTTTGTAAAACTGGGTAATCCGGCGAGATGCCTGTGCCCTCGATGGAGCGACCACTAGGCGTATAATATTTAGCCGTGGTTAGTTTCAACGCTGTCTGACCATCGCCAAGTGGGATAAGTGATTGCACCGATCCCTTACCGTAAGAGCGTGTGCCAACTAATTGCGCTCTTTGATTGTCTTGCAGTGCGCCCGCTAATATTTCAGCAGCGGATGCTGAGCCTTCATTAATTAAAACGATGATAGGTGCGCCACTTAATACATCACCTTCTTGTGCATAGTATTCTTGATTAGCTTCAGCAAAACGCCCTTTGGTACTGACAATTACGCCACTTTCTAAAAATAAATCAGATACTTCTATAGCGCTATCCAATATACCACCAGGGTTATCACGTAAATCAATAATGAGGCCGTTTATATCTCCCGCCACAATTTGTGACAAATGAGCCAGTTCTTTTGCCACATCGTAAAGTGTGTGGTTGTTAAAGTTTATAATGCGAAGGTAAGCGATACCTTGATTATTGATGCTACCGCGTACACTTTTAAGGTCGATTTTTTTACGTTCTACCTCAAAAAATAGCGGGTCCACATGTCCACTTCGAGCGATTGTCAGTGTTACTTGTGGCTGCTGTTTT
Organism: Pseudoalteromonas sp. G4; assembly: GCF_028875915.1. GTDB lineage: Bacteria > Pseudomonadota > Gammaproteobacteria > Enterobacterales > Alteromonadaceae > Pseudoalteromonas. Next base: position 49,563 of record NZ_JAPEHW010000012.1, read on the forward strand.
TGATTGATTAACTGTGAAACGTGTTTAATGGTTTGGTTAATTACCGAAGTGCCATTCACTTTTAACAGAATATCACCTTTGGCTAATCCCGCTGTATGAGCTGGAGAGTTTTCCACTGCTGCGACAATAACAATGTGTTCTTCACGTTGTTCAACTTCAATGCCAAGACCTGTGTAGCGTCCATTGGCAACATTAAATAACGCTTCAAGTTCGTTTTGATCGAGAAATTCAGAATGTGGGTCGAGCTGTTTGAAAATAGATTCAATTGCATGTTGATTGAGTTTTTGAGCGTCAATATCATCAACATAAAAATGTTGAATATTTGCTAAAACTTCAGCAATTGAAACTTGTGCGGCTGCTTTTGATTCAGCCCATGCAGGTGTTATCGAAATAACACAGACCAATATGCTTATTTTTAATGTGTTAAGAAAAAAAGTCATTGGCTCACTCCTCAAATGAGGTGTAGCCAATTTTGAATCCTAAATTCGTCTACACCATTTAACAGGGTTTACCGCTCTTCCCTTATGCCGTATTTCAAAGTATAGACTAGGATTTGATTGTCCACCGCTTTGTCCGACTAAAGCAATTTGTTCACCGGCTTTCACTTTGTCACCAACTTCTTTTAAAAGTGCTTGGCTATGGCCGTAAAGGCTCATAAATCCTTTACCATGATCAACCACAATTACCCAGCCAAACCCTTTTAACCAGTCAGCAAAAAGAACCTGACCATCAGCAATAGTTTTAACCGGCGCTCCTTCTTTGCCGCTCATTAAAACGCCTTTCCATTTAAGGCTACCATGCTTTTTCTGGCCAAAACGATGGGTAAGTTTACCGCGAGAAGGCCAATCGAGTTTGCCTTTACGCGCTTGTAAGCCATTAAGCTTAACTTCACTTTGCGCTAAATCTCGGCTGAGCTGCTCTAGAGTTTGTTTTAAAACTTGCTCATTTTGTTTGAGATAAACCAATTGTGATTGGGTTTTTTGCAACGTATTTTTTAATGTTTGGTATTTTTCTTTTTGTTCTTTTTTAGCTGCTAGCAGCGCGTTTTGCTGCTCTTCTTGTGTTTTTAGCAAAGCTTCGAGCTGCGATTGATTTTGTGCAAGCAGTTGGCGGCTATTTTCTAGTTCAATGAGTGTTGCTTTTAATTTTTCAAGCTCTTTTATGCGTGCATTATTAAGGTATTGATAGTAATTTAATGTGCGTTCTACATGTTGAACTTGGTCTTGGCTGAGTAATAATTTGCCATAGTCATGATTGCCGGTCATAAAGGCACTTTTAAGCTGTGCAGCAAGAGCCGCTTGCTGATTCGCTTTATCTTTCTCTAGCGATTTAATTTTGTCTTTTAAGGTTGCCTGTTCGGTGAGGTTTAATTCAACATCAAATTTAAGCTGTTTTAGCTTTTTTGAACTGGCAGCAATAGCTGCATCAGCATTTTTGAGGTCTTGTTCAATTTGATTAAGCAGAATTTGCTGCTCTTTGAATGCTTTATTCGTGTCTTTAAGTTGCTTCTGAACTTGGTTGAGATCGTCTTTGGTACGCTCGGTATTAGCTTGCACTTGGCAAGCTAATACAAATATAACAGCTAATAAAACAGAGCAGCGCATGGCTTAATTCAACTTCATAATGGTTTCGCCAGTCATTTCGCTTGGCTGCTCCATGCCCATCAGATGAAGCATAGTTGGCGCTACATCACTCAGTTTTTTGCCTTCAAGTGGTGTCGCATTTCGTCCAACATAAATAAAAGGTACAGGCTCACTAGTGTGTGCTGTGTGCGCTTGACCCGTTGAAGGGTTAACCATTTGCTCAGCATTACCGTGGTCGGCAGTGATAAGCGCTTCTGCGCCTGTTTTTTCTAACGCGTCAACTACACGACCAATACAGCTATCTACGGCTTCACAGGCCTTAACTGCAGCGTCAAAGACACCGGAGTGACCAACCATATCGCCGTTCGGGTAGTTACAAATAATTGCATCGTATTTACCAGACTCGATTGCTTCAACTAATTTGTCAGTTAGCATTGCCGAGTTCATTTCTGGTTGTAGATCGTACGTTGCAACTTGAGGTGATGGAATTAAAACACGCTCCTCACCTTCAAACTCAGCTTCACGACCGCCACTGAAGAAAAAGGTAACGTGTGCGTATTTTTCTGTTTCAGAAATGCGAAGTTGGGTTTTGTTGTGTTTTTCTAACCATTCACCAAACACATTTGCGAGTTTTTCTGGTGGGAAAGCAACGCTGGTTTTAATATCCGCTGCGTATTCAGTTAACATAACAAAATCAGCAAGTGCAGGGGCTTTTTGTTTAGCAAAACCAGTAAAGTCAGCATCAACAAATGCTCGTGTCATTTGGCGAGCGCGGTCAGCACGGAAATTCATAAATAACACTGCGTCGCCATCATTGATTGTTGCAGCCTTGTCGCCATCTAAAATAGCTGAAGCAGACACAAATTCATCGTTTTCGTCGCGTTCATAAGCAGCATTTAATGCGGCTAATGGGCAGTTGAAACTGTATTCTGTGCTACCTTGTGTCATTAAGTTATAGGCTTTTTCAACGCGATCCCAGCGGTTATCACGATCCATTGCGAAATAACGGCCAACTAAGCTGGCGATTTGACCCACGCCAAGTGCTTCACATTTTGCAATGATATCTTTAATTGGTTGTTCTGCGCTGCGCGGCGCTGTATCACGGCCGTCTAAAAAGCCGTGAACGTAGATTTTCTTAGCGCCACGTTTTGCTGCTACTTCAATTGCTGCAACAATATGTTCATGATGAGAGTGCACGCCACCTGGGCTTAAAAGGCCTAATAGATGAACTGCTTTGTCGTTAGCAACGGCTTTATCAATCGCGTTTACAATGGCGGGATTTTCGGCAAACTCGCCATCGTCAATTGCTTTAGTAATTCGTGTAAAGTCTTGGTAAACAATGCGACCAGCACCTAAATTTACATGGCCAACTTCAGAATTACCCATTTGACCATGAGGTAAGCCTACATCTAAACCAGAACCTGAAATAAGTGTGCTTGGGTATTCTTTCCACAAGCGATCCATTACCGGGGTGTTAGCTGCTAAAATAGCATTGCTCTCGGTTTTTTCACTGTATCCCCAACCATCTAAGATAATCAGTACTAATGGTTTTTTCTGTAACGACATTCTCATTCCTCATTCAAATAGAATTGCGCGTATAAGCACAGCGCACAAAATAGCGCGTCTTTTATATCATTTTTTCACCACAGATTCAGCAGTTAAGCCATATGCTTTTAAAATTTTCAATTGAAACCCTAGCAGAGCTAGAATTTATTCATATCATCCGTGTATACTTGGCCACTTTTAATGTAAAGAAAAATTGAGAAAGTGATGGCACAATTTGTCGAATTTGTTACTAACAACCTGATTTTATGTTTAATTTGGGTTGGCTTATTGGGCGCCATTGTACTTGGGTGGTTTAAATCTCGCTTTTCAGCTGTGAAACAGGTTAGCCCTCAACAACTGACGCATTTAGTCAACCGTGAAAACGGCCATGTTGTTGATATTCGTGCCTTAAAAGACTTTAACCAAGGTCATATTGCAGGCAGTGTTCACCTTGCAGCAGAAAAAGCAAAACAAGGTGAGTTTGTAGGCCTTGAAAAGTTTAAATCTGACCCAATTATCTTGGTATGTGTTTCAGGTATGACTGCACAGTCTATTGCAAATGGACTGGTTAAAGCAGGTTATGAGCAGGTGAATGTTTTATCAGGTGGTATTACTTCTTGGCAAAACGCTAACTTACCGCTTACAACAGGAAAATAATCATGGCGAATATTGTTATCTACACAAAACCAACATGCCCATTTTGTGTAAGAGCGAAGATGCTTTTAACGCAAAAAGGTGTTGAGTTTACTGAGTTTGATATTGCAGCTCAGCCTGAACTTCGCGATGAAATGATTGAAAAAGCAAACGGTGGTTACACTGTTCCGCAAATTTTCATTAACAACCAACACATTGGCGGTTGTGATGATATGATGGCGTTAGAACAGTCTGGTCGTCTTGACAGTTTGCTTGTATAAAATAAATTTTAGGAAATTAAAATGACAGAAGAGAATCAAAACTTAGGCGCAGAACAACAAGCAGAAGGTCCTCAGTTTGCAGTTCAACGTATTTATGTAAAGGACGTATCATTTGAAACGCCAAACTCACCAGCTATTTTCCAAAAAGAGTGGGCACCAGAAGTTAAATTAGACTTAGATACCCGTTCAAACAAGCTTGATGATGGTGTTTTTGAAGTTGTTCTTTCTGTAACTGTTCACGCAACAATTGGTGAAGAAACTGCGTTCTTATGTGAAGTACAGCAGGCTGGTATTTTCGCGATTGGCGTTGCTAACGAAGGTCAACTTGCACACATGCTAGGTGCTTTCTGTCCTAACGTGTTATTCCCTTATGCACGTGAAACTGTTTCAAACATGGTTAACCGTGGTACTTTCCCGCAGTTAAATCTTGCGCCAGTTAACTTTGATGCATTATTTGCGCAATATGTGCAACAACAAGCATCACAAGCTGCTGACGCATAATTTGTTATGACTACTTCAGCAGATAATGCTGTTGCAGTACTAGGGGCGGGCTCTTACGGGACCGCCCTTGCTATTTGTTTTGCCCGAAATGGACATGATGTAGTTCTTTGGGGGCGCAATAAGGCACAAATTGAAGAGCTCGCAACAGCACGTGAAAACCAGCGTTATTTACCTGGCGCAGCGTTTCCAGATACCTTGGCATTAAATGATGATCTTGCTAGCACAGTTTCATCATCAGATGTGGTGCTGGTGGTTGTACCTAGCCATGCGTTTGCCGAAACATTAACGGCAATTAAACCGCATTTAAGACCAACAGCACGAGTTTTATGGGCAACCAAAGGGCTTGAGCCTAACACTGGTCGTTTATTACAGCAATTAGCTGCAGAAGTGCTAGGTGATGATGTTAGCCTAGGTGTGTTATCTGGGCCAACATTTGCCAAAGAGATGGCTATTGGATTACCAACCGCGATTTCTCTTTCTTCAGCGGATACTAAGTTAGTTGAAGATGTTTCTGAAATGCTGCACTGTGGTCGTTCTTTCCGCGTGTATTCCAATGATGACTTGGTTGGTGTGCAACTCGGTGGTGCAATTAAAAATGTGATAGCAATTGGCGCGGGCATCTCTGACGGCTTTGGCTTTGGCGCCAATGCACGTACTGCGTTAATTACGCGCGGTCTTGCGGAAATGACTCGTCTTGGGGTTGCCCTAGGAGCAAAACAAGAAACTTTTATGGGTATGGCAGGCCTCGGTGATTTAATCCTAACCTGTACCGACAATCAATCGCGTAACCGTCGATTTGGTTTAGCACTTGGTAAAGGTCAAACTGTTGAGCAAGCACAACAAGAAATTGGTCAAGTAGTTGAAGGCTACCGCAATACCAAAGAAGTGTTTTTGCTTGCTGAGCGAACAGGCATTGAAATGCCAATTTGTGAACAGATTTATAATGTGCTTTATAAAGGGCAGGATGTAAAACTGGCCGCAATGAATTTGCTCGGTCGACAGAAAAAAGCAGAAGCTTAATTTAAAAAAGGCTTTAACTTAGGTTAAAGCCTTTTTAATTTGATTTAGGATGATTTATTAGTACCTTAGTTTGTTCGATAAACTTTTCTAACTGATCGCAGGGTAGCGGTTTACTAAAAAAGTAACCTTGCACAACATCACACCCCATTACATGCAAGAAATATGATTGCGCTTCGGTTTCAACCCCTTCGGCAACAACATCAATATTCAAATATTTCGCTAAACGGATAATGGTTGCGGTGATATTTCTATCTTGTTCTGATTTTTCGATATCAATCACAAATGAACGGTCTATTTTAAGGCGATCAATCGGGAACTGTTTAAGATAACTTAATGACGAATGGCCAGTGCCAAAATCATCAAGGGCTATGGTAAACCCTAAGCGCTTTAACTTGAGCATTTGCTGCAGTGCAAATTCAGGGTCATTCATCATGACACTTTCGGTAATCTCGAGCTCCATGGTGTCCCCTGATATCTGGTACTTTTGCAGGTAATTTGTTAAGTCTTCAATTAGATCTGAGCGCTGAAAATGAATAGCTGATAAATTTAATGCCACACGACCGTTGAGCTTTATCCCTTTTTGTTGCCATTGTTTTATTTGTTGGCAGCACACCTCAATTAATACTCTAGTTAATGGAATAATGGCGTTATTGGCTTCTGCAACGGAGATAAACTGAGCGGGGCTGCGGATCTCTTGATTGCCATCAGGCCAGCGAGCAAGTGCTTCTACACCACAAATTTGATTGGTTCGGGTATTAAATTTGGGTTGGTAATACAAGATAAATTCTTTCTCAACAATAGCGCGATTAATTTCATTTTCGATTGAAAGTGATGCAGGCGAATGGGTTTTTACAGCACGATTAAATATTTGAAAGGTATTTTTTCCGTTAGATTTTGCATGTTGCAGTGCAGAGTCAGCGCTACGCAATATTGATTCGCTATCATAGCCATTATCGGGGTAAATTGCAGCGCCTATACTGGCAGATAAACATAAATCCAAATCATCTAATAGCATGGTGCGCGACAGCTCAGAAAGAAGCTTTTCACAAAGACGCTTAATATTAAAAATATTTAATGGTGTGAAAACATGAGGTGGCAATAAAATACCAAACTCATCACCGCCTAAGCTCGCTAGTGTGAAATTTGGTGAAATTGTTTGTTCAAGTCGCTGGGCAGCCATTTTTAAGACTCTATCGCCGTAACTATGACCGAGAGCATCATTTATCTTATAAAAGTTATCTAGATTGACAATTAAGACGCAGAATTCAGGCTGGCTACTTGAACTTGCATTAATTGCCAAGTTAAGTTGTTCAATAAACACTGTGCGGTTTAGTAACCCGGTAATTCGATCACGCGTGGCTAAGTCCATTAGTTGTTTTTCTTGTTGTTTTTGCTGAGTTATATCTTTAAACATACCAACATAATGAATTTCTGTATCAAGGCCTAACTTACTCGGCAGCTTGATTTTGGTTATGTTCAATGAAATTGCGATTAGCTCAGCGTTCCTTATCTTTTATTGCGTGTTTAATAATTTGCTCAAGTTTTGTATTACGGGATTCGCCATCAAATACTTTGAGTTGTTTTCCTTTCACATCTGCTTGGCTAAAGCCGGTAATGGTGTAAAACGTTTTGTTTACATTAAGTACTTTGAGTGCTTCATCACTGATCCAAACCGCTTCTTGGGTTTGAGCAAGAAGCGCAGATGTTAGCCCATATTGAGCATCTTTGCGGTGTTTAAACCACCAAAGAAACGAGATGATAAACAGGCTAAAAAGCAGTAATTGTGTGGCAGCTTGCCAAACATTAAATTGAAAATAATGGTGTGAAAAATTAATTGATATGGGCTGCTTAATTAAACCATTACGGTTATAAATTGAGATTTGTTGCAATGCTTTATTATTCACTAGAAATGCAATCGTATCTTGACCTTGTGGTAAGTTTACCCAAGGCATATCCGCTGAAAACCGATAGCTTAGGGCGAGGGCGTTAGGGGGTACATCGTTATCAAAAAGAGAAATAACGATATTTGTTTCTTGCTGTGTAAGGGCAAGAGTATCGGTTTTTAAATGAGTGCTTTGTTCATTTAAATAGATTTCTCTAACTGCTAGCCCGTTAAGTGGATAGATAGCAGCTGAATTTGAAATTGGGTAAGAAAAAATTTGATTATCCTTAACAAAATGTTGCTGCTTATCGTAGTAAAAGTTAAAGCTGCTATGTAAAAGTGCTGTGTTATCGAACCTGGCAGCAAGTTGCTTTAATTCGACATCAAATAATAGCACTTGCTCATTTGTATGAAGCCAAATAAAGCGTTCTTGCTGATGCGTAAAGTTGTGTACAGGGTTGTTTAATAAAAGCTCATAATGCCATTCATTTGCCGTTTTTTTGATTTGCCAAAAACCGTTATTTGTTGCTAAGAAAAACAGGCCGTTATAAAAACTAGCAGATGTGATTTCGCCAACGTGTTGAGGCGTATTAAAAAACGCAAATGTAACATCGCCAGTGTTTCGGTAAATGCCTTTTGTGGTGACAACGTATGGCGGGCTTTTTCCATCTCCAATCAGGGCAACTGAATGGGTGAAAGGGAATTTAGTTTGCTGTTGATGGCTTTTAAGATCAAAAGTGTAAATATATTGCGCATCTGAAAACCATAACTCCCCTTGATTGTTTAAGTAAAAATGCTCAATATTTTGCTGTTGTATAAGTTGTGAAAGCTGATTGCTGGCAATGTGGTAGCGCCACAAGCCAAATTTGTTCTGTAAGTAAAAATACTCTCCATGCCACTGAATTTGTTCAAAATTGTAATCTGAGAATTGCTCCCGAAACACATTTTCTAATTTGGATGGTGTGATATTGAGTGCGTTTAGTGAAGTTAAATACCAATTGGTGTTTTGATGTTTTAATAAAATATCGCCATTTATGAGAGGATAAATGTTACTAACTAGGGAAAGGTTCAAAGCATTCACTTTGCCAATGTCAAAATGATATTGATAAATATCTCCCTTACTTTCAAGAAATAAGGAAGATCCGCCAATAGAATAAATGGCATCAATTTCAATATTAACTTCAGTGGTTTCAATCTCTAATGTGCTAGGGCTAATAAAATAAAGGGCTTTATTTTGGGTAAACCAAAGTCTGTTCTTTCTGTCGATAAAAAGTGATTTTATTGGGTTTGATAAGTTAAATGTTTTCTTAATATTTTTTGTTTTTTCAAAATAGAGTAATTTATTTGAACTTGTTGTAAGCCAAAATGTATGGTCATTAACGATTTGGTAATCAAGTACGAACTCACTAAGTGTTGCGGTGAGATTTTCAGGTTTCTGCCACCCTGATTGGTAGTTTAATAGTCGCCCTTTACTGATAAAAAACAATTGATTATGTGCACTAGTTAGCTTTGAAACATGTTCACTATAGCGTGTTTCAAGAGCTGGATTTTCAAGGTTGTATTCTAAAAGTTGATTATCAGTCGCTAAAAATAGGTGGTTATTCACACGCTCAATTTGATGGAATGAGGATTTACTTAAGTGTTTTAAGGTGTTATCACTGACTTTTACTAGCTTATTAGGCGTGAACATATACAAGCCTTGCGAGCTCGCAATTAACGATGCACCATTTTTTAATGATGCAATATCATTGATAGTAATGTTCTGTTGCTTAAAATCGGTTAACGCTATTAATCTTTGTGATGAAATATCATCTGCATCGCTTTTGAATATGACAAATAGGCATATAAATAACGTTAAGCAACAATGAAAAAGAGTAGGGCGCTTCAATTAAACTGTCTAGCAAGTGTTTTTAAATTGAGCTTAGTTTAATTTTTGCAAAGTGCGAGTTAAAAGCGCCTTATTGGGATGTGAATTTAATTTTTATTAAATAGCGCCTTCAAAATCAAACTGTCGCCAAGCTTCATACACGAAAACAGCTACGGCATTTGATAAGTTCATACTGCGGCTGTCTGGCATCATTGGGATGCGTAAACGTTGCTCATTGGGTAATGATTCAATGAGGTCATTTGGTAAACCGCGTGTTTCTGGGCCAAATAAAAGGCAATCACCGCGTTCAAATTGTGCTTTATGATAATGCCCTGAACCTTTGGTGGTGCAAGCATACACTCGTTTAGGCTGGGTTTTTTCTAAAAAAGCTTCTAAGTTGGCGTGGCGTTCTACATGACTAAATTCATGGTAATCTAAACCCGCACGACGTACGCGCTTATCATCCCAATCAAAACCCAACGGCTCGATTAAATGTAGTTTAAAGCCGGTATTTGCACATAAGCGAATAATGTTACCTGTGTTTGGTGGTATTTCTGGCTGGTACAGCACGATATCTAACATGTTTAACCTACGATTAAGTGTTTTATAGTAGTTTATCAAAGCTTTCAGGTTCGATACTATAAGTAATAGCAATAGTTCTATGCTCATATTTCACAGGGGCAACACAGTTTATAATGAAAGAAAAAGATTACGCATATTGGGTTAAGCTCTCTAGTAGCCTAACGTTAGTGTTAGCAAGCACCATGGTTGCTGCAAAGTTTTGGGCGTGGCTTAGCACTGGATCTACTACCATGCTTGGTTCTTTGACGGATTCTTTACTCGATATTACTGCATCGGCAATTAATTTTTGGGTACTTAGAATTGCTTTAGTACCGGCTGATGACGACCACCGTTTCGGTCATGGCAAAGCTGAATCTTTAGTAGGACTAGGGCAAGCTGCATTTATTGCGGGTAGTGCGTGTTTACTTGCCTTTTACGGTGTGGAGAGGTTGTTAAACCCTGTTGTTAGTGAATCGGTAATGACGGGTGTAGCAGTGAGTGTCTATGCACTGTTTTGTACTTTGTTAATAATCACTATTCAGCATTGGGCGCTAAGGCAAACTAAATCAGTTGCGATTAAAGCTGATTCGGTACATTACAAAGGGGATTTACTGTTAAACCTGAGTGTCATTGTGGCGCTAGTACTAGCTAACATTGGCTGGGTTTATAGTGATGGTATTTTTACCCTGCTTATTTCAGGTTACCTTTTTTATAATGCCTATGATGTGGCTCGCGAGGCGACAGACTACCTAATGGATAAAGAACTAGATGACGACGTTAAAACTGAGATTGAAAAAGCTATTTTAGCGCATACAGAAGTATTGGGCTTTCATGAGCTCAGAACACGCCAAAGTGGCCCAACTAAGTTTATTCAGATGCATTTAGAGCTAGATAGCAATTTAACTTTAGCGCATGCTCATCGAATATCTGAAGAGGTTGAAGCCGCTATTCATAAAATAATTGAAGGCGAAGTCGACGTACTTATTCACAAAGATCCGTTTTAAAAAAATCACAAATATCATTTAAGGCAAGACTGCGTATGTGATCTTGCTCAAACAGAATTTCGTGCCAGCTATTCTCATATACTTTCTTTAAGATTAGGTGGTTGTTATGCACCACTTCATCTTGAGCGCTATTTTTTACAATGGTGTCTAGTTCTGCTTGCAACAATAAGATTGGTAAAGCGGCTGGCGTTTTGCTGATTTGATCGATTGCGCTAAAGGCTTGTGCTAACCAGCCTACAGTTACACCACCTAATTTTAAGCCAGGGTTTTCTTTATAAAGTGTTCTAAATGCTGCGTAACGCGGCTCACTTTTCATGAGTTGGTTATTTAAAAATGGCTTTTCTTGGTAACCCGCTTGACCAAAAAAATAGCGAGTGTTGAATCCAATCGCATTCAACACTTTTACTAAAAGTTTTGCAATTGAATAGGGCAAACCTTGTGTTGGAATACCAAACATTGGGGCGCTAAGCGCTGCTTTTTTGAAAGGGTGAGAATGATTTGCAAGATATAGGTAGCTAATAGCAGCGCCCATAGAGTGCGCCAGTAAAAAATGAGTGCCTTGCCAGTTTGCTTTTACAACTTGCTTTACAAACAGCGCTAAACCTTCAATATAATCATTAAAGTGATGAATATAACCTTTATCAACTACAGGAAGTAAACGGCTAGAAAGGCCTTGTCCCAAATGATCAAACATAAAAATCGCAAACCCTTGGCGATAAAAATCGTATGCAACCTCTTGGTATTTTAGATAGCTCTCACAGCGGCCATTAACGATTGTTATAGCCGCTTTGGCGTTTTCGGGAATAATAAATGCATAACTAAGTTGGTTACCATGAAAGCTTAATTTTGCATGTGTTACATTTTGCCAAAATTGGTCAATATTATTTTGTTTCATTATTTAGTGTTATGGTTACTTTTAACCCAGAGTTTGGTTGATTTGCTAATGAGATAGCACCTTGATGTAATTCAATTGCCTGTTTGGCGATTGCCAAACCAAGCCCGGCTCCGCCGCTTTGCCTTTCACGTGATTGTGAAACTCGGTAAAACGGCTCGAGTAAATAAGGTAAATCTGCGTCACTTACGCCATCACCATCGTCACAGATGGTAATAATGATGCTATTTTCACTGTCATCAATGGTGCAGTGAATAGCAGACTTAGCATACTTAATTGCATTTCTTAATATGTTCTCAAAAGCACTGGCGATTAATGCTGCATCTAGTGGTAGCTGTTTTTGACTAGTACCGCTAATTGTGAGTGTTTTTTGTTGTTGTTCAGACTCGAATTCAGCATCTTTAAGCACCTGTTGTAAAATAGATTGTAAAGGTTGCTGCTCTTTTTCAATATACTGATTATTCGCTTCTAATCGTGATAGTTTTAATACATCAGATATCATTTTGTCTAAATTATTTGCCTCTTTTTCAATGCGGGCCAAATAACTTTCTTGCTCACTTGATTGCTTTAGTTGAGCAAGCCCCGTTGCCATTTGAAGCCGAGTGAGTGGTGAACGTAATTCATGAGAGATATCTGCCATCAGGCGTTTTTGGCTAGTAACTAAAGACTCTAGTCGCTGTGCCATTTGGTTAAAGTCTTTTGCTAACGTTGTAAGCTCGTCTCCTGATTTATTAGTAACCTCTACGCGAGTATCGAGTTGCCCATTTGCTAATTGTGAGGTCGCATGTTTTAACGCATTTATTGGTTTAATTAGCACTCGGCTAAAAAACAAGCTGAGCAAAAGAGTTGCGCCAATAACAACGAGTAGCTTTAGCCATAACGGCATTAACACGATGCGAATACCTAAAGGGGGTGAACGCCAAGGCTCGATATCGTACATAAGGTAGTCTTGGTTTTGATAATTCACCTTAATAGGCCCTATAGCGCGATACTGCGCTGTTGTGATGATCTGTGGCGCAAGTTGCTGGGTGAATGCCAATAAGCTGACATCAGGTTGCTCTTTAGCTTGTTGATTAAAAAAAGCAATGTTGCTGTCAGGCAGCGTAAAATAAAGTAAGCGATGACGTGAGATGCGTGGGTGAGATGCCAATTGCTCTAGTGTTTTTTCTGGCTTTTTCAATTGTGCTCTTTCTAAACCGCTAGCTAGACGTTTGAGGTTTAATAACTTAGGCCCGTGAAGTGTATGACTATCAACGCTAGTTTCAGTTAACTGACTGAGCAAGAATAGTACTGAAAAAGTGCATAAAATAGTGAGCCAAAACCAACCAAATATCTTAAAAAATAGATAATTTCTTGGGTTAAAAAGTTTTAGCATTAGGCGCTCCCAAGTAAAATATAGCCAGCACCGCGGACTGTTTTTATTTTTTCTTGTTCAATGTGCTCCGCAATCTTTTTGCGAATATTACTTACATGCATATCAATTGAGCGGTCAAAAGGGGCTAATTTTCTGCCAAGTACTTGTTCGCTGATTGCCTCTTTACTTACAATTTCGCCTTGATTGTTTAGTAATAAAAACAAGATTTCGAACTCAGTACCTGTTAATTCAATTTTGTTCTCAGCAGCGAAAGCTTCTCGTGTATGCGGCGTAAGGCGGATGCCATTTTCTTCTAACGAATTATTGGCTAGTTGCTGGATATTTTCGATTCGTCGTGTAATGGCTTTTACACGCGCCAATAGCTCTCGGTGGTTAAATGGTTTAGCAAGATAATCGTCGGCGCCGAGTTCTAGGCCAAAAATTCGGTCAAAATCTTCGCCCTTAGCTGTTAGCATGATAACCGGCGTTAATTTGGTTTGACGCAGCTGTTTTAGCACTTCAAAGCCATCAATACCTGGAAGCATCACGTCTAATAATATAACGTCATAGTCATGTGTTTGCGCGTGCGATAAGCCTGTGTCACCTCGATGATAAGCGGTGATTGAAAATCCGTGCGATGAAAGGTATTCAGTCAATAACTCAACAAGTTCTATATCATCATCTATCAAGAGTACTTTCATGTTAATACCTAATTCTGTACAGCTAATAAGTGTATTTTAAGTGCATTTTTACACGGCAAAAAGCAATTTACATAACCTTTACATTGCTTTGCGTTGCTTTTCATTGGGCTTGTTAAAGTAACCATAACATTAAACGAGACCTAACTGGAGAATGTTATGAACTTAAAACTTTTAATATCAGCTGCGTCAATTTCAATTGCAGCGTTTGCAAGTACAGCCCTAGAAGCGAAACCTCATAATGCAGGTATGAACATTTATCGAATGTTGCTATCTGAGCGAGCAGTTGAGCGCCTAGATTTGACAACCACTCAGCAAGAGAAAATTAAAACGATTGCTGAATCAGAAAAAGCAGCAATGGAGGCGCGAAGCGCTTGTTCACGCTGAAATTTTTGATGAAACTGCTTTTCGTCAAGCTTTTGCTAAAGGCCAAAGCGAAAGAGTGGAAATGGCTGTGTTAAAGGCGAAAAATAAAAACGCGGTTTGGAATACGCTTACTTCAGAGCAGCAAGAAAAATTTGAAAAGATGATGAAAAAGCGCAGAGCAAAAATGGCAAAGCATCACAAGAGACAAGGTTAATAATAAAAAGTGCAATCCGTAGGTTGCACTTTTTTTACTGTGTTGTTTTATTCTTTGAAAAAACCTTCCTGATTAGCTGCAAGCATAGCCTCGATATCCTCAATGTTTTCTGGTGTAAATGCTTGCTCAGGGGTAAGTGGTGTTGAAATCGTGTGATTTTCTTCAGACCATTCGCCTAAATCAATCAGTTGACAGCGCTTTGAGCAAAAAGGGCGAAACTCAGATGAAGCTTGCCATAAAACTTCTTTTTTACATGTTGGGCAGTTTACAGATGTTGGCACTACAGTTATCCGATATATTTTTTATAAAAGAATGTTAGAGAATAAATTTGCTAGAGTAAAGTTTAGATAAAAGAGCTTTGCTATTAATACGAAATATCTAAATGTATTTCTAATAACTTGTTACTCGGTTAATTTCAGCAAGACTGGTAACTCCTTTTGCCGCTTTCTCTAAGCCTGATATTCTTAAGCTATTAAAACCACTCTCCAATGATGCTTTTGCGATATCCAGCGAGTTCCCACCTGACATTATAATTTGCGATATTTCAGGTGTAATTTTCATTACCTCATAAACACCTACGCGACCTTTGTAGCCCTCAGTACAATGCTCACAACCAACGGCTTTATAAAGGGTTATAGAAGCTATTTGCTCGTCAGAAAACCCTTGTGATTTTAATTCCTCAAATGGTAAGGATTCTGGTTCTTTACAGTTGTTGCATAAGCGCCTAGCAAGTCTCTGCGCAATAATGAGGCTGATTGAACTTGCTACGTTATAAGCAGGTACGCCCATATTTAGTAAGCGAGTGAGGGTTTCTGGTGCTGAATTGGTATGCAGTGTACTTAAAACTAAGTGACCAGTTTGCGCTGCTTTAATGGCGATTTCAGCTGTTTCTAAATCACGTATTTCGCCCACCATTACAATATCAGGATCTTGACGTAAAAAAGCCCGGAGTGCGTTGGCAAAAGTCATATCGGCTTTTGGGTTAATTTGCACTTGATTAACGCCTACCAAGTTTATCTCTACAGGGTCTTCCGCGGTAGAAATATTTACCTCAGGTTTATTTAAAATATTAAGGCCGGTGTAAAGCGATACTGTTTTACCTGAACCTGTAGGACCCGTTACTAAAATCATGCCCTGAGGTTGTGATAAAGCATCGAGATACATTGCTTTTTGGTTTGGCTCATAACCTAAAACATCAATGCCGAGCATAGCGCTGCTTGAATCTAAAATCCGCATTACAATTTTCTCACCCCAAAGGGTTGGTAGCGTTGATACACGGAAATCAATGCTTTTTTTCGCTGTTATTTTTAGCTTAATACGGCCATCTTGCGGTTTACGTTTTTCTGCAATGTCTAGTCGCGACATTACTTTTACACGTGCCGATATTCGAGATGAAAGCATTTGGGGTGGTGCGGCCACTTCGTGTAAAATGCCGTCGATACGAAAACGGATACGATAGGTTTTTTCGTAAGGCTCAAAGTGCAAATCTGATGCACCCTTACGGATAGCATCCATCAATATTTTATTTATATAAACAATGATGGGGGCATCATCTTTATCAGTTGAGCTATCTTCTGATAAATTTGCCTCAGTCTCTGATACCTCAATATCGCCAAATTGTTCAAACTCATCTTCTGATAGCTCTAGTGCATCAGATTTATTAAAAATAGATTCGATAAATTGTTCTAGAGAGTTGAAATCAACAACAATGGCTTCTGTTTGCAAGCCTGTATTAAATTCAAAATCTTCAAAAGCATCAAAATCAGTTGGGTCTGAAGTTGCTAAAAAGAGGGTTCTACCTCTTTTTGATAGAGGGATTAGATGATGCTTTTTAACAAGCTCCTCACTAATATTATCGAGTGGTACATTGCTTGGATCTACTTTTGTCAGATCAAGGCTCGGCAGGTTGAACCATAATGCACAATGTTTTGCTAACTCTTTAGATGAAAGGTTGCTGTTATTGAGAATAAACTCACTAGTGTGAATATTGGCTGTTGATGCAACAGAGACTTTATCACTTGGGATAAAACCAAGTGCAACACACTTACGAATAAGCGGAGAGTTTACATTCATAACTTGCCCCCAATTTTTCATATACTTAAGTGTTGTTGAGAAAATGAAGATTGCAAGTTTTGGTTGGTAAGATGTTTTAAAAGTAAGTTTGTCGCAGGGGAAAAACTAATTCGATAGTAATGAATTATGAATAGATAATACTTGGTTTTGTGTATTTTCAATCGAGCCTGAATTATCAATGATTAGATCAGCTTTTTCGCGTTTTTCAGTTCGAGGCATTTGAGACTTAATAATCTTTATAATTTGCTCTTTAGACACATTATCTCTGGATGCTGCGCGTTCAATTTGCTGCTCTGTTGGAATATCCACTACGATGGTTTTAGCACAGAGTTGGTCTAAGTCATTTTCTAACAGCAGTGGGGCATCTAAAATAACATATGGTCCTTTTGCTTCACTTAATTGATTGATAATTTCTTGGCGAATAATGGGATGTAGCAAATTATTTAGCCATGATTTATCTGACTCGTTTTTAAAAATAATTTGGCGTAACTTAGCGCGATTGAGCTCACCATTATCAAGCAATATTTCTGGGCCAAACTGCTTTGCAATTTCTTTAAGGGCTGGAGTCTGCGGCGCTACTACTTCACGGGCGATTAAGTCCGCATCCACGACTGTAATACCAAAATTTTTGAAGAGATTCGAAACGGTCGACTTACCAGTAGCGATACCACCGGTAAGCCCTAAAATAGGAATAGCCATATTAACCAGCAAGCAAATTTAAATATGCCGATTGAATTGACTCGCCCCATATCAGTGATATCCATCCAGCAACAGCAATATAAGGGCCGAATGGAATAGGGGTAGCTTTGTCTTTACCTTGAATTGAAAGCAATGTGATGCCAATTA
>NZ_JAPEHW010000130.1 GCF_028875915.1 Pseudoalteromonas sp. G4
GCGACCGCACGCTCAGCGCTTGATGAGCAAGAAGCAAGTTTTGAAGCAACTAAAACACAACTTGCAAGCGCAAAAATTAAACTTTCAGAAATGAAAATTCATGCCCCTTTTAGTGGTTCATTAGGACTGCGTGAAGTGTCAAAGGGCACGTTTGTAAACACCAGTACTGAAATTACTACGCTCGATGATACCAGTATTATCAAAACTGATTTTAACGTACCGGAAAAATACCTAGCACAACTATCTATCGGTATGACAGTAACGGCTACAAGCCCAGCATATCCAACTAAGACTTTTAGCGGAAAAGTATCCCATATCGCAAGTCGCATTGATTCTGCGACTCGTAGTGTAAAAATCACCGCTAGCTTTGATAACAAAGATAATGCATTACGTACCGGTATGTTACTTTACACCCAGTTAGAGTTAAGTGCTGAAAACACTTTGATGGTGCCAGAGAAGTCACTTATCCCTCAACAAGATAAGCACTTTGTTTATGTAGTAAATGAAGAAAAAATTGAAAAACGCCAAGTGGTAATTGGTATACGTCGCGGTGGTTGGGTTGCCATTGGTAGCGGCTTAACAGAAGGCGAAGTAGTTGTTACTGAAGGCATAATTA
This sequence comes from Pseudoalteromonas sp. G4, assembly GCF_028875915.1. GTDB lineage: Bacteria > Pseudomonadota > Gammaproteobacteria > Enterobacterales > Alteromonadaceae > Pseudoalteromonas. The sequence goes on from NZ_JAPEHW010000130.1 coordinate 617, forward strand.
AAGTAAGACCGGGTAGCCTAGTGAGCGTGAAGGAGATGCTGAAATGATTCTCACCGACGTTTCAGTTAAAAGACCGGTTTTTGCTACTGTAATTAACTTACTGTTACTTACTTTTGGTTTGGTGGCTTTCTCAATGCTGCCACTTCGAGAATACCCAGATATTGATACACCTATTGTATCAGTTAGCACCAGCTACACTGGCGCATCATCTGAAGTGATCGAAACTAAAATCACCCAAGTACTGGAAAACCGAATTTCTGGTATTGAAGGTGTAAAAAGCATTAACTCCTCTAGCCGTAATGGTCGCTCAAATATCACCATTGAATTTAATATCGACCGTGATATTGATGCTGCAGCAAACGATGTACGCGAACGCGTCTCACGCGCACTCGATAGCTTACCTGAGCAAGTACGCCCACCAGAAGTATCTAAATCCGACAGCGATGAAAGCCCAATTGCCTGGTTTGTACTTAACAGCACTTCAATGAATTCGTTGCAACTATCTGATTATGCACAGCGCTATATTGTCGACAGACTTGCCGTAGTTGATGGCGTGGCAAACGTTAGACTCGGCGGTCAACGCGAATACTCAATGAAAGTTTGGTTAAACCGCGATGCAATGGCGGCAAAAGGCGTAACAGCAGATGAAATCGAACGTGTTCTACGACAAGAAAACGTAGAGTTACCAGCAGGTGAGATTGAGTCCGTTGACCGTGACTTTACTGTGCGTATTGCACGCAGCTATAAATCGCAAGATGACTTCCAAAATCTAGTAATAAAACGTGGTGATAATGGTTACCTTGTTCGCTTAAAAGAAGTTGCCGACGTGCGATTAGAAGCAGTTGACGAAGAAAACCTATTCCGTGGTAACGGTAAAGATATGATTGGCCTTGGCGTGATTAAACAAGCTAAAGCTAACACTCTAACTGTGGTTGAAAAAGCGCGCGAAGAAATTGAAAAAATTAAGCGTTCTTTACCTGAGGGTACAACCATTCAAGACAGCTATGATTCATCGATTTTTATTCGCGAATCAATTACAGAAGTATACCGCACCTTAGCAATTGCAATGGCTCTTGTTGTTGCTGTGATATTTTTATTTTTAGGCAGTGTACGCGCAACCATAATTCCCGCAATTACGGTACCTGTAGCGTTAATTGGCAGCTTTACCTTTTTGTATGGTATGGGTTATTCAATCAACTTACTTACCTTACTGGCACTGGTACTTGCTATTGGTTTAGTTGTGGATGATGCCATTGTAATGCTCGAAAATATTCACCGCCGAATTGAGTTAGGCGAACCTCCACTGCTTGCTGCATATCGCGGTGCGCGCGAAGTTGGCTTTGCGATTGTTGCTACCACATTGGTATTGGTGTCAGTATTTGTGCCTTTGGTATTTATGGAAGGACGCATCGGCAGCTTATTTACTGAGTTTGCTATGGCGACCAGTGCTGCAGTGATTTTCTCAAGTGTCACGGCACTCACTTTATCTCCTGCACTGTGTTCAAAAATTCTTAAACCAAGCGAAAAAGAATCCGCTTTTAGCCATAAAATTGATGCGCTGTTTAGCAAGGTAGAAAATGGCTATGAAAAGCTGCTACGAAATAATGTAGCCAGCTCTAAGAGCATGCTACTGCTACTTATTTTTGCAGGTCTTGCCAGTTACTTACTCTTTAAGCAGTTGCCCTCTGAGCTTACGCCAAAAGAAGACCGTGGCACCTTCTTCATTATGATGAATGGCCCTGAAGGTGCAAGCTATGAAAATAATGCAAAAAACATGGCGCAAATTGAAGATAAATTAATGCCTTACCAAGAAAACGGTGAGTTAAGTCGTGTGCTTATCCGCGTGCCTGGTTGGGGCGGCCGTGGTGGTGTTGCTATTGTTGGTATGGCTGATTGGGATGAGCGAAAGCGTGATACTTGGCAAGTGATGGGCGAAATTAGTGGAAAGCTTACTGATGTAACAGACGTGCGCGCATTTGCTATTATGCGTTCTGGTATAGGTGGCCGCGGTAATAGTCGCCCTATTCAGTTTGTTCTTCAAGGTAACAGTTACGAAGAACTCGTCAGCTGGCGCGATCGCATTTTGTCACGTGCTCGTGAGAATAAAGGTCTTGTTCGTCTAGATCACGATTACAAAGAAACTTTCCCACAATTTTTAGTGAGCATTGATAAAAATAAAGCTGCTGATCTCGGTATCAGCGTGTCGCAAATTGGTCGCACATTAGAGTCAATGTTAGGTCAGCGCCGCGTTACTACGTTTATAGATCGCGGTGAAGAATATGATGTGATTTTAAAAGGCACCAAGGCTGACTTTTCAGATCCTAAAAACATTTCATCGATTTATCTAAAATCACGTAGCAATGACTTAGTACCGCTAGATAGCCTTATTACCATTGGCGAACAAGCAACCGCAGCACGTTTAAATCGTTACAACCGTATGCGAGCGATTACCATTAGTGCCAACTTAGCACCGGGTTACTCACTTGCTGAAGCACTGGATTTCTTGAATGACGTTGCAATGGAAGAAAACGATATTGAAGGAGCAATAGATTACAAAGGCGAATCACAGATGTTCTATGAAGGCGCATCTGCAATGACCTATGTATTTATTTTAGCGCTAACAGTGACCTTCTTAGTTTTAGCTGCACAATTCGAAAGCTTTGTGCACCCATTAGTGATTATGCTTACAGTACCACTCGGTTTAGTTGGTGCCCTTTCAGGGCTGTTCTTTACTAATTCCAGCCTCAACATTTATAGCCAAATTGGTATCGTGATGTTGATAGGATTAAGTGCCAAAAATGGTATTTTAATTGTGGAATTTGCCAACCAACTGCGCGATAAAGGTGTCGCTTTTACCGAGGCATTAATTAGTGCATCAAAACAGCGCCTACGCCCAATTATTATGACGTCTTTAACAACAGTAATGAGCTCGGTTCCACTGGTGTTGGCGTCAGGCCCGGGTTCTGAAAGCCGTATGGTAATTGGTATTGTGATTTTAACCGGTGTGGTGGTAGCCACTTTGCTAACACTGTTTGTCATTCCAAGTGCGTATTACATGCTGGCACGCAATACGCAATCACCTGAAGCGACAGAAAAAGAAATTTCCCAGCAGGCAAATAAACACCCGCTTTAATTTTACAATGTGGTAGCTTAATCCTAAGCTACCACTCTATTTCTTGCCCATCCCAAGCAAAAAATCGTCCGCTATCTTTTACATTCACTTGTGACATTAAACGAATTAAACATTCCGCACTAAACTCGGCAGTAAATAGTTTGTTTGCTGGTACATTGCGCTGAAATGGCTTAGATAACTTGGTGTCTGTAGTGCCGGGATGAAAGGCAAAGACACACATTTCCTTATTGCTTCTGGCAAGTTCTACACTCGCTGTTTTAATTGCCATATTTAGTGCAGCTTTAGCCATCCGGTAGCTATACCAACCACCTAAACGGTTATCGCTAATACTGCCTACACGAGCTGATAAAAAAGCGAGTTTGCAGTTAGCTGCTAATCGTTTTTGCAAGTGCACCAAATAGGTTAAAGGCGCAAATGCATTGGCATGCATTAATGCCATCGCCGACTCAGCGCGCCACTGCGAAAGGTTTTTCTCTGGTTGAATGTCACCTTGATGAAGCATACCTAAACAACAAAATACCCAATCGAATTTGATTGATAGGGTCGCAAGGCAGCTCGCCACTTGCTCTTCACTGTGTTCTTCGACCAACATCACATTAAAACGCTTATCATTAACTAACGACTTATTGCTGGTAATAATGGTAATGCTGTGCTGTTTATCTTGATAAAGTTGCTCAGCAACAGCAAGGCCAATGCCACCCGCCCCAATAATTAAACTTTTTTTCATCTTGCCGTCCCTTGTCTGTCTGTCATAATCTGTACGAAACTAAAAACCAAATAGATTAAACAATAATGCAAACAGCAATTTTTGGTGGCGGCTGCTTTTGGTGTATTGACGCCGCATTTCGCCGTTTAAAAGGAATACATTCTGTTACTTCGGGGTATAGCGGCGGGCATATTGAAAATCCGACCTATCAAGATATTTGTACAGGCTTATCGGGTCATGCTGAGGTGGTAAAAATTGAGTTTGATGAACAAGTAATTAGCTATTCAACATTGCTACAAATCTTTTTTGATTTGCACGATCCAACGCAACTTAACCGCCAAGGTAACGATATTGGCACGCAATACCGTAGCGT
>NZ_JAPEHW010000131.1 GCF_028875915.1 Pseudoalteromonas sp. G4
GTACGAGTGCCCACACAGATGATTGCTTAAATTTTTAAAGAACAGTGCAAACAACCTTGTGTTTGCCGCGACGCTGTGTCGCTGTTAGGGCTGCGTATGTTACGCTTTCCTAATTTTTTGTCAACACTTAATTTTGATTATTTTTAAAAACTTTCAAAACTCAGTTTTACTTGACTCAACCAACTCGTGATTCGCTGCTATGCTGCGTCGTTCCCCGTGTTGGTGGAGGCGCATTATAGAGAGATCCGAATTTGGATCAACCCCTATTTCAAACTTTTTTTAGTTTTTTGGATCGTTCGGGCGAAATATGTACAAAACAGCTCATAACTGCTAGTTTTGTGAGCTACTAAGTAGCATTTAAGACTATAAAACTGTTTTTTATTTACTTGAGTTGAAAGTTTGTTGAGTTACTTCACCCCAATAACTATCTTCAATGACACTCTCACTATAGGGTGATTCATAGCTTTTTATTGCCTTTCGCCAAAATGCAGTTGCTTTATTTGCACCTTTAATTTGTTTTATTTGCCACTCTCCTTGGAAATGCTGCCAAATCCAATGGGCAAATTCACAACCTATCCCTTTAGATCTTACACTTGGTACAACATAGAATTCAGAAACTTCAAAACTTGCTGCGGTGTGTTTTTTAATTGCAGCTATACCTATGGGCCTATCTTTAACATAGCAAATTAAGCCGAACACATTATCAACAAGCTCTGTATCAAGGTCAAAAAGCCCCATTAAGTTAGGTAGCTTTCCAGTGATTGCTGAAAACTCTGCTTCATACCCTTGTAATAAGTTTAAATAAACTCGCATGTTGGACTGTTCTACAACGACTACTTCCACTTACTTGCCTCTTTAATTAATCAACTTATCAATCATCACATAAAAATTATTTCAAAAAAATAAAAACAACACTTTACCTAAAGTTAACTTGAGCTTTTATAGTGCAATCTAAATTTAACCAAGGAGCCATTTTATGAACTCATTTACTCGATATTTAAAAAGAATTACTTGTCACTCAATTTTCGTTTCAACTTCTGCACTTAAATAAGGAAATATAATGTTTTTAGAGCATGTGAATCTTGTTGTTACAGACCTTAAAAAGTCACTTTCTTTCTATCAAGCCGCTTTTCCACATTGGTATATTCGTTCAGAAGGCGCTGGCGATTGGAACGGTAAACCACGTAAGTGGATTCATTTTGGTGATGACTATCATTATATTGCGCTCAGTGATCATGGTGAGGGCATAAATAGACAACTCTCAGGTCATCAAATTGGGCTTGCGCACTTTGCTTATGTTGTAAAAAATTTAGATGCTTTGATAAAACGCATGCAACTTGCAGGTTTTGCTATAGATAAAGGTAGCAAACACCCTTTTCGTAAAAATGCGTATTTTATTGACCCAAATGGATTTGAAATTGAGTTCGTTGAGTATTTAAGTGATTTACCACACGAGCGTAATAGTGACTAAGAATGCATTCAATAAGAAAGTGGTTCTCATCTTATGCTAGAGAATCACTTAGCACTTTTATTAGTTTATTAATTTCGATTGGTTTGGCTAGGTGTGCATCAAACCCTTCAGCTAAATAACGAGCTACATCACTTTCTAGCACATTTGCAGTCAGTGCAACGATTGGAATTTCTTTGTTTGTTTCTCTGATCTTTATACAAGCCATCTCTCCATCCATAATAGGCATTTGAATATCCATAAAAATAATTTCAGGGCTATGGGTTTCAAGTAACGCTATAGCCTCTTGGCCATTTTCTGCAATTATCAATTCTGCATTTGCTGGGGTGATAATTGCTTTAAATACCATTTGATTAACTTTATTGTCTTCAGCAAGCAAAATCGTTTTACCTGTTAAGTTTGGCATTGTTTGTTCATCATCATCTTGTTGAACTAGCTTTTTCTTACCACTGTGTTTTAAAGGTAATTTAACTTTAAACTTTGCTCCTTTAGCTAGCTCGCTTGATACTTCAATACTGCCATTCATCAAGTAAATCAATTGAGACACAATGGCAAGCCCCAAACCTGTTCCACCAAAACGCCTAGTAGTCGAACTATCGGCTTGTTCAAAACGATCAAACAGCTTGTCTATTTGCTGTTGAGTCATTCCAATACCTGTGTCGGTAATTTCAAACAACACGCCCTGCTTATATTTACTAACATTAACCTCAACTTTGCCTGTATCTGTAAATTTAATTGAGTTATTTATTAGGTTTATTAATATTTGTTTAATTCGTGTTGGGTCGCCATACCAAACACCTTCGACAGGTTGCATTGAATTGACAGATAAATTTAACCCTTTAGTTTCAGCTATAGTCGCTTGTTCGTTAATTGTATCAAGCACCAGTTTCTCAAGGTCAAATTCTGTGTTTTCAATCTCAAGTTTGCCTGCTTCAAGTTTAGACACGTCTAAAATATCGTTAATAATGGCAAGAAGAGTACGACCAGATGACAGTGCACTCTCAATTAGTTCACGCTCTTTTACTGCTTGCTTGGATTGTTTTAATAATTGTAAGGTGGTGAGCACAACATTAAGAGGCGTGCGAATTTCATGGCTCATGTTAGCTATAAATTCATTCTTAACATGATCTGCCTTTTTCAACTGTTGAATAGCAGACGCTAATTCAGTTGTTTTGTCTTTTACTTTGCGTTTCAGCTGATCATTAAAGCCAGAAATAATGAGAGTGAATGTCACGCCAAGAGCCGCGACAATAAATCCAACAATAAGAGTTAACCAACTTAGCCAATCTTTTTTGGTATTTTCAAAGCTATTCGTACTTTCAAAATTCACAAGCCATTTACGACCAAACCATATTAGCTCGTAAGATTTTGAAAAGTGCAGATCGTGTGATGTTAAATGGTTATTATCAAATCCTGCAACATAAGGGCGACTTGGGGAGTTAATATCTAAAATTGAAAAGTCATAGGCGTCACTCACATTATTTTCAATTAATAGGCGCTCTAATGATTTATCAACTTCTATTACTATTTCTGCCAGCCCGATTAACTTTTCATCTTCAACATTAAACACCGGATAATAAATAACATTGCCGGTTTCTTTATCCGATTGTTGCGCTAACCGAATTGGTGGTGTAGCACGAATAGCTCTAGCATTAATCGCTTCAAATACGGTGTCACCAGCAACGGGGTGACTCGCAAGGTCAATACCAATAGCCAAACTATTATTGGCATAAGGTGCTGTTAAACCGATTGGAAATATTTTTGTGTGTAAACGATTTTCATCAAGGATTTTAACTTTTGAATTTGTTAAACCTCGGCTCTCTTGCTTTTTAATCCAATCTATTTGCTGTTCAACGTCTAAGCTATCAAGCCATGCAATTGCACGATAAGGGATGATGCCATCATTTAAAGATGCGGCGATAAGTTGAAATTCATCAATTGTCGGGGATAACCCGCTTCTAAACAGTGTCGCCAAGGCAAAAAGATTACTTTCAATTTGTCTTTTTAGTACTTCAAGTTCATAGATCTTTTTCTCTGTAATTTCTGAAAACTTTGCATTTAGATTTTTTTTATACACTTCTTTTGAATAGGTAAAAGTAAAACAAACAGAAGCAAGTAAAATAATGCCCACTAAAATGACAAGTTTGCTGTTACTAATCCTGGAAAAATATTTAGATGGAAATAAGATGCCCAACAATGGAAAAAAGAATAGTACGCCAACACTATCGCCAACCCACCAAGTGAACCAAACAAAATCTGATATATAAAATGGAATGATACCTTGCAGGTACAAGCTTGTGACACCGATAGATGCTGATATTAAACAAGCGACAGGACTTATTAATAATAAAATAGATAACAAAGGATATGCGGAATTGAGATTTAAAGGAAAATCACAAAACTTTTTGAGAAGATGAAAACTTACAACTGCTTGAAGTAATGCACCAAAAGCTCTTACTGCGTTCCAAAATAAATCTGAAGTTGTAATTAGTTCTAGTGAAATTCCTGAACTATATAAATTGGCACATAATGCGCCTAAAAATAATGGAAAGTACGCCTTATTGCCAAAATAGAGCACCAACACCACAGCACAGCCCGCCGCAGGCCATACAGCACTTGCAAAACCAGGCTCAATTCGAAAGAAGGTTCCTATTAAACCAAATGCAAAATAGCAGAAGGCGATAAAAATAAATGCAAAGCCTGTTTGGTCTAATAACGTTTTAGAGATTTTTGGCATTAATTCATGCTTATTTCAATAATTTACCACATTAAAAATAGCACAAAATGTGCTTTTAAATGCTTTACTCAGAATTGAATAAAAAGATGGTTGCTAAAATTTTTATCTCAAAACGAAAAAACCCGAGCCTTAGCTCGGGTTTTCTATAAATGCTTATGCATTAACTATCAAGAATTAGTCTTCGATAGTTGCAACAACACCAG
>NZ_JAPEHW010000132.1 GCF_028875915.1 Pseudoalteromonas sp. G4
ACGCTGATAAAATTATTTCTGCATTAAACGATAAAGAGTTTCAACAACGCACTTTAAAAGTACGTGAAGCGAAGCAAAAATCTGACGATAATGGTGCTATGGAAAATAGTACTAATTAGTAATTACCGTTATTGGTAATTTTGTCTGTTTAAAAGCAGCCGTGGCAAAATAGCTAACAGGCTGCTTTTTATTATCCAAAGTTATTACACTCTCCCCCAGCAAACTAACCACACGATTTGCAATTGCCTCACCTGAGTCCAATAACGTTGTTTGTGGATTGATATACCGTTTGATCTCTTCAGCAATAATTGGAAAGTGTGTACAGCCCAACACTAATTGATCGATTTCTTTATCTATATATAAAGTACTTAATTCTTGCTCTAGTTGTTTTGAATCTAGATCATTTGTCCAAAACTTTTGCTCGGCTAATTTCACAAGCTTACTTGAACCATATAAAGATACACAGCAAGAAGCTGCAAAATCCTTAACAAGACTTGCTGTATATTCGTTTGCAACTGTCGCTGGTGTCGCTAATACACCAATTTTTTTAGAAAGCGTTTTCTCTGCAGCAGGTTTGATGGCTGGAACAACACCCACAATCGGAAAGTTGAAATGCTGCCTTAAAATGTCGAGTGTTTGCGTACTTGCTGTATTACAGGCAATGATCAACAAATCAACTGGTTCTATTAGAGTGATAAAATGGCTGAGTAAGCTTGTAATTCTTTGTGTTAGAAATTCAAAGGACAGCTCACCATAAGGAAGGTACTTATTATCCATAAGATAACTAAGCTTGGCATGTGGTATTTGGTTTTGAATGTGTTCAAGTACTGATGTACCACCAATACCAGAATCAAAAACTACAATATGTTTTGCCAAACTACCCAACCTAATATGTTATTAACTCGGGTAGTTTGCCATATATTTTCTAATTCTCAAGGTAAGCTAAGCTTACTTTGCTTTTTCTTGCTTATTATTTAGCTGTTCAAAAAAGCTAGTGCTGTAATCTAATAAGCTTTCTTTACTAGCTTGTCGTTGATTAAGCCATGTTAGTAACTGTACCAACTGACTTTCAATATTAAGCGGCTTGGCTTTTTCATAGCTTTCTTCTAATCCTTCATTAATAGGTTCGAACTGTTTTGCTATTTCTCTACCTAGTTGTGCTGTTTGATATTCTCTAACACTCGCTCTTACTTCTGTTTGTTGTAAGTTCATAGACATTGAAACTAACTGAGAAGAATCCAGATTTAATTTTTTAGCTTGTTCAAACGCTTCATCAAGTGAACCATTGAAAAATTCATTGCTTACTTTTTGCAAATCAGACATTAGATCATTGATCGCAGCAATTTCATCTTCATTTAAATCACCTTCTACTGAAAATGAATATGCCTGTGAACTAGATTGTGATGAAGCATAACTTAACGATTCACCGTCATCAGTTTTACTATATGATAGCTGTTCAGATGAATTGAACGCACTATTATAAGTAAGCTTAATCACATCGCCTTCTGCGGTTTTAATTTCATAACTGGCACCATTATCCAATTGGTAATAATTTTGGCCATTAAATCCGGTAAGTGCTGATGCTTCTTTTTCAGGGTTGAAGATTGATTGTTCAAATTCCTCCAATCCATCAAAGATTAACTCTCGGCTTTTTTCAATGCCTTGTTCAATTTCATCGTTGTAGAGATCACTGTCTTTAAGCTCTTCAACCGCTTCACCAATACCTTGCTCTACCCCTTTTCGAGCTTGCTCGAACATACTCGTTAGCTTGTCATTATCGGCACCATCAGCCTTAGCACCTAAAATAGCGCCTTTAACAAACGATAAAACGTTTTTTGCGATCTCTTCAAAATTAAATAGATCTTCAGGTTTGGTAGGCTCTACTTTACTTTCAAATGGCATTGCTCCCATCATCTTTTGATAAGAGACCTGACTTGCAATCGTTAGTCGCTGTGACATTGTAAATACGTCTTTAGCTGACACATTTTGTGCTATTTCATTTGGTTTCTGTTGAGAGAAACCATACTTGTTTTCGGGTTGATACCCCAATCCACCCACTTTCATAATCATTGCCTCCATTTCAGAATGTCTATTTATCGGCCAAATAGTGAGCAACTTAAGTATTAATTCTTAGATTTAACGGTCAGAATTTACCTTTTGTTGAAGTAAGTATGTCACATTTTTTCTATGCTAAAACTGGACAAAGAAAAACCACACCCTAAAATAGCGCGACTCGCAAACATGAGGTTAAAAAGCATATGCCTGTAATTCAAATAGATACTTCAAAATACGATGAGCAACTTTCGGAAAAAGCACAGCGTATTAGCCAACAATTCGCACAATTTAATGCACCAGAGTTAGAAGTATTTGCATCTGCACCAAAACATTACAGACAACGTGCTGAGTTTCGCGTATGGCATGAAGGTGAAGATTTATTTCACATTATGTTTGATCCCGAAACAAAAGAAAAAATAAGGGTGGATCAGTTTGATCCTGCAGCTCCGCTTATTTGCGAGTTAATGCCACGCTTGTTGGAATACTTAAAGCCAAATGAAATTTTGCGCAGAAAGTTATTCCAAATCGATTACCTATCTACGCTAAGCGGTCAAATCTTAGTAAGTCTGATTTATCATAAGCAACTTGATGATGAATGGCTGAACGAAGTAACTAAACTTAAAGCTGAGTTAAGTAAAGAATTTAACATCGATTTCATTGGCCGTGCTCGCAAGCAAAAAATTGTCCTTGGTGAAGAGTATGTGATTGAAAAGCTTAATGTGGATAATCGCGAGCTTGTTTATCAGCAAGTTGAAAATAGCTTCACCCAACCAAACGCTAAATTAAATGAGCACATGCTTGAATGGGCAATTGACGTATCAAAACCCCTTGAAAATGATTTGCTTGAACTTTATTGCGGTAATGGCAACTTCTCGATTGCACTAGCCCCAAGCTTCAATCGTGTACTGGCAACTGAAATTTCTAAATCGTCTGTAAAGTCAGCGCAATTTAATATCGCTGAAAATAAAGTCGATAACCTCGATATTATTCGCATGTCGAGTGAAGAATTCACCATGGCGATGAACGGTGAAAAAGAGTTTTCTCGCTTAAATGGTATTGATTTAAAAAGTTACAACTGCCAAAGCATTTTAGTTGATCCACCACGTGCTGGTTTAGATAAAGACACAACAAACTTAGTGCAGGGCTATGACAATATTATTTATATTTCATGTAACCCTGATACGCTTGAGCGAGATCTTCAGCAATTAACAGCAACACATAACATTGAACGATTTGCGATTTTTGACCAATTTCCATATACCCACCATATTGAATCGGGTGTGTTTTTAACGCGTAAATAAAAAAAGCAGCTATTTAGCTGCTTTTTTTTCTTTGGTATAACTTGAAGCCCCTTTGGCAATATAACGCAACTGCCAAATAATTCGTTCGGTAAGCTGATCTCGTTGTGGCTTTGTTAAATCAAGCGCCTCAGCTCCAGCATTAAATACCAAAGTCACCATGGCCTCAGCTTGAATATATGCATGATTCGCATCACACCCTGTTTCATTTTCTAAATAATGAGCAAGCTCTAAAATAAAGTGCTTAATTTCACGGGCAACCGCTGCCCTAAAGGCTTTTGATGTTCCTGAACGCTCACGCAGTAGTAATCTAAATTGGTTACTCGACTGGTCAATAAACTCCATAAAGGTTAGTACAGAGATATTAATAATACTGCCGCCACTTTCGATACGTCGACGCGCTTGACGCATTAACTGGCGCAACATTAAGCCAGCTTCATCAACTAAGGTTAAACCTAGCTCATTCATGTCTTTAAAGTGACGATAAAAGGATGTTGGCGCAATACCGGCCTCACGAGCAACTTCGCGCAAGCTTAAATTAGAAAAGCTATGCTCAGCACTTAATTGATTAAACGCTGCATCGATTAACGCTTGTCTCGTCTTTTCTTTTTGTTGTGCACGAATACCTGACATACATCCCCCATAAAATTTGCATGCAGTTTAACACAGAAAAATTATTTATGAATTTTGTCGATTTCACTTGATAAAAAAGCGATATAAAACTATTTTAGCGTACAAGTGTACGCTGAGATTTTATGTATGAAAAAACCACCCATTATTTGGCTTAATACCCTTTTTTTTACCATCACCTTTCTAGCAGCAATAACCCTTGTTCCGTGGTATGGATTTACCTACGGCTTCAGCACTGCAAATTGGATTGCGTTTGTTGCGTGTATGTTTTACTGCGGATTGTCGATCACCGCTGGCTATCACCGCTTGTGGGCGCACAAAACCTACGAAACACATCCTGTCGT
>NZ_JAPEHW010000133.1 GCF_028875915.1 Pseudoalteromonas sp. G4
TTTGGAGACCGCTGTTCTACCAATTGGAACTACGCCCCTGCAATGACGACGCATTATAAGGACTCTTTGCTAAAGGTAAAGAAAAAAATTCAGAAAAAAAACCACTTGCTCAATTTACAATCAAATATTACATTTGACGATTGACCTTGCTCATAGTTTGTCCGAAAATTAGGTAAATGCTTAATCATGTCGGAATGGAATCTGAAGCAGAGGTAATTTTGCAAAAAGATCTCTTAAACTCCGTAGTAAAAATAACAAAACATCGTGATGTAGACTCTTTAGAATTAAGTCTGCTGTCAACCATAAGTGAATTTCTATCTCCAACTGAAGCCGCCCTTTATAAAGATCTATCGCGTTTTAACAGCGCTGGTATCGAAAAAAGTGCCTCAATTGAAACCGATAAAACTGGCGCGCTTAAATGGTCATCTCGTCAGGTTATTTCAAACCCAAGCAAAGAGCTTAGTTGCTGTATTGAATCTGCTTGTACTATCAGTTTACAAGACAAGCAAGGCAATGAAAGACGCTGGATCCCCGTCATTATTGATGACCAAGTTCTGGGAGCTGTTTACCTAGTCGTTAAACATTTAACTTCAACTGAACAAGTTACGCTAAATGCCCTTTGCCGCATCTATGAAAATTATTTAACCATCTTAAATGAAAGTGAACGCGACAAGTTAACTGGTCTTTTAAATCGTCAAACGTTTGATAGAAAGATTAAAATGTTGCTTGAAGATCAACTGCATTCCCATAATTCACCTGTAGAAAAAGGTGTTCGCAATAAACACTATGATGAATCTTCTTGGTTAGCAATTATTGATATAGACCATTTTAAACAAGTGAACGATACCTATGGTCATGTCTGTGGTGATGAAGTTTTACTAACCTTATCACAGAAAATGCAGCAATTTTTCCGTGCGAGTGATCTTATTTTCCGCTTTGGAGGAGAAGAATTTGTGATTGTGTTTGAACCTACTACCTTGCTTCATATCGCTACCAAACTCGCGCATTTTCAAGACTTCATAAGCGATCAAAAGTTTCCTTTTGTTGAACAGCTCACATTAAGTATTGGTTTCGCTCGAATGAGTCCCTATGACTTTCCAATTTCAGTCATCGAAAATGCCGATAAAGCATTGTATGTGGCCAAGAATAACGGGAGAAACCAGTGTATTTATTACGGCGATATTATTAAATCAGAAAAAGAGAATAATCCGCCAACGCAAGACATTGAGTTATTCTAATCAAATAAAAAAACGGTTTTTTTATTATCTTTTAAGCAGGGTTTATTCCCACTCAATTGTCGCTGGCGGCTTACCAGAAATATCGTAAACCACGCGCGAAATACCATCGATTTCGTTGATGATACGGTTCGATACTAAACCTAAGAAATCATACGGTAAGTGTGACCAACGCGCTGTCATAAAGTCGATTGTTTCAACACAACGCAGTGATACAACCCAGTCATATTTACGCGCATCACCCATTACACCTACTGACTTAACCGGCAGGAATACAGTGAATGCTTGTGACACTTTATGGTAAATATCAGCCTTGTGAAGTTCTTCAATAAAGATGGCATCAGCACGACGTAGTAAGTCACAGTACTCTTTCTTAATTTCACCAAGAACACGAACACCTAAGCCTGGACCTGGGAATGGATGACGGTAAAGCATATCGTAAGGAAGACCTAATTCAAGACCAATCTTGCGTACTTCATCTTTAAATAGCTCACGCAGCGGCTCAACAAGGCCCATTTCCATATCTTCAGGTAAACCACCTACATTATGGTGCGATTTAATTACATGTGCTTTACCTGTTTTAGATGCTGCAGATTCGATTACATCTGGGTAAATTGTACCTTGTGCTAACCACTTCGCATTTTTCAGCTTTTTAGATTCAGCATCAAATACGTCAATAAATGTATGGCCAATCGCTTTACGCTTATCTTCTGGGTCTGATAGTCCCGCTAAATCATCTAAAAACTGCTGTTCAGCATCAACTTTGATAATGTTTAGACCAAATTTATCGCCAAACATGTCCATTACTTGCTGACCTTCGTTTAAGCGAAGTAAACCGTTATCAACAAATACGCATGTTAGTTTTTTACCAATTGCACGGTGGATCAGCATCGCTACTACCGATGAGTCAACACCACCTGATAGGCCAAGAATAACTTCATCATCGCCTACTTTTTCTTTAATACGTGCAACGGCATCTTCAATAATTGATGCTGGTGTCCATAATTTTTCACAGCCACAAATATCAATTACGAAACGCTCTAATAGACGTAAACCTTGGTGCGTGTGTGTTACTTCTGGGTGGAATTGCACACCGTAGAACTTTTTCTCTTCCCATGACATTGCTGCATGTGGGCAAGTGTCAGTTTTAGCAGTTGTAGTAAATGTTTCTGGGATTTCTACAACTTTGTCGCCGTGGCTCATCCAAACGTCAAGTTTGCCAATACCCTCTTCGATATGATCTTCAATCGCATCAAACAGCGCACAGTTACCTACTTTTTCAACTTTCGCGTAACCAAACTCTTTCTTATCTGAGCTATGTACTTGGCCACCCAATTGCATTGCCATTGTTTGCATACCGTAGCAAATACCAAGTACAGGTACGCCAGCATTAAATACATACTCTGGAGCGCGCGGGCTGTTTTCTTCGGTCGTTGACTCTGGGCCGCCTGATAAAATAATACCTTGTGGGTTAAATTCGCGAATTTGCTCTTCGGTTACATCCCATGCCCATAGTTCACAGTAAACACCGATTTCACGGATACGGCGGGCGATAAGCTGAGTGTATTGCGAACCGAAATCTAAAATCAGAACGCGAGAATCATGAATATTTTTGCTCATTAGTTGTCTCTTTCTAAAAATCCAACAACTCGATTGAAAACGGCAATTTCAATCGGGATACAATTAACTAAGGCTAGCAAAAAGCTAGCCTTATCGATAAATAAAAGCGCGAATTAACCTAAACGGTAGTTAGGAGCTTCTTTTGTGATTTGTACATCGTGAACGTGCGATTCACCCATACCGGCAGCAGTAACACGTACAAATTGCGGCTTAGTATTAAGCTCTTCAATTGTTGCACAGCCAGTAAGACCCATCGCGCTGCGAATACCACCAACCTGTTGGTGAATAATGTTAGCAATAGGACCTTTATACGCTACGCGACCTTCAATACCTTCTGGCACTAGCTTCTCTTCTGATTTAGCATCTTGGAAGTAACGGTCAGATGAACCTTCTTTTTGGTTCATTGCACCTAAGCTACCCATACCACGGTAAGATTTGTAGTAACGGCCTTGATAAAGCTCAACTTCACCTGGTGCTTCTTCCGTACCAGCTAGCATTGAACCAACCATCACCAGTGATGCACCAGCAACAAGTGCTTTAGCAATATCACCAGAGAAACGAATACCACCGTCAGCAATAACTGGAACATCACGGCCTTTTAAGCCTTCAACGGCATCTGAAATCGCTGTAATTTGCGGCACACCACAACCTGTTACGATACGCGTAGTACAAATTGAACCTGGGCCAATACCTACTTTAACAGCGTTTGCACCGGCATCAGCAAGTGCTACTGCGCCTTCAGCGGTTGCTACGTTACCTGCAACGATTTGTAAATCAGGGAATGCTTCACGCGTTGCTTTTACGCGGTCAATAACACCTTGTGAGTGACCGTGAGAAGTATCGATAAGTAGAATATCAACACCCGCTTCAACTAACGCTGCGATGCGCTCATCTGTGCCTGCGCCAACACCAACAGCCGCACCTACACGTAAACGACCTTGCTCGTCTTTACATGCATTTGGTTTATCTTGTGCTTTTTGGTAAT
>NZ_JAPEHW010000134.1 GCF_028875915.1 Pseudoalteromonas sp. G4
TATGTTCATATTTAAATTGTATTTGAGGAATCAGTTTGATTTTTGGGGCACGTTTTTTGGTTCGTTTTTGTCGTGTAACAAAAATGAACAAGAGGGGGTAGTTGCGCAATGTATAGTTTTGTAAGTTTAAAGTTGATAGTACGACAAACCAGCTTTAATTCTATTTTTAAGCTGAGATTAAACTTTTAAGTCTAAAAGTACGTTTTCAAAATAGATAAATCAGAAACTTTAACCATAAAAAAGCCGCGTTTGCGGCTTTTTGAATATTTAGCGTCGGTTACACAGATAGCCTTAAATTGTATCTTCAGGTTCGCCTAGTGCAGTAATTAGTGCTTCTAGCATTTGCTTAATTTCATCGCTTGAAAGCATAAAGTCAGCATCTAGCTTAACTGCCATATCTTCTTTTGGAATGTCAGCGTTTTCTTCTTTTAACAGCTCTGCGTAGTTTACACGTTTAATAGAGCCATCTTCTTGCAGTACAAAGCGAATGCGCTCCATCCAATCAAGCGCTAGCTTTGTTACCACTTTGCCGTTGTCTAAGTGGCTTTTAACTTCGTCTGAGGCTAGGTCGTGTTGTTTAAGCACTACTTTTGCGCCGTTTTCTTCTGGTTCAACAAGCTCTGCGTCAAGGCCAATTGTAAATTGCTCTGGTGCTGCATCTTTTGCTAACCAATTTGTTAAAAATAGACCTAAATCGTAATTAACAAATGCAGGTACTACAGGTAGTGAACCGAGTGATTTACGAAGCAGTGCAAGTAGCTCTTCTGCTTTATTAAAGCTTGCGCTATTAACTACCATCCAGCCTTTTTCTAGGTCGATAAAAGCAAATTGTAAGCTTGATTTTTTAAACGCCTGAGGCAGTAATGAGTGAATTAAGTTTTCTTTTAACTCGTCTTTTTCTTTTTTCTTAACAGGGCGGTTTTCGCTGTTTTCTATTTGCTCTACTTTTTCTGCAAGAAGGTCATTGATCACAGCTGGTGGAAGTACTTTTTCTTCGCGTTTTGCGCACAGTAAAATGCTCTTTTTGCTAAAGTGCGACAGCATTTGACCATGTTTGCCTAACGCTTTAGTCCAGCCAAAGGTGCTTAAATCTTGGCTGCCACATGGGCGAAACTTATCTTGTTCGAGTGCTTTTTCAAATTCGTCTTGGTTGTAATCAACTTCTTGTTTAAAGCGATAACAAATTAGGTTACTAAACCACATGAAAGGATCCTTGAAACTGAATTGGTAGTACCAATTTCTCTTATAAATTCAGCTAAGCCTAACAGGGTTACCAACAATAAAAAAGGTACCAATTTCTCTTATAAATTCAGCTAAGCCTAACAGGGTTACCAACAATAAAAAAGCGCCTTTCGGCGCTTCTTTTCTATTTGTACATTTAATCAACCAAAGGTGATGAGTCAGGGCTTGGCATATCCTTAGGGAAAGTGATTTTATAGCATAACCCTTTACCAGGCTCGCTGGTTGCAGTGATGTCACCTGCAAGGGTTTGCTTCACTAAGTTAAAGGTAATATGCGTACCAAGGCCGCTGCCGCCTTGCTCGCGACGTGTGGTATAGAATGGGTCAAATAGGTTTTCTAGTTGTTCAGCTTCAACACCACGGCCGTTATCTTTGAAAGTTATTGATACTTCGCCATCTCGCTCTTGGATATTGATGTCGATAGTGCCAGCATTGATGCCTTCAAAACCATGAATAAGCGAATTCATAATCAGGTTAGTGAAAATCTGACTAATTGCGCCAGCTGGCAAGTTGAGCAATAAGTCTTCAGGACAATGAATATTAATTTTGTGCATTGTCTTTTTAAGCTTAGGGTGCAGTGAGCGAATAATTTCATTCAAATATTCTTTTAAGTTAATTTGACGAACGGCTTCACTCGCTTGGTCAACCGCAATTTGTTTAAAGCTAGCAACAAGCTCTGATGCGCGCTCTAAGTTAGTGGTTAACAGTGCCGTACTTTGTTTTGCATCGGCAATAAACTCTTCAAGTGCTTTAGGCGATAGGGTTTTTTCTTGATATGCAGCTTCAACTTGAGCAAGGCGTTCTTGCAAGAAAGAAGTTGCAGTTACGCCAATACCCACAGGTGTGTTGATATCGTGGGTAATACCCGCTACCAAGCCGCCCAATGCCGCCATTTTTTCAGAACCAACTAAGCGCTCCTGCGCCATATTTAATTCATCTACATACTTAGTGAGCTCGTCTTGCTTAGACAGTAACTCATCTTCGGTCATTTTGCGGCGATCTACTTCTTCGGTAAGAACCAGTTTTTGTTTTTCTAGTTCGTACTTTTGCTGCTGTAAATCCATCATAGCTTGGCTTAAATTCGATGTTTTACGTGCAACTTCTTGCTCTAAAAGAAGGTTTTGTTGGTCGAGCTTTTCGTTGGTATGTACTAATTGCTTTTGCGTAGACTCTAATTGGTCTTTATAACTTACAACTTTATCAATTAGTTTGTTGAAAGAGTGCTCCATGATTTTTAATTCGTTGTGCTCGGTGGTTTCAATGCTAACGCGAGCGCCTTCTAAATTATCAAGCTCTAATTCTTCAATTTTTTGGGTTAAATCTGTTAATGGCTCAGTAAGTAGGCGTCTAAAAGCCATTAAGAATAAAATAATTAAGAAAGTGGTTTTGATTAAGGCATTACCTACTAAAAAGTAGAGCGAAACCATAATACGGCTAAATACCACCTCGCGGCTTGAAAATAGTGTTACGTCACCAACTTGGGTAGCGCGACCAGAAAATTCAAATACCAGCGGGAAGGTGTAACCAAATAAACCAGACGTCGTATGCTGTACTAGCACCGCCTCTTGCACTAACTGTGATTCGTAGCGCTCAACAATATCGATAGATTGACCAATCTGCGAAATAATTTCACCGTCATCATCGCGCACAATGACTCCTTCGATAGAAGGGATTGCCAATAAACCCTCGGCAATGGTGCGAGTTTGTTGGGTGTTTAACTCCCAAATAGCGCGCGTTAAACTACCTGAAAAGGTTTTTTGTAACGTGGAGAGTTCGTTTTGAATATGATCTTTAGAATTGTGATATTCAGCGATTACTTGACCGCAAGTTACGATAAACGTAAGTACAAAATAAACTGAGAGTACGCTGGTTAACAAGCGTTTAGAAAGACTTTTGCTTAACATTGAATTAACCAGATCCTCATTATTGTAATTTTTTTCATGCACGACATTAAAGTTAGCTAATTTTAGCTTAAAAATAAATACGAAAGTGGTTAAATAAATCGAATAAATAAAAGCTTAGTTCATTTTTCCACGCTGTTCTCGATAATTTAGTAATTTTTTGTCTGTAATACTTTGTGTCAGAGCATGATGATCTTTGCTGTCTGTTTCTGCAGCTGTTTGTTTGGCATTTAGACAAGGCAGAGTGATTGTAATGTAGTATTCTACATAAATGAACGATAAAGCAGTATAAATGCCAAACAAGCACTGCCTAACAGGTTCAGCCCAAAGCGTTTTGTTCTTTGTTGTTGCTTCTTGACTTAGCCCACTAGGCCTGCAAAGCAACGCCGCGATCAAAATGCTTTGGATTTGAACAGAATTTAGACCACAAAGATCAACATGCTCTGGAAACTAG
>NZ_JAPEHW010000135.1 GCF_028875915.1 Pseudoalteromonas sp. G4
ATGGCGCACTCGTTCATTCTTTTTAAAACGGCCAAAAAGAACGAACCAAGAAAAAGCCGCCCCGAAATCAAACTGATTCCTCAAAGAATAAATTGAAATGAACGCAAACAGTATGCAATCGCCATCCATGGCTCAAGCATACTTTTGCCAGCATCCATGCTGGCAATTGCTCTTCGATTGAATCTTTTCGGGTTTGATTTAAGGGGTGGCGAAAGACCGAAGCGAAGCTTCGCAGCGTGAGGAAGTGAGGTCATGGATGACCGATGGAACCCAGCTTCAAGGATGAACTTTTAATTAATGACATAGTTTGTGGAAACTTTAAATTCATTGGCCGTTTACAATTCTAGCATTTAAGTTAATTGATACTTGGTTTATCGCACTGGCGACAGCAGACAAAGGGAGGCTAACGCCGACCTCCCTTTGGAATCCCTCGGCGCCCCGAAATCAAACTGATTCCTCAAAGAATAAATTGAAATGAACGCAAACAGTATGCAATCGCCATCCATGGCTCAAGCATACTTTTGCCAGCATCCATACTGGCAATTGCTCTTCAATTTAATCTTTTCGGGTTTGATTTAAGGGGGGAGGGGAGTCAACCTAAACAATTGGTGTCAAATGAAGTAAGTCCTCACGTTGTTTCAACGCTTCTGAACCCATTTAAGTCAGTTTCTTTTTCTGAGAGCTTTAACTCTTCATCTATTTTATATTTATTTATCCAGTTCTCTTCTATGTCATTATTGAAGCAAAGCTTTCTAATCTGTTCTTTGTGTTTATCATTAAGGAGGGAAAATACCTCTAAATTTGGAACTAGTAACCCTAAATGGAAATCGTACTTCAGTAATAGTTCTTTATAGCCTGTATAGAGGAAATCTTTATCATTTAGTTTATTGAATATATTGAAAAAGTATTCGTAAATTCTTGTAATATCTTTTTGTTCTAAATCTCCATTATTTAAAGTATTTAACTTTAAACACTTTAATAGTGACTCTAGTTCTTCAGTATTGTCTAAAAGCTTATATGTTAACTGTTCAGTTGAAATTACTTCTGAAAAAACTGTTCGGAATAGGCTTCTTAACTTTAAATTATAAAGACTGTCATGATCTAAAATGATTGATATGTACTTAAAGGATGTTGTTATAGCCCATTTTAAGTGCTTGTAAAACACATCTTCATTATCTTTAGGTAATTTGCTCAGTACAGTTATTAATGATTCTGCAACGACCATTTCTTTTGAGTAATGAGCTGCTTTCTCATTAGTGAGTAACTGAACGAAAGGTTTTGATTTACTTTCCATAACTTCAAGCGCGGAAGACCAAAATTCAATGTAATCAGTTTCTGAGCTTTTATCAAAACTTGAATGGAATATAATCAATGATTGGATAAATTGAATAAACTCGCGATTGCCAATCATTTTGTTAATAAAAATATATTCTCGAGAAAATTTATTTTGTCCGTTGAATGTAAGCATCTCGCGATATATTTCTTGATCACTAAACTCAAGACAAGGATTTTCTTGTAAGTAGACTTCCCAATAGTTTTTAGGATCATATATTGAGCATGATTGTTGACGTATTACCCCGTTATTCTTCCCATCGCTCCAATGAGGAAAAAGGTATTTAATGAGGTTTTCACATGAATTTTTATGTGACTGTAAATCACCAAAATTAATGTGTTCCCATTGATCATTTAGGTAATCATTGCTACTTCCTAACTGTAATTTATGGTGATGGTAGAGGATAAAGTCATAAGCAAGAGGGGTGCAAATTTTTAATGTAGTAAGTATAAGTAAGTCATCAAAATTAAATTCGCCTTTTAACTTACTCCATTTTGAATTGACTTCCCTTTTTATGGCAGCAAAATTACGCAAATTTTGAACTAAAAGACCAATACTTTCAAAAGCATTTTTCATGCATACAGTTTGTATACTGTTGCTGTATGAGAGAGGTAAATTTTCTATCAACCCCCAATCTTGATTAGTCTTCTCATAAAAAAGCTTTAATTTATTATTTGCATTAAATGGGCGATTTCTTATTTCTATAAATTTAGCTTTAACCTCTTGTGAGAAATTAATTTTTGGTAAGTCTTCTCGATAGTCTATAAATCTACTTGTTATATCTGATGCGCCTAGGGTATAACCCAGTGTAAAAATGAAACTGATATGGTCACAGTCTTTTAATTTATTTAGTAATGGCGCCATCGAATTTATCGCATGGTTCGGTTCTTCGTTACGGTCAATATCTTCTATGAATACACATAGCTTTAACTTTGCCTCTTGCAATAGAGAGTTAAGAAGAACTAATTGTTTCTCAGCAGGAGTCGGAGGTGATATAAAGTTTGAAATGACTTTTGTTGAGCGATGAAAGTCTTTCATTGCAGCCAGGTAATGCTCAGGTATTTTTTGTATTGAGGATGTTTCAATATGCTTGGTTAACTCGTACATGATTTCATGAAGGAGAATGCCTTCAATGCTTTTATTTTTGTTTGCTTTACCCCAAGCGTTAAAATGCATGAATACCCATACACTGCTTTTCTGTGATTTAAGCACTGACTCTTCGAGAAGATTAAGAACGCTTGACTTGCCAGTTCCAAAGTTTCCATAAAGAGCTATTCGGCGATAACTACTTTCTCCAATTAATATGCCTTTCAATTTTTCAGCTATTAAAATTGAGTTAAATCTATCTTGATATCGAGTTTGAATAGGTCTTTCTACATTGGTGGCTAGTGCATTTGGGTGGTTAAATTCAGCTTTAAAGTTAGGGTGTTTTAATATCGCAACCGAAAGGTTTTTGTAGTAAATAAAGTAACCTTTCAAGTTGGGTAATATTTTCCCAAAATAAAGGGCTACAAAAATTTTAACTAAAGCTAAAACTTCTATACCCGTTTTATATTTTAGAGCAAGAAAAAATACCGTAAATATGACAGATGCTTTTAAAACAGAGTACCCATCTTGAGTTACTTTTTTTCCATCAATAAACTCTAAGTGATATGAGCCAACCCCTCTAAAAAGAACAGTTATTAAACACCCAGCAATAACGAGCATGACTATTTGTAAAGACCAATGTAGCGTATTATGAAAAACTGACCATTGATCTACTATGCCAAGTATAAAATCAATCTTACTCAATAATGAGAAGAGAGTAATAGTTACAATTGAGTAAATAAAAGTATTTAATAACTGACGCGATGATGGCACTTTAACTTCCCTCTGCACTAATATTTTTTAGCAACCTTTGCAAATCTCTATATTCAATTTAATGAGAGTTAGGTTAACTCTATGAGCTGAATATCATATTTTAAATGCTGGTTTTTATAGTTGATTTTATAGTTATGGTATTGAAAAACAAATACTTTAATGAGTCTTTTGATACAGACAATAAGCTATATTT
Organism: Pseudoalteromonas sp. G4; assembly: GCF_028875915.1. Lineage (GTDB taxonomy): Bacteria > Pseudomonadota > Gammaproteobacteria > Enterobacterales > Alteromonadaceae > Pseudoalteromonas. Next base: position 3,387 of record NZ_JAPEHW010000135.1, read on the forward strand.
GAAATAATGCTTTTTTCTAAGCGCTCTGATTGAAAGCTTTATATTAACTATTATCTATCTTAAGGGTTAATAGCGATATCTGAACAGTCTACTCCCCCTTTTATCAAACCTGAAAAAGGGATTTAAATGAATAATGTGAGACAGGGAGCGAAGCGGTCGAGCAAGCCATGTACAACAGGGATGTTGCTTCATGGCGTTTATGTTCACATTTAAATGTCTTTTGAAGATTAGTTTGATTTAGGGGCACGTTTTTTGGTTCGTTTTTGTCGTGTAACAAAAATGAACAAGAGGACGC
>NZ_JAPEHW010000136.1 GCF_028875915.1 Pseudoalteromonas sp. G4
AAACAGAGTATGCTTAGACCAAAAAGTGATCAGAGTTTTCACACAGTCTGTGCCATAAACGGACAGTGAGAGCTCCTTATTCAAAGAATAATAGTGGTTGGCTAAAACTACTACTCATAAACAAATCCAACTGTTTACTTGTTCTGATGCATGACTTGTTAAGCATACTACTCAAATTATAAATATCAGAAAAATAAACCAGTTAAGGAAAAGCAGTATACCAATGCTTGCAAAAAAGAGCCCTGCCTTTATGAACTTTAGTTTACTTAGGAGCATCATTATACCCATAGATATTAGCCCTAAATGCACACTAAATTGAATAGCTAAGCCCTTCCATATATCGGGTCCAGAAAATACTTTATTTGGTTTAATAATACTTACAGTATTTTCAGTAACTAACTCATGAAGAGTATCAGCAAAACCAAGTATTCCTAAAGCAAGTATTAATATGAATATTAAACTTTCTACTATTTTATTTTTCACATTACAAAACTTTAAAGTATGCATAATCGCTTATTACCATGACCTTGCAACGTAGCACACTTTTTAAGGTTGGTGTACTCCAACGACCGCTCTTCGCTCATTACTGTCGGATACATAATTAAATTCAGTGGGTTACTTCCGCTTTGTGCCAACAACTGTCATTCGTGACGTCGCATAGTGGGTTAAAATTAGCGAAGAATGAGCGTAAGCCAAGTTTTATGAGTCCCAACCATAATTATTTTGTAAGGTGTTTATACTCAATATTATTACAATACTCTAGTTGCTCTGGAATTGAATTGTACCCTTTGTAGTAGTTGATTCTAAGACGATTTAACATATCAAAATCCAAATTAACTTTGTCTTCTACACCATAATTTTTTAAGGAGTTAAAAAACTCTGATTTACTATGAGGCTCTATCACAACACCAGTTTTTGTATTTAAAATAAAGTACGCAATTTTATTGCTGAGTATGATTTTTTGAGGATGTGTATTAGAGCACCTAGGCAACCTTATTCCGGCAACGATATGATCTACTTGGGCAATATCAACTATTGCACTCTCTATAATTGTTTTTTCATTTCTATGAATATGAAAGTAATCATAACGCCCACTATTCATGAAGTTAAATCCATTTCCGAGACTTTTAGACTCGAAAATAATTGCAGATATAACAGTCCCCACAATAAAAATAATTGGCAATAGAACAAGCGATAATAAAAACCAAAGCCAGATTTTTTTCACCATATTTTGCGTCCCTGCCATAATTCACTCGTTATGTTTTTTGATGTACGACTTTTGAAAATTGATAGTTTAACGTTGCACCGCCACCGAGATTAGTAATATGAAACTCATGAAGAATGCCATTAACCAAACAACATAAGATCCCTATAGAATCATTTAACTTCGGTGGGTAACATATGAATTCAATTTGTGACTTTAAAGCAGTCGTTTGTTTGGCCCCATTTACGACAAACGCAAAATCTTTGAGCTGCTGATTATTAGAATTAACAACCGGCATGCCTTCAAATATTTCAAGCGTTTGAACTTCTGCATCATTAGAGCGTAGTAAATCCAATACCTTGGATCCAATGCGAAGATCTGGAGTCCCACCTTTTAATTTTGCCTCGGGAAGTAAAATTTCGAATGGAGAAAAACCATCAGAAAGTCCTTTTTTTATTTCGGGTTTTGGCTTCTTTTTGAATAATCCAAACACCTATCTCTCCTTTAAGACATAACTTCTTGAAAGTTGTCATATTTATCAAATTTTTAGCAGTTTACATTTTCTAGTCTAAAGCTTGAATACTTACTATACATGCGTTCTGTTTTTCACCAATATAATTAAGTTTTACTTTCGTACCCTTTTCGACATTTGGTCGATAACTCAAACAACTTGTTCCATACATTGCATATCGGATTCTACCTTGGCCTTTGATATGTAGTGTCAAATATCGACTATCGTCGCTCCAGTCTAATAACTTCCCTTCCAATACTTTGAAGTTTCCATTTAAATATTGGATATTCGAATAGACATGTGAAGAAAATGACCAAAAAGGACCAAAACCTATTATTAATGTAGTAACCGCCATTGCTTTATACTTGAAATCATTTGATACAAGGTCGTTTTTATAAATGTATTTATTTATAAAAACTAAAAATATTAACGGGATAATAAAAAGAGGCCATGTAAAGTCAATAAATGATATTTCGTAAATCAATTTTCCGCGAACTCCTTGACTGCTAACAACTTAATATCTACCCAATGGGTCGTTTTCCTGAATATATGAGAAACACATAGTAAGTGGACATAAAATCAGTGTTGAGAATAATTTTCTAATGACCGCTATTCGCTCACTGCAACCAATAGTAATAATAAACTCAGAGGGTTACTTCAATTTTTTGATCTTATAACTGGAACCAGATGCTACAACATTAAATTACAGCCATTCCATTTTTCAAACCTCCTATTTACATAACTAAGATTTTGTTACTTGAACAATACATGCGTTTTGTTTATCAAAAAGAAAGTCAACCTTGATTATCTCACCCTTGTTTATTTTTAGCTTCCTTGTTAAACATTTTGCACCAACTGTTGAATAACGAACCCTATAGCCAAAACCAGTGATAGTAACGTAGCGGTCTTTTTCTATCACACTAATCACTTCACCACTTACTGAGTCATAACTATGATTGTGATAAGCATAGTTAACATAGAAGTGTGAAAAGAATTGATATAACGGGACCCCACTCCAAAACAAAGAAAAAGGAATCAACAATTTGAGTTTTTGCTTTTTACTTAACAGCTCGTTACTGGAAACAAATTTAATTATGAGAAATAGAATTAGTAAATTGACACCAACAATATGCCAAGAGAAGTCTAACAGGTTAATTTTATACAACATCCCTTTCCTAAATTAGGCGCTTTTGGGCTGATATTCTTTGCTGAATAATGAAAAATAACAAGAAAATAAATTGAACAACCTTTATATTTTTCACGTTGATTAAACTTTTATCAACGACAGTTATTCGCTCATTACTGCCGGATACATAATAAAATTCAGGGAGTTACTTCCGTTTTGTGCCATAAGCAATCATTGCTCAAAAATTTCAGCTAAAAGTGTGTAGAAAAGTAATTCTTTTTCTTAAAGGGCGAAGAATTAATTCAGCGACTATAAAACCATATGTAAGGGAAAGAGCTAAATCTGGTATCAATATGCTAATGTCATTCGTGGATGCTGATGACATGACCACAGCATATAAACACCATAATATAGCAGCAGAATAACTATAAGTTATTGCCCCTTTGATTGTCTCTAGTTTAATTCGAGTTGGTTTGTAATCATATACGAAGAAAGCTTTGAAAGATTTTATTAACTCACCTAATTGCGATAATCCAAATGAAAGTACTATCAAAGCAATCAGAATTAAAGCAAA
>NZ_JAPEHW010000137.1 GCF_028875915.1 Pseudoalteromonas sp. G4
ACGCCATGAATCGGCGCGCTAAATGTCCCTGTACGCTTTCCCGCTCGAAGTCCTTTTCTCGCGTTCAAGACTAGCCGAACTTCGTTCGTCTCAAGACGCTATGCACCCATGCCTACATAGCTTGCTCGAGCGCTTCGCTCCCTGTTTCGCATTATTCATTTAAATAGTATTTTCAGGTTTGATTAATGGGGGGCGGAGTGAACCTAAATATCTGATTCAATGGTAGTTTAGTGCTATCAACTATTATTTGTAACGCCCCAAACAGTAGTTTATCTACTGCTTTGGTTTGTTATATTCATTATTAAGCATAAGTGCATTTTCAATTGCTTTACGCTCTCCAAATTCAACTAAGTCGCTGTAATATGAGTCGGGCCCTTTCTTTTGTGCTTCTATGAAATCCAAAATTTTTACAGCGTTAATCCGCCACTGATTAAGGGCTTCCCTTTCCTCCATCACTTTCTTTAGTCTCGCAACATCATTAGTATCATTTTTTAGCGCTTCACGTTGTAATGCAAATCCAACCATGTTGGCAAAAAAGATAGTTCCTTTATTTTCCAATAACTTACCTATTTTTACGCAACTATTCCTCCAATCTAAGCTTAATTTGGATTGTTCGTTACATAAATGCATCAGTTCTTGATATGGTTGAACTACCATATTATGGGAATATCTTATCGCCGCTGTATGTAAATGCGTTTTCGGATAGCCAACTTCTTTTAGCGTTTCTAGTAAAATTGAAAATCTTTTCCAGTAAAAATCGTCATACTTCTTCTTATTCGCTGCGCTATTTAGCTCTTCATATGCCTTTGACAAATCATTTTTACGGACATGGTAGATTGCTGAGTAGATGTGAGGAAGGCCGTTGTCTTGGTCCATTTTTTTCAACTCTTCAATTGACTCAGTAGGATTACAAATCATTCTTTTCTCTGAGAACAAACACCTTTTAGTTGCTTGGTCAAACCAGAGAATATTGTCGAATGCTAACGTGAGTCCTTGGGTATAAAATTTTTCAAGTGCTTCTGATTGAGATAATTGACTTGCAATTAAGATGGCAACCAAAACTCTGTTTGAGCTACTGCTTTCCTTCGCGCTCGACAAATACTGCTTACTGAAGCTTTGCTCTTCCACACTGAACTCTAAGGAATGTAATCTACTCGAAAAAACAATCAAAACAAGAAAGACGTTTAGTAAGCATAGGTTTTTGAACATGATATTCCCCAAAGAAGGTTGCTATATGTGGCTTCCAGTGATACTCAGACCTGCGACAAAATACGTGAGTAAAACATCTTGAAAACATAACGCCGCATTAAGGTGTGAGCAACGCTACCTCATAATTAAACCATTACGCCATAAACACAAAACCCAACGATGACATCAAAAATGCCAAGCGTTGGGAATCACTCTTAAATGCTTTGTTAAGTGCAAGTTTATTCGATAGAGCCTTTCAGGGCTGAGATAATTGCTTTCTTTTCTTTGCCTGTCAAAGTCATATTGCTATTTTCAACAACATGGATAATTTCTTCAATAACATACGATGCAAGCCTTCCAACTTTATGGCTAGCGAGATCATTAAAAGTAACCTGTTTTTCATGAATCACAGCTACTGTATCAACACGATCAGAACAATCTGCGATAGAATCATGTGTTAGAAAAGCTTTATGATCTTCATGTGGAACATCGACTTGACATGCATAAAGATTAGGATTGTTAGCAATATAATTGTTTATTCCAGAGTTAATTATAAAAAACTCATAAGGTTTAGTTTTAAGTAATATGAAAAACTTGGGTTTAGTTACTTCAGGAAAGTTACACACCAACTTAAAAACATCGCCAGGAAGAACCGGATTTGACATTATCTTCAGGTTCTCCTAGCAATATGAAAGATGCTTAATAAGATCTTCACCGTTAGGTAAAGTCTTAATCATTTCTCGGTACTCAATTTCTCGATTATCTTGAGCTGATTCCCAAGCGCTATCATGACTCTCATCTTTAAGTTGTTGGAAAGTTTTGTTCCCATGAGTTTCAATACTTTCGTTTAAACACATTAAGTCTGAGGGTGAAAACTCATCTTCATCATAATCACGCAACGCCTTGATCATGTTACCTTCAACGGCAAATTCAGAAACAAGTTTGTGATGGCTAAAATCTCTTACAGCCTTGAAAAGGTTATAAATCTTACTTGGGACAGGTCCATTATCCATTTTGATATACACATCACCAAAAATAGGACGCCCAAACCTCTCCATGTGAAGAAGATCCGCAAAGTAACAAACTTTTGCCAGATGATAAACATCTGGGATTGGTGCTTTTTTTGCAACATACACAATTGTTTCAATTGCTTTGTCTTCATTAAAGCTAAATCTTTGATTTAACGACACCATTATACATCTCCCAATAACACAAGCGGATTATGGTTCAAATCTATGCACAAATCAAGATCTATGTTTATTTATACAGTATCCAGTAAAATTGCACTTAACATTTTAGTATTTATGCAACATGCAGTTTGTGTTGCATAATCGCCTGTTTACATAATGAAGCAATTTATAACACTAATAATTAGTTGTTACTAGTCAGATAGTTATTTGAAAATTAACATTTTATCA
>NZ_JAPEHW010000138.1 GCF_028875915.1 Pseudoalteromonas sp. G4
CCGCTTCGCTCCCTGTCTCGCATTATTCATTTAAAACTTTATTTTCAGGTTTGATTTAAGGGGGGAGATGAGGTGCCAGCGTTTAAGTCTGCACAATGCAAGACTTGCCCCAAGGTTTTCAGTAATTAATTGATTAAAAACGCTTTTAGGTTGTGCAGTTACCTTTCTTGACTTTAGCTTGTTATTTACTGACACTGATGCAATTAGATTGCAAGGGATTGTTTTTATTATGAATAAAACCAGAAGTCGTTCGAAAGATCCGTTGACCGCAGCTATTACAAGTTTCTTATGGCCATTTTTAAAATCAGAAGGCTTTATTAAAACCAGTGCGCGAACGTTTAGTAGAGAGATAAACAATATTGTCTATCAGGTTATTGTTGATGCTAATGGATTTGGGGGGCGAAGTAGTACACAGATAGTGTATTGTGCACGCACGGTCTTTCATTATAAGCATAAAGGTTACTTATTGGGAGGAAGGCTGCATGAAGATTCATGGGATCTTAGTAATCACGAATTGGCTGATAAACACATGCTTGAGATAACTGAACTGCTCAGGAAAGAGATTATGCCATGGTTTCAGTTTCACGCCGAGGCCAATAATTATGACGAAGCTCTAAATAATATGAAGTATGGCCCTATTGAGCCTTTATTGTTTGAAAGAGCAGTGAGTAAGTTAATGCTTGGAGATAAATCTACTGCGACTATTAATTTAAGGGAGATTCTATCTGGTGACTTTGAAGTTTGGACTGATGAATCGAGTCCTGCCAGCCTTTTACTGCGCTCAATTGAAAATGCTAATTTTAAATTACTCTTGGATAAATGGGCGGAGGACAATCGAACCGCATTAAAGTTGCCTAAATTGACAGGTTGCGCGGAGTCACTGACATTAACTTAAGGAAATTACTAATTAAGGGACTGATATGGCAAGTACATACTTTGCATTTTTAAAGAAGGAGAACGTGCCTTCTGCTGAGCAATGGCAACAAGCAATTGATGACTTAGGCTTTAAGCTACGTTTAAAACTCACTACCGACTTTTTACCTTTTGAACATGAAGGGTATCTACCTTGCCAGTGGGGAGACTCTGATAATGATGTCGGGTTTGAAGTTTTTTACGATTCAGCTTCAACTGTTTGTGATAAAGATGATGAATTAGCCCAGTTGATTGGTGAAAATAACTATTGTGTAGCTATGAGCTGGAAAAGCAGCATGCAAGATTGCTCAGCTGCAATGATTGCTTGCTGTGCTTTGGCCAAATCTTTTGGTGCGGTGATATATTATGAAGGAGAACAACCTGAATCATTGCAAAGTATGATGCAAGAAACTCAAGAAATCATTGAAGACGAGTTAAAAGTTAAAGTTAACAAAAAAGATTTGGAGTTAAAGGTTTTTAACTATCTATCTAGAGTTTTTTCTGAACAAGGGTTTAAAAAAGATAACAACTCTTTAGCTTTAGTAAGGCGATTTGGAGAGGTGCTACAAGTTGTTTCCTGTGGTTTACGTAAGGGGACTTCCAATAGTTTTGAAGCTTGGGAAGCAAGTATTTCTATTGATATTTGGATACCTAAATATGCTAAGCCAAACTCATTTTCAAATGCTAAAGAAGCGGTATGTTTTGCACCTATAAATCAAAAGGTAGAAGCGGGGGCTTTAGGGACGGCGTTACCATTTCTCTATTTAGAGCCTGAAAGTGGTTATAAAATTCCTTCACAATATAAGATTGCATTTGAAAAGTTAGTTGATGATAAAATACTGTTATGGCTTAGTGTTTTTAATACTCAAGATAGGGTGATTAAATACAAAAAGCTGACCCTTATAATGATGATAAGTTGGCTGATTTAAATTTGGCATATGACTTTCTTGCTCAGTTCGAACAAACACCTATAACCTACTTAAACAATTACAAAATAATAAATGTGATTGATGAGGGCTTTGTAGATCAAGTAGTTATTCAAGCGTTGCAATCTAATTTAACGGAACTGCATTTTCAACTTATTGAAAATATAAAGCATAGTAACTTATATCGAGTCGAATTAGGTAAAGGTTGGGTTGCTGCAGTTCGCTTTGGTTCAATCAATGAAATTATGTTGGGTGTTAAATGCACTGTTTATTGCATGGGGTTTTCAGCTTCAAATTGGGAGGAGCATAGATTTAATTTATGGGGGATTGATCATGCTTTTACTGAAACAGTTGTATTTGAAAATCTATGTCAAATGACTAGCTCACAGCTTAACCAATACTTTAAATCTAACTTGATGCAAAAAGTAATCGATACGTTAAATTGTATGCTTGATAAGAAATATTTGCTTAACTATGTTACGTCCAAGTTACAGTATCGCTATGGTGCTGATGACTTTACACATGAACAGGTAATAGAGAGGCTAGCCTCCTTACCTGAGCCTTCTAAATTAAATGTTTAACCATCTGATGTTGTATTTCCCCTTTTAATCAAACCTGAAAAAGGGATTTAAATGAATAATGCGAGACAAGGCGCGTAGCGG
>NZ_JAPEHW010000013.1 GCF_028875915.1 Pseudoalteromonas sp. G4
AAATCTGAAATCTGAAATCTGAAATCTACAAAATAAAAAACCGCTGTAAAAACAGCGATTTTTTTAGCTACAAATCAAATATCAATTATTGACCTTTGATTTCGCTACGACCATTGTAAATCGCTTTTTCACCTAACTTCTCTTCGATACGAAGAAGTTGGTTGTACTTAGCAACACGGTCAGAACGACACAATGAACCAGTCTTAATTTGACCTGCCGCAGTACCTACTGCTAAATCAGCAATTGTTGCATCTTCAGTTTCACCTGAACGGTGCGAGATAACCGCTGTAAAGCCAGCTTCATGCGCCATTTGAATTGCTTCAAGTGTTTCAGTTAGTGAACCGATTTGGTTGAACTTGATTAAGATTGAGTTTCCAATCTTTTCATCAATACCACGCTTTAAGATCTTCGTATTAGTTACGAATAAATCGTCACCAACTAGCTGTACTTTGTCGCCAATCTTATCTGTTAGTACTTTCCAACCAGCCCAGTCGCTTTCGTCTAATCCGTCTTCAATTGACACAATTGGGTAACGTGCAGAAAGATCCGCTAGGAAGTCAGCAAAACCTTCTGAATCAAATACTTTACCTTCACCTTTAAGGTCGTACTTGCCGTCTGTGTAGAATTCAGATGAAGCACAGTCTAGCGCAAGCGTTACATCTTCATTCATTTTGTAGCCAGCAGCTTCAACCGCTTCAACGATTACAGCAAGCGCTTCTTCGTTAGATGATAAGTTAGGTGCAAAACCACCTTCATCACCAACAGCTGTGTTTAGGCCACGTGCACTAAGTACTTTCTTCAGGCTATGGAAGATTTCTGCACCCATGCGAAGTGCTTCTTTAAAGTTAGGTGCGCCTACTGGCTGAACCATAAACTCTTGAATGTCTACGTTGTTGTCTGCGTGCTCACCACCGTTGATGATGTTCATCATAGGTACTGGCATTGAGAACTTACCCGGCGTACCGTTTAGTTCAGCAATGTGTTCGAATAACTCTTGGCCTTTGTCTTGTGCTGCAGCTTTAGCGTTTGCTAAAGAAACAGCTAGAATCGCGTTCGCGCCCAGTTTTTCTTTGTTTTCTGTGCCATCAAGATCAATCATGATGCCATCAATGTCTTTTTGCTGGTGAGAGTTTTTGCCGATTAAAGCGTCAGCGATTGGACCATTGATGAAATTCACCGCATTTAAAACACCTTTACCTAAGTAACGGCTCTTGTCACCATCACGAAGTTCTAATGCTTCGCGGGTACCCGTTGATGCGCCTGATGGTGCACATGCACGACCCCAAATGCCATTTGCTAAATGTACTTCAGCTTCAACAGTTGGGTTACCACGTGAATCCATTACTTCACGACCAATGACTTTTACGATTTCAGACATCTTATATCCTCTTTCCCATAAAGGTTGTTGTGCTAAGCCTGTGAAGGGTTCAAAATCACAGGCAGTTTAAATAAAAAAGCCGCGACACAGGTCACGGCTTAACAATTACTTTTCGTCTTTTTGCGCAGCGAACGCCGCACCCACGAAGCCTTCAAATAAACGATGGCCATCGCGAGGAGTTGAAGTAAACTCCGGGTGGAACTGTGCAGCCACAAACCACGGGTGATTTGGATGCTCAATCATTTCCACCAGCTTCTTATCTTCCGATAAGCCTGAGAAAACAAGACCGGCTTTCTCTAGTTGCTCAACGTAGTGGTTGTTCACTTCGTATCTGTGACGGTGACGTTCGAAAATTTCTGGCGCGCCGTATACTTCACGTGCTTTAGTACCTTCAACTAAGTGACACTTTTGCGAACCTAAACGCATTGTCCCGCCAAGATCAGACTCTTCAGAACGTTGTTCAACGTTACCTTCTTTATCTAACCACTCAGTAATTAAGCCAATTACTTTGTGCTCAGCGTCCGCATCGAATTCAGATGAGTTTGCGCCTTCAAGGCCAGCAACATTTCGTGCAAATTCAATTAAAGCAACCTGCATACCTAAACAAATACCTAGGTATGGTACTTTGTTTTCACGTGCGTATTGTGCAGTTAAAATCTTACCTTCAACGCCACGACCACCAAAACCACCTGGTACTAAGATACCGTCAAGACCTGCAAGCATCTCAACGCCTTTTGTTTCAACGTCTTGTGAGTCTACATACTTAATATTAACCGTTACACGGTTTTTAAGGCCTGCATGCTTAAGTGCTTCGTTAACTGATTTGTAGGCATCTGGTAATTCAATGTATTTACCAACCATACCAATCGTTACTTCACCGTTTGGATTAGACTCTTGATATAAAACTTGCTCCCACTCAGAAAGATCAGCTTCTGGCGGCTCAATGTAAAAGCGACGACATACTAATTCGTCTAAACCTTGCGATTTAAGAAGCGCAGGAATTTTATAAATACTGTCTACATCTTTTAATGAAATAACGGCTTTTTCTTCTACGTTAGTAAATAACGCAATTTTTGCTCGCTCATTCGCAGGAATTTGGCGATCTGAACGACAAATAAGAATATCAGGCTGAATACCAATCGAACGTAACTCTTTTACTGAGTGTTGTGTTGGTTTTGTTTTCACTTCGCCCGCAGCACCAAGGAAAGGCACGAGTGTTAAGTGCATATATAGTGCAGCTTCACGGCCAAGCTCAGTACCCAGTTGACGTAATGCTTCAAGGAAAGGTTGTGATTCAATATCACCTACCGTGCCGCCAACTTCAACAATAGCAACATCATAACCTTCTGCACCATCCAGTACACGGCGTTTGATATCGTTTGTAATATGTGGAATAACTTGAATAGTTGCACCAAGGAATTCACCACGACGCTCACGACGTAATACGTCTTCAAATACACGACCCTGCGTAAAGTTGTTACGCTTGGTCATTTTGGTGCGAATAAAACGCTCATAGTGACCTAAGTCTAGGTCAGTTTCAGCACCGTCTTCAGTAACAAATACTTCACCGTGCTGAATAGGGCTCATAGTGCCAGGATCAACATTAATGTAAGGATCAAGCTTTAGAATCGTTACGTTTAGACCGCGCGCTTCTAAGATTGCAGCCAATGATGCTGCAGCAATACCTTTACCCAAGGAGGAAACGACCCCGCCTGTAACGAAGATAAATTTTGTATTCATGTGAACCCTAAGATGTCAGGAATTAATAGACAATATTGCCGTTAAAGGCAATCAACAAGACGGGAAAACATTATACTAAAAGTTGCCATTTTGCTCAAATGAAATTTACGCTTTCTCAAGCTTTTTAACACGCTGCCAAACCGCTTCCATTTCTTCTAGGCTTGCTTCTTTCATTGGTTTTGATTTAGTAATGGTTAATTCAACCGAATTAAAACGCCTTACAAACTTATTATTAGCGTTACGCAGTACCTGCTCAGCGTTAAACCCTGAATGGCGAATTACATTTACCAAAGCAAACAGTAAATCGCCTAACTCTTCAGCTAATTTTTCATCTGGCCCGTGTGATTCTAGCTCTTCGCGTACTTCTTGAAACTCTTCTTCTACTTTATCAAGCGCGCCTTTGACTGATGGCCAATCAAAGCCAACACTGGCAACACGTTTTTGAATTTTTTGCGCGCGAGTCAGCGCTGGTAATCCATGTGGAATATCATCGAGGGTATTCGTTTTTGACTTTTGTTTACGCTCAGCCGCTTTTTGTTCTTCCCAATTTGCTTTTAACTGCGCTTCAGAAAACACTTCTTCATTGGCAAATACATGAGGGTGGCGGCGCACTAATTTATCGCAAATGGCCGCAACAATATCGTCAAAGTTAAATAACTGCTGCTCTTTGCCAAGTTGGGCATAAAAGATAATTTGAAACAGTAAATCACCCAACTCATCTTTAAGTTCAAGCAAATCCTCTCGCTCAATGCAATCGGCTACTTCATAGGCCTCTTCAAGAGTGTGCGGCACAATTGAGGCAAAATTTTGTTGCAAGTCCCAAGGGCAACCACCATCGGGGTCACGCAGTTTGCTCATTATATTAAGCAGAATTTCAATATTATGGCTTTGACTCATTAGGTTCTTACCGCCGAAAAAACGCCATCAACTTGCGATAGCTTAACTAACAGTTTATTCATCTGCTCAATATTGTTGATTTCAATCTTCATTTCAAAAATCGCGGTTTGACGCGCATTATTAGTTTGCAGATTCATATTCAGCACATTGGTTTTTTCATTGGCAAGCACTGAAGATATATCACGCATTAGTCCTTGACGGTCGTTTGCCTCAACGCGAATGGTTACCGCATAGTGCTCACACACTTCATCAGCCCAACTAACATTAATAAAGCGTTCTGGAAACAGCCCCCGTAAATGTTCTAATTGTTCACAGTCACTTCGGTGCACAGCAATACCGCGCCCTTGGGTGATAAACCCTTGAACACTGTCACCTGGCACAGGCTCACAACACTTGGCAACATGGCTTAATAAACTGCCTACACCATCAACAACAATACCGTTTTTATCGCCTTTGCGCGGTTTTGCTGATTTACGAAACTTGGGTAGCTCATCATCTTGCGGTAGATGTTTATTTTGTAAAAAGTTAATCAGCTGGTTTATGCGCACATCCGCAGCTCCAACCGCAACTTGTAAATCTTCTATCGAATTCAAGTTAAAACGCGTCAATGCAGGTTTTAAGTCTTTGGTTTGCAAACTCAGTTTAGCAAGTTCTGCATCCAGAATTTCTTTACCAGCGGCAAGATTTTTATCGCGGTCTTGTTGCTTAAACCAGTGATGAATTTTAGAACGTGCACGTGATGATTTTACATACCCTAAAGATGGGTTTAGCCAATCACGACTTGGATTAGGTTCTTTCTGCGTAAGAATTTCAACTTGGTCGCCAGTGTGAAGCTCATGGGTAAACGGCACAATTTTGCCGAACACTTTTGCACCGATACAGCGGTGTCCTACATTCGAGTGAATGTAATAAGCAAAATCAAGCGGTGTTGCGCCCTTTGGTAAGTCGAGGATATCGCCGCGCGGCGTAAATACGTATACACGGTCTTCCACAACTTGGTTTTTAAGCTCTTCAGCAAACTCTTCGTCGTCGACAACTTCTTCTTGCCACTGTAGTAACTTTCTTAACCAACTGATTTTTTGTTCGTAACCTGAGTTTTTACCCGGCAATGAACCTTCTTTATAAAGCCAGTGTGCGGCAACCCCAAGCTCTGCATCTTGGTGCATCGCTTGGGTGCGAATTTGAATTTCAACAGTTTTGCCTTCGGGTCCAAATACAACCGTGTGAATAGATTGGTAGCCATTAGCTTTTGGTGTGGCAATGTAATCATCAAACTCTTTATTGAGATGACGCCAGTTAGTATGCACAATACCCAGTGCCCCGTAGCAATCTTGCAGTTCGTTAACCACCACGCGCATTGCGCGAATGTCAAAGAGCTGATCAAACTGATAGTTTTTATTTTGCATCTTCTTGTAGATGCTATAAATGTGCTTTGGGCGACCGTACACTTCAGCTTCGATACCGGCATCGGCCAATTTAGCTTTAACAAGGGCCACCATATTGCTCATGTAACTTTCACGAGCAATGCGCTTATCATCGAGTAATTTAGCGATTTCCTTGTATTTTTCTGGATGAAGGTAACGCAGTGAAAGATCTTCAAGCTCCCACTTTAATTGACCAATACCCAAACGGTTCGCCAGTGGTGCAAAGATGTTGTCCGTTTCTTTGGCGGCAATTACCCGCTCTTCTTCAGAGGCGTTTTTTAGTTCGCGCAATAAACACACTTGCTGCGCGAGTTTTATTACCACAGCGCGCACATCTTCCACCATTGCCAATAGCATACGGCGAATATTATCAATTTGCGTACTGCCTTTGCCCTGGAAGCTTAGCGCACCGAGCGCCGCCATTTGTTCAACACCTTTTAGAAGCTCTACAACAGATCTTGAAAAATGCTTGCTTAAGTGTTCTTTATCGAGCTTGCCGTTTAAATAAAGCGGCGTGAGAAATGCGGTTAACAGGGTTTCGGCATCCATATTAAGCTCTGCGAGAATTTCGACAATTTCTTTGCTAGCAGGCAAACTGCTTTCAAATTCGTCGTCTAATTTTTTTTGCTCGCAATATGCTAGGCAATAATCATAAGCACGCTCAAGCTGCTGTTGCTTATCGTCGCTTAAGGCCAACATCTCTAGCCACGCTTGAAAGCCCTCTAGATTAGCAAGTAAGTGCGATTGCCTAATGGATACCATGTCTATTAATTCTCCTTTTCAAACAACGCCATCGTTTCAATATGGGACGTATTAGGAAACATATTCATCAATGAAATTTTACTCACCTTAAAGCCCGCGTTAATTAAAAGCTTGCTGTCACGTGCCATGGTTACTGGGTCACATGCAACGTAAAGTATACGAGAAAAACGCTTTAATTTAAGTTGAGTTAGAATATCAAACGCCCCCATACGCGATGGGTCTAGCAATAGTACCGAATACTCGCGATTAAACCAGTCTTGCGTCTTAATATTTTCTGTTAAATCCTGACAATAAAATGCGGCATTGGCCAATTGGTTTTCTTGGGCATTGTGTTTTGCTAGTGTAATAGCTGATGCAACACCTTCTACACCAACCACGTTCTTACACTGAGTTGCGAGCGGTAAAGTAAAGTTACCCACGCCACAAAAAAGGTCTAATACAGTGTCTTCTTTTGTTACATTAAGCCAGTTAAGAGCCTGCTTAATCATAGCTTTATTTACATCTGCATTTACTTGAATAAAGTTATCAAAGCCAAAAAACAGTTTTAACTGATAATCATCAAGTATGTAATACGGTGTTTCTTGGCTATCAAAAAGCCCTTTATCACTATTGAGTACCAACTGCCATTGATGCTCGAGGCACATGGTTTGTAGTTGCTTAAAATCACTGTCTTTAAGGGCTTTTGTATGACGTACGATTAAATAATTTCCGCTTTCAACCGAACATAACTGTAAATGTGAAATTGAATCACCTCCTTTTAATTGAGGTAATAGCGATCTTACCGCACTGAAAACAGCTTGCCACGGCTTAAGCAAAACATCGCACTGTGAAATATTGATTATTTTTTTTGATTGTTTTTGGCGATAACCAACTAAAAATTGATCTTTTTGCTTGTCGTAAATAACCGCAATACGACCGCTGCGACGATAATGAATGGGCTCACTCGTTAACGGTTTTTGCCATGGTAAATTAGATACTTCAGCAAATTTTTCGAAGAGCTTTTTCACAGCCGTTTGCTTTTCTTGCACTTGCTGCTCGGCGTCTAAATGCTGTAATTGGCAGCCGCCACATTGTTCATAATGCTGGCAAAAAGGCGTTACTCGAAAAGCGCTTGGTTCAAGTACTTTTACCGTTTGGAATTTTTCAAATTTACTTTTATTTGAAAGTTGTTTGGCTAAAACAGTTTCGCCTGTTATTGCCCCTTCAACAAATGCCACTTTTTTATTGCTACGCGTTACACCTAACCCTTCATGGTTCATTGAGTCGATGTTTAATGTTTGTTTCTCTGCTGAAAGTTGCTTTTTTTGCGGTTTAAAAAACCTTGCCACTGTGATTACCCTATAAATTGTTTGCCTAATATCGCTTTAGTCTTTAACCTTAACTCAGTGTCATAATAATTTATTATAACAATCGCACCCGATGAGTAGATTTGGCTTAAGAGACTGGATAATACTATTAACTTTAGTACCCACCTTAACGGTAGGTATTATCCTAGGCAGTTATTTTACCTTAACTCGCTATCAAGAACTTAACGATTTTCTCACCGAACAAGGGCAAACCATTTCCACACCGCTGGCAAAAGCCATAGAGCATGCGCTAAACAGCAACAATATTGTTGAATTAAAGTCGGTTATTAGCGATACACACAATCAACACGCGCCACTCATAAAATCAATTGTGTTATTCAACGCCGATCATGAACTTATTCTCACCAGTAACTATTACCCTGAGATAGAAGAGTTTAAATTTGAAAACGGCAACGCATTGCCAAAACAGCTTTATATTAAACAATTTGAAAAAAGCATTCTGTTTTCGCTACCAATTTTCGATAAAAACGCGCTTTCACAAGACAGCTTATTAATTTCACAGCATTTACCAGTAAAAGCCTATGTAAACGTAGAAATTAGTAACGACCGCGCAGTGATTGCGCGCCAAAGTGCTTTGCTGTTTAGTATTGTGATTATTGGGTTAGCCGTAGCCATCGCGTTAGTAATTGCGTTTCGTTTTTCTAATCGCTTAAGTGATCCAATCAAAAAGCTGGTGTTTGCGGTTGATCAGCTAAAAAGTGATGAATTAGAAACCGGACTCGATGAGCGTATGGCAGGCGAGTTTGAAATTTTAAGACGCGGTCTTAACGATATTTCGGCCAATATGGTTACGCAAAAAGATGAAATGCAGCGCCATATCGACCAAGCCATTAGCGACTACCGCGAAACGCTTGAACAATACGAAACACAAAATATTAAGCTAAATTTTGCCAAACGCGAGGCGCAAAGAGCAAACCAAGTTAAGTCTGATTTCTTAGCGAAAATGAGTCATGAGCTCAGAACGCCGCTTAATGGTGTTATTGGCTTTACCCGCCAGTTATCTAAAACACCACTCAATAAACACCAGAAAGATTACCTCGATACCATTGAGTTTTCGGCTAAAAGCCTGCTCACAATTATTAGTGATATTTTAGATTTCTCTAAGCTTGAAGCGGGTGCGATGGAACTTGAGCATATTCATTTTCAATTGCGCGATACCATTAACGAGGCGCTCACCTTATTAGCGCCGAACGCCCACGAAAAGCACATTGAATTATCGCTATATGTTGCTGATGGGATTTCCGATCATGTAATAGGCGACCCTACCCGCTTTAAACAAATTTTAATCAACCTTATTAGTAACGCGATCAAATTTACAGACAATGGCAGTGTTACTATTGACGTAACCGGCCGTATGTTAAGCGACCATAAGCAAGCACTGCTTATTTCTGTTAAAGACACCGGCATTGGCATCGATAGCAATAAACAAGATTCACTGTTTTTGGCGTTTGGCCAGGCCGATTCCAGCATTACCCGTAAGTTTGGTGGTACCGGTCTCGGTTTGATTATTACCAAACACTTAGTCGAAGCAATGGGCGGTAAAATTTCCTTAAATTCAGCGCTAGGCAAAGGCAGTTGCTTTACCTTTAATGCTGAACTTGAAATTCCAAAGCATCAGTACGCAATCGATTTACCACTCGCACCACTTGAGCAAAAGCGCATTCTCTTTTATGAGCCTTTTGAACACAGTTTTGAAGCTGGCTGTGAGCTATTTGAAAGTTGGCAATTAAATGTCACTCCTTGTGCCACCCTTGGCGAACTGGAACAAGCCCATAATCAGGCGTTTAATTTCGATATTGGCTTGCTAGCCATCAACATTGACCCGAGTGACCTGCAATCATGCCGCGATATAATTAAACGCACGCGTGAAAAATGCGATTACTTATATGTTTTAGTGAATACTATTTCTCACAGTTACCGTGAAGTTGTGATTAATGCTGGCGCCGATGCATGCTTGTCTAAACCTATGAACCATCGCAAGCTTTGTCACACTTTGGCAGCACCATACCGTCTTGATCACCCAACGATTAGCACACCAACAAACAGTAAAGAAAAACTGCCACTTAAAGCGTTAGTAGTTGATGACAATGATGCTAACTTGCGTCTAATGTGCGCGCTGTTGCAAGATAAGATTGAAAGCTTTGATACAGCACACAATGGTGCCCAGGCTGTTAGTCTTGCTAAAAGCCGTAAATACGATGTGATATTGCTTGATATTCAAATGCCTATTATGGATGGTGTAACTGCATGCAAACTCATTTTAGAATCTTCACTTAATGAACAAACCCCAATTATTGCCGTTACTGCGCACGCCCTTGCCAGCGAAAAAGAGTCTCTGTTAAGCAATGGCTTTACCAGCTATCTAACTAAACCTATCGATGAAGAAATTTTAATGAAAACCATCGCTGAGTTTGGTTCAAAAGATTATCAACCTTCAGTACAACCAGCTAAACTAATAAGTAGCGAACCACCATTTGAAAGTACCATGATTGACTGGCAGCTGGCGTTACAACGTGCTGGCGGAAAAGAAGATCTTGCAAATGAAATGCTTAGCATGTTGTTGCTTAGCATTCCTGAAACACAAAAGTTAATTAGCGAAGCATTCGGTGATAATGACAGTAAAGAGCTATTAAGTATTATTCATAAATTTCATGGCGCCTGTTGTTATACTGGCGTACCCAAAATTAAAGCTCTCGCAGAAACTATCGAAACAGCGCTAAAACAAGCACAATCACTTAAAGACATCGAGCCAGAAATTTTTGAACTGCAAGATTGTTTATCGAGTTTAATGCAAGATGCAGGCGCAATTCAGAGTGTGGAGTAAGAGTTTACCTTTAAAGCAGACTGAAGAATTTGACGGGACCTTCAGAGTTTAATCTCTTCTAAATCATGGAATAATTATTGGAATGTCGCTGTTTTTGAAAACAACGACAAGCAGAATTAAGCTCTGTAATAAGCTAAAACTCAAGGCTAGAAAAGCTTACATTCTTGCTTCTAGCATTAAGCGTTTCATATCTGAAACTGCTTTTGCTAAACCATCAATCGCTGCGCGGGCAATAATTGCATGGCCAATATTAAGCTCGTAAATTTCAGGAATGGCGGCTATTGGTTTTACATTATGATAATGCAAACCATGGCCGGCATTAACGGTTAAACCAAGGTCTGCTGCATACTTACACCCAGCGGCGATACGCACTAGTTCTTCATCACGGTCTTTATCGTTTTCAGCATCGGCATAAGCACCCGTGTGAATTTCAACAAATGGCGCTTTTACGCGGGCACATGCATCTAACTGCGCTTCAATTGCATCAACAAATAACGATACTTTAATGCCAGCTGCACTTAGTTTTGCTACTGCATCTGCTATTTTTGCTTCATTGCCAATCACGTCTAAACCACCTTCGGTAGTAAGCTCTTCACGCTTTTCTGGCACTAAACATACATATTCTGGTTTTACTTCAAGCGCGATACCTATCATCTCATCGGTAACGGCCATTTCTAAATTCATACGTGTTTGAATGGTTTTTGCCATCACATAAACATCACGATCTTGAATATGGCGACGGTCTTCACGTAAGTGAATAGTAATACCATCTGCACCTGCATGCTCTGCAACCGTTGCCGCATGGGCAGGATCTGGAAATTGTGTGCCACGAGCTTGTCTTAACGTAGCGATATGGTCAACATTGACCCCTAATAAAATCTCTTTCATATTTTAAGATCCAAATAATTCTCGGCTTTTCAGTTTTTTATACCCTAAAAGCGGATTAAGTAAATAGCGTGCCAGTTGTTTTGCTAATGTGCGCGTTAGCTTATCAGAAAAATCTAACTGTGCAATTTGTTGAATTTGCTTGCCGCTTAAGCCACGTTTGCTGCCACGCAAAGATAGCCAACCCAGTTCATTTTGATACTGGTAATACGTATCATCTTTCAATTCAGAGCCATGAGCATCAAAAGAAAAATCCAATCCAACACCTAGCGCTTCTAATAATTGAAATTCAAACGAACGTAAAATGGGTTCGTAGTCCTCATCATTCGCTAACTGCGTTAGATGCAGATGATACAGCTCATATATTTCATCAAGTGGTTCATTGATAGGTGTTAAGCGAGCAGTAAGTTCGTTGAGGTAAAAACCACAGTACAAAGCTTTATTTTTGAGTGCAACAAGGCTCTCTAGCTCGTATTGGTTTAAGTATTTGATATCGCCTTTGCCAGCATATTGTACGCTAAGGCGACTAAATGGTTGTAGATTGGCTTTTTGCTTGATGCTGTTGCGCCCTTTAATGCGGGCTAACAAGCGAAGATGACCAACACCTTGTACCAACAGGTCCAACATTAACTGCGAGTCGCTAAACGGACGTGAATGCAGTAAATAAGCTGGCACAAAGTGTTGCATTGATTAGGCCTTAGTCTTCACCATAGCCTAAGCTGCGAAGTGCGCGTTCATCATCAGCCCAACCTGATTTCACTTTAACCCAAAGTTCTAAGAACACTTTATTATCAAGCATATCTTCAAGATCTTTACGTGCTTCGCGGCCGATTACTTTAAGCTTTTCGCCTTTATTACCAATCACCATGCGTTTTTGTGTTTGGCGCTCAACCAAAATTAAGCCGTTAATTTGCCAAACGCCGTTATCCATCCATTTAAACTGTTCGATTTCAACAGTCACAGAATACGGTAGTTCGTCACCCATAAAACGCATTAGCTTTTCGCGAATCACTTCTGCTGCTAAAAAGCGCATTGAGCGGTCTGTTACGTAATCTTCAGGGAAGTAAAACTCACATTGAGGCAAAGTGTTATGCACGTGCTGTTTGATTTGTTCAACGCGTTTACCATGCTTTGCAGATATTGGGATCATATCAAGGAAGTTACCCTTGGTTGCTAACCACTGCAAATGTGGTAGTAACTCTTCTTTTTCCTTAACGTTATCTTCTTTGTTAATAGCAAGAATGACAGGCACGCCGCTGCCCATAACCTTATTTAGTACCATCTCATCGTCATCTGTCCAACGGGTACCTTCAACAACAAAGATAATCAGCTCTACGTCGCCAATTGAACTTGATGCAGCGCGGTTCATTAAACGGTTAATCGCGCGTTTTTCTTCGCTATGAAGACCCGGAGTATCAACATATACGGCTTGGTATTTGCCTTCAGTGTGAATACCCATAATGCGGTGACGTGTAGTTTGCGGCTTACGTGAGGTAATACTCACTTTTTGCTCAACCAAACGGTTTAACAGCGTTGATTTCCCCACATTTGGGCGGCCCACAATGGCAATCATGCCACAGTGAGTATCAATTGGCGCATCTAACAGGTCTTTATCAAGCGTCATCTTTAATCATCTTCAATGCAAGCTCAGCTGCTTTTTGTTCTGCTTTACGACGCGAACTTCCTTTAGCTACTACTTGAGGTTTATTCTCAATTAAGCACTCAACCGTAAATACTTGGTTGTGTGCTTGGCCTTTAGTATCAATTACATTATAGCTAGGCAGAGGGATCTTGCGGGCTTGCAGATACTCTTGTAGCAAGGTTTTTGGGTCTTTTTGATTATGCCCTGGGGTAATTGCTTGTAAACGCGTTTGATACCAGTTAAGTACTAATTCACGACATGTTTCAATGTCTGAATCTAAAAATACAGCACCTATAATTGCTTCAACGGCATCAGCAAGGGTTGATTCACGGCGATAACCACCGCTTTTCAGCTCACCCGGACCAAGGCGGAGAAAATCGCCAAGTTCAAATTCCACACCAAATTCCGCCAATGTTTGACCGCGTACTAGCGTTGAGCGCATACGGCTTAAATCGCCTTCACGGGCTTTTGGAAATTGATGATACAAAGCATCAGCTATAACGAAGCTCAAAATCGAGTCACCTAAAAACTCAAGGCGCTCATTGTGAGCACCCCGGTAACTTCTATGGGTCATTGCTTGCTCTAGCAAGCGAACGTCGTTAAAGCTGTAACCTATCTTCTTAAATAATAAGTTTACGTCTTTAGTCATTATTAACTTGTTAAAAGATTATTGAATTTTGCCAAGGCGTTCAAAACGCACACCAGTTGGCACCCAAGACGGTAATAAACTGTCTTCGTCTTCTGAAAAAGTAAAGCTCATCCAAATAAATACGGCTTTACCTACTAAATTTTCTTTTGGTACAAAACCCCAAACACGGCTATCTTGGCTGTTATCACGGTTATCACCCATTGCAAAATAATGGCCTTCTGGTACACGCCACTCGTCTTGTGCCGTACCCGCTTGCTGATAATAGCGACCTGACAATTCAGGCATTGCTGGGTTAATTAAAATATCGTGTGTTAAACCCGAAAGCTGTTCTGTGGCACGAATTTGTGGAATGCCCGCTAGGCTAAACTCACCTTGGTTTACTAATTCGCGCTCCATTTTATTAAATTGGCCACAAGTTAGACCTTGGCTGTCAGTTTGCCCTGCTTCACATTTAGGCTTAATGTAAATTTCCTTATTACGATAAATAATAGTATCGCCCGGTAAGCCAATTACACGCTTAATAAAATCAATTTTATCGTCTTCAGGGTATTTAAATACAAATGGGTCTCCACGCTCTGGCGTACCTACATCCATCAGTTGTGAACGCCAAACAGGATCTTTTACACCATAAGAGTATTTTTCCACCAGAATGAAATCACCTTTTAATAAGGTTGGCATCATTGAGCCTGATGGAATTTGGAACGGTTCATACAAAAACGAACGGAAAATAGTAATGGCGGCAACCATAGGAAAAATCGATTGCGCTGTTTCTGCAATAGAATGCTGCGGCGCAATTTGTTCGATCACTTCTTCGGTTAACGGCACTTGGCTTGAGCCCTGCGCAATTGCAATACGCTCTTTACGCTTTGGCGCGTAAACTAAGTGGTCGATTAACCAAATCAGGCCTGAACCTAAGGTCAACAATACTAGGAATATTGAAAAATAACCCGCCATGTAATTAACTCCTTACTTACCCACTTTCAAAATGGCTAGGAAGGCGTCTTGAGGTACTTCAACATTACCGAGTTGTTTCATACGCTTTTTACCTTCTTTTTGTTTTTGTAATAGCTTTTTCTTACGTGATACGTCACCACCGTAACACTTCGCGATTACGTTTTTACGAAGCTGTTTTACAGTTGTTCGAGCAATTACGTGACCACCAATAGTTGCTTGAATCGCAATATCGAACATCTGACGTGGGATCAGCTCTTTTAATGCTTCTGCTAATTGACGGCCACGCGACTGAGAAGCATCGCGGTGACAAATAATTGCCAGTGCATCAACGCGGTCACCATTGATAAGAATATCAACGCGCACCATGTCGGCCGGTTGGAAATGCTTGAAGTTGTAATCAAGTGACGCAAAACCACGGCTGGTTGATTTCAACTTATCGAAGAAGTCCATTACCACTTCACCCATAGGCAATTCGTAAGTCACTGCTACTTGGTTACCGTGATAAGCCATTTTGGTTTGCACGCCACGTTTTTCAATACACAAGGTAATTACGTTACCAAGGTATTCTTGTGGTACAAGGATGTTTGCTTCAACAATTGGCTCACGAATCTCATCAATATTACCAACCGGTGGTAATGCAGACGGGTTATCGATATGAATTACATTGCCGCCCTTTTCAACAATCTCATACACTACCGTTGGTGCAGTAGTGATTAGATCCATGTCGTATTCACGTTCTAGACGCTCTTGAATAATTTCCATGTGAAGCATACCCAAGAAGCCACAACGGAAACCAAAACCAAGTGCTGTTGAGTTTTCTGGCTCATAGAATAACGAAGCATCGTTCAAACTTAGTTTAGAAAGCGCATCACGGAAATTCTCATAATCATCCGAAGAGATTGGGTACATACCCGCATAAACTTGCGGTTTCACCTTTTTAAATCCTGGTAGTGGCCCTTCAGCTGGCTCGCGCTGTAGGGTAATGGTATCGCCTACAGGTGCACCATGGATCTCTTTGATACCTGCAATAACAAAGCCTACTTCACCTGTTTTCAAAATACCGGTGTCAGTTTGTTTTGGTGTAAAAATACCCACTTTATCAACAATATGAACCTGACCATTTGACATAATCTGGATTTTGTCGCCTTTTTTCAGCTCGCCGTGTTTAATACGTACCAGTGATACAACACCCTGGTATGGGTCAAACCATGAATCGATAATAAGTGCTTGTAATGGCTTTTCTGGTTCACCTTCTGGCGGTGGAATATTTTTAACAATGTCTTCTAAAACCGCGTCAATACCGATACCTGTTTTTGCACTACACTGAGTTGCACCAGTAGCATCAATACCTACGATATCTTCAATTTCTTCTGCAACGCGGTCAGGATCTGCTTGCGGTAAGTCAATTTTATTAAGGATTGGTAAAACTTCTAAATCCATTTCAATCGCGGTGTAACAGTTAGCAACTGTTTGTGCTTCCACACCTTGACCAGCATCAACTACTAACAGTGCACCCTCACACGCAGCTAACGAACGTGATACTTCATAGGTAAAGTCAACGTGTCCTGGTGTGTCGATAAAGTTTAGTTGGTATGTTTCGCCGTCGTTTGCAGTATAGTTTAGCGTAACACTTTGCGCTTTAATTGTAATACCACGCTCACGCTCAAGGTCCATTGAATCCAGTACCTGCTGTTGCATTTCGCGATCAGATAAACCACCACAGACTTGGATTAAACGATCCGATAAAGTCGATTTACCGTGATCAATGTGGGCAATAATAGAAAAGTTACGAATGTGCTTCATATGTTGGATTCAATACTTCTAAATAAATAGGGTTCAAAATCAAAACGCCGATTTTACCCTTAATTTGGGTTAATCACCATTAATTTGCGTGATTGGTAAGCTAATTGGGTGGATTTTTTTTATTTTTATACGATTTTTTAACCCTTTTTGCTTTGCTTTTGCTAATAAAAAACCAACATATCCGCCAAATATAGCAAACAAAACTTGCCAAAGTTCAGTCAACACAAATACGTTTGCAGCCACAATTGTAAATATCAGAGCAAGTAACAATGGCATCATATAGGTCAAAAGCGACATTTTAATGACATGAGAGTCATCTAAGGCTAAATCTACTTTTTGACCAATTTCTAATGGTGTTTCACTTTCAATGGTCAACTCCGAACGTTTATTAGCAAATAGTTTGGCAAATGTAAGAGAGCCACATTTACCATCACATCCGCTGCATGCTTGTGGCTTTGGAAGTGCAAAAGTGACCAAAGTATTGTCTACTTTGGCCACGGTAAAGGTTTTTTCGATCATGCTATTGGGCGCGTTGGACTGATTCTGCCACTAGTTTAGCAGTCATTGGCGGCAGTTGGCCAATTACAGAGACTTCGTAACCTGCTGCTTGATGAATAAATACCGTTGTTGCGCCAGCTGAAAGCGCTTTACTGCGGCTATTGCTGGCAAGAGGTCTTTGAATAAATACTGACACTTCAATCAAGCCATCACTGTAAAGATAGTAATCTGCTAACTCACCATTTAAGTTTAACGTTTGACGCTCTGATTTAATCAGTGCAAAACCTGCTGGCATCGCTTCAATCTGCCAAGTTTCAATGCTGTTATCGTCTGATGCCGCAGCTACAGGTGATGGTAAATTTTGTTGGCTCATTTCGATAAGTTCAACACTTGGCTGTTCACTGAAACTGACATTGGTCATTTGCAGCTGTTCTACAATTTCGCCTGTTGCTGAAACATATGCTGTTTTCAACGGTAGTTTTGAATGGCCATCTAACCAAAGCCAGTAGTTAAATTTACTTTGATCTTTCGATTCTATTCTTACCAATTGAGCGACACGACCTGAGATACGCGATTTACCACCCAAGGCAAAATGATAATGAGGCTCTAAGTCAGTAATGTTATTAAAAATAATGCTTGGAATAGGCCCTGCAAGAGATGAACTGTACAACGAGTAAGGGGTATTTTGTGGTTCAAAATAAGTGACAACATTATCAATACGTAACATTTCTACTCCGGCACCGTCGAGCAGGCTTAAATGCTCTAACTCTTTACCATTGTAGTTAGCATGTCGCCATGCATATGGTTCAATATTATTGCGCCCTTTAACCACTACAAATGAGGCGGTGAAGTTACTTTTTTTGACCGTTTCGGCCATATCTAATAATAGCTGCTTGGCTTCATTAGGTTCAGAAGCAAAGCTTGGCAACGCAACTACAAGCCAAGCTAAGACAACGAATATTCGCATCGACTAGTTGTTCTCCGGATCGTCTTCTTTTGCTTTTTCAGCTTGTGCAATACGTGATTGACGTTGATGCTCCATAAGAAGTGCACCTAAGCGCTTTTCTTCCAACTCTTTTAGCCCTTTTTGCGCGATGCTCCATAAGAAGTGCACCTAAGCGCTTTTCTTCCAACTCTTTTAGCCCTTTTTGCGCTGTTTCAAGCGCTGGCTCTGTAGAGTAACTCACTGGTGTTGCTGTACCACCGAAAGGCATAGTTTCTAGATTTTGTAATTGTGGTGTAGGGTTCATAATATCAGCATCTTGCTGAGGCATCGTCTGAACACCAATAACCGCAACAGCCGCTACACTGGCAGCAATTGCTAATTGGGCGAATGGCTTCTTCCAATTTGATAGCACAGTGGCACTTGAATTATTTACCGCGGCAATATCTTCAGCGATAGGAGCTTGGCTGTATGTTTCTTCTTGTTCTAGTGCCAACGCGACTTGATCTGCGATATCGATTTGAATTAGTGCTTTGCCTTCGCCGCGCATAACATCACCAATCAGTGAATAACGCGATGCAGCGTGCTCTAATTCGTCCCCCAAATGTCGGCTTTCAAAACTGTGTTCATCATCAAACACTGCCGAAATTTGTTCTTTTCGTTTCTCATTCAAATTAGTCATATAAGCGACCTATGCATTATTTAATATTGGATCAAGTCGGTTGTCGATTGCCTCACGAGCACGGAAAATCCGTGATCTAACTGTTCCTACTGGACAGTCCATTATCATGGCAATGTCTTCGTAACTTAACCCCTCTAATTCGCGTAATGTAATGGCTGTTTTAAGATCATCCGGTAAACCATCAATTGTCTTAAAAATTACCTGCTTTATTTCATCACTTAGTAATAAGTTCTCAGGTGTAGAGTTACTTCTAAGTGCATCAGCACCATCATAAAACTCTGCATCGTCTGCATCTACATCATTCGCAGGGGGACGACGACCTTGAGAAACCAAATGATTTTTAGCACAGTTAACGGCAATACGGTAAAGCCATGTGTAAAAAGCACTGTCACCTCTAAAACCGGGCAACGCTCTATATGCTTTAATAAACGCTTCTTGTGCAATATCAGCAACATCTCCATGGTTAGAGACATAACGTCCAATTAAGTTCGCAACTTTGTTCTGATATTTTTTAACTAACACATTAAACGCGTTTTTATCACCTTGCTGAACTTTTCTTACTAGCGCTAAATCCAAATCCTGCTCGCTCATTCGAGCCGGTACTCCTCTTATTTATTATCTTTCTCTAGTTCCCGAGAATAAATTCACTATTTAGGACTCTAGGGTTTTGAAAAAGTTCGATACATTTTGTAAAAAACTTAATTAACTGACTTTAACACCTTTTCTAAAGCAAAATTAGCACAAAATTAACTTAACGCTATAAATCGCGGCCTTTTCACCATTTCCTGCATACTATGTACGACTTTAGTCTTTTTATCATTGTCGTAATTGGTGTTAATATTGCGCCCATAACTCAATAGCATTGTAAAGTGATACTTGTATGACAAATACGCCACAATTAACAACTGATGTTGTTATCGTAGGTAGTGGTGCAGCAGGCTTAACCCTAGCGCTGACTCTCGCTAACCATTGCCACGTCACTGTATTAAGCAAAGGGCCATTAACCGAAGGTTCTACTATGTATGCCCAAGGTGGCATCGCTGCTGTATTTGATAAAGAAGATAGTATTGAATCTCATGTTGAAGATACACTTGCTGCTGGCGGTGGTTTGTGTGACCGTGATGCGGTTCACTACACTGCTAGCAATGCAAAAACCTGTATGAAGTGGTTGATCGAACAAGGTGTGCCATTTGATATGGACAAAAGTGCACTAGGTAAAGAACGTTACCACTTAACGCGTGAGGGTGGGCACAGCCACCGCCGCATTTTACACGCCGCCGATGCAACAGGAAAAGCAGTTCAAACCACCCTTATCGATCGTGTTAAACAGCACAAAAATATTCAATTACTTGAAAGATATAACGCTATCGATTTAATTACGGATGAAAAACTAGGTCACTCGGGTAAGCGCTGCCATGGCTTATATGTGTGGAACCGTGCAACTGAACAAGTTGAAATTATAAATGCGCGTTTTATTTCGCTCGCAACAGGTGGTGCAAGTAAAGTGTATCTTTACACATCTAACCCTGATGTCTCAAGTGGTGATGGTATCGCTATGGCCTGGCGTGCAGGTTGTCGTGTTGCCAATATGGAGTTTAATCAATTCCATCCAACCAGCTTATATCACCCAGAGTTACAAAACTTTCTAATTACAGAAGCAATGCGCGGCGAAGGGGCATATTTAAAACGCCCTGATGGCTCACGTTTTATGCCTGACTTTGATGAACGCGCTGAACTTGCTCCGCGTGATGTGGTTGCCCGTGCAATCGATTATGAAATGAAGCGCCTTGGTGCAAACTGTGTTTACCTCGATATCAGCCATAAAGATAAAAACTTTATTATCGACCATTTCCCTACCATTTATGCAAAATGTTTGAGCGTAGGGTTAGATATTACCAAAGAACCTATACCTGTGGTGCCAGCAGCACATTATACCTGTGGTGGTGTCATGACTGATTTTAATGGTAAAACCGACTTAGATAATTTATATGCAATTGGTGAAGTTGCCTACACAGGTCTTCACGGTGCAAACCGCATGGCGAGTAACTCTTTACTCGAATGCATTGTGTTTGCACAAGCTGCAGCCAAAGATATTATTGCTCAATTAGCGCAATCTCACACCCCTGAAACATTACCTAATTGGGATGAAAGCCGAGTAACAAATTCTGATGAAGAAATTGTAATTACTCATAATTGGCATGAACTTCGTTTGTTTATGTGGGATTACGTTGGTATTGTTCGCACTACAAAACGCTTGGAGCGTGCATTGCGTCGCGTTGAATTATTGCAACAAGAAATTGATGAGTATTACACTAATTTCAGAGTTAGCAATAACTTGCTGGAATTACGTAACCTAGTACAAGTATCTGAGCTGATTATTCGCAGTGCACTTGAGCGAAAAGAAAGCCGTGGGCTGCATTACACGCTTGATTACCCAGAGCCAAAAGCAAATCCAAAACCGACCGTTTTACATAAACACTAATCGGGTCACTGCTTTTGATAAACGGCTCTTAAGAGCCGTTTTCTGTCTCTTTTTGAAAGTGAACTTAGCATAATAAACTGGTTTCTGTTACTTGGTTTATGTTTAAACTTTAGCAACACAAACCAAGTGGTAACGATACTAAATGGGCTTATTTCACCAATCAGTTTACCGCTCGATTCACTTAACACTGCGCGCTTTTCATCAAGCAATAAATAGCTATCACTTACCAACATATTATTGAGCTTGTAAAAGAAATAATAACTAAGAAAGAGTAAAAAAGTTGTAACACATATAACCGCAAAGAGACTTTCTGCAGGCAACAGTGCAATGGTAAAAATAGGAAGGTTAATGCCGATATAAACACTCGGCATTATTTTTGATTCGCCAACGTATATTCTATACTCGGACACGATTTAAAATAGTATTAACCATGTAATTTAATTCAGCGTCTTTGCACTCTTCATGACCCATAAACCATGCAAACAGATCGGGGTCGTCAGCTGTCAGTAAACGCTGAAAAATCGCTTTATCCTTGTCACTTAACGCATCAAAGGCTTCATCAACAAATGGTCTCAGTAAAACATCCAGTTCCAACATACCACGGCGACATGCCCAACGTAATTTAGCCTTACTATCTAAATTGCTCATTTCATACCTCGTTAATTAGCGCTAGCTAATAGTAGCAAAAGCTAAGCATGCAATCATCAGGAATCTAAGTTAAAATCAATGCATTAATTTATAGTGATATGTCAATTATGGTAATAGCAAATCGTATAGCTGAAAAAATTGTTGTAATAAGTGGTCAAGACAGAAAATCTTATCTCCATGGTCAAGTAACACAGGACCTTAATTTACTTAATGAAAGTACGTTTTTATGGTCAGGTCATTGTAATGCCAAAGGCAAACTATGGTCAGTACATAAGCTTATCGCAAGCGACGAAAGCTACTTATTACTTGCAAGTGAGAGTGAAGCCAATCAAAGCTTTAGTGAACTTAAAAAATACGGCGTATTTTCAAAAGCTGAATTTGAGCTAAGTGAGCCATTACACACTATTGGCCTTATCGCACAAAGCACCAGTGAAATTGAGTCACTACTATCTATTTCATTTGGCGAAAATAATTTAGTCAGCTTTGACTTAGGCTATGCACTACAATTAGCAAACGGCCTTGTTGAGCTTGTTATTGCTGAAGACAAACTTGCAACACTTGAAACTAAAATCACTATCGAAGCCCATGAAAATGATTGGCTTGCAGCCACAATTAAAGCAGGTTTACCACGTTTAAGCGCAGAGACGTTAGACGAATTTGTACCACAAATGGTAAATCTTCAAGCAATTGGAGGCATTAGCTTTAATAAAGGCTGTTACACCGGGCAAGAAACAGTGGCTCGCATGAAGTACCTAGGTAAAAACAAACGTGCCATGTTCAGCTTATTTGCTAAAGACCAAACAATTGAAAGTGCCAGTGAAGTTGAAATCCAACTGGGTGAAAACTGGCGAAGAGCCGGTAAAATCACCAATATTGCGGTAACCGCAGAAGGCACTTTTGTGCAGGCAGTGTTACCAAACGATACAACTGAGCAAGCTCAGTTACGAATAAAAGATCTCGAAGAGTCTCACCTTTGCGTGATATCTCTTCCATATACACTTGAAGATTAGGTTAGATATGAAAATTGCACAGCAAAAAGTGGTAAAACTACATTATTCAGTAATGGATAAAGACAACAATGCAATCGACAGCTCATTTGATAACGAGCCGCTTGAATTTATTGTTGGCTCAGGTTTTTTAATTCCAGGCCTAGAAACTGCGCTAATTGATAAGCAAGCTGGCGATACATTTACTGTAGAAGTATCTGCAAAGGATGGTTACGGTGAGCGTCATGATGGCCTGATGCAAGCAGTGCCAAGATCAATGTTTGAAGGCATGGACATCGAAGTAGGTATGCAATTTCGCGCAACCACTGATGAAGGCGAGCAAACAGTTGTAATCATCGACATTCAAGACGAAGATGTGGTTGTCGATGGTAACCATCCTTTATCAGGTATTGATTTAACATTTGATGTTGAAGTACTTGAAGTACGTGATGCAACTGAAGAAGAATTGGCACATGGCCATGTTCATGGTGAAGGCGGCTGTGGTTCACACCATGATCACGTTCATGACGAAAATGGCGGCTGCTGCTAATAAAGCAGTAAGACCAATAAAAAATAGCGCTATTGAGCGCTATTTTTTTTGTTTATCTAAAGCAGCAATTAAACCCGCTTGATCGTTCGTTCCAAGACGTATTTTAGTATCATCTTGTAGTACTAATTCTACCGCTTTAAAACCGTGAGCAGAATAAACAAAACCATCATGACTAATGCGAAGCCCTATGCCATGACGCCAAGAATTTGTAACAGCCTGATACGAAACAATGTTTGATAGTGGCAAAGTTTGACCAAACCAGCCAAAAGCAAAGCCCCATTTAATCGTATTATCTTTCACTGTTACTGTCATGCCATGAAATAACAAAGCAACTAACAGCACAAACCCTGCAAATAATAGTAAGCCCATAATTGGCCCAACTAAATAAACGGCTAATAAGGTGAATGAGAAAATCCACGACATTAAAAATAAAATAGCCCAAGCCATTTGCTTATGTGAATACATTAAGATGGTTCCTAATTAATTGAAGCTAAAAACAAAAGTAGCACTTGTTTCAGCATCATAATTTCGCTTACCTGCTTCTGGCAGCGTGTTGTAACGATAAAGATAAGA
Organism: Pseudoalteromonas sp. G4; assembly: GCF_028875915.1. GTDB lineage: Bacteria > Pseudomonadota > Gammaproteobacteria > Enterobacterales > Alteromonadaceae > Pseudoalteromonas. Next base: position 23,688 of record NZ_JAPEHW010000013.1, read on the forward strand.
AAACTTTAAACTCAGCGCACCACTGATTTGACTAACCAATGATGTTTCGGACTTAATACGCGAATTTAAACCACTTAAAGAATGTTCGGCACTAATATCTTGGTTAAAACGAGTACGCTTACTGACAATGCGCTCCCATTGCAGCGCTAGTCTTAACAAATAACCTAAATTAGATTCTTTCGATTCGGTTACTTGGTAATTCATACCTGGCCCAATATCCAAATCAATACTGTCTTTTTTGGTTTCTAAAAATCGCCAACCATAACCGGTTGCAAAACTCGCCTGTTTTTCAATACCGCTAAATCTATCAAATTCGTAGTCACCATATAAAAATAGTGAGGTATTCTTATCTTCAAGTAAGTAATTGCTTTGCAATGAAGAGAAATAGCGCGCTGCAGACAGCCCTTTGCCGTCTTCATTTTCTTTTTTAACTAAGGAGTCAAACTTCAGCTGATTTCGCCAGTTATTTAGGTCCTGCATTAGGTTGGTTTTTAGTTTTGCACTGGATGTATTTGTGTTTCCAGTGGTAACAATAAAACCCAACTCTAAATCACCAAACAACAAGCGACCTTTGTTTTCTTTGTATCTGTCATCAACAGGTGTTTCACCATAAATGGCAAAATCTTCGAACGGATCGGCTGCCATTACCTCAAAACAAAAACACATACACAAAAAAACTAACCAGCGCATTACAAACTACTTCAAACCTCTATTCGTAAATGAAACCCTAGCTTAACTAAACCAATTCAAAAAATCCGCGCAAAAAGTGTAATTTTGCTAACAAATTTTTAAAAACTTACCGAGTGACTGAATTATTTCCAAAGCACGTGAACAAACGGCGCAGCCTTGTCGCGACTAATCAATATTCTGGCAAATAATACATCTTGGTTTTCAAATTCCAAACCAACTAATACTTGAATATAAAGCTCTGGTTCAATTTCAAATTCAGTAAATTCTTGCCAAGATTCGTCCGGTTCACTTTCTTCAATAAAACCAAGATCCTCTCGATACTTGTTGAATTCAACAATATCTTGCTCAGAAAGGTTATCAGGTGCAAGTTCTAAAAACACCTCATAAGCGTGGTTGGTGGCTTCTTCAATAGTCCACAAATGATCTTCTTGCGTCATAATTATGCTCAAAAATTTTTTCTAATTATATCAAAACAAAAAAGGCAAAGAAGTCCCTCTTTGCCTTATATTTTGTGATTTTAACTAGCGCACTACTCGCTTGCGAGCTTGGCCTTTACTTTTTCACGCATTGTTTGAATTAGCGCGTAGAAAATCGGAATAAGCAGCGTACCGAAAATCGTTGCAGCCAACATACCCGCAAGTACAGTTAAACCTAAGCTAACTCGGCTACCGGCACCTGCACCAGTTGCAAATACCAAGGGTAAAACACCCAGCACAAACGAGAACGCCGTCATGAGTACTGCTCTAAAACGCAGCCTTGCTGCATTAAGCGCAGAATCAAATATGCTATGCCCTGCTGCTCGTTGTTCCATCGCAAATTCAACAATCAAAATTGCCGTTTTGGTGGAGAGACCAATCAGCAATATTAAACCCACTTGGGCATAAATATTGTTAGCCATACCAACAGCATAAAGTGCAGCCATCGCACCAAAAATCGCCAATGGTACTGCTGCGATTACCGAGAACGGAATCGTCCAACTTTCATATTGTGCCACTAAGAATAAGTAAACAAAGATAATCGCTAAACCGAATAGTAACGGTGCTAAGTTACCAGCTTGGATTTCTTGTTTAGTTTGTCCAGCCCAATCGTAGATATAACCTGTTGGTAACTGAGCTGAAAGCTCTTGCATTACTTTAATCGCCTCACCACTTGAGTAACCAGGTGCAGGTTGACCTGTAATACTCGCACTACGATATAGATTAAAATGGTTAATACTGGTTGGGCCTAAAATTGGCTCAAGGCTGGCAAGCGTAGTTAATGGTACCATTTCACCATTGCTGGCACGCACATAGTAATTATTCAAATCAGACGGATCTTTACGATATTCCGTTTCCGCTTGAATAACCACCTGATAAGTACGCCCAAACTGGTTAAAGTCATTAATATATAACGAGCCTAATTGCGCTTGTAACGTAACAAACACATCACTTAGCGCAACACCTTGCGCCTTTGCTTTATCACGGTCAATTTCTAAAAAGTACTGCGGTACATTGGCACGGAAAGTACTAAATACACGGCTTAATTCTGGGCGTTGGTTTGCTTCATAAATTAAACCATTCATTACCTGCGCCAGTTCATTTGGGTCGCGACCTTCGCTATCAAGTAATCTAAATTCAAAACCTGAACTCGTACCTAACCCTGGAATTGGCGGTGGGTTAAAGACAAAAATTTGCGCATCAGGCATCGCAAATAACTGCCCCATTAAACGCGGAATAATTTGCCTTAAACCAAGTTCTGGTGCTGTACGCTCTTCCCAGTCTTTTAAGATAATAATACCTAAACCATTATTTGAACCTGGGCCACCTAACAGCGAACTACCCGACACCGAAATAAAATCAGTGACTGCTGGGTCAGCCAAAATAACTTCATTGATTTTCGCCATTACTTCAGCGGTACGACCACTTGCCGCCGCATCCGGCAATTGCACATCAACAAATAAATAACCTTGGTCTTCAGCAGGAACGAAAGCTGTAGGAACCGATTTTGTTAGCCAACCTGTGGCTGCAAAAAGCAATACAGTTACAACCCCCACTCGCGCAGAACGTTTTAATAACCAATTTACGCTAGAAGAATATTTTTTCGTTGATGATTCAATACCACGTTCAACAGGTGCAAGCCATTTCACTGGCTTCATTGCTTTTTCACTTAGTAGCAATGTACATAGCGCGGGGCTTAGTGTCAGTGCGTTAATCGATGAAATTAATACAGCAAAAGAAATTGTCACCGAGAACTGCTTATAAAGCTCACCTGTAATGCCCGGCATAAAACCAACCGGTACAAATACCGCTAAAAGAACTAAAGTGGTCGCCACAATTGGTCCTGACACTTGTTCCATTGCTTTGGTTACCGCCTCTTTAATAGGCAGTTTCTCTTCTTTTAAAATACGCTCAACGTTCTCAATAACAACAATCGCATCATCAACCACGATACCAATTGCCAGTACAAGGCCAAATAATGTGATGGTGTTAATTGAGTAACCCATCAACATCATAAAGGCAAACGTACCTACCAAAGATACTGGAATAGCCACAGAAGGAATAAGCGTTGCACGCCAGTTTTGTAAAAACAAGAACACCACTAAAATTACCAAGGCAACCGCTTGGTAAAGGGTAATTACTACTTCATCAATTGAACGGTTAATAAACTCGGTAGTGTCGTAAGGAATACTGTAATGAAGGCCATCTGGGAAACGTTCCGCAAGAATTTCCATCTCTTTTTTAACATTTGCCGCCACTTCAGTCGCGTTTGCATCAGGTAATTGGTAGATAACTAAAAACGCGGTATCGTCACCGTTTAATTTAGCAGTAAAGCCATAAATTTTAGAACCTAGCTCAATACGACCAATATCTGATAAACGAACAAAATTGCCTTCATTAGTGGCACGAATAATCGTATCACCAAATTCATCCGGTGTTTTTAAACGTCCGCGCGCTTGAATCGAGTATTCAAATTGCTGATTTTTGGGAGCAGGGCTTGCACCTAATTTACCCGCGGCAACAATTAAGTTTTGCTCTTTTAGTGCATTTTGCACATCCGATACAGCCACCCCAAGCGACGCCATTTTATTTGGGTTTAGCCAAATACGCATTGAGTAAGTTTTTTCACCCATCACTTCTGCATTGGCAACACCTGGAATACGACCTAGCGGCTCGGTTAAGTAGTTGGTTGCATAGTTACTTAAGAAAATATCGTCGAGGTTTTCTTGTGAACTATAAAGTGTTACACCCAAGAGCATATTGCTTGACTGTTTTCGTACCACAACGCCTTGACGCTTAACTTCTTCAGGTAACCCAGCCTCAGCTAATGCTACGCGGTTTTGTACGTTAACCTGCGCCATATCATCGTCAGTACCAACTTTAAAGTACACAGTGATCGTGGCTGTACCATTATTGGCCGCTGTAGATTCGATGTAGAGCATATCTTCCACACCATTGATTTGCTCTTCAATGGGCCGGATCACCGACTCCTCTACAACTTGTGCACTTGCACCAGGATAAACTGCCGTTACCTGAATTTGCGGTGGCGTGATCTCTGGGTACATGTTTACAGGTAGCAGGTATAACGAAATTAAACCCGCAAGCGTTATAACAATCGAAATAACCAGCGCAAATTTAGGCCGATTAATAAACGTTTTACTAATCATTTATCTCACCTACTCTGCGCTGTTTGTGATAACACCAGTTACCGCATCTACATTTTTATCAACAGGGTTTACTTCAACGCCAGGGCGCACCTTTTGTAGGCCTTCAATGATAATTCTCTCGCCTGCTTCAATGCCTGAATTTACTACCCACATGGCATTAACACGACGACCTAAATCAACATGACGGGTAGTTACTTTATTGTTGCTATCTACAACCAATACAAACTTACCTTGCTGATTTTCTTGTACAGCAGCCTGAGGCACTAACGCCATTTGCGATTTATTTTTACTCTCAGCAATCAGCTTTACAAATAAGCCTGGTAACACAATGCCATTTGGATTAGGGAAAGTCGCTCGAAGCTCAACAGTACCTGTATTACTGTCAATTTTAGTATCGGCAAAATCGAGCATGCCTGCTTCTGCATATTCAGTGTTATTTGGTAAACGAATTTTTAAATCAATCGGTACTTGTTCAGGGCTTTTTATATTGTGATGTTCCTGCAAGTAAGTGGTGTAAAGCGCCTCTTCTACTGAGAAGTTTACATAAATTGGATCAATTGCAGTGATTGTCGCAAGCACACCACTTTGTGGGCTAATAATATTACCCACATCAATGTTAACTCGGCCAATTTGACCATCAAATGGCGCACTAATTTCAGTGTAGCTTAAATCAAGCTTGGCTTTTTTAAGCGCCGCTTCACCTGCTTTTACTGCAGCTTGTGTTTGCGCTGCATTAGTAATCAATTTGTCTAAATCGGATTGAGAAATAAAGCCTTGGTCTGCAACTTCTTTACCACGTTTTAAATCACGTGCAGCGCCAGCAGCCCCTGCAATTTTTGATTTAAGGTCTGCATCATATTGCGCCACTAACGCTTGGTATTCACTCGGGTCTATTTTTAACAATAAATCGTCTTTTTTAACCTTAGAGCCTTCCACAAACTTACGTTCAATCAATTCGCCCTGAACGCGAGTAGTGATTTCAGCTTCTTTAGAAGCTTGTGTGCGTGCTGTAAACTCACGGTAAGTACCTACTAAATCACTGTTGACCGTATAAACAGAAACGGCTGGAGCTGGCGCCTTTTGCACTACTTGTTCTTTACCACACCCTGTTAAAGCTATTGGCCCTAACAAGATACAACTAACAAACAGAGCCGATTTAGTCGGGCAACTAATCTTTTTTAATGTGGTTCTTACATGCAACTCTCCCTTATCACAAATAGAGCAAATTTTTGTTTCCGGCAAAAGCGCCGAAATTTCTAATAAAATCTTCTGGTTATCAATCATAATACGACATGACATTAAATGTAATTTAATATTTAACTAATTTTTAGCAAATCAACATGAGCATATTTTTAAATCTAATATGCTGAATAACGCCGTTATTTTGCAAAGAAAATATGAACCTAGCGTGAAGTATGGCGCTTTACAGGGGCTTTTTTCCACGTTAATCTCAAACCCTTAACAGGTCGGATGAGAATAAAAATGAAGCACCTAATCACCTTAAGTATTGATGCAGGAATTGCCACTGTCACCTTTGACCGCGCTGAAAAACTAAATGCACTTAGTTTTGATAGTTTTATCCAGCTCGACAGCATTATTAAACAACTTAAAAAAGAAAAGTCATTGCGCTTAGTCATTATTGACGCAAATGGCAGTGATTTTTGTACTGGCCTAGATGTTAAAAGTATCAGTCGCTCTGCAATTACTATGGTTAAGTTATTGTTTAAATGGCTGCCCGGCAATGCAAATTTAGCACAGCGCGTCACCCTTGGTTGGCAAGAAATAAAAGCGCCGGTCATTTGTAAAATTCATGGCCGTTGTTTTGGTGGCGGTATGCAAATAGCTTTAGGTGCCGACTTTCGCCTTGCCAGTAAAGATGCCCAGCTTTCAATTATGGAAGCGCGCTGGGGGCTCACGCCTGATATGGCTGGCAGTGTGATGCTGCAAGGCTTAATGCCTTATGACCAAGCATTAAAGCTCACTCACCTTGCTGACCCAATTGATGCAAAAACAGCTCTTTCGCTTAATTTAGTTACTGAGGTCTGTGATGATTTAAACAAACGCTGCGAACAACTTAAGGATGCACTCTTAGAAAAATCACCAGACGCCCTAGCTGCTAACAAACGTACGTATCAAAAGCATATGTTAGTTAATCGCCGTAAATTACTAGCCGCAGAAACACTAAATCAAATTAAAATTTTACGCGGTAAAAATGTAAAGCGTGCAATAAATAACCGATTAAAAGACGAATCAAAACCCTTCTTCGACTCTGCAAACTGGTAACGACTAAAGACCAGTAGATCTGGCATAAAGCTGTGGTAGGCTAGCAATATGAAATATATTTTTAGTCTGATTATTTTACTCTCAGCCCTTGGAATTGCCCACGGGCTGCTGTTTTTGCTTGATTTTAAATTTCCGCCTGCGGTGCTCGCTATGGGGGTATTATTACTTGCGCTCAAATTAAATATAGTGTCGCTGAAAAAGTGTGAAGTCGCGGGTAATCTATTACTTAAATATTTCCCGCTTTTTTTCATTCCAGCAGGGGTGGGTATCATTCAGCATTTAGACCTAATAAAGGAAAATCTATTTTTAATTATTTTCTCAGTACTTGCTGCCACCATAGGTACTTTGTTTATTGTTGGGAAAGTAGCAAGTTTACTTTTTGCATCTAACGATAAGGAACAATCATGAGCTTACTTTTGATTGTTCTCTCGCCAATATGTTTTTTTGTCTTTAAATGGCTTCAAACTCATTATCTTAAGCACAGTTTATGTAACCCCATTTTGTTAAGTATTTCACTGATAAGTTTAGTACTGATATGGGGGGATATTAGTTATGCACAGTTTGCCGAGGTAAACACCCCGTTTTTCTGGTTATTAGATTTGGCCATTGTGGCGCTCGCTATTCCACTTTACAAAGAGTCACGTACCATCAAAAAAGCAACATGGCGTTACATTCTATGCAGTGTTATTGGGGTTGCAAGCTCATCCATTATTGCAATGTTAACAGCATACAGCTTGGGCGCGAGTGAGCAACTGGTTGTCAGTCTTGCTCCTAATGCGGTGACCACCCCCATCGCAATTGAGGTAAGTGAGCAACTTGCTGGTATTAGTGCACTTTCGGCTGTTGTGGTTATTTGCGTTGGTATTTTTGGTGCAGTGATCGGTTTACCTTTGCTTCGCTTTTTTGGTGTAAAGCATGTTCCAAGTCAAGGACTCGCTCTCGGCGCGGCCTGCCATGCGGTTGGTACAGCAAGGGCAATTGAAGTTGATGAACGCATGGGTGCATTTGCATCGGTTAGCTTAGTATTAAGCGCCATATTGACGCCATTACTATTACCTGTAATCTATACCCTATTAAGTCTCATATTTACAACCTAACTTAACGGTAAATAAATGTTACTAAAACGGATTTTATTAATAGGAGTGGTGCTTGTGATGGCGGGATGCGCAACACATATGAAGCCGAATCCCGGCGAAAAAAGCTATGCTATGCCACCTGCAAACTCCGGCAAGTTAGCAAACTTCGTAACCGAACTTACAACCCAAAATAAAAATCAAACAGGCGTTTTTACCTTAGGGCAAGGCGTTGATGCGTTCATGTCACGCGTCAGCCTTATTAATGCAGCCAGTAGTAGCATTGATTTACAATATTACATTTACAACAAAGACATTACAGGCAACCAAATAAACTACTCTTTGTATTTAGCTGCCGAACGCGGAGTACGTGTACGCATTTTACTAGATGATTTAAAAGCGCCTGATTCTAACCCACAGTTACAAATTTTGAATCAACATAAAAACGTTGAAATCAAACTATTTAACCCCTTACCTAATCGCAGTAACAAAGCGCTTGGGATCCTGTCCGATTTTTCACGGTTAAATAGCCGTATGCATAATAAATCACTTACCGTCGATAGCCTTTCTTCAGTGATTGGTGGTCGCAATATTGGCGATGAATATTTTAGTGCCAGCCATGAGGTAGAGTTCGGTGATTTTGATTTGCTATTAATTGGCGATGCCGTTGGCGATATTAATCGCCAGTTTGATGAATACTGGAACAGTGAATACAGCTATCCGCTTTCTGTGTTCCACCCAAAACGTTACTCAAATGAAGAGACCATTGAAATTTTAACTAAATGGGATCTTGAAATTAGCGAAGCTGCACAAGCAGAGCAAGAATATGTAAACGCACTTAAAAATTCGCAATTTATCGAATACATTACTGAAGGTGCATTGCCTTGGTCATGGGGTAACGCAAAGGTGCTTTACGACCCACCAAATAAAATTAGCGCCAATGGCGTAACAAGCCCATTACTGGATGATTTAGCCAGCACATTTGCTGATACGAAGCACCACCTGTATATTATTTCTCCTTATTTTGTGCCAGGCAAAGCAGGTACGGCCTACCTTAAAAAGATGGTTGAGCGTGGTGTTAACGTTACGGTACTGACAAATTCACTTGCCGCGACCGATGTAGTCGCGGTGCATTCTGGTTACGCACCATATCGTAAAGCGCTGCTAAACGCGGGAGTCACTCTGTATGAATCCAAAGTAACGCCCAACTTTAAACCCACAGCATGGCGAGGCTCAACACAAGCCAGCCTTCATGCAAAATCCATTATTTTCGACAGTAAACATATTTTTGTCGGTTCGCTTAATCTCGATCCTCGTTCAATGTTTATCAATACCGAAATTGGTGTTTTGTTTGAAAATGAAGAGCTCACAGGCAAGGTTATTGATACGCTTAAAACAGCAATTACAAATTCAGCTTACCAAGTAAAATTAGAAGATGGTGAGCTGCTTTGGTATGACATGGCAAGCCAAAAAGTCTATAGCAAAGAACCAGATGCCAGCATCTGGCGCAAAATTGGTGCATGGTTCTTTCGCGTATTACCCATTGAAGATCAACTGTAATCACATCGTGAAAGTTGACTTTCGAGACGACTGGTCTAATAATATTCACAAAGTGTGTACGTAAAAAATTAACCCAAATATGAATAAGCCAGATACCAAAGAAGCGATTTTGGCGGCAGGTCATGCGCTGATTATCGAAAAAAGTTACAACGGATGTGGCTTAAAAGAAATCCTAGATAAGGCTGGAGTGCCTAAAGGTTCGTTTTATCATTACTTTAAGTCTAAAGAAGACTTTGGTTTAGCGTTAATTGAACGCGCCCAAGATCAAACTCACGACTTTATGCGTGAATTTCTACGCGACCGCAAATACTCGCCTCTGCAGCGGATAAATAACTGGTTCAAACGCATTCAACAGTTTCACGAAGAAGAAGGCATTGACTGCGAATGTCTTGTACCAAAATTAATTCTGGAACAATCACAACTCAGTGAAAATATGCGTGGCGGCATTAAGTGTGCGCAAGATTTAATGCACAGCATGATGGCGCAAACTATTAGAGAAGCCCAACAAGAAGGCGAAGTAAACGAAAAACTCGACCCACATAAAATTGCAGCATTCTTGTTTAATGCCAGCCATGGCGCTGCAATACAAATGCAAGTAGAGCGCTCAACAGAGCCTTACGATAATTTTGTCGATATTATTTTTGAAACAATTTTAGTGCCTTAATTGGCACTTTCACCTTGAAAACCCACCACTCTAGACCAATCGGTCTAAAAAATACTTTTTAAATATAAATAAAAAATTCAATCACTTAAATAAATTCAACTTACCAAAAATAGCATTCAGCCGAAATTCATCTTGCAACAATTGCCATTATAAAAGACAATCAACTAGACGACTGGTCTACTAAATTGGAAATACGATGACTTCTCCACGCTCATTTAAACAAATTGGACTTTTATTAAGTCTTTTGTTTCTGGTGTTTCATGCTAATGCACAAGTGGTGCGTTTTAGTGAAGCAACCGAACAACAATTACAACCACGCAAACGTGTCGTTGGTACCTTAAAAGCTTTTAATCAAGCCAATGTCGCTTCTGTTGAATCAGGTAAGGTTGTTAATGTACTGGTTAACGAAGGCGATATTGTGACAAAAGGTGCTGTTTTAGCACATTTAGACACCCGCCGACTTGATGCTGAAAAGCAGCGTTTGCAAGCAGAGAAAATGCTTGCTGAGGCGAATTTATCGTTAGCAAAAGCAGAGTTTACGCAAGCCGAAGAAGATTATTTAGCGTATAAACAATCAGCACAAAAAAGCGCCGTATCAAAACAGCGTCTAAATCAAAGTAAAACACAAACAATCGCTAATCAAGCCCGTGTTATAGCTGCAACGCAAGCAATTGAAGCGTTAAATGCTCAGCTCGACGCTTTACAAGTTCGCATTGATGATATGTCAATTCGCGCGCCATTTGATGGCCAAGTTACGAGTCGACTCGCAGAGCTTGGGCAATGGTTAGGCAGTGGCGATCATGCTTTTACACTTACCTCACTAAATAAATTAGAAGCTTGGTTAGATGTACCTGAGCGATTTGCTTTCTTAGCCGGTAAAGCTCCCTCTGAAATTGCTCTGCAAATTGGAGGTGAACTTGTACAAGCGCATAATATTAAAGTACTTAATAGCGTTGATGAGCGAGCGCGTACTTTCCGCGTTATTGGTCAAGTTAATGGTAATGGCTTAATGCCAGGAATGTCAGTAAGTGCATGGTTACCAGAAGGTGAAAGCAAAACAACGCTGACAGTACCGAAAGATGCACTGGTAAATCGCGGCGGCAACTACTTAGTTTATAAAGTAATTGTGCAAGGCGATAAGCAAATTGCGCAGCCTGTATCTGTCAATGTTCAATTTCATCAAGGTGACAAAGTGGCTATTTTCGCTCCGCAATTAGCACCAAATGACAAGGTGATCACTGAAGGCAATGAACGATTAATGCCAGGCCCTGTGGTTGCTGTAGCCGATGTCTCAAATGGCAATCAACAACATTTAAAGTAGGCGCGATATGAAGATTGTAGAAAGTGCGGTTAAACAACCCATAAGTGTTATCGTCGCCGTTATTTTATCAGTATTAGCGGGTATTTTAGCTTTTACACAAGTACCCGTTCAAATGACGCCATCGGTTGACTCAGTGGTTGTTAGCGTAAGAACATTTTGGGAGAACGCAAGCCCTGAAGAAATTGAATCTGACGTTGTTATTGAACAAGAAAAGGTACTGTCAGATGTCAATGGCTTGGTTTCATTAACCAGTATTAGCCAAACGTCTGCAGCGCAGCTGCGTTTGGAATTTGAAACTGGCACCGATATTAAACAAGCACAAGCAGAAGTCGTACAAAAGCTTAACGAAGTACCCGCCTATCCTATGGGGGTATCTGAACCGACAGTTGAAGGCGTTGACCCAATGTCGGTTGATTACATTGCCTGGGTAGGCCTTGCAGCAACCGACCCGAGTTTTGACAACACTACCCTATATGATTTTATGGAGCGCCGATTACGTCCACGCCTTGAAAACATCAAAGGTATTTCAAAGGTGGGGATTTTAGGTGCCCGTGAGCAAGAGCTGCAAATACAAATTGACCCAATCAAACTGGCAAATTTTGGTATTACTTACAGCCAACTAGTAGACGCGATTCAAATTACTAACACCAATTACTCAGGTGGTCGTTTGCCTGATGGTAAAAATGATATTCGTGTGCGTGCAATGGGGCGTTTTAGCGATGTAGCAACCATTGAAAATATTGTGATCCGTAAAGATAACCGCGGCCCGGTATATGTAAAAGACATTGCGACAGTAAAACTCGACTACAAAGATATGCGTGATTGGGTGCGTGCTCGCGGTGTGAAAATGCCATTTTTTAACTTCCAACTGGCCCATGGTGCTAACTTACTTGAAACCATGAACTCGCTAAAAGCGGAAATAGCAGAGTTGAATAAACCCGATGGCATGCTTGAGCAACATGCTAAAAAGCTTGGTATCAATGGTACGATTGAGCTAGTTACTACCTGGGATTCATCAAGCTATGTAGAAAATGCCATTGATTTAGTACAAAGCAATATTATGGTCGGTGGCTTACTTGCCGTTATTACCCTGCTGCTATTTTTACGCTCGCTGCGTACCATTGGCGTTATTGCTATCGCGATTCCAATTTCAGTGATTGCATCGGTGGTTATTTTGGTTGCCCTTGGTCGTTCGATTAATATTGTATCGCTTGCGGGCATGGCCTTTGCAGTAGGTATGGTAGTTGATAATGCCATTGTGGTTATCGAGAATATTTTCCGCCATTTAGAAATGGGTAAAAAACCGCTTAAGGCCAGTGTTGAAGGTACGCAAGAAGTTGCAGGCGCGGTGTTTGCGTCAACTATGACAACACTCGTGGTATTTGTGCCTATTTTAACCATTGCCGACAGCGCAGGTCAGCTTTTTCGCGATATATCACTTGCCATCATGGCAGCAGTCTTTATTAGTTTTGTCGTATCTGTCTTAGTTATTCCGGTAGCGGGCGCTTATTTCTTGCGTGCGCGCAGTGACTCTAAACAGGTAAAATTAAAAACGGGTAAATTGGCTGAGCTTGAAAAGAAAGCAGCAAAGCTGCCGAGCCACATTGGCGCCTTATTTATCGCAATTACCAGCACTACCAAACGAAAAGTTACTGTGGTGACTAGTTTTGCAGTCGTAACACTTGTTGGTATTGCACTACTTATTCCACCGCTTGATTACTTACCAAAAGGTAACCGTAATTTTGCTTTCGGTTTTATGGTACCGCCGCCGGGTTATAACCTTGATCAAGTATCTGAAATTGGTGACCGTATTGAAAAAGTGCTTCGCCCTGCATGGGAAGTAACTGGTGATAAATACCAAGCTGAAACAGTGATCCGCGGTGGTAAGCCAGACTTAACGCAAAGCGTGCCTGATATTCAATTAATGGATGGCAGTACCATTAAAGCTCCAGAAATCGATCACTATTTCTTAGTTGCAATGGACGGTCAAATTCTCCATGGCATGATCCCAAAAGAAGCAGATAAAACCATTGACGCGGTCGACTTCTTAAACCAAACATTAATGGGTGTAAACGCGCCAGATGTGATTGGCTTTGCTTTCCAGTTTCCACTTTTTAATACCGGTGGTACAACGGGTAGCGCGATTCAAATCGACTTGGTAGGTGATGACTTAGAGCAAATCACTAATGGTGCAACAGCCTTGCTATTTAAGTTAATCGGCAGTTATGGGCCATATGCAACCATTCCAGAGCCAGCTAACTTTTTACTACCAACGCCAGAGCTATCAATTAAACCGCTAGATGAGCGTTTAGCCGAACTCAACATGACGCGCCGTGATTTAGGCTTAGCAGTGCAAGCTAATGGTGATGGCATCATTATGATGAACAGTTTTGCTGTTGGTGGCGAATTAAAAGACCTTAAAATCGTAACGAGTGCACAACAGGATGATTTCCCTATTGATGCACTGATGCAAACACCGCTAGCAACACCACAAAGTCAGGTAGTTGATCTTCAATCGCTGGCCCTGGTTGAGCGTACGCAAACCGTCGATCAAATTAAGCACGTTTCACGTCAGCGTGCGGTAACATTACAATTTACACCACCTGCAGGAATGCCGCTTGAGCAAGCAATTGCATCAGTGAATACCTTGGTCGACGAGCTGCGCGTCGCGGGGGCAATCTCTCCTGCCGTTGAAGTGAATCTTGCTGGTAGCGCCGGTAAGCTTGCAGATCTTAAAAAGTCCTTACTCGGCGACGGTAGTTTATTTGGCACCTTAAGTTCAAGCATGTTTCTAGCTATGTTTGTAGTGTATCTGGTAATGGTTATTTTATTTCAAAACTGGAAATACCCTCTTGTTATTATGGTGAGCGTACCACTTGCAACGCTTGGTGGCTTTATGGGTCTAGCCGCTGTGCATTGGGCAAGCGTGTTTGACCGCTATACGCCGATACAAAACCTTGATGTATTAACTTTACTTGGTTTTGTTATCTTGGCAGGTGTGGTTGTGAATAACGCCATTTTGATTGTGCATCAAGCCCTTAACAATCTTAAGCACAAAGGACTTACTGCCCAATTGGCAATTAAAGAGTCTGTTGAAAGTCGTGTTCGTCCGATTATGATGTCGACCCTTACTTCTGTGGGCGGCATGTTACCACTGGTACTAATGCCTGGTGCAGGTAGTGAGCTTTACCGTGGTTTAGGTGGCGTCGTGGTTGGCGGATTAGTGGTTTCAACAATATTCACTTTGATTTTAGTGCCAGTCATATTAAGCTTCTTACTTAAGGATTCTGATATAAAGCAAAATTCAGAAGACACCGATTTAAGGACAGCCGCTTAGATATGGAAATCTAAATTGATGACTGACCAAAAATCCCAGCTCCGGCTGGGATTTTTTATTTTAATACCTAATCTATGTAGTGTCAGAACAGTAATAGCGCAGAATAAATCAAATGATATCAAGACATAATTTTACATAGAAAGTTGCTTTACATAGATAAATTCAAACTCAATTAGCATAATATTTATGCTTCCAGAATGTTCCCTATTAAATGAACTACTATTAATCTCACATTCAATTTCATCTGAACACTAATCTTTGTCTATAGTATTTAAGTGGCTTGTTAAAATAAGCGAACTGATGATAGAAATAGATAATAAAATCTTAAATGATGTAGCAACAGGTTTTACCATCCCTGCAAAGCCGGATATCCTACAAGCACTGCAAGATGAACTAAGCAAAGAACCTGAATTATTTCGCGTTGCCGATATTATTGCAGCCGATGTGGCAACATCCGCTGCTGTATTAAAAATAATTAATAGCCCTTTTTATGGCCTTGCTCGAACAATCAGTGACATTCGCCAAGCAGTCATGTTTTTAGGACTAGAAAATATTACGAATCTGGTTACTGGCTATTTATTAAAACAAGCGTATGACCAAAGTAAATGTTCACTCTCCCTCAATCGTTTTTGGGATAATGCCAATGATATTGCCAATGTATCGTGCATTATTGCCAGACATTTAAAAACGCCTTTGCCGCCTGAAAACTTACATTTAATTGGGTTATTTCATGATGCAGGCATACCCGCGATGGCAATACGGTTTGAGCAATATGCCAAACTACTGCAAGAACACCGGGAAAACGACTCAACACCATTATTTACTAAAGAGGAAAACCGTTTTAAAACCAACCATGCTGTTGTCGGTTATTACCTTGCTACTAGCTGGAATTTACCCAAACAAATTTGCCAAATAATTTTACAGCATCACTGTGATGACTTTTTTAATGCGTGTTCAGATGATTTTGAACGCAGCTGTTTTGCCTGTTTAAGACTTGCTGAAAATTTTGTTCATATTGCAAGGCACTTTCGTCCTGAGCCTCAATGGCACACAATAGAACTGCGAGTATTAGATACCTTACAACTCGATGAATATGATTTCCAAGATCTGAAAGAAGATGTAGAAGAATACTTAATTTCATCGCATTAAAACCAGCTCACATAATTCAGTTTTATTCACAGCCCCTTGAAAACAAAAAACCCAGCATATAGCTGGGTTTTTTATCAGGCGTTACTTAGTCCGCTTGCGGGCGCATATGCGGGAATAAGATTACATCTTTAATCGTTGGCGAATCAGTAAATAACATCACTAGACGGTCGATACCAATACCCTCACCTGCTGTTGGTGGTAAGCCAAACTCAAGTGCTTGGATATAGTCATCATCAAAGTGCATTGCTTCATCGTCACCAGCATCTTTTTCTTCAACCTGACGAGCAAAGCGCGCTGCTTGGTCTTCAGCATCGTTAAGCTCAGAGAAACCATTTGCTAATTCACGACCACCTACGAAGAATTCGAAACGGTCAGTGATAAATGGGTTTTCATCATTACGACGCGCAAGTGGCGACACTTCCCACGGGTACTCAGTGATGAAAGTAGGTTGGATCAGTTTGTGCTCAGCTGTCTCTTCGAAGATTTCACATAAGAACTTACCTGCACCCCAAACACATTTTTCTGGGATCTTAACGTGTACTTTCTTCGCGTAAGCGACTAACTCATCGAAATGATTTTCAGGGTCTTTGAAGATATGCGCAATTTCTTCAGCATCAGGACCATACTTGATGATGGCATCAGCCATAGATAGACGCTCGAACTTGCTACCAAAATCATATTCGATTGTTTCAACAACTTCACCTTCAGCATTTTTAACTGTGTTGATAACAGTTGTTGTACCAAGTACATCTTGTGCAACGGTACGTAACATGTCTTCCGTTAAGTTCATCAGATCGTTGTAATCAGCGTAAGCTTGGTAGAATTCAATCATCGTAAATTCAGGGTTATGGCGCGTTGAAAGACCTTCGTTACGGAAGTTACGGTTAATTTCAAATACGCGGTCAAAACCACCCACAACTAAACGCTTAAGGTAAAGCTCTGGTGCGATACGTAAGTACATGTCGATATCTAACGCATTGTGGTGAGTCACAAATGGACGCGCCGTTGCACCACCAGGAATAACCTGAAGCATTGGCGTTTCAACTTCCATAAAGTCACGTTCAGCTAAAAAACGACGAATACCTTCAATCACTTTTGAACGAATACGGAACGTCTCACGGGTGTCCATATTTGTAATAAGGTCAACATAACGTTGACGGTACTTTGCTTCTTGGTCTGTTAAACCGTGGAATTTTTCTGGTAATGGGCGTAGTGATTTAGTCAGTAACTCATACTTAACCATATCTACGTAAAGGTCGCCTTTACCTGATTTATGAACTGGACCAGACACACCGATGATGTCACCGATATCAAGTTGGCCATACTTCTCTTTTAACGCTTTTTGCACGTCTTTTGAGGCATATGCCTGAATACGACCTTTCATATCTTGAAGTACAAGGAAAGGACCACGTTTAGCTAAAATACGGCCTGCTACTGAAACTTGGTGGTCTAACTCGACTAACTCTTCCTTCGATTTATCACCAAACTTAGCTTGTAGATCTGCTGTGTAATCTTCACGGCGGAAAGTATTCGGGTGACCATTAGCTGAGCAATTCTCACGAATCGCATCTAGCTTGGCACGACGCTCTGCAATCAATTTATTTTCGTCTTGAATTTGATCTGTCATGTTATAGCTCTAAGTTGCTTGGTTTAAATTAAAGGCCAGATTTCAGGCTGGCTTCGATAAACTTATCTAAATCGCCGTCTAATACGGCTTGAGTATTACGGTTTTCAACCCCTGTACGTAAATCTTTGATACGAGAATCATCAAGTACGTAAGAACGAATTTGGCTACCCCAGCCAATATCCGATTTTGCATCTTCTTGTGACTGCTTTTCAGCATTCTGTTTATGCATTTCAAGCTCAAACAATTTTGCTTTTAACTGCTTCATCGCCTGTGCTTTGTTTTTGTGTTGCGAACGGTCATTTTGACACTGCACTACCGTGTTGGTTGGTAAGTGAGTAATACGTACCGCCGATTCTGTACGGTTAACGTGCTGACCACCCGCACCCGATGCACGATATACGTCAATACGTAAATCGGCTGGGTTAATATCAATTTCAATATTGTCATCCACCTCAGGATAAACAAACGCAGAAGCAAATGATGTATGGCGGCGACCTGTTGAGTCAAACGGGCTTTTACGTACTAAGCGGTGCACACCTGTTTCAGTGCGTAACCAGCCATAAGCGTACTCACCTGAAACACGAACCGTTGCACCTTTAATACCTGCAACATCACCATCGGTTGCTTCAACTATTTCTGCTTTAAAACCTTTTGCTTCTGCCCAACGTAAATACATACGCAGCAGCATATTACACCAGTCTTGTGCTTCAGTGCCGCCTGAACCTGACTGCAGGTCGATATAGGCATCGTTACCATCTTGCTCACCAGAGAACATACGACGGAATTCAAGCTTATCAAGCTGCTTCATTAATTCTTCGAGTTCAGCCTCAGCTTCTGCAAACGTGTCTTCATCTTCTGCTTCAACAGCAAGCTCAACTAAGCCTTCAACATCTTCTGCGCCTTGGTCTAAGGTATCAATCGTGTCAACAATCGCTTCTAAGCTCGATTTTTCACGACCTAACGCCTGCGCTTTTTCTGGTTCATTCCAAACCGCAGAATCTTCTAATTCGGCATTAACTTCTTCTAACCGCTCTTTTTTTAGAGGGTAGTCAAAGATACCCCCTAAGTTGGTCGGTGCGCTCGCGAATTTCCTTGATTTGATTAATCACAGGATTCACTTCAAACATTACATCACTCCAACTGGTGTTTTGCCTTAATTCTTGGCAATAATCAAAGGCGGGAATTTTAGCAAAAAAAAATGGTTTTGATTAGATTCAAAACCATTTTTTCGCATAAATATTTCTTATCTATGCTAATTGTATTTCACTGACCAATAATTGCAGCGAAAACTTACCTCTAAACTCATTAATATCAAGTTGATAGGCTAAACGTACTTTTTCAGCTGCGGTATTTGGCCACGCCCTTAAATCAACATTAAAGGCAATCGCGTCCACATCTAAACCCGACGCATGGCGCAATACTAATTTTAAATGCTTCTCACCCACCATACGCTGTTGAATAACATAAAAAACATCGTCAAATAGTGGCTCAGGAAAGCTTTGGCCAAAAGGCCCTGCTTGCTTAAGTTGGTTGGCGAAATTCAAGTTAAAACAATCAGCTGGCAAATTACCATCAGTTAATAGCACCGCGTGTTTATCTTCTTCGGCAAGCGTATTTGCTACCTCGTCTGTGTAAATTTGCTTAAAGCGCGCAAAGTCGCTTTCTAAAATTGATAAACCCGCCGCCATTGCGTGACCGCCAAATTTTAAAATTAAATCGGGGTGTTTGGTTGAAATCGACTCCAACAAATCACGCATATGCAGTCCTGGTATAGAGCGGCAACTGCCTTTTATTTCACCATTTTCACCCTGTGCAAAAATCACTGTCGGACGGTGATATTGCTCTTTTAAACGACCTGCCAAAATACCAATAACACCTTGGTGCCAATCATCTTGATATAAACATACCGCATCTGGAATTTCTTGTGATTGTGACACTAAGCGTTCTAGCACTGCATTAGCTTCAACTTGCATACTTTGCTCGATTTCACGGCGTTCTTGGTTTAATCCATCAAGTTCCGCGGCAATGCGTCTTGCCTGATTGCCATCCTGACTTAGTAAACACGCGATACCTAAACTCATGTCATCTAAGCGCCCTGCCGCATTAAGCCTTGGTGCAATAGCAAAGCCAAAGTCACTGGCTTGCAGGCGATAACTATTTCGGTTGGCAACCTCAATCAAAGCTAAAATTCCGGGGCGAGTACGACCTGCGCGAATGCGTGCCAAACCTTGGTATACCAAAGTCCGATTATTAGCATCAAGCGGCACTACATCGGCTACCGTACCCAGTGCAACAATATCCAAAAGACTCGCCAAATTAGGTTGCGCTAAGCCGAAGTTTTCAAAATAGTTTTGCTCTCGCAACGTGTGACGAAGTGCCACCAGCAAGTAAAACGCAACACCGCATCCCGCCAATGCTTTTGATGGAAACTGACAATCAAAGCGGTTTGGATTAACAATCGCGTCGGCGTTAGGAAGCTGTTCACCTTGTAAATGGTGATCAGTAACAATCACTTGAATGCCAGCTTGCTTACAAATTTCAACACCTTGCAAACAGGAAATGCCGTTATCAACTGTGATAAGAATATCCGGCTTAATTTGCACTACTTGTTCTGCAAGCTGCGGGCTTAAACCATAACCTAAATTAAAACGGTTTGGCACTAAGTAATCGACATGTTGAAAGCCAAACATCGGTAGACCTTCCATTAACACCGCAGTACTGGTTGCACCATCAGCATCAAAGTCACCGACGATTAAAATTTTGGCGTGGTTTTGCAGCCCATTAATCAGAATATTTGCGGCAACATCAATATCTTTCAATAAACGAAAATCAAGTAATGACGCAGCGCCATTATCGAGTTCAGTATTGTTTTTGATGCCACGAGAGGCATAAATTTGTTTAATAACAGGGTGAAGCGATGCGTCTAAATAACTGTCGTCAACGCGGGCACGTGTTTGAATTGTTTTTTGCATGAACCGTTTTTAATAATCTGAGACTAAAAAGGGCCTTAACGGCCCTATTTCACAAACTGGTTAGGTTACCCTTTTGTACTACTTTCAAGAATTTGCTTTAACTGAGCCGCTGGCTGGTAACCAGGAATAAGCGTGCCATCTTCAAGGATGATAGCTGGCGTACCCGTAATACCAAAACTTTGACCCATTTCAAATTGCTCTTTCACTGGTGCATCACATGCAGCTACATCCACTACATCATCACCTGCTTTTGCATCAGTAAGTGCTTTGGCCGCATCTTTTGCACACCAAATGTCTTGTAAGTCATCAAAACCTTTACTTGGTATACCGGCACGTGGATAAGCAAGATATTGCACCGTAATGCCTGCATCAAGATAATCATCCAGCTCGCGGTGTAATTTACGACAATAACCACAAGTAATATCAGTAAAAATCGTTACTTTATGTTTTTCGTTTTTAGCTGGGTAAACGATCATCGAGTCTGCAAATTGCTTAACGCCTTCTTTACGCAAATTACCCAGTGCAACTTCCGTTAGGTTTTCTTTATTTTCTAAATCAAGTAACGTTCCTTGCAGTAAATACTTACCATCAGCCGTGCTGTATAACACGCCGCGATTGGTTAATACTTCATACAAACCTTTTACAGGTGTTTCTGCTACACCACTTGCTTGTAGACCGATTTTTTCAAATTCCGCTATGATTTTCGCTTCGATTGGATCAACACTCGCTGCTGCGACACCATTTGCTGAAATATTAAATGCCGCACTCAACAAAGCAGCTGCGATTGCTAGTTTTTTCATTTGCTATCTCTTTTTTAAATACTGGGGCTTATAAATATTTAGACCGTATTAAGCCACATAAAATTCCGTATTTTGTCATCAAGCTCTTGGATGATGCGTCTGATGAATGGATTTTAACCTTTCTTTTGCTACATGAGTATAAATCTGTGTGGTCGATAAGTCACTATGACCTAACATCATTTGTACAACACGTAAATCAGCACCATGATTGATCAAATGTGTGGCAAATGCATGACGTAAAGTATGCGGTGATAATTCACTCTGAATATTCGCGACGATAGCATAGTGTTTAATGCGATGCCAAAAGGTCTGCCGCGTCATGCCAATGCCGCGTTTTGACGGAAAAACAAAATCAGTCGCGTGTTTGATTAATTGCGGACGTGCCAGCTTAATAAACGCTTCAATATACTCAAGCGCCACTTCACCCATTGGAACTAAACGCTCTTTATTTCCTTTACCTTTAACAAATACCACAGCTTGGCGCAGATTGATTTGCTCCATACGCAGTCCAACTAATTCACTTACGCGAAGCCCTGTTGCATATAACAGTTCAAGCATGGCTTTATCTCTTAGCTCAATGGGCTCTTCGAGATTTGGCGCATCAAGCAAGGCTTCAACTTCTTGTTCTGTTAAGGTTTTAGGTAATGACTGGCCTAGTTTTGGCTGTTCAATATGGGCAAGCGGTGAGCTAGAGAGCTTTTTCAAGCCAATAAAATACAAATAAAAGCGTTTTAACGCACTTTGCGCACGAGCGGTGCTGCGCGCTGTAAACCCATTTTCTCGGCGGTATGCTAAATAATCGAAAATAATGCTTTCATCAACATCAAAAAGCGATGTTTTCGCAATAAAAATCGCAAACTTATTTAAGTCACTACGATAAGCCGCCAAGGTATTTTCACTTAAACCTTGCTCAAGCCATAGAGCATCTAAAAACTGCTCAATCTTTTGACTATTTTCAACACTTGGGGTTTGTTTTTCTGTCAATGTATTAATAACACATAGGTTAAGGTAAACTAGCGCCTATCATATCAAGCTCTCGGCAACGCACAAATTTAATATGAAAATTGGTTTATTTTTTGGCTCTACAACCTGTTACACCGAAATGGCTGCAGAAAAAATTCAGCAAATTATCGGTGAAGACATCATTTCACTTCACAATATTAAAGACGAGTCACTGAAAAACGCTGAAGAATTCGATTTCTTAATATTTGGTATTTCTACTTGGGACTTTGGCGAGTTACAAGAAGATTGGGAATCAATTTGGGACGATATTGAGTCGGTTAACCTAAGCGGTAAAACCATTGCCCTTTTTGGCATGGGCGATCAGCAAGGCTATGGCCAATGGTTTCAAGATGCGTTAGGCATGCTGCACGACAAAATTAAACCACAAGGCGTGACCTTTTTAGGCTACTGGCCTAATTCAGATGATTACGAATTTGAAGCATCAAAAGCATTAACCGAAGATGGCACACAATTTGTTGGCTTGGCACTTGATGAAGACAGCCAATACGAGAAAAGTGATGAGCGCATTGCTACTTGGGTTGAACAAGTGATGACAGAATACGCTGAAACGCGGTATATACGCTGTGCTGTACTCCCCATTCTCAGCATGAATAATCAATTCTTCTTCAACTAGCGTTTGCAACTCATCATTATGCGCTAAACACAACAATACGCGTTTTGCTGCTTTCTTTTTACTAGTAAATACCCACAGCTTTTTTGTAATTTTCAAATTAGCGTTATCTGCGGCATTTTCAAATCGGCTTAACTCGGTTGTTGGTAATACCACACAAAATCGTCCCTTTTCGCTTAATAAACTTGCCGCTTTAGCACATAAACTGTCAAACGATAAACCATCCGTATGGCGCGCCGTCATTCGCTGTGCATTATCGCTTTTCAGTGAATCATTAAAAAATGGCGGGTTTGAAACAATCAAATCAAACGCTGTATTTGCTTGAAATTCTTTGATGTCACCTTGACACAAATTTAGGTCTTGCCAAGGAGAAGCTGAAATATTCTCTTTCGCTTGTAAAAATGCATCATTATCAATTTCAACAGCTGTGATAACTAAACTAGGCGCACGCTGCTTAAGCATTAAGGCAATTAGCCCCGTACCTGTGCCAATATCTAATGCTTTATTTGCGCCTTCAAGAGGTGCCCAAGCGCCCAGCAAAATACCATCAGTGCCGACTTTCATCGCACATTTATCGTGGTTAATATGAAACTGCTTAAACGTAAAACCCGACATTGCGGTAAAATGCCCTCTGCCCTATTGCCTGATTCGGTGTATAATACAGCTAATTTTCCTTTATGTTTATTTCCTTATGCACTTTGCTGACCTAGATCTTGATCCCAAATTATTAAACGCCATTGAAAAAATGGGTTTTGATAAACCAACTAGCATTCAATCGCTCGCAATTCCTGCAGCAATGAAAGGTCGTGATATTTTAGCAAGTTCACCAACCGGTACTGGTAAAACCGCCGCGTTTTTACTTGGTTCAATGCAATACCTAATTGATTTCCCAAGACGTAATCCAGGTTTTGCGCGCGTACTTATTATGACACCAACACGTGAACTCGCCTATCAAGTGTATGAACAAGCAAATGCCCTTGCAGCGCAAACTCACCTTAAAATTGGTGTAGTAACCGGTGGTATTAACTACGGTAGTCATAAAGAAATTTTTGAAAAAAATAATGACATCCTTATCGCAACACCTGGACGTTTAATGGATTATCTAAATTCAGAAAACTTCCACGCAGAAGATGTTGAAGTACTTATTCTTGATGAAGCCGACCGCATGTTAGACATGGGTTTTCGTAAAGAAATGCTACGTATTTGCGACGAAGCTAAAAACCGTAAACAATGCTTTTTATTCTCAGCAACACTAGAAGGTGATAGTGTTGAGCTATTTGCAGAGCGTATTCTAGATGACCCTGCACTACTAGAAGCAACCCCATCACGCCGCGAAAAAGGCAAAATCCATCAGTGGGTGCATTTATCAGATAACCGCGAACATAAAGTGGAACAACTTGAAGCGATTTTAAAATCGGAAGAAGTTGAAAAGGCCATTGTGTTCGTTAAAACACGTGAACGTTTAGAGCAGCTAGTTGGCGAGTTATTCGCGAAAGACATTAAAACCACGTGGCTGCGTGGTGAAATGCCTCAGGATAAACGTTTAGCCGCACTAAAAAGCTTTGATACCGGCCGCACAAACGTATTAATTGCAACAGACGTTGCCGCGCGTGGTATTGATGTAGCTGATATTAGCCACGTAATTAACTTTGATATGCCACGCACCGCCGATATTTATGTTCACCGTATTGGCCGCACAGGCCGTGCCGGTAAAAAAGGCACCGCAATTTCATTTATTGAAGCTCATGACGTGGAAATTTTGGCAAAAGTTGAGCGCTACACCGAGCAAAAACTTAAACGCCGTACAATTAAAGGCCTAGAGCCAAAACACAAAGAAGCTAAACTACCGGCGAAAAAGAAAAAAGATCCGGAGAAAATGAAGGCGAAAAAGAAAGCCAAGAAAAAAGCGAAAAAGAAGTAAATTAATTACGCGGTGTTAATTTATTACACCGCATTATATTTTCCCATTTTAGAATGCTGACTAATTTAAAAATCTATACTGTTCCTTTGCTTGTAAGTTTATCGCTGCTTATAAGTACAGTTACTTTTGCAGCCGAAACTTACAGTGATCACGAGGAGTTTTGTCAATCTCGTTCGTTTGAAAAGTGTGATTTATATCTAAAAGACACACTAGCGAGTATAAACCCCTACAGCAACCAATGGTATAAAATCAGCTCGTATCAACTCGATTTTTACTACGATCACCAGTTGTTTTCAGAAACATTGAAAATTACTTCGCCATTGCTAGAAAAATCTGAGTTACCTAGCGTCTTTAAAGCGCAAATCTATTTTTACCACGCTAAAGCATTGAACTATACCGGCCAGAAGTTACAGGCTAAAGAAGTTGCATTTAAAACCAAGGAGATTCTGAAAGAACATTTTGATGCCTTTCAAGATCCTTACCGTATTGTTGAAATAGCCAACCTATACCATGTATTTGGTGACCCTGAAAATGCACTAAAACTGCTCCAAAAAACTCAGCATCAATTTGCTAAACGACAAGATCCGCATTTTAATTTTGAGTTGTACGGTAATCTTGCACAAACTTATATCGCATTGGGTGATTTAGATAAACAAGCATTAGCGTGGCAAAATGCTCTTTATGCGGCTAATCAAACAAATGATCCACAAAAGATAAAAATAGCTTATGGTGGTTTGGCCTTTAGCCAAAAAGCAAACAAAGACTTTCAAGGTGCTTATAATAACTACCTCAAAGCACTATCAATAAAAGCCCCCAAACAAAATCAAGCAAGCTTTGCGAGATTACAAATAAATTTAGCTGAAATGGGTCTAGCACTTAAAAATAAAAAGCTCGCAATGGATCACTTTAAAAAAATATTACCCCAAAGTGTGCCTAGACTGCACAAAGAGCGATATTTACAATTGCAAACTAAACTTCAAATTGAATAAAACTTAGGCTCTTATTGCACCTTCATGGCGTAATAACCACGCCTTTCGCTCTAAGCCTCCACCGTAACCAGTCAGTGACCCATCTTTACCAATCACCCGGTGACACGGGACAATAATCGCAACCCGGTTCATACCATTTGCGGTTGCCACAGCACGCACTGCTTTGGCGTTATTCAGTGCAGAAGCTTGTTCTGAATAACTACGTGTTTCGCCAAATGGAATGGTTTGCAGGCCTTGCCATACCCCTTGCTGGAATTCAGTGCCTGGCAGTTCAAGTGCTACACTAAACTCTTTACGCGTGCCTGCAAAATATTCATTTAACTCTGACTTACACAGCTTAATGTGATCATTCTCGCCTTGTAAAATCAACGCATTTAGACGCTTTTGTAAATCGTTGAATTCCGTTTCAAGCATTCGCCTATCAACAAACTCAACTAAGCATACACCATTACTAGTTGCGCAAATAAACATCGGGCCAATCGGTGTAGTGTGACGCGCAATTAAGATAACTTGCTTATCTTTACTTTTACTCGGATTAAGGCCTGTGGCTTTTTTAAATGTATAGGCAAAGCCACTTAACGAGTTAAAACCTGAATCAAGCGCCGAATCAATTAGCTGTTTGCCATTTTGAATTTCCTGATAAGCAGTGTTAATGCGAACCATGCGCTGATACGCTTGAAACGTCATGCCATAGTGTTTTTTAAACCAACGCCTTACCAGCTCAGGCTGTATTCCAGCCTCTTTTAAATGGTAGTCTGAAAGCTTTTCTTGGCCTTTTTGCGCTAGCAATTTTAATGCTGTAGCAACTGGCTCTGGCATTGAGTGGGCATTTTGTGTTGGCTTACACACTTTGCACGGGCGAAAGCCCGCATCAAGGGCATCTTTTACCTCTGAGCAAAATTCAACATTTTCTTTTTTTGGTTTGCGTGCACTGCAAGTCGCGATACAAAAAATCTGCGTGCTGGTAACACAGGCATAAAAACAGCCAAGATATTGACTGTTTTTATCTACCAATGCTTGGTAATACTCGTTAATTTTTTCAGGTTGGGTAATTTTCATAAAGCCAATCATTTGGTGATTTTAGCCAAGCGTAACCAAGGCTAACATTTCACTCAACCGAAAACTGAACAAGTATATTTTTAGTGCTGGTCTAACGTACTTTCAGGCAAACCAATTTCATCCAACATCATCATTAAATGTGCAGCGCTCCAACTAAAATTAGTTGCGCCTTGTTGATCACCAGTAAAAGGATGATAGTTTTCACGAATACTGTCTTTTTCGCTAAGGCCCTTACTATTACTAATCAGCTTTTGTAAAAGCTGCTGCGCGTCTTTTTTATAGCCATAATGACTTAATGCACTTAGTGCGAAATACACTTGATCAAGCCATACTCTGCCACGCCAATAGACATCTGCGCCAAATGCAGGGTTTGTGATAGCAGCGGTAGGAAATGGCACATAGGTATTAAACTCGTTTTTACTAAGCATAGTATTAATAACGCTTTTAGCATTTTTGCCACTTGCAACCTGGCTAAATAACGGCGCCCAACCTTCAGGGCCTTTACCGCGATGCACCAACAACTTACCTTTACATTCACTCGATGACTGTGGGGTATTATCAATGGCTAAATCATAATAAAAGCCAGTTTTGCTATCGTAAAAACACGCATCAATACGTGCTTTTAAGGTTTGATATTCCGCTTGGTATTTTTGTGCATCTTGGTTGTTACCTAATCGTTTTGCCATTGCCGCTAATTGCTGTTTTTCCATTGCTAGATAGCTATTAAGCTCTACAGATTCTTGATTGATAGAATAACCAACCAGTTGACCATCACGTACGTTTTCAAAAATCTTAACCTGCCAATCAGCCTTGGCTTTTGCCATATCCCCTTGATAAGTTTGATTGGCATATTCTTTAAACTGTTCATTTGAAATAAAACCAAAGCGCGCCGCATTATCCATTCCTGACTCCCAGCCCGCGGCATGTTGTACAGGAATATCAAACGCACTAATTTGAGGGTTATCAAGTAAAT
This sequence comes from Pseudoalteromonas sp. G4, assembly GCF_028875915.1. Taxonomy (GTDB): domain Bacteria; phylum Pseudomonadota; class Gammaproteobacteria; order Enterobacterales; family Alteromonadaceae; genus Pseudoalteromonas. Next base: position 51,382 of record NZ_JAPEHW010000013.1, read on the forward strand.
TTAAATACAGCTGATTACCGCTGCATATATACCAATTATCTTTCCCTTTTTTGCACGATGCCAAAACAGCCAGTTGCGTACTTGCTTGCACTTTGAAACGCATCTCCCCCTCTTTTGTGGTATGTGTATCATCAACCGTGCCGCCATATTCAATTAAACCATTGCCATTATGATCGCGATTAAAATACCACCACTCATGATACGCTTTTAATTTCGGATACATTTCGGCCAAAACAAACGACCCAAGATGCCAGTGGCGGCTTAGTATTACGCTCATTCCAATTACCGCCATCGCCCCCGCGCGCTTTTGAGTTATTGTAAAACACCGCATCGATCACCATACCTGCATCTTGCGCACGAAGTGTATCTTTGTCCGTTATTTGATAGTCAAACATGGCGCGTACATTATCTTTAGCAAGTTCCGGCATCACCTCTGCAAGCGCATAGGCATGCTTCCAACTGTCCCACGCCCATACGCCATTAAACCAACGGGCTGTCACTGATGGGGTTATGCCATTATGTTTAATAGCCCCTGCAGGACTGCGCCAGTTGCCAACTAAAGTTTCTAGCGACTTTATTGCTAATTTTTCGGCTTCTTTGCTGTGCTGATTTGATAGTTTATTTGCCAATGACTGCCATCTGGTTTTCGCTTTCAAATAGGCTGGCTTTTTACTGTTTAACCAAGCGCTTATTTTTACATCTTCGCTGTCGCTTTCGTGCTGATTGTGAGTATAGCTGAGCACTGTGGTCAGTAATGTTGAGTTTGCAGGCAAAATCGTTAAACCACTGGTACTTCTGTAGCTTTGTTCAGCAGGATTAAAAACTGATTTAGAAGCAATAGAACGGGCTATTTTAAATTGCGCGGTGCTGTCATTAAGTTTGTGCCACGTATCGCGAGTTTGGTCAAATTGCCATTCAATTTTTTGGCTAGAAACTTGCGGTGTTATTTGCCAAATGTAATCATCATCTGCGCTTTTCCAATACTTTGTAAGTTGCCCTTGCCACTTTAGTGAAAGATTAAGCGGCTTTTCGGTTAAGTTAGTAATGCGTGTATCAATCACACTGCTACGCGTTGATACAAAACTTAAGTAAATATCGATGCTAAATGTGTTTGTGGTAAAGCTTTGTTTGTAATATCCAAGCTCACTTGAAATGGTACTTGGTAATGTAGAGAGACGTTGATAATTACCGCCATCAACAGCAACTGATAACATCTCAACATATTCAGCAAAATAAAGGGTGTACTCTTCAAACACAATGGCAGGCCCCGCAAAGCTGCCAGCATTTTCATGTTTTGGTTGTAAAAACCCATGCCAGCTACCAAGGTCAAATAATGGGTTTGCTTGCTGATTACCGTATTTGTCATAAAATTTTGCCAATTTGGGCTCGCCTACACGGTCGAGTTGCGATGCAGAAATAGCCTGAAAGCTAAAACACATTAGAATAGAAGTGAGTAGAAATTTCATTAAGATAAGTTAACAGTTTAAATTTTGTATACATTATCCACAACATACTTTAAAAAACAATTCTGGACAAATGCACTACTATCTCAAGTAAAAATCAATTGAATTGCGTGACAGTACTTCCTAGAATGAAGCTGACGCCAAAATAATGGCGAGTAAATAAATTATAAAAATAATGAAAAAACGAAACGGTATCTTGGCAAGCTTATTATTGCTGAGCACAAAACTTTTAGCTGCGGATAACATGCATAACTTTGAAGATGTATGTTTTGAACTTCCCGTACCAGAGTGCAGTGCAAAATTATTAAAAGAGCAAAGTGAATATGACCCATTCACGACCGATTGGTATTTTATTACTGCTCATTACCTAGATTTTCTCTATGAAACAACAAATTTGCTGCCGCTTAAAAACCTAACTGAGCAATATATCAATGCCGACCATAGGCACCCTATCACTTTTCAAACTCAGCTTTACTTTTATGCCTCTAAAGCATTTAGTGTTTATGATGAAAAAGAGAAGGCTCAGTATTACGCTAAAAAAGCGGTTGCGTTAGTAAGCGCTACATCTGATAGTTTTCCAAATCCTCTGCGCACAGTAGAAATAGCTAACTTAGAAATGGTTTTCGGGGACAGAGATAAAGCCGTTAAAATGTTTAGTCGCCTTGCGCAAAAATACAAAAAGAGTAAAGACGCCAAATTACAGCACGAAATCTATGGAAATTTGGCAAATGCTTTGTACTCACAAAATCAATTACTAGAGTCAATTCCGCATCGTAAAAGTGCTATTTTTTGGGCGAAACAGCTTGGCTTTACAGAAAATATAATTACAGCGACAGGCAATTTAGCGCGCACTTATCAACTTGTTGGCCAGTTACAGCTCGCTAATGAAACTTATCAAAATGCAATTTCTCTATTTAAAACAGGAGAAAGCCCTAACTATTCCATTTTTCAGTTACGTTTAGCTGAAATTAACGCTGCGCTGAGTTTGCAAAATGAAGCAAAAGTACACCTTGCAGAAGTTAAATTTACTAAGTTATTGCCGGGCCACCTTACTCTCTACAAGCAACTAGCTCAAAAGTTAGACTTAGAAACCTCGACGCTTTAATCACCAATCTTAACTTGTTAATCTGATAGCAACGGTTAATACTTGTACTAAGTACAAGTAATGTAGCGTAAAAATGTCGATTTATGCTTTAGCACTCTTTTTTTTATTACCAGTTGTTTCATTCTGGCTTTTTCCGCATGTCAATAGCATTGATTACATCAGCTTTACATCTGAATTTATTATGGCTGTGACGGTGCTTGTTTGTATTGTGAATTTAAAGAACTTTCAAAAAAGTGAGCGCTCAAACCAAATTCTCTATGTTGGTTTCTCTATTCTTTTAGTTGCCATCTACGTTGATGCTCTAGATGAATTATTTATTTTTCCAAAAGTCATCACGATTGTAATTGAAGATATCTTCCAAATTACGGGGTTGCTTTTGATCGTTTTCGGTATCAAGTTGTGGCTGGAAAAACAAGAAGCGCAAAATCATTCATTGATAAAATTAGCCACGACCGATCCTCTCACTGGCGTATTTACTAGGCGCTATTTTATTGACAAAGCAACTGAAAAGTTAAGTGAAAGCAATCCGCGTTTTTGTATTTTGATGCTTGATATCGATCATTTTAAAAAAATAAATGACAAGTATGGGCACAATGCAGGTGATTTAGCCTTGGTTGAGTTTTGCTCACTGATGGAAAAAAACTTACGTGATTCTGATTTATTTGCCCGCTGGGGCGGTGAAGAATTTATTGTCATGCTGCCGCATATTGCACTGTCTTCAGCTGCAGAGAAAGCCGAATCACTTCGAAGCAAGCTGGCTGAATCAAAAATCAAGTTGCCAGATGCTGAATTTACTATGACAGTGTCGATTGGTGTGGTTGAGTTTAGCCCTGTTACCCCAAAACTCGAGACGCTGATCGATATTGCCGATCAGCGTCTCTATAAAGCAAAACAGCAAGGGCGAAACCAAGTTGTATCAAACTAGCTAAGTGTTTGTTGTTATGCTTGCTCTTCTCTTAAAAATACAGGCTCATTTGCTTTTTTAGTTTGCTCTTTGCTAAAGTAATAACCCGCACAATCAAACGCTAATAGCTTATCCATTGTCGTTACTTGCTGTTCCATAAGATAACGCGCCATTAAGCCTCGTGCTTTTTTGGCATAGAAGCTAATCACTTTATACTGACCGTTTTTACAATCCTTAAATACAGGTGTGATAATTTCACCTTTAAGCGCTTTTTTATCGACCGCTTTAAAATACTCGTTAGATGCTAAATTTACTAATGTCGATGTATTTTGCTCAGCAAATACCTCGTTAAGCTTTTCAGCAATAATACTACCCCAAAATTGATATAAATTAGCACCGCGTGAATTCGTAAGTTTTGTGCCCATTTCAAGACGGTACGCCATCATTAAATCAAGCGGTTTCAAAATACCATACAAACCTGACAAAATGCGCAAATGGTTCTGGGCGTAATTAAGCGTTTCTTCACTGAGAGACGCAGCATCAAGTCCAACATAAACATCCCCATTAAACGCGTAAATAGCTTGTTTAGCATTACTTTCATTAAATGGTGTTTGCCACTCGGTAAATCGCGCTACATTCAAACCCGCCAATTTATCGCTAATTTTCATTAAACTTGAAAGGTCTTGTGCTGAGAGTGTACGACACACTTCAATCAGTTCTTGGCTATGGCTTAATAATTCTGCCTGAGTGAAGTTTTTGTGCGGTGCTGGCGTTTCGTAGTCTAAATTTTTAGCAGGTGATATTACTGTGATCATAATTACTATTGACTTGTCGTTGTATTAAGGTAATTTCAACATTTCTTGTAATAAAAATCACCTGTTAGTTAGCATTCGATGGATTTTTCTTCGCTAGGAGTAGCGTAAACCGTGAGTTACGGACATTTGACCTTTCCCAAATACTTGTCATCTAGCTTTAATGATTCATCTTTAAGCTAAACTTTAGCTAACACGCTATTTTTATTACCTTGAAATTAGGAATGAGGTAAACCATGACACAAATTTTAGCGGCTTTAAAAGCCCAATCTACAATTGTTGCCGATACTGGTGACATCGCTGCAATCAAAGAACACCAACCTGAAGATGCAACAACAAACCCTTCACTACTTTTAAAAGCAAGTGAAATTGAGGCATATCAGCCATTACTGGCAGAAGCACTTTCATATGCAAAAGCAAACGAAGTCGACTCTGCTAAGCAAGTAGCCCTAGCGTGTGATTATTTTTCAGTTTTACTGGGTAAAGAAATCAGTGAAGTTGTACCTGGTTACATTTCAACAGAAGTTGATGCGCGATTATCATTTGATACTGAAGCTACCATTGCAAAAGCAAAAGCTCTGCTTGCGCTTTACCGTGAAGTAGGCGTTGATACAGATAAAATTCTGATCAAAATCGCATCAACGTGGGAAGGTATCAAAGCAGCAGAACAGCTAGAAAAAGAAGGTATTAAGTGTAACCTAACGCTGCTTTTCTCTGAAGCTCAGGCAAAAGCGTGTGCAGATGCAAATGTATTTCTGATTTCGCCGTTTGTTGGTCGTATTTTAGATTGGCACGTAAAAAATGGCATGCCTAAGCCAGAATCAGCACTTGACGATCCAGGTGTACAATCAGTGCGTAGCATCTACAATTTCTATAAGTCACATGGTTATGAAACCGTTGTAATGGGTGCAAGTTTCCGTAATACCGGTGAAATTTTAGCGTTAACAGGCTGCGACCGCTTAACGATTAGCCCTCAACTATTAACTGAACTTGCAGAGTTAAGCGACGCAGAGGTTTATCCTCTAGAAAAACCAACGGAAGTATTACCAAAACCAGCACCACTTAGTGAAAATGATTTCCGCTGGCAGCATAACCAAGATGCGATGGCAACCGAAAAGCTCGCTGAAGGCATTCGTTCGTTTGCCGAAGCACAAATTGAACTTGAAACTCGTTTTGCAAACCTATAAGGAATAAACGGTTTATGACCACCTTAGCGCAGTTGCACACGCAACTAATAAATGCTGCTGAGAATATTAAAAAGAGCCATATTTTGGCTCTTTTTGATGCGCAGCCTAACCGTGCATATGAATTTACACTAAGTGCGGCAGGTTTAACCCTCGACTTTGCTAAGCAAGCAATCGATAAATCCATTCTTAATGATTTAATTGAAGTTTCTAAGCTAAAGCAGTTAGCGCAACTAAAGCACGCGCAATTTAGTGGTGAATCAGTAAACACAACTGAAAAACGTGCGGTACTTCACACAGCATTGCGTGATAGCGCTTTGTTAGCTAAGCACCTGCCCGAGGTGGCAGAAGAAATTGAAGCAACTAAAACACGATTACTTGATTTTGTTGCGCGTTTTGAGCAAAAAAGCATCGTAGGCACTACAGGCAAAGCCATTACAGATGTAATAAGCATTGGTATTGGGGGCTCTTTTTTTGGCCCTAAAATGTTGGAAGCTGCATTAGTAGATAGTCATGTGAATAACATCAATGTGCACTATCTTGCCAACATTGATGGCCAACAAATTAAGCATACTCTGGCTAAACTAAATGCTGAAACTACATTAATAGTGGTAGCGTCGAAATCGTGGACCACAGCTGAAACCCAGCTTAATATGCAAGCCGTGATGGACTGGTTTAAGCAAAGTATGCCAAACACTGCAATTGCCAAACATTGGGTTGCATTGACGGCTAAACCAGAGCTCGCAAAGCAAGCAGGCTTTAGTGATGAAATGATTTTTCCATTGTGGGATTTTATTGGCGGCCGTTATTCAATCTGGTCAACCATCGCCCTTCCATTAGCGCTTAAAATTGGTAAAGCTAATTTTGAGGCCTTGCTAGCAGGTGCAGCAAGCCTTGATAATCATTTTATAACTGCGCCAGAAGAGCAAAACTTACCAGTAATTGCGGCCTTAATTGGCTACTGGCAACAACACTATCTAGGTGAAAACAACCTACTTGTATTACCTTATGGTCACGCCTTAAAAACATTACCTGCTTACTTACAACAACTTGATATGGAAAGTAACGGTAAGAGTGTAAACCTTGCAGGTGATTCAATTGAATTATCAGGCCCGATTCTATGGGGTGCTGAAGGCACTAATTGTCAGCACTCATTTATGCAATTACTGCATCAAGGCAAACAAAGTGCAATGATTGACTTTATTTTGCCTCGTGTCGGTGAAAGCAGTTACCCGCAACACCACAAAGCAATGATTGCAAACTGCCTAGGTCAAAGCCAAGCGTTATTGCAAGGTAAAAACTTAGCGCAAGCGCAAGCTGAACTAGAAGCCCAAGGGTTAAGCCAAGAAGACATAAATGAACTTGCGCCGCACAAAGTGATGCCGGGTAATAAAGGTTCTAATACATTATTAATTGATGATTTATCACCTCGTTCACTTGGTGCACTTTTAGCGTTTTATGAACATAAAGTGTTTGTGCAAGGTGTGTTATTTGGCATAAATAGTTATGACCAATGGGGCGTTGAACTTGGTAAACAACTCGGTAACCAAGTACTCGATGCGATGGCGTCCCAAAATTACGAACAGCTTGATCCTTCTACTGCTCACCTACTAAAAATACTTACAAATTAATACCCTAACAGCTACCTTTTTGGTAGCTGTTTCCTTCTTATTTGATCCAGTCGAAAAACCTTCATTATTTTTTAACAAAAGCTAAACATATTAGTTTTATTTTTAGACGAGTTATGATATTTCTTATGCCGAGGTTAAAAAATCCACAGGAGGATACCATGGATAGCATCGAAGATATTTTTGCAATATTAGAACGTCCTGAACCAACAACAAAAACCTCTTCTAAAGGGAAAAAGCGCAAGTGGCGCGAAATAGAAGCGTTAAAGGAAAGACACAGACTGAAGAAAGAACTCGAAGAATATGGTTCTTTAGATGACATTGATTTAGATGACTTAGTTATCTAACAATTATCACAAAAAAGGCTCTTAGGAGCCTTTATTTTTGCTCACTAAAATTCATAGCCAACACTGATAATAAACTGAAAATCATTTTTATCAGGTACCCCCCCTTGTCCACGGATAAATGGTTTATCATTTCTATCAATATAAAACAAAAAATCTAATTCAAAGTCATTCGTTAGCTCAACATCAAAACCCGTCTTTAAGGTTTGCTGTTTACCACCTAACTGCTCATTTAAGAATTGAATTTGATAATCAAATTTGAAATCAACGCGCGATGATATTTCCCAATCAACCACCATACCGAGCGAAAGCGCGCCTGATGTTTCTCGCTCATCGTTATTTGATGAAGTAAAACGTGTACTTTGATAACTCGGGCCCGCACTTAAATTCCAGTCCAACGTATTGCTATCAACTAAGTGGTAACCAACACCAACACCATAGGTGGAACGCTCATCAATGTTACTAAAAGGATCGGAAAAATATTCATATTCAAGCGGTCGGATAAATATTTTGTTTGAGAAAAACCAATCAAGGCTGATATTAAGACGCTGATTATCGACCGTTGTTTGCGTCTCTTTTGACGAATTTTGCAATTCACTTTTATTAATCAAATACTCAACTTTTAACCTATTAATCGCTGAGCGCCTTTGTAATTGCAAACGTATATTGGTGTCATTTTGTTTAATATTGCCACGGCGAAAATTAGCGCCTAAATTAATCGAGCCAGACCATAAATTTATCCGGCTTTCGCCAAACGGCACCATGGTAAGCACATTGCTAAAGTACACTCGCTCACTTTTTAAGCCCTGGTAAATAGTCAGTACATTATCACTTAACTCTAAACGGCCAGTATAAATTCGCCCTGCGTTGAGCCTCACACTAAATGCATGCTCTGAGCGAATCTCACTAATATCTTCAGCATCAATGGTTTGCAAGCCAAATTCATCAGAATCAAACTCAACTTTGTCATCATAAAATGAAATAATTTCACCATTAATCCATTCACCAGAGCTGGTTTTAAGCCAATCACGATCAACAAAGATTTCAGGCTCAGCGGCAAATGTCTTTAGCGAGAAGACAAAAACCATCAGGGATATAAGTCGCGTAAAAAAGTGTTTTTTTTGCATCATTAAAGGTTGTTTAAATGCCAATTTATTGGGGTTTTACCCATAGCTAATAAGGCATCATTTGCTTTAGAAAAGTGCTTACAACCAAAAAAGCCGCGATAGGCAGAAAGCGGTGACGGATGCGGCCCATTGAATACAACATGCTTAGTTGTATTGATATGACGTCCTTTTTTTTGCGCATGTGAACCCCAAAGCAAAAATACAATACCTTCTGCATGTTCATTCAATGCAGCTATAACGCGATCAGTAAAGGTTTCCCAACCGAGCATTTTATGCGAGTGAGCTTGGCCTTGCTCAACGGTTAATACCGTATTGAGTAACAGTACACCTTGTTCTGCCCATGCCTGCAAATAACCATGATTAGGTATAGCAAAACCGTCGATATCAGTTGCTAATTCTTTATACATATTGGCTAAAGATGGTGGCGCTTTAACGCCTGGTTTTACTGAAAATGCCAAGCCATGGGCTTGATCTGGGCCATGATATGGGTCTTGCCCCAAAATAACTACTTTCACATCTTCAAACGCGGTGCTTGAAAACGCACTAAACACTTCATCCGCAGGCGGAAATACATTAACCCCCTCAGCGCGCCTTTTGGCAACATAGTCGAGTGTGTCTTTAAAGTAGTCTTGCTGCTTTTCAACTGCGAGTAAATCTGTCCAAGTAGTCATAGTGATTGTTAATAGCTATTTTGAGCGCAATTATGCCATAAAAAAGCCGCTAACTTGTAGCGGCTGGGTATTTCAATCAACAGATTAAAAAGGATTAAGCAAGTTTCGCCAAAATGTTTTCACGAAGCACTTGATAGTCATTAACTAGGTCTTCTGCTAAACACTGTTTTGCTAGTGCATCAGCAAGTGGTTTTGGCATATCTAATTCAATCGAAAGAATATCTTCCACTGACTCTTTAAATTTAGCTGGGTGAGCGGTTGATAAAAAGATACCAACACCATCAGCAGCTAAATCTTGTTTTAAGCCTTGGTAAGCAATTGCCGTATGCGGCTCAGCTAAGTAACCTTTAGCATAAACATCATGCATTACCGCTTTCGTTTGTGCCTCATCAACACTGTGCGAATAAAAGTTATCGTAATTAAACCAGTTATTATCTAGCATAAACTGCACGCGCGGCCAGTTATTTGGCTTACTTACGTCCATCGCATTTGATAACGATTCTAGCGTTGCATTTGGCGTCCATTCTTTTGATGCTAAATAGCGCGGCACAGTATCATTTTGGTTTGTCGTTGCTGAAAGCTTAGCTACTGGTAAACCTAAACTAGCGGCAATCATTGCGGCACACACATTACCAAAGTTACCACTTGGCACCGAGATATGTGCTTTTGCGCGCTCTGCTTTAGGTAATTTCGCCACCGCTTCAAAGTAGTAACATACCTGTGCCAGTAAACGGCTAATATTGATTGAGTTTGCTGAGTTTAAACCTAAGCGCTGTTTTACTTCATCATCTAAAAAAGCTTGTTTTACCATCGCTTGGCAATCATCAAAGCTGCCATCTACAGCGTAGCAATGAATGTTATTGCCTAGCGTTGTGAACAGTTTTTGCTGCGCTAGTGAGATTTTACCTTTCGGGTATAAAATCACCACATCAATGTCTTTTTTGCCGTAAAACGCATGTGCCACAGCAGCACCTGTGTCACCGCTTGTTGCCGTTAAAATCGTGGTTTTGTTGCCTTCATTAAATACCGACAAGCACTCCGCCATAAAACGGCCGCCAAAGTCTTTAAATGCGAGCGTTGGACCATGAAACAGCTCAAGGCAGTAAACATTATCTTCAACTTTTACCAGCTCAGCTGGAAAGTTAAAGGCATTTTGTACCATTTGCTGTACGGTACTTTCTGGTAGTTCATCACCTATTAAATGCGATAAAATTTTGCTGCTACGCGTGACAAAATCAAGCTCAAGTAACTCATCAACATTGCTTAGCGGCACAAGGCTATGTGGGAAAAAGACACCTTGATTGTTGCCTAATCCTACTTTTACCGCCTCTACAAACGATACCTTCTGCTCGGCGTCTTTTAGATTATGCAATAACATCACTTTCTCCTTTTTCTAGTACACGTGTGCCACGGTTATCTATTTTACAAATGTGGCTAAAACCGTAGTATCGCTTGTGCTTGCGCTTCACTTTTTGTTAAAGCCAAAAGCGTTGGACCTGCGCCAGAAATGGCAACCACTTCTGCACCTAATGCTGGTAATGCCGCCTTGGCTTCGCTAAAGCCTGCAATCAGAGATTGGCGATATGGCTCAGCAAGTTCGTCTTTCATCAGGGCTATTGCGCTATCAAATTGCCCGCTTAAACATAACGCAGTAAACGCGCTTAAACGCTGACCATAATTAATGCTAGTGTGCATGCTGACTTCTTTTGGCAGCACAGCGCGTGCTTTTGCGGTATTCAGTGCAAAGCCTGGGTAGGCAACAACTAATTGCCAATTTTCATCTGTTGGTAACGCCAGTGAATTATTTGGCACTAAATCACCGCACAATTGCAAACCACCTAAATAACAAGGTGCAATGTTATCGTAGTGGCGACCACCACTGACTTTTTCTTCAAAATCAGCCATTAATGCCAATAACTGTTTTTGAGAAAGGTTAGTATTAGCAAACTTATCAAGTGCCGCAAATGCAGCAACTACAGAGCACGCACTTGAACCTAAGCCCGAACCAACCGGTAAGTTTTTCTTTAATTCCAGTTTACATGCTGGCATATCGCTTGAAACATGTTCACGGAAATGCACTAAACACTGATAAGCAAGATTATCCTCTTTAGGACCAGCCAGTTTTTCAGCGTATTTTCCACTACATACAAATTCGTCTTGGCCTGAATCGCTTGCACCAATCGCAACAATATCACCAAGTAGCGCGCCACTTACTGGCGCAAGTGCTGCGCCAAGTAAGTCAAAACCAACTGCAAAGTTGCCACTGGATGCGGGTGCATAAACTTCAATCATCACCTTCTCCTACGGCAGTGTTTTTAAAATATCAGCAAATACGCCTGCTGCAGTAACTTCTGCGCCAGCGCCATAACCACGAATGACAAATGGTTTTGGCTGATAGTATTGGCTTAAGATTGCCAGTGCATTTTCACCGTCACGCACACTGTTAAGTGCATCTTCTTTAGTAACCGCTTGAATACCTACTTTACATTTACCATCTTTGATTGAACCGACATAACGCAACACTTTGCCTTCAGCTTTTGCTGACTCAACACGCGCTGTAAATTCAGCATCCAGCTCAGGCAGTCGTGCCATAAATTCGTCAACACTTGACCCCTCAGCAAAATTTGGTGATACCACAGGTTCAACGTCAATATCATCAAGCTCAAGCTGTAGTCCAGATTCACGGGCAATAATAAGTAACTTACGCGCCACATCCATGCCTGATAAATCATCTCGCGGATCTGGCTCGGTAAAGCCATTCTCTTTTGCTTGTTTGGTTGCTGCGCTCAAGCTTAAGCCATCTTCTACTACACCAAACATATACGACAACGAACCACTTAAAATACCATTAAAGCTCAGTAATTTATCGCCAGCTCCAAACAGCAACTGCAAGTTATCAAGCACAGGTAAGCCTGCACCTACATTTGTTTCGTATAAAAATTTACGACCTGTTTTTTGTGTTGCTGCAACTAAAGATTGGTAATATGACTGCGAGCTTGTATTTGCTTTTTTGTTTGCCGCTACCACGTGGAAACCTGCATTAATAAAATCTAAATACTGATCTGCTAAGAACTGTGATGATGAACAATCAACCAACACAGGGTTAATTAAATGGTTTTCTTTTACAAATTGCTCAACCGCTTTTAAATCAAAGCTCTGCTGTGAATCGGCAAGTTGCATTTGCCAGTTATTAAAATCTACACCGTCACTATCAAGTAGCATTTGACGCGAGTTTGCAACGCCATACAGATTCAGTTTGATATTACGTTTTTTCAGCCATTCTTGCTGGCGTTGTAGCTGGCTAACCAGCTCTTTACCCACTAAACCACAGCCGAGTAAAAATACATCTATAGAAGGCACATGAGTAAAGAAGTTTTCATGACATACTTTCACTGCATCATTACAAGATTGACCATCAATTACCGCTGAAATCGCGCTTTCTGTCGAGTCTTGCGCAATCGCAACAATGTTAACTTGTGCTTGAGCAAGTGATGCAAAGAACTTAGCAGCAAGGCCTTTATGGGCTTTCATGTTGTCGCCAACTAAAGTCACTATTGCTAAATTTTGTTCGATTTGGAATGGTTCTATCAGGCCTGCTTGGGCTTCTAACGAGAACGCTTGCTCAAGAGCGTTTGTGGCTTTAGCTAAATCAGCTTGATAAACACAAAAGCTGATGCTGAATTCGCACGATGACTGTGTAATTAACACAATTGAGATTTCATCTTGCGCTAATGCGCTAAATACGCGCGATGCCATACCCACTTTGCCTTTCATGCCTGGGCCAGACACAGTGATCATTGCAAGATCTTGTAAGCTCGAGAGCGCTTTTACAGGCTCACCGTTAGAGCTTGACTGCGCACTGATAAGCGAGCCAGGCACATCAGGGTCATGAGTATTTTTAATCTCACATGGCACGCCATATTTAGCACAAGGAAGAATTGTTTTAGGGTGAAGTACTTTAGCGCCAAAGTATGAAAGCTCCATGGCTTCTTTGTAGCTTAAGCTATCAATTTTCATTGCTGATTTGATATAACGCGGGTCGGCGCTATAAACACCGTCTACATCTGTCCAAATTTGGCAGATTTTAGCATCAACACAGGCTGCGGCTATCGCTGCTGAGTAATCAGAGCCATTACGACCAAGGGTTGTTAACTCACCTTGCTCGCTTGCGGCAGTAAAGCCCGGCATAATATAAACCTTGCTTGGCTGCTCTACTAATTGTTTTGCAAATTGCTGTTTTGACTGTGTTAAATCAACTTCTGCATCTAAATAGTTGTTGTTTGACGCAATGCACTTAGTGGCTTCAAGGTAGACAGGCGATAATTCATTTAACAACGCTTGCATCAGCGATACACTAACGCGCTCACCAAAGCTTATAACGTAGGCTTTCACCTGCGCAGGACAATGCCCGATTAACGCTACACCATCAAGTTTTTGTTTTAGCTCATCAAAATTAGGCCAATTTGTTACAGCTGCAACGTCTGATACCTGTGCTTTAAGGCCTTCACTACGTGTAACGAGTGCTTGCCATGCAGCTGCATAATCTTGCCCTTTTTCAGCAAATTCAGATAGCTCAACAAGGCTGTCAGTCATACCACCTGGTGCAGATAACACTAACAACATTTGGTCTTCAAGCTGACTTTTGGCAAGCTCAGCTACCTGCTTTAAACAGGCAAAGTCGGCAAGTGAAGATCCACCAAACTTTAATACTTTCATTCTTTTTCCCCATTCCAAAAACGAAA
>NZ_JAPEHW010000139.1 GCF_028875915.1 Pseudoalteromonas sp. G4
GCTGAGGCGGAAGAAAAACGTCAGGCCGAAGAATCAGCGCGTTTAGCAGCTGAGGCGGAAGCAAAGCGTCAAGCTGAGGAAGCAGCACGTTTAGCAGCTGAGGCGGAAGAAAAACGTCAAGCGGAAGAAGCTAAACAAAAAGAACCTAAATTAGGCTTTTTTGGTCGCTTAAAGAAAGGTTTACTTAAAACAAAGCAAAATATCGGTGCTGGCTTTGCTAACATTTTTAGCGGCAAAAAAATCGATGACGAGTTATTTGAAGAACTTGAAACTCAATTACTGACAGCTGATGTGGGGGTTGATACCACATTAAAGTTAATCGATAGCTTAACTGACGCAGCTGATCGTAAGCAGCTGAAAGATGGTGATGCACTTTACGGCTTGTTAAAAGAAGAAATGTCGTCAATGTTGGCAAGTGCCGATAAACCGCTTGTGATTGATAATAGCGACGGCCCATTTGTTATTTTAATGGTGGGTGTTAACGGTGTTGGTAAAACAACTACTATTGGTAAGCTAGCTAAGCAATTCCAAGCTGAAGGTAAATCAGTAATGTTGGCTGCAGGCGATACATTCCGTGCAGCAGCTGTAGAGCAATTACAAGTTTGGGGTGAGCGTAACGACATTCCTGTAATAGCACAGCATACCGGCGCTGACAGTGCATCTGTGGTATTTGATGCACTTCAGGCTGCAAAGGCACGTAATGTAGATGTATTAATTGCCGATACAGCAGGGCGCTTACAGAACAAAGATCACCTCATGCAAGAGCTTGAAAAAATCGCTCGTGTAATGAAAAAGCTCGATGTAAATGCGCCGCATGAAGTAATGCTTACCATTGACGCAGGTACAGGCCAAAATGCGATTAGTCAGGTGAAGTTATTTGACCAAGCTGTTGGCTTAACAGGTATCAGCTTAACTAAATTAGATGGTACTGCAAAAGGTGGTGTTATTTTTGCGGTAGCAGATCAATTTAACATTCCAATTCGCTACATTGGTGTGGGTGAAGGTATTGATGATTTACGTACCTTTAACAGTGCTGATTTTATCGAGGCACTGTTTAGCGAAGAATAAAACAAGACATAATTATAATAATGATAAAATTTGAACAGGTAAGCAAAACATACCCCGGCGGCCACAAAGCCATTGAGAAAGTAAGCTTTCACTTACAACCAGGTGAACTTGCTTTCTTAACGGGCCACAGTGGGGCAGGTAAAAGCACATTATTAAAACTGATTAGTTTGATGGAAAGGCCATCAGCTGGAGAAGTTTTTATTAATGGTGTGTGCCTCAATAAAGTGACAGCCAAACAAGTCCCATTTGTAAGGCGGGATATTGGTGTTATTTTCCAAAATCACCGCCTGCTAGACCGCTATTCAGTGTTTGATAATGTGGCTTTGCCACTTATTATTGCTGGCAGCCATCGCCGCGATATTGAAAAGCGCGTTCATGGCGCGCTTGATAAAGTTGGGCTTTTAAATAAGGCACGCTGCGCACCAGAAACGCTATCGGGTGGTGAGCAACAGCGAGTAGGCATTGCCCGCGCGATTGTTAACTCGCCGCCAATTTTATTGGCCGATGAGCCTACGGGTAACTTAGACCCTGAACTTTCTGTTGAAATTTTAAAACTGTTTGAAGATTTTAATCAGCACGGTACCACAGTGCTGATCGCAACTCACGACTTAGGGCTGATTGCTCGCATGAAATATCGTAGCTTAACCTTAAAAGCCGGTAATTTAGTGGTTGATCCATTAATGGGAGATGCACTGTGAGTTTATTATTTAAAGGGCGTAAAAGTCAGGGCGAGCAAATTAAGCATTCATCAATAATGGGATTGTATTTCGCCTTTATGAATACCATCCGCCAAGGGGTACAAAGCCTTGGTGAGCTTTGGCGTACACCTGTTGCATCATTGATGACCATAGCAGTGCTTGGCCTAAGTTTAACTTTGCCAACCACCCTTTATGTGGTGGTTAAAAATGTACAAAAGGTAAGCAGTGGTTTTGATAATGCTGCGGAAATTTCACTTTTCTTAAAGCAAGATATTTCAGACAAAGACTCAACCGCACTGGTAAAACGCTTATCTCTTTACAAAGAAGTAAAAGAAGTACGTTTTATCTCAAAACAAGATGCATTAGATGAATTTAAAGTGGCATCGGGTTTTGGTGAAGCGCTTAACTACCTTGACGAAAACCCGCTACCAAGTGTTGTGCTGGTGACGCCAAATAGTCAATTTACCAAACCAGAAGCCGCGCGAGAATTACTCGATAAATTAGAGCGTGAGCGAGATGTGGATTTTGGTAAACTTGATATTGAATGGCTTGAAAGGCTAAATGCCTTGCTCAGTCTGCTTCGAGAAAGTGTGCTTACCATTGCTTTCTTACTTTTAACCTCAGTGGTATTGATTGTTGGTAACACCATTCGTTTATCCATTATGGATAAAAAACAAGAAATTCAGCTAATGAAGCTCGTTGGTGCAACTAACCACTTTATACAAGCGC
>NZ_JAPEHW010000140.1 GCF_028875915.1 Pseudoalteromonas sp. G4
CCCTGTCTCGCATTATTCATTTAAATTGTATTTTCAGGTTTGATTTAAGGGGGGAAGGAGTGAATCTTGAAAACTGTATTTAAGGGTTAAGGGTTATTGTGCAAGATGCCAAGACTTGCCCCTCAATTTTTGAAAAAGATTTGAATTATCGTTACAAAACAATGTTCTTGTATCTTTTTTAGTCAGTGATTATGATGTTGTGCTTGAGTTGAGCATGATCATTGTGACTGCTTTTAATTTAGTTAAATTATATGGAGATAAATTTATGAGACACGGAGTTGTTGTTGCTTTATTACTGAGTGTTTATGGTTGTGGGTCTAATAATCCAAGTGAGTCTGAAATTAAAGAACTGTTATCTCAAGAAGTTAACAAAAAAGGGTGTGCTAGATCTTCGCTTTTAAAAAGCTTTCCAATTGACTCTTCTGCAGCAAAGGTTAATAAAGATATTTTAATGCTATTTGCTGATGCTGGTTTACTTGAATATCAAAACAAAGAGTATTTGTTGACTGATAAAGGTCAAGCTGTTTATGACTCTGAAAATGAAGGCTTTTGTTATACTTCAGGCTATACCGCTACAGATATAAAAGTATTAAAAGAGGAGTCAAAAGATAAGTTACCGACAGCTCTTTCAGGTGCTTGGTTGGTTTCATTTAAGGCTGTACCAAATGACCTAAGTGATTGGATTAATACTGAAGGGTTCATAAAAAATGCCAGTCTTGCTTCAGATAAAACCCCTAGCGAAGAAAAAGAATTTACGATTCGGGTGGCAAAAAAGCATGGAGAAGAAAAATTGATATTAGCGGACGCGCGCTTCCGTTTTTCTCCTGGAATGTATTTCTATCCAAACATTAGCTTTTAAATGAAATTTACAGAGTATTTTTAAGGCGTAAATATAAAAATACTCTGATTTTCGTGCTTAAAATTTTTTACTATTGTGAGACAGAGGTTAGGGAGGTCATAAATTTACAGAAAGTCACATACATACAGTTTTTATTCTCTATTGACTGTTTTAGTTTAGAGTTTGACCAATGGTAATTGGTTATTAGCGCGCTTTATTTTATTGAGCCTTAAGGAAAAGAGATGCTTACCAATATAATTATTCGCGCTAGTTATGCGCTACTTATAATGCTGAGTGTAATCACGCAAGCACAACAAACAGACCTACAAACCTCAAAACTTGAAAGCGCTTTTTATAATCGTCAATATGCTCTAGTCTCAGAGTTACTCGCCGCTCAACAGGAAAAAAATCTTAATAGCGAAATAATGACGGTCGCTGTTGCTGTTGCACAAAATCTTGATAACAAAGAAACACTGTTAAACGCCCTAATTGAAAACAACCCAGATAATGCCGAGGTGCATTTTATGGCGGGTGAATTATGGTATCAAATTAAAGAGCAGTCGAACCTTTTCAATAAACTTGGTTTAGTGAAAAAATCTAATACGCATTTTATTAAGGCTGCCGAGTTAGCACCCGAAAACCCCAAATATTTAGTAGCTGCTGCAAAGGCGTTGGCGATCGAAAGTAGTTTTTGGGATTCAGAGAAAAAAGATTCGAAAGTGATAGTCGATAAACTAAAAGAGCTGGATACACATTACTACAATTTGGCGCTAATGGATTACCTTCAAAATACGCAAAATAAAAAGCGCGCATTACAAACTGTAGAATTGGTTAGCCAAAACCATCCGCAAAATGTTGCTTTGATCCATAGAGCTGCAAATTTATTGTGGACGTTCTCAGCTAAAGCGAAAGCACAGCGTTTATTTGTAAAAGGGTGCCAAATCGAGCAAGTGATCCCAGAGCGATTACCAACTTGGCGAGATACTTGTTTATCAGCAGCTTATCTCGCATTGCAACAACATGGTGATAAACAACTTGCGGTTGATGCAATGGAACACTTGTTAAGTAAAGAACAGGTGAAAGACAAGCAACATATAGAATATTTAATGGTGCTAGGTGAATTGTATCGAGCGCTAGACGATAATAATAAAGCTAAAAGTACTTATCAAAACGCACTGACCCTTAGCGATGACAACTCCACTCAAAAAGACATAAAACGAGCATTAAGTGAACTAATTCGTTAGTTTAATGTTTAAGTAGTAGTTTGTTTAAGTTGAGGTTTGTAACTCTATCGTATCGGACTTAGTTTGATGGAATATTTATAGAAAAGAGTAATCCTTCACCTAAAGCAACGAGATGAATTTTGCTATGTTTGTCGTGCTGGCGACGGCAGCCAAAGATGAAAAGCAACCGAAACGAAGTTTCGCAGTGCTTTGAAATGAGGTCAGGGATGACCGATGTAACCCAGCTTCAAGGAAGAATTTTAACGTTAACCTCAAAAGCGCCGGCCTCCCTTTGGAATCCCTCGGCGCCCCAAAAATCAAACTGATTCTTCAAACAAAATTTAAATGTGAACATA
>NZ_JAPEHW010000141.1 GCF_028875915.1 Pseudoalteromonas sp. G4
TGTTTCAGTTGAGCTTGCTAAAGGTGCAGATCACGACCAAGCAGTTGTGACTTTAAACGCTCCTAAAGGCGCTGCTTCTGAAGAAGCTTCAGAAGACGCTGCAGAATAATTATTAAGGTGTTAGCACCTTGAATAATATTCAAATGCTTGTGGGCCTGGCTAATCCAGGCCCCGAATACGCTAAAACCCGTCATAATGCTGGTGCATGGTTCATCGAAGAACTAGCCAAACGCTACAACTGTATTCTCAAACACGACTCTAAACATCACGGCCTAGTAGGCAAAGTGATTATTCAAAATCAAGAATTCAAATTATTGATACCTACTACTTTTATGAATTTAAGTGGTAAAGCGGTCAGTAGTTTAGCCAATTTTTACAAAATTCCTGTTGAAAACATTTTAGTCGCACACGATGAAATGGACCTTGAACCGGGCATCGCCAAATTAAAAAAAGGTGGTGGACATGGTGGCCATAACGGACTAAAAGACATTATTAGTAAAATGGCGAACCAAAAAGAATTTATGCGTTTGCGAATTGGTATTGGTCACCCTGGTCATAAAGACAAAGTCACTGGCTGGGTACTAGGCAAAGCCCCCGCCGCAGATCAAGCTCTAATTGATGATGTGGTGGATGAGGCAGTTCGCTGCATGGAAATACTAGCAAAAGACGGTGTGTTAAAAGCACAAAACAGATTACATACATTTAAACCAGTCGCTTAAGACTGGTTTAACTTAGTTTAAGGTTTATTATTATGGGTTTTAAATGTGGCATCGTTGGTCTACCAAATGTAGGTAAATCAACACTATTTAATGCACTTACGCAGGCTGGTATCGAAGCTGCAAACTTTCCATTTTGTACCATCGAACCAAATACAGGCGTTGTAGCGGTTCCAGATTCACGCCTAGATCAACTCGCTGCTATCGTAAATCCACAGAAAGTACTGGCAACAACAATGGAATTTGTTGATATTGCAGGTCTTGTAAAAGGTGCATCGAAAGGTGAAGGTTTAGGTAACCAATTCCTTGCAAATATTCGCGAGACTGACGCAATTGGTCACGTTGTACGTTGTTTTGAAAATGAAAACATTGTACACGTTGCAGGTCAAATTGACCCTGCGGACGATATTGACGTTATTAACACTGAATTAGTACTTGCTGATATGGAAGCGGCTGATCGTGCAGTGCAACGTAACGCTAAAAAAGCAAAAGGCGGCGACAAAGACGCGAAATTCGAACTCGTTGTGCTTGAAAAAGTCAAAGCGCACTTAGATGAAGGCCTGACGCTTCGTTCATTAGAGCTTGAAAAAGAAGAAAAAGCAGCAATCCAGTACATCAACTTCTTAACTATTAAGCCGACAATGTACATTGCCAATGTAAATGACGATGGTTTCGAAAATAACCCATTCTTAGATAAAGTGCGTGAGATTGCAGCGCAAGAGAATGCGGTTGTTGTGCCTGTATGTGCTGAAATCGAAGCTGAACTTTCAGAATTAGACGACGAAGATAAAAAAGAGTTTATGGATGACTTAGGCTTAGAAGAGCCAGGTTTAAACCGTGTAATTCGCGCGGGCTATGAATTGCTTAACTTACAAACCTACTTCACTGCTGGTGTTAAAGAAGTTAGAGCATGGACTATTCCTGTTGGTGCAACTGCACCGCAAGCGGCAGGTAAAATCCACACTGACTTTGAACGCGGCTTTATTCGTGCTCAAACCATCGGCTTTGATGACTACATTGAGTTCAAAGGCGAATCAGGTGCTAAAGAAGCAGGTAAAATGCGTCAAGAAGGTAAAGACTACATCGTTAAAGATGGCGATGTAATGAACTTCTTATTTAACGTATAAGAAAACAGTGTTTAAAAAGGCTCGCATCTGCGGGCCTTTTTTGTTTTAGACAGTTTATTCTGCTATCGCTAAATCATAATTCCCTTCTAAGTACACAAACAGTTTTCTATATAAAGCGGAAGCACTCAACTTAGTTACCAATGAAAATACGTTTACGCTAAGCAAAATAGTGATATCGCTGTGCGCCATCACCTTTGCTAGCAATATTGGTGATATGTAATAGAAAAAGTCTGTTAAACATTATCTCTAAGCTGAACTCACCTTATACTGAGTCAGCATTTAATTGCTGAGTTTAATAAATTAGTGGCTGAGAAAAGATAAATGTGCATGATTTTTAAACTACAAAACGCTACTTTAATATTGGCATTCAATTATAAACAGTTTAAAAGACAAATTTATCAATACAGCTATACTGTTAAATTCAAAATCACACAGAGTTGTTTGTATAATTTTTAACTGAATCATTGGTATGTTGTACGGTTTTTTGCTCAGTTCGAATAAAAAA
>NZ_JAPEHW010000142.1 GCF_028875915.1 Pseudoalteromonas sp. G4
AACTCGACTCCATGAAGTCGGAATCGCTAGTAATCGCGAATCAGAATGTCGCGGTGAATACGTTCCCGGGCCTTGTACACACCGCCCGTCACACCATGGGAGTGGGTTGCTCCAGAAGTAGGTAGCTTAACCTTAGGGAGGGCGCTTACCACGGAGTGATTCATGACTGGGGTGAAGTCGTAACAAGGTAGCCCTAGGGGAACCTGGGGCTGGATCACCTCCTTATACGATTTAGAACTTTTTGTTCGAAGTGTCCACACAGATGATTGTTAATTAGCATTTGCTAATTAATTTGCTCTTTAAAAATTTGGAAAGCTGACAAACTTTAAATTAAGTACTTACTTAGTAAGTGCAATATTTAATTTAGAGTTCTCAAAATAAAGTAAAGAAAATATGCCGCATTAATATTCTTATTTAAAGAAAGTTAATGTTGGTATCTACTTTAGTATTCAATATTTAACTTCTGGCGGAGTTAAAAACTGTCTTTGCAATGCAAACCATTTTGGGTTGTATGGTTAAGTGACTAAGCGTATACGGTGGATGCCTTGGCAGTTGGAGGCGATGAAGGACGTATTAACTTGCGATAAGCCTAGTCAAGCTAGTAAAAAGCGCTTGAGGCTAGGATTTCCGAATGGGGAAACCCACCACTTAGTGGTATCACTTACTGAATACATAGGTAAGTGAGGCGAACCGGGAGAACTGAAACATCTAAGTACCCCGAGGAAAAGAAATCAACCGAGATTCCGAAAGTAGCGGCGAGCGAAATCGGATTAGCCCTTAAGCTGTAATGTAGTTAGTGGAACATTCTGGAAAGTTTGACGATACAGGGTGATAGTCCCGTACACGAAAACTTATTTACAGTGAAATCGAGTAGGTCGGAGCACGTGAAACTTTGACTGAATATGGGGGGACCATCCTCCAAGGCTAAATACTCCCAACTGACCGATAGTGAACCAGTACCGTGAGGGAAAGGCGAAAAGAACCCCTGTGAGGGGAGTGAAATAGAACCTGAAACCGTATACGTACAAGCAGTAGGAGCAGATTCGTTCTGTGACTGCGTACCTTTTGTATAATGGGTCAGCGACTTATATTCAGTAGCGAGGTTAACCATTTAGGGGAGCCGTAGTGAAAGCGAGCGTTAACTGCGCGTTTAGTTGCTGGGTATAGACCCGAAACCCGGTGATCTAGCCATGGGCAGGTTGAAGGTCAGGTAACACTGACTGGAGGACCGAACCGACTATCGTTGAAAAGCTAGCGGATGACCTGTGGCTAGGAGTGAAAGGCTAATCAAACCGGGAGATAGCTGGTTCTCCCCGAAATCTATTTAGGTAGAGCCTCGGACGAATACTATTGGGGGTAGAGCACTGTTAAGGCTAGGGGGTCATCCCGACTTACCAACCCTTTGCAAACTCCGAATACCAATAAGTAATATCCGGGAGACACACGGCGGGTGCTAACGTCCGTCGTGGAGAGGGAAACAACCCAGACCGCCAGCTAAGGTCCCAAAGTGTATGTTAAGTGGGAAACGATGTGGAAAGGCCCAGACAGCCAGGAGGTTGGCTTAGAAGCAGCCATCCTTTAAAGAAAGCGTAATAGCTCACTGGTCGAGTCGGTCTGCGCGGAAGATGTAACGGGGCTAAACATACCACCGAAGCTGCGGCTGCGAATTTATTCGCGGGGTAGGGGAGCGTTCTGTAAGCTGTTGAAGGTGTACCGGGAGGTATGCTGGAGGTATCAGAAGTGCGAATGCTGACATGAGTAACGATAAAGCGGGTGAAAAACCCGCTCGCCGGAAGACCAAGGGTTCCTATCCCATGCTAATCAGGGTAGGGTGAGTCGACCCCTAAGGCGAGGCCGAAAGGCGTAGTCGATGGGAAACGGGTTAATATTCCCGTACTTGGAATAATTGCGATGGGGGGACGGAGCAGGCTAAACAAGCATGGCGTTGGTTGTCCATGTGAAAGTATGTAGGCTGGAAACTTAGGCAAATCCGGGTTTCTAAGGCTGAGATACGAGACGACACTCTACGGAGTGGAAGTTGTTGATGCCATACTTCCAGGAAAAGCCTCTAAGCTTCAGATTATTTCGAATCGTACCCCAAACCGACACAGGTGGTCAGGTAGAGAATACTAAGGCGCTTGAGAGAACTCGGGTGAAGGAACTAGGCAAAATTGTACCGTAACTTCGGGAGAAGGTACGCTCTTATCTGTGATGAGACTTGCTCTCTAAGCGGA
>NZ_JAPEHW010000143.1 GCF_028875915.1 Pseudoalteromonas sp. G4
TTAGTGTTATAAATTACTTCAGTATGTAAACAGGCGATGTTGCGGTAGAAAAAGAGGCAACTTGCCTCTTAATAAACTGTTAGCTTACAGGTGTAATATGCAAGAGTGGCATGTAGATTTGAAGTTGTTGAAGGCTGAGCATGTGTCTGGTTTTTGTGTGCACCGTAGTTGCGAGGCTGGTAGCCCTGACTTTGTGGCTGATGAAAAAAATAACCCCGTGCTGTTTGAGGCAGGTGTTAGAGCATATTTAAATTCATACTCTCAAAACGTTATTTGTAATTTGATCGATAAATTAGGCTTAGATATCAATCTTGCGACCGAAAGAATAAATAAGTATTTAAAAGCCACTGAAATGGTTGGGAAAATTAATAAGCCTAGTAATAGTAGTCTTGCTATGAAAATTCAATGTGAAGGTGTGCCTAAATTTCTTTCTGCAGACGAACTCGCAAGGTTTTTAAAACCAGAGAATGTATGCCCATTTTGGGTAAGCATGTCTTTTCGAGCTTCTGTTAATGTTAAAGTTTCTAAAAAATATGGCTTAGAAATTTTATCCAAAAAAGTAAGCTAACAAGCGCTTTAAACGGAACGTCAACAGTTGGCTACGTTTCGCTCCGCTTCACAGTATAGCCAACTATTTCCGTCCGATTAAGCGGGCGTTAGCAAGACAAAATAGAATGGAGTCTAAATGAGCAAAAGTGTATTGAATGATATTTCATGGAGCTTTATCGGCAATAAATTTGATGATATTGATACATTCAGAAATAAGTTAATTGAATATCAGGGAGAGCGCTCTCTAGATTTGAATCTAGATGATATTTGCTTCCTAGCATCATGCATTTCGATTGACTACTGGTGTTATGATGGTGAGAATCAGATAACTAAAACGGTAGAAGTTCATTCAGATAATGGTATTTCGCTGACACCGCTAGAAGTATTGTATAAGCTTCATAACTTAACAGTTCAAGATTTAGATGGGATAGACCATCACTTTTTTCAAGGTTTAGTCCCGTTAAAAGAATCGAAATTGGATTCTCCTAAGTTTAAGATTTGGCAAGGGAGTTAAAAATATCTTGCTAACAAGGCACTAAATTAAGATTCACAAATACTGTCATGCCATTTGCGGAGCAAATCCCCCGCCAGCATTTGGTTCACTTATTAGTGGGACGTTAGTTACCTTCGGAGAGTTTAGGTGTTTATTCGACCTTTTGAAAAAACTGATTACCCCTCTGTTAAAAGTATCTACAAGCAAGGTATAGATACTGGAAATGCCACTTTTCAAACTAAAGCTAAAGAATGGGAAGAGTGGGATAATTCTATGCTTTCTAGCTGCCGTCTTGTGGCATCGAATCACAAGTATATTTTAGGCTGGGCAGCACTTTCTCCGGTATCAAGTCGTGATGTATATTCGGGGGTAGCAGAAGTTAGCGTTTATGTTGCTGAAAGTGCTCAAGGCAGAGGTGTCGGTCAAAGTCTATTGTCACAACTAATTATAGAGTCAGAAAACAATAATATTTGGATGCTACAAGCAGGCATTTTTCCTGAAAATATTGGCAGTATTGCACTCCATAAGAACAATGGTTTTCGTCAACTTGGAATACGCGAAAAACTTGGTCAAATGAATGGTGTGTGGCGTGATGTTGTAATGATGGAAAGACGCAGCAAAATTGTAGGCGTATCAGATAACTAACAAGTCAATAATGAATGGGACGTCAAACGCTTGGCTGGCGCTGATTCTTCGCTAATATTAGCCAAGCATTATCCGCATTTTATGCGGGCGTTATACACCCATGAGCAAATGACGAAATTTAAATTTTGTAAATCACCTTTTTGGGACTCAGTACTTAGGAATACAATTTTCCTAGAGTTGTCGATTTTGCTTATTGCATTTATAAAGGTCTTCGGGAATGGTGGTCTAAAAGACGTCACATTATTAAATTTACTTTACACTTTGGCTATTACGTTGCCTTGTTCACTGCTGATTTCGTTGATTGTCACTTTGTTAGACAGAAGCAAAAAGAAATAGGTTGTATAACAAAATAAATTAAAAGCGCGGACAAGAAACTGTTTGCTTTGTTCGTGCCTCAAAAATTTTAGTCAACTAATTTTTGTCGTTTATTTACGGCGTTACGAATGACAGCTTGTGGCACAGACTGTGTGAAAACTCTGATCACTTTTTGGTCTAAGCATACTCTGTTT
>NZ_JAPEHW010000144.1 GCF_028875915.1 Pseudoalteromonas sp. G4
AACATGGTGTTGTCACTAGGACTGGTTATTTTTACTCTTACCATACGAGTTTTAATGACTCACCCCACTCTTTTAAACCTAAGCTTAAAAGTAAGTGGCGTCCCCTAGGGGATTCGAACCCCTGTTACCGCCGTGAAAGGGCGGTGTCCTAGGCCTCTAGACGAAGGGGACAACATGGTGTTGTCACTAGGACTGGTTATTTAGACTCAAACCATAAGAGTTATTGGTGGAGCTATGCGGGATCGAACCGCAGACCTCCTCGCTGCCAGCGAGGCGCTCTCCCAGCTGAGCTATAGCCCCAAACTGCACCTTCAAGAGATAACTCGTGTATCGCTGAAGACGGGGCGCATTTTATGGAGCCAGCAAAATAAAGTCAACATTTTTTTAAGCATAGTGCATTGTTCGCACCATTTTTAATCAAGATGCACATTTGTTCATCAAGATTGTGATTTTTCGACCAGTTTCAACATCCTAGCTATCAAAATTTATACATGTTAGAGAGGCCATTAGTGCGTTATCAAGTTAATGTTAACACTTTATAGTCGAAATAAAGCTGATACTCGGTAAAACCTGAATATAGATTTTCACTTTACCAACTAAGATTGAATATAAGTGCATTAATACACTCAGCTCTTCGCCGCTATTTGGGTTTATACAAAGCACATTGTCATCATTCTTTCTTCATAAATGCATTTAACGTCTTGCTATGAGTATAAAGATCATCAATTGAGTAACCTTTTATTCTTAATACAATGGGAATTTGCCCTTCTCTATTGAGTTTTTAATCGCTTTATTATGTTCAACACAATAAAGGTTCCTTCAAAATCACAAATAAACAGCTGGCTTGTACTTTTATTAATTAAGTGAGAGCAAACTCATTAAGCAAAAGCAAATTTGGATTTAACTTAACCTTAATTAAATGCTTAACCAAAAGTAGATTATTCACAGGTAAGAATTTCGGATAAAAACCGAAATATCAAATTCCATACTCTGCTTTATATTGCTCCTACTTACATTTAATTTTTGCCAAAAGAATAATTTGGCGCTTGATTAGATAACAACAATAGACAACTTGGCTACACTGCCTTATTTAATGCTGCCATTGCATTGAATTTATCGTTGAAGATTTTATAAAGAGTCTATTAGATAATTCGCTGTTAAATAGTATTTCATCACTCTTATTAAAGCTTAGCTCTAGGTTTGCATTAATTACGGCAGGGCTCAATTTAAGCCGTTTCACTTAATATCAATAAATTGGTTATTGTTTGCGGGTAACAATTGCTTGTAGCTGTGTGCTATTTATTATGTGTAGTTTCCATTGTCTATATAGTTTCAAATCGTTGTTAGCTAACTGATGTAAAGAAACATTTTCTACCATAAGTCTTTATAAATTAATAAAACCGTCTATTTTCGTTCCTTCAACTTCGAAAAGCCAAAAGAGTGTTTCACCTTATTTATGAGTGCATCTAACTATTGTTATCTAACAAAATAAAAATCCGCAGCTATTAATAATAATTTAAAGCGAAATTCATCCCATATATTAAAAGTGCCTATCAAGCTGTTGTTTATCAAATTTCGTTGTTGATTTGAATGCAGGCCACTTTGCAATGAATCATTTAATAAAGCAAAGCTCAGTTGTTTACACATTATGCAAATGCCACAAAATTAATTGCAGCAATTAAACATTATCTTCAAAAATGGATTATTTAATAGCTGCAATAATCATAAAACCATTAAATTTCTTTTTTACAAATGCTATTTTTTATAAAGCTTAATTTAAACGCGATAGATAAATGACTAAAAATCAATCGCAAATCGTATTTTTAGAGCTAAGCCTTGCTCTAAAAGCAATCAAGACGATTGACATTTAGTCAAGTTGTTCATTTTAAGTCCACTTAACACATTTTTGTGAAAACAAGTATTGACTATAGTTGAACTAAATCTATAATAGCGCCCCACAACAACGCAGCAATGTGTTGTGATTCTAAAGCGGGTCGTTAGCTCAGTTGGGAGAGCATCGCCCTTACAAGGCGAGGGTCACTGGTTCAAGTCCAGTACGACCCACCA
>NZ_JAPEHW010000145.1 GCF_028875915.1 Pseudoalteromonas sp. G4
CATTATTCATTTAAATTGTATTTTCAGGTTTGATTAATGGGTGAGGGAGTAAACCTTAACACCTGGCTCAATGACAGGTTAGTGCCAATTGCGGACATTCCTTTCGGTATCTTAATTGGAATTTAAGTTGTGTGTTTATATACAGCTTTCCGCTTGAAACGCCCCGTGCTTTGTTAGACGGGTTGCCCCGTATTTGTCGCCAGCATAATTATCAGCTGTACCTATAAGTTATTGTAAGTTTTAAAAAAGCGGTGTAGTGTTTTAGTACATTAAATTTACAAAGGCGGGTTAACCCGTATTTAAATACGGGGCGACCCGTCGAATAAGCGTTAACCCCTAAGGAAGTATCGTGAAACTATCACTAATGGCAGCAATTTCGAAGAATGGAGTTATCGGAAATGGCCCAGATATTCCATGGAGTGCCAAAGGGGAACAATTACTCTTCAAAGCGATTACCTATAATCAGTGGCTTTTGGTAGGCCGAAAGACTTTCGAGTCAATGGGGGCTTTACCCAACCGAAAATATGCCGTTGTAACTCGTTCAAGCTTCACTTCCAGTGATGAGAATGTATTGGTATTTCCATCTATCGATGAAGCGCTAAATCATCTGAAGACGATAACGGATCATGTGATTGTGTCTGGTGGTGGTGAAATATACAAAAGCCTGATCGATAAAGTTGATACTTTACATATTTCAACAATCGACATTGAGCCAGAAGGTGATGTCTATTTTCCAG
The DNA here is from genome assembly GCF_028875915.1 of Pseudoalteromonas sp. G4. Taxonomy (GTDB): domain Bacteria; phylum Pseudomonadota; class Gammaproteobacteria; order Enterobacterales; family Alteromonadaceae; genus Pseudoalteromonas. The sequence continues at coordinate 738 of NZ_JAPEHW010000145.1, forward strand.
AAATCCCCAGTAGTTTTAGGCCAGTTTTTAGCCAAGACTTCGTGTCTAACATAAATTATAGTTACCAAATCTGGCAAAAGGGTTAACAAGTGGCAGCAACTGACCGCCAAAAGTGTCACTTGTTTTGCCAAAAAGCCGGCAAAACAAGCGCCAATTTTGTCGGCAGCTGTGCCAGGCGTTAACGTCCGCTTATCGCTCTTAACTGATATTGAAAAGCGCTTCTAAGATTTATCACCCCTTTAATCAAACCTGAAAGCAAAATTTAAATGAATAATGCGAGACAAGGAGCGAAGCGGTCGAGCAAGCCATGTAGGCATGGGTGAATAGCGTCTTGAGTCGAACGAAGTTCGGCTAGCTATGAACGCGAGAAAAGGACTTCGAGCTGGAAAGCGTACAGGGATGTTTAGCGCGTTGATTCATGGCGTTTATGTTCACATTTAAGTTATGCTTGAAGAACCAGTTTGATTTTGGGGCACGTTTTTTGGTTCGTTTTTGTCGTGTAACAGAAATGAACAAGAGCGCATCATGGATGATGCGAGATAAAAATCAGGGATGAGTGCTGCTTTGTATAAGACTCCTAAAGCTCATTACCAGTTGAAACCTCAGCCACAAAAAAAGCCGCTTATGCGGCTTTTTTCACTCTGGCTGTAATTTGCAATTACGCCATTAAGTTTTGTAGCTTTTTCATTGCTGATTTTTCTAGCTGGCGAACACGCTCTGCTGATACTTGGTATTTAGCAGCGAGGTCTTGCAGTGTTTCTTTCTCTTCTGCTAACCAACGTGCACGGATAATATCTTGTGAACGCTCATCTAACGTGTTTAACGCTGAGAATAGGCGTTGGTTTGAGTTATCCTGCCACTGTTCTTCTTCAACCGTTTCAGCTAAGTCTGACGATTGATCTGTTAAGTATTGAACAGGTGAGAACTGAGACTGCGGCGTGCTTTCGTCTTCGTCCGCATTTAAGTCAAAGCCCATATCTTGGCTGCTCATACGCGATTCCATTTCACGTACGTCTTTTTCAGATACACCTAATTCGTTAGCAACCGT
>NZ_JAPEHW010000146.1 GCF_028875915.1 Pseudoalteromonas sp. G4
TGGCACAGACTGTGTGAAAACTCTGATCACTTTTTGGTCTAAGCATACTCTGTTTATGATCGATTAATCTATACATTTAGTTCAATTAACATACTGATATTTATACAATAAGACTACTGATTCAATCGAAAGTTGAGGCAATATGTCAAAGTTTATTTGTGGCGAGAATCGAGACCAATCAACGCTGTTTCCAGAATCACTGGAAGATTACGTCGGTGAAGAAAATACGGTTAGAGTGATTGATGTTTTCATTGAAGAGCTAAATCTAGTTGAAATGGGTTTTAAAGGGTTAACCTTAAAAGCAACTGGCCGACCTAAATATCACCCAGCCACACTATTAAAGCTTTATCTTTATGGTTATCTCAACCGTATTCAATCATCCCGTCGATTAGAAACTGAATGCCAGCGTAATATCGAACTTATGTGGTTACTTGGTAAGTTGGCACCTGACTTTAAAACTATTGCTGATTTTCGAAAAGACAACGGGGACGGCATTAAAAATGTGTGTAAAACGTTTGTAGAAGTTTGCCGTCGTCTAAATATGTTTGAAGGAGCTGCGGTTGCCATCGACGGTAGTAAGTTCAAAGCCAGTAACAATAAAGCCAATAATTACACTCCAAAGAAAGTGCAGTTCCATATCGACAGAGTAGAGAAGAATATTAGTCGCTACCTTGAACTACTTGATGAAGCTGACAAGGAACAAGTTAACAGTGTAAAAATTGAAGCGACAAAAGAAAGGTTAGCCGACTTCCGTAACCAACTAAAAGAATTGCACGAGATTAAAGAGCAAGTCGAAAATCATCCTGATAAACAAATATCGACTACCGATCCTGATTCACGCTTAATGAAAACCCAAGGCTTTACGAGAGTTGTGAGTTATAACGTGCAAAGTGCCGTTGATACGAAGAATCATCTCATTGTGGCGCATGACGTGACCAACGTACCAGATAGAGGTCAACTTGCGCCAATGACAAAGCTAGCACAAGAAGCGTTGCAGAAAAAAGATATCATGGTGTTAGCAGATAAGGGCTACTTTAGTCAGCCTGATTTGAAGGCTACAATTGAGTTAGGTGCGGAGCCTATCATGCCTAAGACTGATACCTCCTCTTCTGAAAAGAAAGGAATATTTAATAGGTCGATGTTTAAGTACGATGCGGATAAAGACATATACATATGTCCAGCAGGCAACGAGTTACAAAACCGAATGCAGGTGTTTGAACAAGGCAAATATCTTGATGTTTACTTTAACTGCATCGCCTGCCGAGATTGTAAAATTAGAAGTCAGTGTACCAAGTCTAAGAAGGATGCTAGAAGAATAAGGCGCTGGGTGCATGAAAAACTAACGGAGCAAATGCTTAAAAAATTAGAAGACGCACCAGAGCTAATGCTGCATCGAAAGCAAACCGTTGAACATCCATTCGGATCAATCAAACTCTGGATGGGCGCGACTCATTTGCTAACGCGCAGATTTAAAAATGTAAGTACAGAAATAAGCCTTCATGTTCTGACATATAACTTCAGAAGAATGATAACAATCATGGGAGTTAGAGGCTTAAGCAATGCTATTAGGGCAGTATTGCAATAGTAACTTCGCTCGCCTAGATAAAACTGATATGCTGAGAAAAAATCGATCGAAACCATCTTCGATGGTTACTAACTAAAAGCACAGTCAACAACTTCTACTCGACATGAGTTTTCACACAGTCTGGGCACT
>NZ_JAPEHW010000147.1 GCF_028875915.1 Pseudoalteromonas sp. G4
ATTTCAGATTTCAGATTTCAGATTTCAGGGTTTTAGCATTTAGATTTCTTTCAGCCAATGTTAAGACCTGTTAATCTGGGCACTAAAATCTGAACTCTCTCTAAAAACATGAAAATAGAACAACACGTATTGCAAGGTATTTGCTTTTTGCCTTCCCCTCATTTTAATGAGCGTCCTGATGAACAAAATATTTCTTTAATTGTTCTTCACAATATTTCCTTACCAGCTGGGCAATTCGGGTTACCTTACATTACAGACCTATTCTTAGGTTGCTTGGACTGTACTGCTGATGCAAGCTTTAAAGAACTTCAAGGCCTTGAAGTATCAGCGCATTGTTTGATTCGTCGTGATGGTGAAATTATTCAATATGTGCCGTTTAATAAGCGCGCATGGCATGCCGGTGTGTCGGAATATGAAGGCAGGCAAGGGTGTAATGATTTTAGTATTGGTATTGAGCTTGAAGGTAGCGATCATGTTCCTTTCACAAATGTGCAGTATGCTAGTTTAGAACAACTAGTCAAAACGCTTATAAAACATTATCCTACGTTGAGTGAGCATAAAATAACTGGTCATAGTGATATTGCGCCAGGGCGTAAAACTGACCCAGGCCCGTATTTTGACTGGCAGCGCTTTCGCGCTTCAATTAGTTTGTAGAGCAAATAATGATTTTAATTTCGATAATTTTGGCACTTATTATAGAGCGACTTGCTGCGAAAGAAGATGCATGGCAATTGAGCACCTATATAAATCATTACATTAGCGTGAGTGAATCGAATAGCTTATTTAAAGGTATTTATAAAAGGCGAGCTGATTTTTTCGTTTGGTTGCTGCTGCCTGTTTTATTACTTTTTGCTGTAAGCGAAACATTTGATTTTGTGCTTCTTGAACTAGCAATTAATGTGGTTGTGCTTTTAGTGTGCTTTGGATGTGCTTACTTACGTGCTAAATATAAAGGCTATTTAAATGCGTTACAAAGGCAAGACACAGAAGCAGCTACCTTATATGCAATGCAATTAGGCCAAAAACGTACTGAGCAACAAGGCGGTGAAACTTTAGGGCAAACAATTGCGTGGATTAATTTCCGTTATTACGGCGCGGTGATATTTTGGTTTGTGGTATTCGGTGTGTGTGGTGCACTTGCTTATTCATTAATTCGAAGCTTTGCTGACATAACACGAAATGAATCAGATTCCGCTTTTAAAGCTCACAAAAAAATTCTGCATAAAACACTTTACTGGTTAGATTGGATGCCAGCCCGAATCGTAAGTTTTGGCTACTTGATTATTGGTAACTTTTCACAAGGTACATCCACCTACCTTAAATACGTATTTAACTTTTCGGTGCCCAATAGACGTGTAATAGGTGATATTGCACTTGCCGCTGAGCGCGTAGAACAAGAGTTTATTGGCTGTAGTTTTGAAGCGAAATGCATGGTGCGCCTTGTTAAACGAAATATGCTTTTGATGTTAGCTGCGATAGCAATTTTGACCTTGCTTGGTTCGGTTGGTTAAAAAAGAATTGAGATTTCAGAGTTTAGGTTTCAGAATTTTTGCTGAACCCTGAACCCTGAACCCTGAACCCTGAACCCTGAACCCTGAACCCTGAACCCTGAACCCTGAACCCTGAACCCTGAACCCTGAACCCTGAACCCTGAACCCTGAACCCTGAACCCTGAACCCTGAACCCTGA
>NZ_JAPEHW010000148.1 GCF_028875915.1 Pseudoalteromonas sp. G4
ACTTCAATGAGTGTGAAGCCTTTATTTTGAGGTTTATTCTTAAAAGAGGAAAAAAGAGAATTCTGTATTCGCATTTTTCATTCATCCTTTAAACTGAAAATTTTCTAGCTTAATAGTCGCTGAACGAAAAACGAAACTCAATTTACAAGTTATTAACGGTAAGAATTTCCGATAAACGGTATTTATTTTTGAAGCAGTTGTTTTAAATTAGGCCACTCTCGGCGGCTAACTTCAATTTTGTCATCTAAATCAAGTAGCTTTAGCCAATGTTTATTGGTGTCGTGACCAATCTCGTAGAGGTAGCTACTGTTTACTATGGTATTGCGATGGGCTCGAACAAAAAAGAGTGCGTAGTCGTTCAATAGCTTTTTAAGTGAGCCTTCAATTAAAAAGCTACGTGAGGGTGTAATCACTCTAAGGTATTTATCTTCTGATTTTATCAATCTGATATCGGCAATTAATATTTGTTTGTGTAAACCATTTTCTAGATACTCTAATGCTTCTTGTTGTTTGAGCGCTGTTTGTGCTCGGTGAGTCAATTGCAACCCTGACAAAACTTTAGCTAGCGATGTTTCATCTACCGGTTTTACTAAATAACCCTGTGGCAAGACTGAAAATGCCGGCAATGCTTTATCTGTATAAGCAGTAATAAAGATGATTGCGGGAGGCGGCTCAACCTCTTTTAATTTTTGGGCAAGTTCTATTCCCGACATACCCGGCATTTCAATATCTAGCAGCGCTAAGTCAGGCATAACATCACTGCATATATTGAGTGCTTCGTTTGAATTTCCGGCTAAGGGTAAAATTGAAAAATCAGGTCGCAGTTTTTGCAATAGCCTAGAAATTCTAGCTCTTGCTAAAGGCTCATCATCAACAATTAATACATTCATAACTATCTCGGGATCACTAATTTAGTTCGAAAGCGCTCGCCCTGAATAAAATGCGTAAGTTTAGCGCGCTGACCAAAATACATATGTAGGCGCTCTTTAATGTTCTCTACTGCAATGCCGTTTGAAGGACGAGATTTTGATGCATCTTGCAAATAAGGGTTATCAACAATAAGTGAAATGGAACTGCTACTGACCAATAACTGAACTGACACAGTAGAGCGACCTTCATTTGGTTCAACACCATGACAAATCGCATTTTCCAATAGCGGCTGAATAGTCAATGCTGGTACATTCAATTCAGGAAATTGCTCTGGCAATTGCCAGTCAATGGTTAATCTATCGCCGAAGCGCCATGATTCTACCAGCATATACTGCTGCGCGAGTAAAATTTCTTTTTCTAACGAAATAGCTTCATCACAATGCATTGCTGCACGCGATAAATCAGCTAGCGCTAAAATTGTTTTCTCTGCATCTTCAGCATTATGATAAACAAGTTCAGCTGCCATATTTAAGCTATTAAATAAAAAATGCGGCCTAATACGCGCTTGTAACGAGCTAAGCTGTGCCTGTGTAGCAATTTGCTCTGAGTAACTGCGCTCTGCATGCATAATGCTAAACTGTGCATAAAGAACAGCAATAATAAACGCGATAAGCAAGTTTCTACCCAAAAACTCAATTAGCGAGATATTTTCAAGAATTTCTAATGAAAAAACCACGTAACTGGTTGCTATAGTAAAACAACATATCACTAAGATCATTACCATCAGTTGCTGGTGATAACTAGCTTTACGTA
>NZ_JAPEHW010000014.1 GCF_028875915.1 Pseudoalteromonas sp. G4
GCGCCTTGTAAAGCACTATTACGGTATTGAGGCTGCAAATCAATTTGGTGAAAAATGGCAAAGCATCGTGTTAAAAACATCAAAAGTAAAATTAACACCAGAAGAGCTATCACGCTTATACCAAAGTGAGAGCAACCAACCAATTAATGATTTCCATCAGAAACTAGTCAAAGCAATAAAGCAATTTAAGGTGAAAGGAGCGTTAAATGTTTGAGTTTGCTTGGCCATTCGCTTTTTTATTATTGCCCTTGCCGTTTTTACTGCACAAATTACAAAAACATCAGCAAGTCGCCACTGTGCGTACGACTGCCCTTTACCATAATCCCATAGTGCAAACAGGCGATATTAAACAGCCAACACGTTTTTCAATTTGGCCTTGGCTAATTTGGTTATGTTTATGCGTTGCCCTCGCTCATCCTAAGTACTATGGTGAGCCCATTCAACTGCCTAATGAAGGCCGTGAAATTATGCTTGCCGTTGACTTATCCACCTCGATGCGTGAGCAAGATATGCAGTATCAAGGGCAATATATTGACAGATTATCTGTTGTAAAAGCGGTGGTTAACGAGTTTATTACAGCGCGCACAGGCGACAGATTAGGTTTAATTCTATTTGCCGATACCGCATTTTTACAAACCCCACTAACCCGCGATTTAACTACCGTTGCCCAAATGCTGGACGAAGCGCAAATAGGTTTAGTTGGTCAAGCAACTGCCATTGGTGATGCACTTGGCCTTGCAGTTAAACGCTTTGCCCTTAAAGATGATAGTAATCGCATACTTATCTTGTTAACTGACGGGCAAAATACTGCGGGTAATCTGGCACCCGATGAGGCACTTATTCTTGCAAAAGATGCGGGCATAAAAGTGTACACTGTCGGTGTGGGTGCGGATAGTCAGTCAAACTTTTTTGGCTTTCAGATGCAGCGTGGCAGCGCGCTTGATGAAAGCTTATTAACCGAAATAGCTCGCGAAACCGGTGGGCAGTACTTTCGTGCAACGGACGTAGCAAGTTTGCAACGTATTTACCAGATGCTCGACCAGCTTGAGCCAATTAGCGACAACAGCGAAACCGTTCGCCCGCAAACTGCATTATTCTATATACCGTTATTTATCGCGCTGTTGCTATTGTTCTTACAAACCTTAGTGAATAGTTTTAAAACGCTACTATCAAGGAGAGGCGCATGACACTTGAATTTATTCGCCCTGAAGCATTTTATTTAATGCCCTTTGTTGTTTTAGTTATCGTTTTGCAATTACTAAAAAAACGTAAACATATTGCCAGTAGTCCCATTGCACCTCATCTTGCCCAGTTTTTACTTGATGGTGAGAGCAAACAAACTAAAACCAATGCTGTGTGGCTCAGTTTATTTTTAATAGTAAGTGTATGCGCTCTTGCTGGCCCAAGTTGGCAATCACAACCCCTGCCCGTTTATAAAAGTAAACATGCACGCGTTATTGTAATGGACATGTCGCGCTCAATGTACAGCCAAGACATTAAACCAAATCGTTTAACACAAGCGCGCTTTAAAGCACTTACACTGACTGACATTTTAAAAGAAAGCGATTTAGCCTTAGTTGCTTATAGTAATGATGCCTACACAATTTCACCTTTAACCTCAGACCATCAAACACTGGCTAACTTAATCCCGAGCCTAAGCCCTGAAATTATGCCAGTTCCCGGCAGTAATGCCTTTGCAGGTATCACTCTGGCGGTTGATTTACTCACGCAAGCCAATGTAAGCAACGGGGAAATCTATTGGATTACCGATGGTATTGATGATTTTGATGAAAGCCGCGATATCGAAAAGCTCGTTAAGCAACATAACATTAAACTTAATATTTATACTGTAGCCACCGAACATGGTGCACCGATCCAATTACCTGACGAAGGCTTTTTAAAAGATAACCATGGCCAAATTGTTATTCCAAAAGCCAATTTCAGCTTATTGCAGCAACTGGCCGCAAATAGCGATGGTAAATTTAATTATTATCAAGTGAGCGATGCTGATTTAGCCCTCTTTAAACCATCATCTACTAATACAGATGATGTTATTAAACGGGAGCAAACTAGTGAACAGCCGATTGATGGCGGTATTTATTTAGTATTTTTATTAATTCCACTGGCCTTTATGATGTTAAAGCAGCAGCCTAAATTTTTACTGGGTTTATGCTGTTTCGTGCTGTTTAAACCTGAATTAAGTTACGCATTTTCACTGCCCACTTGGCTACTAAATGACGAGCAAAAAGCGCATCAGGCTTATCAACAACAAAATTACGAAGCGGCAACAAAATCAACGACCGCCAGTCTTTCAGGCTCAGCTCTATATCAACAAGGTGATTTTGAAAATGCGCTGACTAAGTTCAAGCAAGATAACAGCGCACAGGGCCTTTATAACCAAGGAAACGCCCTTGCTAAACTTAATCGTTTTGATGAAGCAATAGAGGCTTACAAAAAAGCCCTTGAAAAACAGCCTAAGTTTAAAGAAGCAGAAGAAAATAAAGCGTTGTTGGAAGATTTAAAGCAACAGCAACAAAATCAACAACAGCAAAATGGTGATGATCAACAAAAGAGCGATGAGCAGCAGCAAAGCGATCAAAACCAGCAGCAAGGCGAGCAATCGGGTGAACAATCGCAGCAGCAAAACCAACAAGAACAAAATCAATCGCAGCAACAAGGCCAACAAGATAAAAACAGCGAAGAGAGTAAAAATGGCAGCAACTCTGAACAGCAAAACAACAATCAACCAGAAATGAAAGCGGACTCAGAAGAAGTTAAAAGCGATGAACCAAAGCAAGCGCCCGAGACCCAAGCAGAGCCGCAAGAACAGTCAGGTGATGAACAACAGCAAGCGCCACAGCAACCTATCTCAGAGCAACAGGTAAATCAAGCACCTGAATTAACCCCTGAAGAAAAAGAACAAGTACAAATCATTAACCAACTACTAAGAAAGGTACCGGATGATCCGGCCATCTTGTTACGCAATAAAATGAAATTAGAAAGTCAAAAAAGATATCGTCAGCGCATCCAGCAACAAGGAGTTGAGAAGTCATGGTAAGTCGCATAGTTGTATTAATTTGCCTCGTTTTACTGCCATTGCAAGCTGTTGCAGCACTGAGCGCCAGTGTTGATCGAAACCCTGTGCTCGCAGGTGAATTTTTTAATTTAACCATTCGCGCAGACCAAAATGTCAAAGGTGAACAGCCCGATACCTCAGCGCTACTTAAAGACTTTGTGGTTGGCCCCACGTCTGTACGAAGTAACACCAGTATTATTAATGGCCAAGTAAACCATACAACGCAGTGGCAGGTTGAACTAATGGCGCGTAATCCAGGTGATTACACAATACCGAGTTTTGCTGTTGCGAATATGCAATCAAGCCCAATTACTGTGAAAGTGGTTGCCGCTTCCAATGCTGATACACAAAGTAAGGATGTGTATATTGAAACCAGTATGGAAAACAGCGAATTGTATGTGCAACAAGCAGGTGTTTACACGGTAAAACTGTTTTTAGCCAATGATTTAACCGAAGGCCAACTCGGTTCACCTGAATTAGAGAATGCTAATGTTTCTCAACTAGGAAAACAAAAAGAAAGTTATGAAATTATTGATGGCATTCGCTATTTAATCATTGAACGAAACTACCTTATTCAGCCGCAAAAAAGCGGAAAATACACTATCAAATCGCCTTATTTTAAAGGCCGTATTCGTGATAATTACCGTACCCGAGCGGCAAGTGCTATTGGCAGAGATGTTCAGCTGACTATTAAACCTATTCCAGAAAATATTTCCGGCAACTGGCTACCGAGTGAATTAGTCACATTAAATGAAGAGTGGCAACCTGAAAAACAAAGCTATCAAATTGGCGAACCAATAACCCGCACCATAACCATGACTGCGCTCGGCATCACCAAAGAGCAACTACCAGAAATCAATTTACCAAGCATTAATGGTGTACGCAGTTATTCAGACCAAGCTGAAACTAATAACCTTGTAAGAAATGGCAAAGTGATTTCACAAAAAGTAGAGTCATTTGCACTTATGCCACAAACGCCTGGCACTCACACGTTACCTGAAGTACGTGTGCCTTGGTTTAATGTAATCACTAATCGAATTGAGTACGCAACATTACCAACAAGGGAATTAACCGTCGTCGGCGATCCAAACTTTGTACAGCCAACAATCACAGCACCACAAGTTAGTAACGCACCAACAAGTGATATTAAAGAAGACTCCATTACCACACGCGTTGAAACGCCAATTTATTACTGGCCGTTAGTGATTCTGGGTTACGCACTTTGGCTAATTACACTGCTAATTATGTGGTTTAAGCGCAAGCCAGTAACTACTTTAGCAAAGACTGATAAAGAGTACGTACCAAGTGCAAATCCACTGCCAGCATTACAAACCGCAGTTAAAGAAAATAATCAGCGAGCGTTCTATCATCAACTGGTGAAAATGTGTAAGTTCCATACAGGCAGCGCTGATTTAACTAAACTTAATAACGTCATAAATAATCCGCAATTTGCAGAAGCTATTAATCACTTACAAGCAAATCTCTATGCCGGTAAGAATCACACTGTTGATCTTAAATTTATCTATCAGCAGTTAAATAATTTAAATAAAAAACCTAAAAGTGAGAATGAGTTAACCCAGCTCTACTAAAATAGTTTCAATGTTCGGAAAGAAAAAACAACAACGTCAGGTCTTAATTGACATGGCAGATAAACAAAAACGATATGAAGCGTTAGTGAATGTGTATCACAAAGAGCTATACCGCTTCGCATATTGGTTAGCAGGTGACCCGACAGTGGCCGAATACCTTGTGCAAGAAACTTTTTTAAGGGCTTGGCGCTCACTTGATTCACTTCTCGACCAGCAAGCAGCTAAAGCATGGTTAATTACGATTTTGCGTCGTGAGAATGCGCGCCGTTTTGAGCGTAAACAATTTGATTACAGCGATGTTGAGCAAGATACGCTATGCGATACACAAACCCTCGATATGGAACAAAACGCTGAGCGTTCACAGCTACAAAAACGCATTATGCAGTTAGATGAAGAGTATCGTGAGCCTCTACTTCTGCAAGTAGTAATGGGGTTTAGTGGTGATGAAATCGCATCCATTTTATCACTTAACAAAAATACGGTAATGACTCGACTTTTCCGTGCTCGCAACCAATTGAAAGACAATTTACAACCAAGTTTACAAAGGGGGATCAACAATGGATGAATTAGAATTACGACGTCGTTTATATGCTGATCCTAATACCAGCGACAAAGACGTGCTTAATGCGCTCGAATCAGACCCAGATGCACACGCATTTAGTAAAGAGCTAAAATCACTCGACAATGATATTGAGCATGCGCTAAATATCCCTGTGCCTGAAAACTTAGCAGAGCGTTTAGTGTTAAATCAGTCATTGCATGCATTTCAAACTCAGCGTAAAAAAACACGCATTCATTTAGCATTAGCAGCATCTGTGGCGTTTTTATTTGGCGTGTCGTTCACTTATTTGAATATGGGTGCACCGCTCAACTTAGAGCAGCATGCACTTGCTCATGTTTACCATGAGCCGAGTTCGCTTACTAATGTAAATCACAACTTTAGTTTGCAAGAAGTAAACGCCAAGCTAGCAAGTTTTGGCGGTAATTTTAGCGAATTACCAAACCAAGTAAGCTACCTAACCTTTTGTGATTTCAAAGGGCAAAAGAGCCTGCACTTAGTGTTTCAAACAGAGCAAGGCCCGATGACACTGTTTATTGTACCAAGTAAAAATCAGTATCGAACTGAGTCTTATTTTTCGGATGAGGCATTTGATGGTGCGACTTACCAAGGTCATAAAGCAAACCTCATTTTACTCGGTGAAAAAGGCCAAGCACTCTCACCGTACAATGACAAATTGCAAAATTCACTGCAATGGCGCATTTAATAAAAATAGAATGTAACTTAAACAAAAAAACAGCAGGTATTAATCTGCTGTTTTTATTTGAGCTGCAAGCTAAACGTTATGCCAACGCAGTTAGCAAAAACGTATAGCCCACTAGAATGATTAGCTATTTACATGAACCGCTATCACCCATAGGTATAACTTGCTTGTAAACCTAATTGTAAACCTAGGCCCCAGTAAGCAAGTAAGAACAAGGTCCAGCCAATCATAAAGGCTATTGAATATGGGATCATTAACGCGATTAATGTACCAATACCAGTATTCTTAACATACTTTTGACAGTACACCACCACTAGCGGGAAATAAGGCATTAACGGCGTGATAATATTCGAGCTGGAATCACCAATACGGTAAGCTGCTTGTGTTAAATCTGGCGAAATACCTAACTGCATTAACATAGGTACAAATATAGGCCCTAGCAGCGCCCATTTTGCACTACTTGAACCAACAAACAAGTTTACAAAACCTGTTAAGAAAATAATGCCCACCACAGTAACCGCACTTGGTAGCTGCATTGCTTTTAGTACTTCAGCGCCTTCAATCGCTAATAATGCACCCAAGTTCGACTGTGAAAACGCAGCAATAAACAGTGCACAGAAAAACGCCATAACCACATAATACGCCATGCCATGCATTGCTTTGGTCATTGCATCTATCATGTCTTTACTTGATTTAAAGGTGCCCACCACAAAACCGTAAACCGCCCCTGGGATCCAGAAAACCAAGAAAATAATCGGCACGATAGATTGCATTAGCGGCGCTTTAAAATCAGTAAGCGAACCCTCTTTACTGCGAAGTGGTGAACTTTCGCCCCACGCAGCATAGGCAAGGAGTGCAAGACCAGCAATCATGACAGCTGAGGCAATATAAAAGCCTTTACGCTCGGTGTCATTAATTTGATCAAAGCTTGGTAAGTCATCAGTGTTACCATCAAGCTCAACCTTGTTTAGGCGCGGCTCGATAATTTTATCGGTAATATACCAGCCCAGAAGCACGATAAATAAACTCGATGCCGAAGTGAAATACCAGTTATTGAGTGGATTAACTTCAATAGTAGGGTCAATAATTTGCGCTGCACTTTGAGTGAAACTTTGCAGTAACGGGTCAATACCAGATGGAATAAAGTTGGCACTAAAACCACCACTTACACCGGCAAATGCTGCGGCAATACCAACTAATGGGTGACGCCCCATGGCATAAAATATAACGCCCGCTAATGGAATTACTAATACATAGCCTGCATCTGTTGCGGTGTGGCTAACTATCGCAATTAAAATTACACAAGGTGTTAATAGCGCCTTTGGTGTGCGTTTTAACATTAGTTTTAGGCCAGTATTAATGTAGCCAGAATGCTCCGCGACCCCAACACCTAGCATTGCAACTAGCACAACACCAAGTGGTGCAAAGCCGGTGAATGTTTTAACCATATTCGCCAAAAAGGCTGCAAGGCTATCGCCAGTAAGTAAGTTATTTACAACAATTGCCTCGCCTGTGCGAGGGTCGATTGCTGAAAACGTATAATTTGAAAAAATTGCTGAAAGCACCCAAATCAATAGCATTGAGAACAAAAATATCATTGCCGGATCTGGCAATTTATTTCCTACATACTCAATACCATTAAGAAATTTATCTATGGGTTTTACTTTTTGTGTCTGTGCATCAGTGTTACTCGATGACATGGTATTTCCCTAATAGTTATTATTCTTGCTAATTTATCATAAACGATGTGGCGATAAAGGAAACTTAATTTGTTTTAACGCGTCGTTTATTTTGCATTTAATTTATATATGTGCAGTGCTACTATTCGCGTCCTTTTACTAATCGGTTTGTTTTATGCAGGTAATTAAAGAGTTCCATTTTGTTGATGAGCTCGCTCTTAACAGTCATCAACATATTTTGCGCCCCGCTACACGTGCTATCGTCACCCAAGGGCGCGATATTTTACTGCTTCATACCGAACGTTATCGTGATTACTCCCTACCTGGCGGCGGTGTTGATCATGGTGAAAGCTTGCAACAAGCGTTAATTAGAGAGTTAACCGAAGAAACTGGGGCACGTGCGATTGATAAAATTACACCCTATGGCTTAATCCGTGAGTTTCGTCCCAACTACAAACAAGATGGCCAAATTATTGAAATGCTATCTTATTGCTTTACCTGCGAAATTGATGATGAATTAGATCAGCAAAATTTAGAAGATTATGAGATTGCCAATGGCATGACGGTTCATTGGTTCGATATAGATAAAGCCATTGCTTACAACAAGCAAACAATGGCTAAGTCAGATAAAAAAGGCATCAGCATTGTGCGCGAAACCTTTTTACTTGAGCATATTGCAGAAAACTTACTTAAGCCTTCGTGCGGATAAGCAGGACGTATTAGTGAAGTGCCGCTGTATGCGGCAGCTTGGCACAGATTTCGGCTTCTGCTTCTAAAATTTCCTCTAAACGCGCATCCACCACGACTTTATCAAAATATTCATACGCCAGTTCAACAAATAAAAATGCGTGCTTTTCTTCTGATTTAGCTATGGTAACGTAAAAGTCTTTTTCTTTGCCTTCTTCAAGCGCTTCAGCAACCAATGAAAAGCGCTCATAACCACGGGCTTCAATTACCGCTGCGACAATTAGACGGTCTAGTAAAAATACATCTTTACCTTGGCGAAATAGCGCACGTAAATCTTTTACATACGAATCTTTGGTGTCTTTTCCTAGAGTGATATCGCGCTCTAACAGAATTTTCACTACTTGCTTAAAGTGGATCATTTCTTCGAGTGCTAAATCAGTCATTGCACGCACTAGTTTACGACGGTCTGGATAATGCGACAGCATTGAAAGCGCCATGCCAGACGCTTTTTTTTCAGCGGCAGCGTGGTCTTGTAAAAAGGTATCAAAATCGGCCATTACTGCTTCAGTCCATGAGAATGGCGTTTTGTATTTAAGTTCAAACATACTTGGCTAATTGTCATCAATTCAAATTAGCCGCAGTTTAATGGTCAGCTTCAAAGATGTCTATTTTAAATCCGCTTTACCATTGCGTGTTGAGTCGAGTTTGAGTGGGTTTTTGATTTGTTTCCACGCCGTAACTTTGCCGTTTACGTTGAGCTGTTCAAAACCGCCTTTCTCTTGCTTTCCCAGAAACAAACAAAATTGCTGATAACTGTTTTCATCAGTCAAGTTAACCACTAAGTGCTGATTATCGATGCGCTGCAAAAAGTCCATTACCTTGGCTTTATGCGATAAATAACACTGTTTTAAATGCGCATCATCTAACATGGTTTGCTTATTTAGCGGATTAAAAACCTCGCCATAACAGCGTTTTAAGCTTGGGAAAAAACCACCGTGTTCAGTTAGCAGCCTATCTGCCATACGCGTTAACAATACTTTGATTGATGGCAACCAGCTTGCTAAATCTCGCTCAAGATAAATAAACTTTGCCGTAGGATATTGCTGTAGTAGCGCCTCATAATCGTTAAAAACCGGTGTGTCCGCGACAAACTCGGCACTATCTAACGTTGATTGAATATACACTGTATGCGCCGTTCTAAAGCCTAATGCTAATGCGGCTGCACACACACTTGTTGTGCCTGTGCGCGGTAAACCAAGCACAAAGATTTTTTGACTACTAATAACACACCCCTTGAGTGGTCTGATGAGTTGCGATAAGCTGAATATTATCGCATGTTCTTAAGCAACTTATTATGCAACTACATACCTTAAATGGACATATACAGTCTATCTATTTAGTAGAATATTCAGATAAATTAATGTTACTGGATGGTTGCTGCCGTGCCGATTGCGATTTAGTTGCGCATTTTATTACAACCAAATTAAATCGCCCACTTTCTGATTTAAAATTGATTATGGTTACGCATATGCATCCTGATCATGCCGGTGGCGCACATAAACTGCGTGCTATGACAGGCGCAAAAATAGCAACATCAAACGCACCCGGCCACTGGTATCAGGGGTTTGATGGCATTATGATGCATATTACCGATATTCTGTTAGCGCGTTGGGTAGCCAGTCGTAAAGGTAAAAAACAAGCCTTTATGTGGTACCCACGTAAGCTTAAGGCCGATATTTATTTGCCTGATGGTGTGAGCGTGCCAAATTTTGATGAGTGGCAAGTACATCATAGCCCAGGCCATACTGACAGAGATATTTGCTTGCATCACCTACCAAGCAATATGCTTTATGTGGCTGATTTAATGGTTAAAGTTAAAGGGAAGTTAATCCCACCTTTTCCTGTTTTTTACCCAAAACGATATCTTAATTCGCTGTTAATGTTAAAAACATTAAAACCAAACTCTTTACTATTGGCACATGACGGTAAAATCCAATTTTCCGACATCGACTTCAATTATCTATTACAAAAAGCACCAAGTATCCCGATGACACATTGGCGCTCTGTTAAAAGTAAATTAAAGCAGGTTTTTAAGAGCTCTAAGGCGTATTAACCACGCAGCCGTTATATAAACTCATCCATTGCTCATAGCTAAGCGACGATGCTGTTTGACAGGTTTTAGCTTTAATCTCTTTTAACTTGCCAGAGACGCACCCTGGGCGAAACTCATGACGCATCGCAAAGCGCTCTACTTCATATTGTTGCATTTCGCTCATATAAGTTACTGGATAACGCTCGCCATTACATTCAATTTGGTTGCTGCTACGTGGCGCTGTGCTACAGGCACTGATTACTAAAACAACACTTAGCAAACATGCTTTTTTTATCAACTTCATTCTATAATCCTTGCAGCTTATCAATTACCGCACCGAGCTTTTCGATACGCTCACTCATACCCAGAATAATGCGGTCTTTTATTTTATCGCGAATCGCATAAGGCAGTTTTTGCATTGCTGTATGGGAAATTGCCAACAAAATAGTTTCATCATTTGCTTTTGCATTGATATTGCGAGTATGGGTTTCAACAAATGATCCCTCCCCAACAAAGTCGCCAGGCTCGATATGCACTAATGATGGTTTGTGCTGCTGTTTAAACAGCACAAGCTCGCCTGAAAGCACAATATAAAGATGGTTATCATGCTCATTTTGGCGAAAAACCATTTTACCTTTTTTAAATAAATGCAACTCTGAAAACGACTCTACAACCATTTGCCTTTCCGCTAATGTAAGCGTTTTAAAAAAAGATAATCGGTTAACTAATTCCATTTTCTTTATCAGTGGAATTTGGGTAATGAGTGCCACCTAAATTCTCCGCTATAAAGATTGAAGGTAATTCAAACCGCCACAAATTGCGGCAACTTGCGCATCAATACAATTTTGCTCATTAGATTTTGGGCTATCAGGATATACTTCTGTGGTTGTTACAAATTTCGCATCTGTAATACCAGCACACAGCGATAATCCTTTGCAGTCATAATTGCAAACACCAAACTGTTCGATAGCAACCCCAATAAGCTCACCATTTTCGTCTTCTGGTGCAATATGCGTTACTTGTTCAACTGATTCAATAATCGCTTTTTGAAAAGCCGCTTCAGGTCGTTTTGAATCACCAACAAGGTAAAAACCATCCGGAATATTCCAGTTAGTATGTTCTACAGCATCGCGTGCAGCAAGTGCTGGGCGAAATTCCGTATTATCGGTATCAGTTGTTTCATGTAAATCAATATGCATTAAGAAATCACAATTCAATTTAGCGAGATAATCTAATACCGCTTGTGATTCTGGTGCTGGAGAATCCATATAAAATGAACGATTTGGATCAACCGCATAGGAATTCCAACGATTAATCGTTTCAAAACCCCAAGGGCTAATACAAGGTAAAATAACGAAATTAAATGCGCCTTGGTACTCTTTCACTTTACCTTGTGCAAACGCTAGAGCTCCCATTACACCGCTTGTTTCATAACCGTGAACGCCACCAGTAATTAAAATAGCTGGTTTATCGTGCTGCCAAGACTTTGAGCGCAATGCAAAAAGCACAAGGTCTTCGCCATAAGGTAGCTCACCATATTGCTCTATCTGAAAATCAGCTTCTAACGCATTAATCTGAGAAACAACTAATTGATGATAGTCACGTTTTTTGTTTTGAAGATTTAACCACTGTGATTTTTCGGTTTCATTCCACTTTTGACCCGGAATGCCGATTGGATAATGTGAACTCAAACTACACCTACTCTAAAAAAGTACAGAGGGCGTATCATAACAACTGATTGAATAAATGACATAAAAAAAAGCGGCTATCGCCGCCTCTTTTTAAAGTAACCCAATATTAGGGGTTGCGCGGTACATATCTTTTTTCAAAGACATCATGAGCGCATTTAGTTGCTCATTTGGCTTCAAGTCAACTTTTTTGACATTTTTTGCATAGTTATAGCGTTCTTTTAACTCTTGAGTAACTGCTGCCAGTTTATTGCGTGCGGCGCGCGATTTTGCAGCAAAGTTAGAAAACTCATCAGGTTCTATGGTGTAACCTTCATACGCTTTTAATAAACGATGACAATCTTTGGCAATTTCATACTCACGAATTTTTTCATCAAGTACCATACAAGTGTTATTCACCAACTCATATCGCCACAGGTTTTTTTGCTGCCATGCATACATATCTGGCTTTAACATTTGCCTCGCTTTTTCTGCGCGTACACCAGCCAAAATACGATCTGCATCCTGTTCAATTTGTTTTTTATCGGCGTAAAAGACTTCTTTATCTGTTTCACTCGCTTGCACCAAGATATATACAATCTCTTGTAATTCTTGATATTGACGTGCGATTGCTTTATCTAGCCACTTTCTTAATTCGGGGTTGTTGATTTTTATTTTTAACATTTTTGCCTTCATCAACAGCATGTAACACTTGCGCGTTATATTTAACCTGTTGAATCACCGAATAAATATCCCATGAGTCAGCAGAAGTATTATAAATAAAGTCAGCCGCTTGTTCAGTTTTAAAATAAGGCTCAATACGGCGGTATAACCCTGTTACGTCTTCTAATTTTTTTGCACTTACAACAGCTTGGTAGTCGGCTTCATCGGTATAATACGCGTTTCGCGCCAAAAAACCGTGATGGTATGAAGAAAAACGATCTTTCTCTTTCTTACTTTGTTCAAGTAAGTTGTAGCTTGTACTAATTTGTTGATAAAGCGCTTTATGCTTTTCAGAACGCTCTTTGGTAAGCTCTATAGTAAGCAGTTTTTCATGCAAATTTTTGTTTTCAAGATTGCGTTTAACAAACTCAATATTATCTAAACTGTCTGGGTCACCACAGCCAGCTAAAGACAGCCCAAGCAAAGCTGCCATCGCGTATTGTTTCATACCACCAACCTTATAATTATTATTTTCTCGACTACGATACAAAAAATTAACAATTATTACAGTTTAATTCAATAAAATTTATGTTTTCTACGAAAATGAGTGTAATTAGGGTCTTTGGAGTGTGAAACAAATAGGGGTATTTGACTGACTTAACGTCAAGCTAAGTCAGTCGGAATTATAGAAGGGATAAAGAGTTAGCTATTCAAATTATATTTTTTCATTTTTTCAACAAGTGTAGTGCGTCTTACACCTAATACTTCAGCAGCCCGAGCAACCACGTTATCATTTCGTTCAAGCGCTTGTTCAATCAAGCATATCTCAAGCTCAGCTAAGTAACTTTTAAGTTCAATGCCTTCAACTGGTAAAACCGCAGGTTTACTTGAATCAAATACTTGTTCGGTTACTTCTTCGTCATCATCTTCAAACTCTGCAAAACCTTCGCTGAAAATGTCGTTTAATGCCTGACGCTCTAGAATTTCTTCTGGATATTCTGGAATATATTCTTCTACATCAATATGCTGATATTTTTTTGGTAAATCAGATACATCAACAACCTTTTCAGGGAACATAATCTGCATACGCTCAACTAAGTTCGACAACTCCCTCACATTACCGGGCCAGTTATGCTCTTTAAGACTTTCAAGCGCTCGCTCAGTGAACTTTACATTTGCACCACCAACAGCAAGATTACGTTTAATTAATTCTTGCAATAGTAATGGCACATCGTCTTTACGCTCGCGCAAAGACGGATTTTCAATAGGAAACACATTTAAGCGATAGTATAAATCCTCGCGAAATGAATCCTCTTCAATCATGGTTTCTAAATTACGGTGTGTTGCTGCAATTATGCGTACATCCGCTTTTATTGGCTTGCCACCACCAACACGTTCATATACTCGCTCTTGAAGCACACGCAATAACTTAACTTGCATTTGGCTTGGCATATCACCAATTTCATCTAAGAAAAGCGTTCCGCCTTGAGCCATTTCAAAACGCCCTTTTCGTGTTGAAATAGCCCCTGTAAACGCCCCTTTTTCGTGACCAAACAGTTCACTTTCGAGTAAATCGCCAGGAATTGCACCGCAATTAACTGGAATAAATGGCCCTGAGTTGCGGTTTGATAGTAAATGAATATTGCGTGCGACAACCTCTTTACCTGTACCCGATTCACCCAAAATAAGTACATTGGCATTCGTTTTAGCAACTTGCTGAATCAAAAAGCGAATATGTTCTATTTCAGATGTGGCACCAATTAAGCCGTCAAAACGTTTTTCTTGAGTATTATTAGCTAAGCTTGGTAAATGCCTTTTATATTCTTGACAATCGCGCAGTAATTCAGTGGTAGGTGCGTAGGCAAATGGTTCAGCTAAAATCCCAATTACATTTGCTAATGCTAATAAAGGTCTTAGAGTTTCACCGATGAGAATAAATGGGGTTTCAGGTTGGCTTTTGATTAGTGCTTCGTGATCGTGACCTAAAATCGCGCCTAGAAAAACCGCTTCCACATGGTGTAATGCTGAATCTTGGATTTCTGAAACCGCTGCAACTTTTGCATTTTCACCAATAAAGCACAGTGAAGATACAAGTTTATTCGCACGGTTGTCGTTTTCGTCAATTACCCATATGGCATTGCTAAGCTTCATAATAAACGCACTACAATATTATTTATTCTAATTATTGTTTTATTGTAACGGCTTAAGTTGAGGTTGCAAGGGACAAGCGGCGGGATTTTGGCGTCAATTCAAAAAATTGACACCAAAAATTGATTTATCACAAGCAAATTAAAGCAAGCCAAGTACTTGGCTTGCCGATTGATTGGCTTGACCTCTAAGTGCTATCGATGCCTGTGATAAAATATCATTTGCTGTTTTTTGTGAAATAATATTCGCGTAATCAGTATCTTGAATTCGGCTTTGAGACGCCGCAATATTAACAGCATTATTAGTTAAACCACGAATATTCTGTTCAAACGCATTTTGGCTTGCACCTAAACTTGCACGATTAGAATTAATATCATCTCGTGCCTGTTGAGTTACAGTTATTGCTGCTTGAGCACCTGCTTGTGTCGAAACATCAATAGTAAGCACATTGGCAACAACACTATTATCGCCTGGATTTATGCTTTGGGTTTGATTTGCATCTGCCCCCACTTGAAAGGTGACATCATTACCATCAAACAGTTTTGCTCCACCAAATGTAGTGTTTTCATAGGTTTCAGTAATACCTGTTTGTAGTTGCGATATTTCTTCTTGAATTGCACTTCTATCGGCGTCTGTTAATGAACCATTAGCAGCTTGCAATGAAAGTTGCTCAATACGAGATACAGATTCATTTACGCCAGCAAGCGCCCCTTCTGCGACTTGAGCATATGAAATACCATCATAAGCATTTCGGATAGCCTGATTTTGACCGTTTTGCTGTGCTTGTAACCTGTCAATAATTTGCAGTGCTGCTGCATCATCCGACGCAGAGTTAACACGCTTTCCGCTTGCTAATTGCTCAAGCAAGGTTTTACTCTTTTCTTCCGTTTTATTGAAAAACGCGAAGTTTTGATTTTGGATCTTCATACTAGGTTGCCTCCTACCTGTATTACATAATGATCTAATCAAGTTTTTGCTTGATTGATTATAGTACAAAAAGCTGCTTTTTTATGCGCATCTAAAGTGTTTATTGACAAACTATTGGCATATTTAGTGCTTATTAAGCTAAAGTAATGAAAGAACTATTAATCTTTGTGTAGTTTTGCAAATTCAATGGGAAACACTATGTTCGACAATAAAACTATTTTAATAACAGGTGGGACAGGATCTTTTGGCAAAAAATATGTCAAAACATTGTTATCACGTTATAACCCTAAAAAAATTATTGTGTTTTCTCGCGACGAATTAAAACAATTCGAAATGCAACAAGAGTTTAATCAAGACTGTATGCGCTATTTTATCGGCGATGTGCGAGACAAAGAGCGCTTAAACCGAGCAATGCGAGGCGTCGATTTTGTTATTCATGCAGCAGCTTTAAAGCAAGTTCCTGCAGCTGAATACAATCCGATGGAGTGTATAAAAACAAATATTAATGGCGCAGAAAATGTGATAGATGCAGCACTTAACAATGATGTTGAAAAAGTGATTGCTCTCTCAACAGATAAAGCTGCTAACCCAATAAATCTATACGGAGCTACCAAGCTCGCATCCGATAAACTATTTGTCGCAGCCAATAATATTGCAGGTGGCCATAAAACAACATTCTCAGTTGTGCGCTATGGCAATGTTGTTTGTTCACGAGGCTCAGTTGTGCCTGTTTTCCAAAAGTTTATAGACGAAGGTAAAGATCATATTCCAATTACCCATGAAAATATGACTCGCTTTTGGATTAGCCTACAACAGGGCGTTGATTTTGTTTTAAAGAATTTTGAAAGAATGTTAGGTGGTGAAATTTTTGTACCTAAAATACCATCAATCAAAATTACTGATTTAGCAAAAGCGATGGCGCCCAATTTACCGCTCAAAATAATCGGTATTCGCCCAGGTGAAAAACTGCACGAGGTAATGTGCCCAGCTGACTTATGCTATGACACATTTGAATATGATGACCATTTTGTAATTGCCCCAGGTATAAAATTCAGTAGTAGAAGTAATGACTTTACGATAAATGCGATTGGAGAAAAAGGCAAAGCAGTAGAACCTGGTTTCGAATACAACTCACTTGATAATGCCGACTACATGTCTATTGAGCAAATTGCCAACTTCAATATTGAGGCGCTTAAGTGATTCCATATGGTAAACAAGATATCAATCAGGATGATATCAATGCCGTTATTGAAGTCCTAAAATCTGATTTTCTTACTCAAGGCCCCGCAATCCCTGCTTTTGAAAACGCTATTGCAAAATATTGCCAAGCTAAATTTGCTGTTGCCGTAAATAGTGCCACATCAGCCCTTCACATTGCCTGTTTAGCACTTGGTGTTGGTAAAAATGATAGTGTTTGGACATCGCCTAACTCGTTTGTCGCTAGCAGTAATTGTGCTCTTTATTGTGGTGCAAAAGTTGATTTCGTTGATATTGATGTTGAAACTGGCAATATGTCAGTTGCGTTACTTAGGATGAAATTAGAAGAAGCCCAAAAAAATAATGCTCTTCCCAAAGTCGTCATACCCGTGCATTTTGCTGGTCAGTCATGTGAAATGGCTGAAATTGCAAAATTAGCAAAAAAATACCAGTTTAAAATCATCGAAGATGCGTCCCACGCTATTGGTGCAAAATATCAAAACTCACCTGTTGGCAACTGCCTTTACAGTGATATTTGTGTTTTCAGTTTTCATCCGGTCAAAATTATTACAAGTGCCGAAGGTGGTATGCTCACTACTCAAAATAAAAAACTGGCTGAGATCTTAAAAAAGCTGCGAAGCCATGGCATCACTAACGTTAAAAATGAACTCCATGATATTGATCAAGGACCATGGTATTACGAACAGCAATCACTGGGATTCAACTACCGCATTACTGATATACAAGCTGCTCTTGGGCTTAGCCAAGTGTCACGCCTAGACCAATTTGTCGAGGCGCGTAACAAACTAGTTTCTCTCTACGGTGAATATTTACCCGATGGTGTTACACATTTAACGTTAAAACCAGAGTGCTATTCGTCTTATCATCTATATGTAGTGCAATTAGACGATGCAAAAAAAAGGAAAGCTATAGTTGAAAGCCTTCGAAAAAAAGACATCTTTGCTCATGTTCATTACATCCCGATTCACTTACAGCCATTTTATAAAAATTTGGGATTCAATAAAGGCGATTACCCTAATGCAGAAGAGTATTATACAAAAGCAGTTACCTTGCCTCTTCACCCAAATTTAACTGAGAAGGATATAAATTATATAACGACCACACTTAGAGCATTACTATGAAATTGGCACTAGGCACGGTGCAATTTGGCGTTGATTACGGTATAAGCAACCACCAAGGGAAAACAAGTTTAGATGAAGTAAAACGAATTCTTAAATATGCTCGAAATCACAATTTAGAGTTACTTGATACTGCAGCTGCATATGGAGATTCTGAACGTGTATTAGGAAAGTGCGGTATTAATAATTTTGAAATAGTATCTAAACTCCCACCATTTCCAACTTCTACCACTTCGTTAGAAGTAAAAGAGTTAGCTGAATACTCTCTCAAGCACAGCCTCGAGCATTTAAAATTAGAACAAATCTATGGCTATTTACTTCATTCTGCTGATGATATAGTCAGGTTACCCTTTTTATACGACTGGCTTCAATCAAAAAAACAACAGGGGAAAATAAAAAAAATTGGTGTTTCAGTCTATAACCCTATCCAAACTAAAAATATTATTGATAAATTCGATATTGACCTTATTCAAATACCTTTAAACCTATTTGATCAGCGCTTTATTAGCTCTGGCACCCTCAATAAATTAAAAGAGAAAGGTATAGAAGTGCATGTACGTTCGGTTTTTCTACAAGGCCTTTTGCTGATGAAAGAGCGCCCAGATTACTTTCACAATATTTCCTATTTATTTGATAAACTTGAGGCAGTATCGACGAAATTTAATCTTAACAAAGCAGCTATTGCTTTAAATTTTGTGGCTCAACTGCCGCAAATTGACAAAGTAATAGTTGGCATTAACGAATTAGCTCACTTAAAACAACTCATTTCCTTACTAAACACACAGCTGCCAGATTACCCTTGGCATGAATTTAGATGCGATGATGAGCAATATATCAACCCTAGCCTATGGAAGCTATAGAAGATCTAATTTTACTACAAATAACCCGCAACTAAAGTTCTGAGTATTTAATTGGTGATTGGTGCCCTTTACGAATTAATAACAAGGTTTTCTCTGGGCCAACATTAAATAAACTATCAACCACCGCTAAATGCGAAATAAAACCACCAAAAAGTTGAGTATATTCTGGATGCTTAAAGTTTTGATAAAGAACATTAATATCGTTCTTAGCAAGTTCACCTCCGGGGGTGGTTGACTCAATATAAGCTTTAGCACCAAGTGGCGAAAAATATGTATCTCCTTGTAAATATTCACAGATACTGACTAATTTGCCATCTTTTACGCCAGACATACTTGGTAACTCAGAAGCAATGTAAAAATCACTTTCTATCCCAATGTAGTCTGCTAATAAGATTATAAGACCAATATTGAATTGACCTAACCGATAAGAATAAGACGCTTCAAAATAATGTTTTAATAACGGGTATAATTGTTCAAAAAAAGGCGCCTTTCGGTAACAAGCTTCAATACTTTTTAAGTGTTTTTTACGCCATGGGTGGCCACTTGCAAATTCAGTTGTATTGATTTGTGCTGACAAACGTCCATTAGGTGTCGCAACAGGGCAAGTTAGCATTAGCTCACCACTTGCAGATTTAATACGATTTCTAACGTGCCAATCACTTTTTTCAAGTTTTACATTATCAAGAAAAACAAATTTATCTGCGCTATCAATTAAATCAAAATAACCTAACCATGGCAGATAAGTTGGCTGCATTACACTGATAATCATTTATTGAACTCTTTAGAAGATTTACTGATTTGCATGGTAAATTCATAGGGAAACCCTCCCTCTTTTGTTACATAATCATGTGTGAGAGAAATATAAGGAGACAAAGAGCGTTTACAGTAATCAAACAGTAATAGGGGCGATACATAAAACAATTCACTATCCTGATATTCTACATAATCAGATAATGCATTAAAAATTACTGAACTCGAACAAGCTTCATAACTTTTTAATAGCGTTTTTTTGATAAACGAAAGATTATCGTCCATGAGATTATTAAAAATCCCACTTATTAATACATGATTATAATTGTTTGGTAGCGAATCATTATATATATCAAATTCGATGAATGATGCTTTGCTATCATTGGAGTAACTCTTTTTAGCGAACGATATAAATTCAGGTACAAAGTCACACCCCAAATAATTACCTTTAAAGCCATTTTTTCTCATGTATGGCAACATGTCTCCTAATCCACAGCCTAAATCAATAATATCATCGTCATTGTCGATAAGCTTTTGAAATAGAGCAAATCGCACCTCTTGAGAATGCTTAGAAACATGCTGCACAGCATTGTGAGTTGCGCCATGCATTCTAAATAACTGTTGATAATAATCTTTTAAATCTTTCATGACGTTTGAAATTCATTGATACAACTCACCATTTTTTCGAGCTGTTGTTGAGGTGTTTGTGGACGCACAAATAGATTTATTATTTTGTTTCCTATTTGCTCAGCATTGGGGCACTGAGTCGAAGTTTGTAGTTCACTCAGGCTTTTATAATGCGTTGTAAAAAGCACCCCTTGTTGCTTTGCAAAGCTAAGAAATTCACCTCTTTGATTACATAATAATGGATAACGCCAATATGCATATTCTTGTTGATAAGGCAATTTTACGAAACCTTTGTTAGTGATATTTTGTGTTAAATATTTAACATTTTTCAGCCTTTGCTCAACGTATTTAGGTAAATACTCCATTTCCATAACCAGCTTTTCGGCTAAATCGCAATTGTTAAATACACTTATTTCATTATTATTTAGGAAGGCTAGTAACGCATTTTGCTTTTCTGCTTCATTTACCAATACAGCACCACCATAACCTAAATTTATCGGCTTATCGTAGCCAAAACTTACTACAGAATAATCACCAAAACTACCAACGGCTCTCCCGTTGACACTGCTTCCATAAGCCAAGCAAGCATCTTCAATCAGTGCGATATTTCGATCTTTAGCAAACCTTTCTATCGCCTCTATACCACAACATCGTCCATATCCATGTACAGCAATAATTGCACTTACAGAGTTATCATAAACAGCACTAATTTGCTCCACTTCCATCGACAAAGACGTCAAAGACACATCAGCAATTTTGACATCAAAGCCAGCTATTTGAATTGCAAATAAAACAATTGGACACATACTTGCTGGGATAATTACTTTGCTGCCAGGTGGCAATTTTGCACTATGTAATGCGGCAATAATTGCCATACTACCAGAACGAGTTAAAACTGCGTTTTCCCGCTGGCATAGTTGTGCAAGTTTTTGCTCCACTAGTGCTAAAGCCACAATCTAATATCCTTCCGATAACCTGATAGAGTAAATTCACTGGGTTGTGTTAAGACCTCAAATTTGCAGACTAAATCTGAAAGTTCACTTTGTAAAAGAGCAAGGTCATAGAATTGCCATTGAGAGTAACGATGGATGTAGGGTATTTTCTGTTCATATGCCAAGTCGCTATTACTTTTAATTTCATTTTCATAGCTAGAATCCAGTACATCGCCAATCAGGATAATACCACCTGGCTTTACAACTCTGATCATTTCTTTAACCACTGAAAGCGCATATTCTCGGTCAGGAAAATAGTGGAAAATACTATAGCTTAGCAATTTATCAAATGAGTCACTTGTAAAGGGTAGAGTTTTTGCTTCACCACAATAGAAATTAGCATTGGGAAGTAATATCTGTGCCTTATCTACCATCGCCTGAGCATAATCAATACCACTGATATTTGCGCAATTCCTTGCAAGTTTGGACAGTAATAATCCACTACCACAGCCAACATCTAATAAGTCATCTGTAAGTTGCAACATTAGCTTTTCCTGAACATCCACAGCTAAAAGTTGCCAACTTTCATCACTTTGCGGACGTCCAACTTGAAGTTTGAGGTCATCTGACGACTCAGCTTGTTGCTGCCACTCCGTTTGTTTTGTTAAAAATTCACTCATGTATGACCTCTAGAATCTTTTTTGTTAAATGCTTCATCGAGTTTCTATCAAAGTTACTTTTTTGGGCCGTTAACTGTTTAGTAGCACTGTCATTAATAAACTGTGATAATTTCACACTTAATTCATCTTGTGATATTGATTCAGCCAAACCTAAATCAAAGCATAAGTTAGCCTTAGCTAACATGTTGGTGTCCTCTTGCTGCTCTTTTGTCTGGGACAAAGCAGCATTTGGTTTTAAACAAAACCCTGCCTCATATTTAGTAAGACCGCCACCAGAAATAATAATATCAGCCCAATCATATAACTGAGCTATATCGTCAACAAATGACCATTGTTCAAGGTTATTATTCTTTAATTCAAAATCTAACTTATTCGCAGCAACCAAGATAATGTGTTTATCTAACAACAAATTATCGAGCAAAGCTAAAAGTCGAGCTGCTATTTGGTGCTTATCATGAGCCCCTATGAAAACCATAACATGCGAGATAGAGCCTTTATTATTCTTTGAAAGCGTTTTATCTCTTACCGATATCAAATCTTCAGAAAAAGGGAAGAAAGTTAAATCTAGCGCATGGCGAGGAGTCACCTTACAAAGCTTTGCGGCGCCATATCGAAAATTCACAATTAATTTAATAAAGTCATAATTATATTGATCAAAATCATCAATGAGGATGAGCTTGCCACCAGCCGCATCAATTGCCAATAAATGGTTTATACCCAAATTATAGTCATCACATAAAACCGTCTGACCAAAAATAACATTTAATTCGCTCGAATATGAAAACCCAGCATTAACAAGTTTGTTATTTGCAAAATCATCGTAAAGTCCACAAAAGGTAACTGACACTCGACATTTTTTTAGAGCCAGAGCAATATTAAAACATCGAGAGAAGTGACCAAGCCCTGATTTTTTGTTTCCATTACAGTGAATTACAACATCATGCATTTGCGAGAAACTCATTAATTTCTTGATATGCAAGCTTTAATACATCATTTTGTAACCAACAACGTCCACTAAACCTTCCTGATAAGATAAAATTATCAAAATGCTGAGTTAATTGTTGATAATGGGCATCCGTCAACTTTGCAAAATCATGAGTTGGTACTGGAAAAGTATTATGTATAGTCTGCTTTAAACTCGATAATACTTGCGCATTCTCTTCAATCAGCCCCATTGCTTTTAAATCTTTTAGACCTTGCTCTAGGCTAATTTCTTGTGCCTCTTCTTTACTGCTCAAAATTTCAGCTGTCAGCTGATATTGCTGATTCTTGCGGATATTATGGTACAGAGTGATTCTAAAGATTGGCGAACACGCGTCCCAATTCCATAAATAGTGTGCAATATCATTATTAGGTTTTATATCAAATGTATAATGCAATAAATTAGCCGTTCTAAAGCTAATTGGTGCAGTTTCAACGTCTAATAGTGCGGCTTTTAATGCAAAAATGGGCGGCGCACTCCAATACACCAGTTGGCAATCTAACTCTTGCCCACCACTTAACAGCACACTAGTAATTGCCCCAGATTTACTATTTATTTTAACCACTTGCTGTGAGGTGAAAATCTCAACGCCAGCTGTTTGTGCTTTGGCAGCAAGTTTATCAATCCATACTTCTGCGCCACGCTCCCCTTTTGGGTAATAATACTCGGGTAATAAAACACCTTGCTCTGCTAATAAGGCTTCATATTCTGCTGCGCTATGAAAACCAAGTTTGCTATCAAAACTTGGATGTGTTTTTAACACTTGAGTTGTCGCTTTATCAAATGCTTTTATTCGCCCGGCACCAAAGTAATTCACCCCAGTGCGCAGTGCTAGGGAGGCGCAGTCCACCTCACTACCATATAGTTTTTTAATTATTGGCTCAGCAAGATGCTGATAGAATGTCGTTCCTAGCGTTGATTTCAAATAAGCTTCGATATTACTTGAGTCAGGAGTATCTACCAATTGCATAAACTCACCAACCCCTTGTTGGTACAAAGCAGCTGGTAACTTACGGGCATCAATTGTTTGCGTCGTGTTATCCCAACTACCAGCAAAGTAGTTGCCTGTGACTAAAGGAGATAAAGCATGCCAATTGTCACTAAGGTCCTGCTCGTCAAATAGAATTTCATCTATTTCTGCTACTCCTATCTTTTCAGGAATGTGTGTACCTTGATCATAGCTATTGCCAAGCTCATCGGATACGCTCGATAACAAGCCACCTAGCTGATCACTTTGTTCTATCAAATACACTGAGTCGAAATGCTTTTTTAATAAGATAGCAGCTGTTAAGCCACTGATCCCACCACCTACAACAACGCATGCTTTCATTCTACTTCTCCGTCAACCCCGTTACCGTATCAAAGGTAACACGATCACCGTGAGAAACATCTCGGGCGACGGTTTTACCTAGAACATCATCATAGTATTGGGTATGTAAGCCAAACCCTGGCCGTACCGATTGAATATCATTTTCTGTTATCACAGCGCCAGCGTTTAAATCTCGACAAAAATACAGTGAACGTCTGGCGAGAATATTTTTCTGAGCAGACTGGGTTATCGAATAATTGACTGAACCAATAGCTTGTTCAGCATCTCTAACCGCACCAACCAATTGTTTAAACTCTTTTTCATCGAGTGAAAAAAATGCGTCTACCGAATCATCTGATTTATCTAAAATAAAGTGCTTTTCTATAATCTTGGCACCTAAAGCAATGCTAGCAATTGGTGAAACTAACCCTAGGGTATGGTCTGACAAGCCAGAAACACAATTAAAGCGTGTAGGTAAATCCACGATAGTCGCTAAATTACATTCCGAAAATGGCGTTGGGTAAGCAGTGGTACACTTTAAAATAGCAAGTTGCTCGCAGCCATTTTGCCTAAGAGTTTGAACAGCCAGTTCAATATCACTTAGTTCAGCAATACCGGTAGATAGAATAATGGGTTTGCCAGTACTGGCAACCTTCTTCAATAATGGGATATCTGTAATCTCTGGCGAAGCAATCTTATAGACAGGCGCATCAAGCGATTCAAGTAAATCAACCGCACTAGCATCAAACGGGGAAGAGAAAATATCTAACCCGATTTTTTTTGCTTCTGCAAATAAGGTTTCATGCCATTGCCAAGGTGTAAAGGCTTTTTCATACAGCGAGTACAGAGATACATGTTCCTGCCAAGGGTTATCTGAAGGTAAACAAAAATCAGGTTTAGTTGAATTAAGTGTAATAGTTTCAGCACGGTACGTTTGAAGCTTCACAGCATCCGCGCCTGCCGCTTTTGCTGCATGAAGGATTTCAATAGCTTTCTCTAAACTCCCTCCATGATTTGCGGACATTTCAGCTATGATATAACACGGCTCACCTTCACCAATTATACGGTCATTAATTATTAACTTATTCACTTAGCTCTCCAATTTCAGATTCTTGCAAAAGTGAAATTGCTAATCCTTCATTACGTTCAATGTGTTTATTTATTGATTTAATTTCGGGGTGGTTATCAAAAAATGATTTGACCGATTGGTAATCCATTTCTTTCACATTAGGGTTTGCTTGATAAAAGGCTTCAATCACTTGCCAATCTTCACTACTATCCAGTGTATAGCGGTAGTGACTGTCATCCTGTATGTTTTTCATTTCTAAACAGCGGTAATTCTTATCATTATTTTCATAAAAGTGAAGGGTTACATGCTCTTGTTCTGATGGTCTCAGAGTGCTGCTATTGAGTTTTTTCAACTCTTGTGCGTTAATTACTTCGCAATCAACCCCTTCTGCAAAACGCTCACTCAAATAAGCGTAATCAACATTCTCATGAAAATAAGCGTCTATAAGTTGGTCACAAATTGAGGGGTCAACTAAGGGGCTATCACCAGTTATACGCACAATAACATCAGCCGGATAAAGCGCTAGTGCAGATTGGAAACGTTCTAGTACATTCTCTTCATCACCAGCAAAAACATCAACTCCATATGCTTTAAGGCAATCAATTAGAGGGATGTTTTCCGGATTTATTGAAGTTAAAACAACAATACCGTCAATTTTACGACACAACTTTAATCGCTCTACAATATGAATAATAACCGGTTTACCATTTAGACACTTCATGACTTTTCCAGGTAAGCGGGAGGAGCCCATTCGCGCTTGAATAAATGCTAAGACCGACATTAATTCAACCTTTGAAAGCCACTATGACAAACTTCATTTTCAATAAGAGTTTTCAAATCAATACCTTGTTCCATAGCATTCTTAATCATAGTGAATACTTCTTTTACTGTATCGAGATACTTATCAATTAGTTCAGTTGTATGTGCAATGGACAGGTAAATTACATTGCTAGCAAGATATCCACGTTTAAGCATTTCTTGAGTGAACAATGTCTTTGTTGCAAGGGGGTTATCCCCAGGAAAAATAAAAATTGGCACGCTATCAATGCCAATAATTTTTAAATCAAACCCCGTTTCTTCAGCTACTTGTGAAAGACCTAATTTCAGATATTGCCCAATCGACATCAATCGTTCAGGAACATTCTGAGATTCGAAAATTTCAAGGGTTTTTAAAGCCGCCACAAACCCAACTCGTTCAGTCCAATAAGAACTACTTATAAATGATTGCTGGGCAGCATCCATCACAACATGTTTACCAATAACAGCACCAATCGGGTGTCCATTTCCTAATGCTTTTCCAAGAACACAAATATCAGGTTCGATATCCCAAAGTAAATGAGAAGCGCCCGTGTTTAATCTAAATCCAGATGAAATCTCATCAAATATAAGCACAATATTATGTTGATCACATAATGCACGGATCTCTCTAATAAAAGTCAGATTTGGAGCACCATGTCGAAATACTTCCATCATTACAACACCTAGTTTATCACTATGTTTTGCAAGAATTTCTTTAAATCCTTCAATATCACCTTCTTTAAATGGTAACACTGAACCACCAAGCTGCTGCGGAACACCCGCGGGTTTTAAGCCAGGAAGTAATTGTTCGTCAAGGTTTCCTTTATCATTAATATTTGTAGCGAGATACCAATCATGCCACCCATGATAACCACAAAACGCTACCATATCTTTTTTTGCATAAGCTCTAGCAATGCGTATTGCTAGAGCGCATGATTCACCACCCGTTCTCGTAAACCTTGCCGCTCCTGCCCAAGGGTGTAAAGCAATTAATTTTTCAGCTAATTCAACTTCTTCCGGGCAATTTAAACTAGACATAGTGCCATCTTGAATAGCATTAATTACTGCTTCATTCACTTCGGCATGTGAGTACCCTAAAGAACTTGTACCAATACCCATAATTGAAAAATCATAGTAATGATTATTGTCTAAATCCCATACTTCACAGCCTTTTGATTTTTTGTAATACGCGGGCCATGCCTCCGGCAAAAACATTTCAGCACGTTTTGAGAGTAATTGATTACCGCCAGGTATAATTTTCTTGGCTTGTTGCCAAAGTTTTGCGCCTGAATTTTCTTTAAGTGACAAAATTTAAACTCCACAATGCGTTGTTTTTACTGAAATCATCTGCAATATTTACACCATAAATAGAAAGTTAAAATTCACTTACAATGACATCAAATAAAAAGCGATTACTCGTATTCGTTTGTGATCTAGGGGCCATTCAGATCATAACATCGCTCTATCATTTATTATCGGCAAATTTCGAAATTAGTTTATTGCTTTCAAAAGAGCAGAAAATAAAATCTTGCATGGATTTCAAAACGGTTGAAAGTAACGAAGACGTATTGACCCATATAAAAAATTTTTGCCCTGATTTGATTTTACTTGGTACAAGTAGCGGTAATTTGATTGAGCCATTTATTATAAAAAGCGCAAGGTCTCTCAAAATTAAAACTATTTCGTTTGTGGATCAATGGCACAATTATACTTTACGCTTCACACACCTAGATCAACTGGTACTTCCAGATAAAATACTTTTTCCAGATGAAAATGCACTCTATGAATTTAAGCGAGAAGTCTCAGAACAGCCTACTTTGGTTGCATGTGGACAACCTTATCTAGCTCAAATAAGAAAGCTTAATAGACCAAAGAAACAATCCAAAGAATTACAAGTATTGCTGATAAGTGAACCAATCTCAAAATATTTAGATAAAGCGCAAAAAGATGTGTTGTATGGGTTTGATGAAAAGATACTTCTCAAAAGTACTTTAAAGGTATTAAATCATTTAAATGCTAAGTATAAATGTACCGTAAAAATACACCCAAAAGAATCAGGATATCTTAAAACGCATTCTAAGCGGTTTAAAGTATTCCATAAGACCATGTCACACAATCAATTAGTAAATTTTGATATAATTATTGGTATGCATTCAACCATGCTAATTGAAGCCTACTTATTAGACTTAAATGTCATAGTTTTTCACCCTCGAGGAGAAAACCACTTTGACCATTGTATGTTAAGTAGATTTGGCTTCACGGAACGTGTCACAACCACGTTTGCATTAATGAAAAAGCTAAAAAAGAAAAAAAGAACACAAAAAAGACTAGCTATACAAGAATATAAACTTATTGATTTTCTAAAAAATATCAACTAACTATCAAACGCATGTATAAACCATCGTCAGTTTCTTTATAGATCACAAACCCTAATTTTTTATAAGCACTAATAGCAGCAATATTTTCACATTCAACTCCGAGTAAAATGGAATTAATATCAAATTTTCGCCTTAAATATTGAGCCGTTGCAGAAATCACTTCACCTGCTACCCCCCTTCCACGCCATTTAGGATCACCAATTAAGATCCCCATAGTTGCTTCACGCTTAACAAAGTCAATCGGCTCATATTTTATATTGCCAATATGGACATCTTCAGCAAATATACCCAAGAACAAACAGTTTTTAGCTTGCGCTTTTTCAAGAATATAATTTTTTAGTTGTTTAGTTGAGTCAGCACGTTGAGCAATAAATTGCTGAGTTGTGATATCTTCAAACCAGCTTAGGTAACGCTCACTTGCATCAGCAACTGTGAGCGGTCTTAAAACAAATCGCTCGGTACTAATCTCCAACATTTTCAACTGAGGGTTTGCTGTAATCAAAACTATAATCGCTTAATTTATTCCAACGTTCACGATAATAATCAGGCGCCTGCTTAAGGAAATCAATCCAAAGTATTAATGCGTCTTTGTAATAAGGTAAAGCTTGCTCTGAAGAGCCAAAATTATAAAGTGCACTTATCAGGATCGAACTTGTATACAAACACTCACCTTCTAAAATCAAATATAAATGAGCATAACGCGCTTCTTGTTTAAAAGAGTATAAAAATCGTAAGCTAGCCAATAAATTTTCCAACGCTTGCTCGCGCGATGTCATTGGTTGTTCTAAAATTTCGACCATGCTGTTGCAGATACTCTCAAAAATATCGAAATCTAAATATTTTTTTGCATCTATGCTTTTATCAAAAGGCTTATAGCACTCTTCTTTGATAAACTTTATTACGTTTTGCTTTGTGGCTGTAGATTCATCGAGCAAAATATCAGAAGAACGAAGTGGTAAAGCACCTTCAATTTTAGTTCCGTCGCTACAGTTATAACAATTTAGATGCGTACCTTTAAATGATTCTAGCAAGCGTTCCATCTGCTCTTTGCCTGTATACATGAAATGGTCTGTAATAACTTTTTTACCAAAGTTTCCGTCTACAACCATCTCATTACCCATTTTAAGAGGGCTATGAATAGTAGACCCTTTATCGTTATAATAATAACTTGCTTTAGAATGATGGTGATTAGGATCTACATAACCATTATCAACACCAAACAAATAAATTTCTTTGAACTTTTTGCTCGCGAAAAAACTTAATGCAGTGTTTCCAACTAAAGGATTACAGTATCCTACTGTCGTTGTAATTTTCTGTGTTTTTATATATTCGGCAATGTGATAAATACTTGTTCCAGGCTCATTCCCTTTAAAGCCAACGCCACACCAGCCAAAAAGTTCAGGTACTTCTGGATACATAACATTAACAGTAATAAGTCCTATTTTCTGACGCTGCTCTGGTGTAATAAAAGCAGTGAGGAAATCAGCAGTTGCCTTTGTTCTTTCTAATGCAACATGAAAATCAGGAATAATACCTTGCTTAAGTAAAGCTGTTGTCGCTGAATTACAAGACACTAAAACTACCTGCTCTTTCATCGCTCGAATTACTTCGATGTCTTTATCCAGTGATGGTCCGTTTGCAACAATAAATATTGGAAATTTTTCAATTTCAGCGGGCAATTTATCATGCTGAACCAAAAGATTAATGTCTTTATGAGTGTTTTCTAAGGTGTGGGCAATACTCATTAAAGCATCATCAAAAAAGCCCCATCCCATAAAAAATTGATGAAAGTTTATTTTTATTTTTTCAATTAATTCATTCACTTCCTGAGAAGGATAATGTTGATAAAAGAAGGAGTTTGAAATACTAAACGCCCCTAAATATTGAGCTCTTCGGTATAATTCTTCATATAACTCTTCTTCAGGCACACCTATACCAATGTAAAGTGCACTTCCTTGCTCATCAATTGTGTTTAAGTAACCAGCCCAATCAAAACAAAATAAACTACCAAAAAAATAATCTTCATTGGGTTCAAAAATATTAATATATGAAGCTCTTACCTGCTCGTTCAAATAATTTAAATGATAGCCAAGACCAACACCAAAAATAATCACGCTCGGTATGACATCATCAAGCATAGTATTTGGCGGAAGCTCACTTTTAGCTTTGTTATAAACAACACCAATACTTTTTAATAAGTCAACGTGAAGGAAATTAGTTTCGTTTGATAGATGTTCAATCACAGACTGATCTACACGACAAACCTCAGGGGTTGCAATAGCATCATCTACCTGCTTTTTACTCTGTAAAACTGGGTTTTCTGAATAAAAAGGAACATCTAACTTGGTGTCTGTAATATTACCTGTGCCATTGTTGTTAACAAATAAATTGAATTTTTCTGTGGGCTGATAAAGTACAAATTTCTCATATATATCAGGAAAATATTTTTTAAATGCAAGCATATTTGATTCGAACCGTTTATTTGCTTGTTCTACGAAGTTCGATTCTCGTTCAAGTTGAGATTTAGCATTATCAATGGAGGAAGCTAGTTGGTTTATTTCCTGATCAATTGAAGACATGTGAGCCTACTATTTATGTTGAATGTATTTATTTATTTTTAGGTTGTTACTTTTAAATTGAGCAATTTCTTTAATTAAGGATTTTTTGTTATCTGACATTTTACTAACTAACTGCTCAAATATATTAAATTGATAAAGCAAATCTTTATAATCCTTTTCAGTCAAGCCTTGCTGCGTAATTTCAATCGCAAATTCATGTTTAAATACAGCAAGACTATTCATTGCAGCACTGTAATTACCAGTGTCAATATCAAAAGAAAGTTGTGAGATAATTTCTTCAATTTTATCCGACACTTGCGCTCGCTTCTCCATTGAGTGTTTGCTCTCTTACATCAACAGGAATTGCATCCCAACCTAATTTTATTTCTTTGATCAAATTAGATACTTCTTCAACTATTTCAGGATCATTCTTAATACTCGCATCAATTAAACGGTCAAGCATGTAACTATAAAGAGCGTATAGGTTTTCCATCACATCACCTCCTACCTCAAAATCAAGACAACCTCTAAGTGCCTCTATTATTGCACTTGCTTTAGAAAGGTGTTCAGCTTTGGCCTCTAAATTTTGCCTTTCAATAGATACTTTTGCCATTACGAGTTTTTCTATCACACCTGCCATTAACATTTGTATTAGTTCGTAGCGATCCGCACCAGCTACTTGAGTCTTAAGTGCTTCTTTTTGGTAATTTTTTACTTTGGCATTATACATTTTCTGTTACCCTACTTTTTAGCTGAAGTGAAACCAGGCAAACTTGCAAGTTGCGCACTCAAATAAGACTGCGTTGATTGCATTTCCGCGAGTAGTACATCTAAAGAAGAATATTGTTTCCTAAGTCTAATCTCTAGTTGCTCCATTCTATATTCATGATTCAAGAAGTCTTCTTCCATATCATCTAATTGTTGATTTAGAGAAGAAGAGCGTTCCTTGATAATTCCTTTAGAATCTATGTAATTATCAATAAGTCCTTGAAACTGTTTTGCTAGACCATTTTCACCAGCAAAAGCTTCACCAACTTTGTCATAATAATTATCTAAAGAATCATTGACGCTTCTAACTAAAGTAGATTTTTCAAGGTAACCTTCTTTATCAATACCTAAACCTATATCAAAAATTGTGCCAAAAGGTTCAACACCAGTTAGATTTGTACCAAGAATACTTGTTAATTGATTATCCAATGAACGCATTGAAGCATCACCATTTAAAGGATTGCCTATACGTGTTTGAAAACCTATATTTCCGATGAGGTTATTGTAATTGGCAATAAATTCGTCAATTAAGGTATTAACAGCAGCTTTATCATAATCTACATTAATTCGAGCTGTTTCGTTATTTTCACTTACTTGCTTTGCTGTAATTGTCATATCTTGAACAGCATCAGTAAATGTATTCGAATCATTTGTAACTGTTATTCCATCTACTTTGATAATAGCATCTGTAGCTTGGTCTGTAGCAGCAATTGCAAGCCCTCCAGCCCCACCACCATTTGCTACTGTAGAAACAGCATCTAATTCTGCTATGTCATTACTCACAACTAAATCATTACCAAGACCTGTTTTGGTAGAAGTCAAAACTAGCTTAGATTCAGAACCAGTATTTATAATGTTGGCAATAACGCCAAAGTTGGTATTCTCATCATTAATTGCATTTCGAACATCTTCAAGTGTTGCTCCTGCATCTAAAGTTACATCAAAACTTGAAGTGCCAGCACTGAAACTTAGTGTTCCACCTGACGCAGTTACTACATCGGTACTGCTGCTATATCCTGTTGCAGACACAGCTCTACTGCCTTGAGCAAGTTGGACTACTTCAATATCAAATTTTCCAGCAGTCGAGTCTTTTGTGGTTGAGACGCTAATTATTTCGCCTGAAGAAGGTTGAGTTATTGATGCTGTACGTTTATTGAAGTTATCGATATCACTAAGCTTTTCAATCGTAGATTCAAGCTGAGAAATTGCTGAACTAATAGTATCAATTGAACTTAGTTCTTTTTGAAGTGACTCTTCTTTGGCAGCAAATGCTTGAAGTTTTGGTATATTCTCAGCATCAATTGAAGCTTTTATAATGCTTTCTAAATCTAAACCAGAGCCAACCCCTGCTGATGTAATGCTTGCCATAACTCACCTCTAAAATAGCACTCTACTAACTCGCACACCCTAAACAGAATCGTTAAACAAAATTCCTGTTTGAGTAATTAATTTATCGGCCAAACTTTCAAAAGCTTTAGCGACATCCCTTATTTCTTGCGGCGGGATCTCTCTTATAACTTCATCATTTGACTTATCGATCACTTTTACCACTGGCGGCTCTCCCAGTTCATCAAATTCAAATATTAAATTTGTTGAGCTTACAGGAATAAAGTCATTAATTTTTTTCAGATTCTCTCTAATTTCATCAAAAAAATTTTCATCGTTTTTTTGTGAATCATTTCTTTTAATAGATGTTGTATCTGAAACATTTTCACTTTCATTAGCACGATTCATACCAATTGATTGTGAAAGCTCTTGCTTTTTAAGCGCGCTGTTAATGTCGAGCACACTTGAAACTGTTTCTGGAATTGTATTCATAACAGGTTCCTCTTCTAACAAGTATAGCTTAATTCTGATTGCATCAGCATTAGCCTATGCAATCAGAATTAACTTGCTAATTAACCCAGTAGAGACAATGCTACCTGAGGACGTTGATTAGCTTGACTCAGAATTGATGTACTTGC
Source organism: Pseudoalteromonas sp. G4 (assembly GCF_028875915.1). Lineage (GTDB taxonomy): Bacteria > Pseudomonadota > Gammaproteobacteria > Enterobacterales > Alteromonadaceae > Pseudoalteromonas. Next base: position 33,802 of record NZ_JAPEHW010000014.1, read on the forward strand.
TTGTTGCAAGATCTGATTGCGAGTCAATGTTGCAGTTTCCGCCGCAAAGTCTGTATCACGGATTCGTGAACGCGCAGCTGCTAGGTTTTCAGAAACATTCGCTTGATTTCGAATTGATGATTGGAAACGGTTTTGAACAGCACCTAACTCAGCACGCTTTTTATCAACAACTGCAATCAATGAGTCCATACCTGCAAGCGTAACTTGAGCATTTACTTGACTAGAAACACTGATAGCAGTGGCAATAAAAGCAGCTGCAAAGGTGTCTGTTGTTAATGCTGCACCACCAATATCAGAGGCACCTTCAGCAAGTGTAGACAGACGCTGACCAGTAACTGCACTTGCAACACCTGCGATACCAGACAATGTAAAACCGCCATTAGCACTAATACTATTAATGGCAGCTGTACCACCAACATTTTGCATTGAAAAACCAATAGTCTGAACTGCATCAGCACCGATTTGGAAGTTCGCGTCATATGAGCCATCTAGTAAATTTTGGCCACCAAAGGTTGTATCCTCTGCCACACGGTTAACTTCTTCAGATAACTGACGAATTTCTTCCTGAAGTGCTAAACGGTCTTCATCAGTATTTGAACCATTAGATGCCTGTTGAGCTAGTGTTCTCATACGTTGGAACATACCTGTAATTTCATCCATTGCGCCTTCTGCTGTTTGCGCAAGAGAAATACCGTCATTCGCATTACGAATACCTTGGTTCAAACCATTAATTTGACCAGTTAGACGATTAGAAATCTGCATACCAGCCGCATCATCTTTCGCACCATTGATACGTAAACCAGATGACAAACGTTGGAATGAAGTGTCTAGAGCATTACCTGACTGACTTAACTGTCTTTGAGCATTTAAAGAGCTCACATTTGTATTTACATATAAAGCCATAATTGCCTCCGCTTTATTAACTATAGTGCTTTCTAAGTGAGTACCCCTACTCAACATGAAAGCCCAAATTAGAATCCTAATATAGGTGTTCTATCTGCCTTATCGACATCTTTAGAAAAAGCTTTAGAGTTTTTTTTAATTTTTTTTAGTTATAAAAAAAGCCCCAAAAATGGGGCTTGTTTACGATTAAGTAATTATTACAAATTACCCTTGTAACAGGCTTAATGCAGCTTGAGGTCGTTGGTTTGCTTGACCTAGAATTGTTTGACTTGCTTGCTGAAGGATTTGAGCGCGTGTTAATGCAGCTGTTTCAGCCGCAAAATCAGCATCTTTAATTCGAGATTTAGCCGCACTTAAATTTTCTGCAATATTCGCTTGGTTGCGAATTGTTGATTGGAAACGGTTTTGAACCGCACCTAATTCAGAACGTTTTTTGTCAACAACGGCAATAAGTGAGTCTACACCAGCCATCACAATTTGAGCATTTGTTTGTGTTGATACACTAATTGCGGTAGCTATAAATGCTGCAGCAAAGGTATCTGTAGTTAATGCTGCTCCAGCGATATCTGATGCGCCTTCTGCGAGAGTTGACAAACGTTGCCCTGTAACGGCACTTGCAATACCTGCAATACCAGAAAGTGTGAATCCACCGTTTGCACTTAAACTGTTGACAGCAGCTGTGCCACCAACATTTTGCATACTAAAACCTACAGTTTGAACTGCATCAGCACCTATTTGAAAGCTAGCTGAATAGCTACCGTCTAGTAGATTACGACCACCAAATGTTGTATCTGTTGCAACTCGGTTAATTTCTTCGGATAGTTGACGAATTTCTTCCTGAAGAGCTAATCGGTCTTCATCTGTGTTTGAACCATTAGCAGATTGTTGTGAAAGTACACGCATACGCTGTAGCATGGTTGTCATTTCATCCATTGCGCCTTCTGCAGTTTGCGCTAATGAAATACCATCGTTAGCATTTCGGTTACCTTGGTTTAAACCTAAAATTTGTGACTGAAGACGATCGGAAATCTGAAGACCTGCGGCATCATCAGCTGCACTATTAATTCTTAATCCAGAAGACAAACGTTTGAAGGCTGAATCCAGATCACCACCTGATTTATCTAGTTGGCGCTGAGCATTTAGCGAGCTTACATTTGTATTTACATATAAAGCCATAATCTTACTCTCTCTATCTCTTTTTATATGGTTAGATATGAGTAACCCGGTAAACGCAGTACTATCGCACCACTTGCAACAATGCCATTAGGGTTTAGGAAAATACTTGCCAGCTCAATTTCAAAAGCGGCAAATTAACACCTAATTTTTCCTACATATCTTGTTCAATAGAGTAGAATTCAATAATTGTGCCAAAAACTATTTTATAGTCATCAAAGATCATTAATTAGGTTAAGGAGTTTAAATTTTATTACTTTTCGATAGCATGCAAATGGACTCACTATTCAAACCTTAATAAACACTTACTATTTATAAAAAATAAGCAATTGTTACCCCGGTGAAAATCATTATTGCCAATGAAGAAATAACATTTTAAACAATTTTTAAGTATTTATTTTCCGATACTAGATCAACTAAAAATTCTTTAACTCATTTTTAAGGTTTAGTTGCAAGTGTTAACAAAGAACAATTTCAATCAATAAAAAAGGGGCCAAGCGGCCCCTTTTAGAGATAGTGAAAGTAAGAGTGAAATATAGCGATGTCAAAAAACTTGTTTTATACTTGGTACTATATTTGCTTAATTAATTTTAGTACGAGATACCTGCATGGTGTCTTATACTTACTTGTTTGGATATTTTAGCAGTTGCCTCCGCTTTAAATATCCCTTTTAATGCCCTTGCCTATTACCCCATTTGGCAAGGGCATTTTCATTATTAGCCTAGAAGGCTTAATGCTGCTTGAGGACGCTGATTAGCTTGACTCAAGATTGTTTGGCTAGCTTGTTGCAGAATCTGATTGCGTGTTAACGCCGCAGTTTCAGCTGCAAAATCAGCATCTTTAATACGTGATTTAGCCGCACTTAAGTTCTCAGCAATGTTTGACTGGTTTCGAATTGTAGATTGGAAACGGTTTTGTACCGCACCTAGCTCTGCACGCTTCTTGTCAACAACTGCAATCAGAGAGTCAACACCAGCTAGGGTCACTTGTGCATTTACTTGACTAGAAACACTAATTGCCGTTGCGATGAAAGATGCTGCAAATGTATCTGTAGTCAGCGCTGCACCACCGATATCTGATGCACCTTCTGCCAATGTTGATAAACGTTGACCTGTTACTGCACTTGCAACACCAGCAATACCCGACAGTGTGAAACCACCGTTAGCGCTTAAACTGTTAATAGCTGCAGTACCGCCTACATTCTGCATCGAAAAGCCGATTGTTTGAACTGCATCAGCACCAACTTGAAAACTTGCTTCATAGCTACCATCTAGTAAGTTTTGACCACCAAATGTAGTATCAGTTGCGACACGGTTAACTTCCGAAGAAAGCTGACGAATCTCTTCTTGAAGAGCTAAACGATCTTCATCTGTGTTTGAGCCATTTGCAGCTTGTTGCGCTAGGGTACGGATACGCTGAAACATACCAGTAATCTCATCCATTGCACCTTCAGCAGTTTGTGCAAGTGAAATACCATCGTTTGCGTTACGGTTACCTTGATTTAGACCGTTGATTTGCGATTGCAGACGGTCAGAAATCTGAAGACCAGCAGCATCATCTGCTGCACTATTGATACGAAGACCTGATGATAAGCGCTGAAAAGATTGATCTAACGCTGTACCTGAATTCATTAATTGACGTTGAGCGTTTAATGAACTTACGTTTGTGTTTACATAAAGTGCCATGACTCATTCTCCCGAAGTAAAATAACTTACTTTCAAATCTCAAATAAACTGATATTGGTTTGACTGTTTTGTCTTGTTCAATATCTCTAAGTTATTTTTGTTATCGGGCGGAAAAAATTTTCCTTTAGGTTATTTTTTAACTTTTTTTGTTTAATTTCATAAAGTTAAAAAACATTAAAAGAAGGGCTAACTAATATATCGACAGTTAGTTTATATACTTTAAAGCTTTTTAGTAAATTTAATAATAAGTAGCAAAAGAAAAGCGGTATAACCGCTTTAATAAATATTATGGGGCAAAATTTTATCGTATGTAATCGAATAGTGACAACTGTGTTAAGCGGCCAAAAGTTGCCTGTGAAGCCTGTAATGCAGTTTCCTCTTTAGTGAGTTCTGATATTGCTGCAGCCATATCAAGCTCAATCAAATTTGCTTTGGATTCTTTATGATTAATATTAATATCGGCTGTTGAGCTTAAAAGTCGTTCGGCAACGTTCAAACGTCCACCTAAGTTTGCTTGAGTTATGGATACTTGATTTTGAGCATTAGTTAAACCTGTAATGCCATTTGCTAAATATTCATGATATTGATCGTTTGACAAACCAGGAGTCGTTAGACCATTAATAAGCTCTTCCAAAGTATTCAGCATATTTTTCTTTTCAGGCGCTGCTAATGTAAAATCAGCAGTCCCCGGTGCGCCCCCCGACAAACTGATTTCCATGCCCTGAAACTTGATTGTATCTCCAGTAAAACTTCCTGAACCGACAGGCGTACCACCCAAAGTTATCGCATATGTATCAGGTGCACCTGCAGAGACTGTAACTTGGAGGTTATTATTTGCAGGTACAAGAGGGTCATAATTTGCTTTATGAAAGGAATCAAATTGAGCTTGTTCCTTCACAAAAACTGAGCCCCCTGTAATACTACCTCCTACCGTTGGCGTATTTGTGTTTACATTTAAACGCGCATCTACATTTTCAAATGCATCTACGCCATTATCGCTAGAACGAAGTGTAACACCCACCGCCAACTGCATTTCATGATTACCTTGGTCACCTTGATAATCATAAGTACCGGTTGCACCATTAAAAACATATGTTTGATTACTATCTTGAAATCCTGAGAATATAAATTTGCCATCCTCCGATTTAGCATTCATTAAATCATATAGAGTTGCTTGAATTGATTTCATTTCTTCAGCAATTGTTTCTCTGTCTTGCTCTGATAGAGCGCCATTACCGGCTTGGATGGTTAATTGATAACCTCGCTGCAAAGAAGTTTTAATATTCTGTAAAACACTTTCTTCAGTTTGAAGCTTACTTGTTAAATAACTATTGTTTTTCTGGAATTGGTCATTTATTTCAATTCTCTCACCAAATAATAATGCTTGCGCAGAAGCGGCAGGATCATCAGAAGGTGTTAAAATACGTGTTTGTGTCGAGACCTTCTCTTGTGCAATAGCAACTTTCTGCTGATTATCTAAAATTTTATCAAGGTTATTTTGATACATTATGTTGTTTGATAAACGCATTTAAATTACCTCGCTGCATTCAATATAGTGTCAAAAACTGTTCTGGCTGTAGATAGTATTTGAGCAGCAGCAGAATAAGATTGTTGGAATCTTAAAAGGTTTGCCGCTTCTTCATCTAAATTCACACCAGAAATTGACTCATACCAAGCATTCGATTGATTCGCTAAAGCTTCAAAAGCCACTTGATTTGTTTTTGCTGAAGATGTCCTAATACCTACATCCGTTATTAAATTGCCGTAAGCTTCATTCAACTTCGTTAAATTGTCACCACCCGGTGAAGATTGAATATTAGCGCGTACCAATTCTTTATCTTGTAACCCTGCAAGCATTAAACCATTACGGTTGTCATCAAAACCATTAGTATTAAATTCAACCGTGAATGTATCCCCAGCATTAGGAACGCCCTCAAGATTAAAATCAAAACCATAAGCGTTATAAGGTGCCCCAGCCTGATTTAGCACATTATCGTAAGGTGGAGTAAGTACCACAGTAGTCGTTACTGCAGGTGTTCCATCCGTAATATTAAACTCATTTGGATTACCCGTTTTAGTAATCGTAATAGGGCCATTTGTTAGCGATGGAGGTGGGCCTGCGGTAAAGCCCGCAGCACTTGTATCTGTAACAATACTGGACGAAATACTACCTGTACCTTGGTTATTAATATTATTACTAGTACGTATTGGCGAAGCCAAAGCCAAATCTTCTGGACGAGTGGTTGCTAGTTGAATATTGGTTGAAGCATCTGAATTTAACTTCAACTCAAATTGGTCACCAATATTTGCACCCGCAGTTAAATTAATTTGCAGGCCAAACAACTCTCCTCCAACTGCAGTCGAGGAATCCGCTTGTCCGGCGACAATATTGGCAACAATTGGGGTTCCTGTAGGGTCACCATATTTATCTAATGCGGAAACTGTGATTTGATTTGCCGCAGTATATTCAATTAGGAAATCGGATGCCGGTAACTCAGAGCCTTTGCCTGGCTCTAATGTGCCAGTCACTTGAGCAGTCCCGGTATTTGCAGCAAAAGCATAAGCGCCTGCCGTTGGAATAGTAAATAAATCACCACCCAACTCGCCGTCTGCATCTAAACCGAGTCTATTTTGCTGATTAAATGCATCAGCCATTGCTAGACTAAGCTGGCCTAACTTATTTTGTGAAGGGATCAAAATATCTTCGCGATAAGCTAAAAGACCACCTATTTTGCCTTTTAGTAAACTGGTATTCACCTCTAGCGGAATTGCTTTGCCTGAATCTACATCTAATTTTAGATCTTTGAAGTTTGGATCAGGATCACCAGATAAAGAGAATAAATTAAACGAACCATTTTCCATCACCACAGCTTCACCAGTGCCCATAAACACTAATTTTTCACCATTTGGTCCATCAAGCGTTTCGATATCAATATATTCTGCAAGCTCTTTAATCGCTAGGTCGCGCTGGTTAATCGTGCTATTGAGTGCACTGCCATCAGGGCCAGAAGAGCCTGATGCAATAGCTAGGTTTAACTCACTAATTTTAGAAATAAGGCCATTGGCTTCATCGGCATAAATTTCCAATTGATCATTCACAATCGTTTTTTGGTCAAACACAATGCCCGATAAACGACCTAATTGATCAATGTAACCTTGCGCATCGTTAAAAAACAAACTGCGGCTAACGGTTGATGATGGTTGATTTAAACTTTCTTGCAATGAACTAAAAAGTGAATTTATGCTAGTCGATAAACTATTAGATTCTTCAGCAAACAAACTATCTACACGCGCAGATTCATCAACAAACTGATTAAAGAAAGCAAGGTTTGAAACATCGCGATTTAACTGCTGCTGAGCAAAATCATTTACTAAACGAAACGTCTGTCCAAGACCCACTTGGTTATCGAACAATGTTCTATGCTCGGTGCGTTCACGAACATATCCCTCAGTATTAACATTGGTAATGTTTTTACTGGTCGTTTGTAGCAGCTCTGAACTAGCACGAACCCCAGAGTTAGCAATATTAAGTAGATTAAAAGACATTAGTTACTGCCTCCTAAACCTGTTATCGAACTTTTCATAATATCCTTTACATTCATTCCAGCAGCGACAGATTTAATCGCATCATGAAATTCACTTCTGTTTAGTACATTAATTATTTTATCTGCGTAATTTGGGTCGGTTGCGTAACCCGCTTTTTGCAACTCGCTAAGATATTCAGTTGGGTTGGCAGTGGTTTTTAATGCAGATTGGTAACGCGGGTTCTGCTGTAAGAAATTAACAAAGTCATCAAAGCTCTCTGCAATACTGTTATAGGCTCTGAAGTTAGACTGTTTTTTAACTGCAACACCATCTTCAAATTCAAGCGATGCTTTAGCAGCCTTATCACCTTGCCATGATTTATCTGCTTTAATATTGAAAAAGTTATTGGAGCTTTGCCCGTCACTTTTAGTAATAACATGTTTGCCCCACCCTGTTTCTAATGCCGATTGCGCAAGCATAACAGCAGGGCTTAAACCAATTTTCTCAGCAGCTTGTTTCGCATGTTGCCAAAGTTCTGACACAAATGACTGCTCACCTTCAATTGGCTTTGTATTTGCCGAACTTGTAGTCGTTTCATCTGGGATAGCTTTCACGCTACTTGACTTAGAAACCTGAGGTGCAATCTGACTTGGCGCAAATAAACTTGCTGGTGTGTATTTCCCTGGTGTTGGCGAAAGTTGTTCAACAATAATATCTGCAAGGCCTAATGCGCCACTTTGTGATAGCTCCATCGATAGCTGCTGATCATGCATATCACGATAAAACTTAACACTACTTGCATTAAATGGACTGTCTTCATCTTCAAATGCTTCATTTGCTTTACGCATACTTTTAAACAACATTTGCGTGAAGATTGATTCAAATTGCGCAGCAACCTGTTTCAATGCCTTTTTATCAGGATCGCCTTGCAACGCTTCTTCCCTAAGTGAATTTAAGTTACTCAGGTCAAAAAAGCTTTGATGTTGATTTATGTTGTTGCCATCCATAATTCAGCTCTCATTCAATAAATTGGCTACGAAACACACTAGCAAAACAATGCAAAAATCAAGCCAACGAAATGAAATTAAAGCCCAAAACAAAAAAGCCCTGCAATGCAGGGCTTTAAGAAATTGATAAACTTAAATCACTATTAACTGACCACTTATTGCGCCAGCTTCTTTCAGCGCCTCAAGAATTGCCATTAAATCACCTGGCGCTGCGCCAACTTCATTGATAGCACGTACCAAATCATCCAAACTCGCGCCAGGATCGAATACAAATGCACGGGTGTCGTCTCGTGCAACATCAATAACGCTCTGCTCTGTAACAACAGTTTGGCCACCAGCAAGCGCATTTGGCTGATTCACATTTTGTTGCTCAGCAATCGTTACTGTTAAACCACCATGGGTAATCGCAGCAGGTTCTAACGTCACATTTTTACCTATTACAATCGTGCCTGTTCGCGAATTAACGATAATTTTCGCGCTGTTATCTGCTGGTTCAAACTCTAGATTTTCAAGCGTTGCAAGGTATGCAACACGCTGTGCTGGATCACGTGGTGCTAATACTTTTACAGAGGCTGCGTCCATTGCCGTTGCCGTATTTGGACCAACTAAATCATTAATGGTATCTGACAACGCTTTTGCGGTAGAAAAATCTGGACGATGCAAATTAAATGTAATGTGATCCCCTTGATTAAACGGCGATGCAACAGCACGTTCAACAATTGCACCATTAGGTACCCGACCCACAGTCGGCGTATTGACTAATACCTTACTGCCATCGGCACCTTCAGCACCTAAGCCACTAACAACTAAACTACCCTGTGCAATCGCATATACATTGCCATCTACACCTTTAAGAAAAGTTTGGATTAACGTACCACCACGCAGGCTCAATGCACTACCTATTGATGAAACCGTTACATCAATCGTTTGCCCTGGTTTAACAAAAGGGGGTAAATCGGCATGCACGGCAACAGCGGCAACATTTTTGATTTTAGGTTTTAAATTCGCAGGTAATGTAATCCCAAAGCTACTTAACATTGCTTTAAAGCTTTGCTCCGTGAAACTACTTTTTTCACCCGTTCCTGGCAAACCTACAACTAAGCCATAGCCTACTAGTTGGTTACTTCTCACCCCTTCAACCGCTGTTACATCTTTGATGCGCTCAGCAGATAGCGGAAAATGAATCACACTCAGTAATGCGATAACTATAAACGCTAATTGACGCATGCTGCCTCCTAAAATGGATTTAATGGGCTTAAGAAAAATTGCGCTAACCAACCGGCTTCTTGCGCATCGGCAAGAGCACCTTTGCCAGAATACTGAATACGTGCATTAGCAATGCGATTTGACATCACCATATTATCAGCACTGACATCCTTAGGACGAACAATACCTTCTAGGCGAATGAACTCTTCACCAGTATTTAATGTTAGCCATTTTTCACCACGAATAACCAAGTTACCGTTTGGCAAAACTCGCATTACGTTCACGGATATATTGCCGTTTAAGCTGTTGGATTGATCCGATTTTGCATCACCTTTGTAAGAGCCTTCCGAACCCACGCCATATTGCAGTGCATCACCATTAATCGTGATTGGATTTCCTCCTAACCCTGTTACGGGTGATAGTGCAAAGTCAGTTTCACGATCTGTTTCGGTTTTTGCTGTTTTGGATGCCTGTGTCGACTCACTCAACACCACAGTAATAATGTCACCTTGGCGCAATGCCTTTTGATCAGAATAGAGGTCATTTGAGTAATGTGTATTAAATAGCGAACCTGTGTTTACTTGCGAAACATTGGTGTCTTCTGGATACAGTGGCGCATAATAAGGATCATCGCGTTCAACAAAACGGTTCGCAGTCGTTACACAACCACTCAACAACACCCCTGAAACAACTGCCAAAACTAACTTACTCATGGGATTCACCTATTAAAGCTGTTGGTTAATGTAACTTAACATCTCATCAACAGATGAAATGACCTTTGAGTTCATTTCATAAACTCGCTGAGTTTCAATTAAATTAACTAACTCTTCTGTTACATTTACGTTTGAAGTTTCAAGCGCACCTTGAACAATAACGCCTAAGCCATCAATACTCGGGTTACCTTGCACTGGCGCACCACTCACAGCCGTTTCGGTATAGAGGTTTTGCCCCATCGGTTCCAAACCAGAAGGATTAATGAAATCTGAAATTGTTAGCTGACCAATAACTGCGTTATCAGCTTGCCCTGCAATGCGCACAGACACCTCACCATCTTGCGAAACAATGATCTGCTGTGCATCATCTGGTACGTTCATTTCTGGTTGCAAAGGGTATCCTGCACCAGACGTTACAATGCGGCCCTCTTCATCGGTGGTAAACTGACCATTTCGCGTATAAGCAAGACTGCCATCAGGCATCGCAACTTCAAAAAAACCTTGCCCTTGGATCATCCAGTCCATTGAGTTGTCGGTTGTTAACATATTCCCTTGCGAGAAATTCTTTTGAGTTGCAACCACTTTCGAACCCGCGCCAAGCATTAAGCCTGACGGTAACTGCGTATCTTGTGATGAGCGGCCACCCGGTTGATTAATGTTCTGGTAAAGCAAATCTTCAAAAATTGCACGACTCTTTTTATAACCAACCGTACTTGCGTTCGCTAAGTTATTTGATATGACAGACGTATCGGTTTGCTGAGCATCGATACCTGTTTTACTAATCCACAATGCAGGATGCATACTAACCTCCAAAAACCATTAATAAATTCGCATAAGAGAAGCTTGACTTTCGTCAATTTTCTCTGCTGTTTTCATCATTTTGACTTGTAACTCAAATTGGCGCTGATGGGATATCATTCCCACCATTTCATCAACAGGATTTACATTAGACATTTCTAATGCGCCGCTGGTTACTGTCATATTTGGGTCAGTATCGAGCACATCCCCATCTTTATTTCGAAAAAGACCATCAAGTCCTTTTTCAAGGGGTTGAATCCCATAGGCACTGACCAATTTCAACCTATCGATATCTTCAATAAAATTTGCTGGCGCGCCTTGTGGTCTCACTTGGATCATGCCATCTTTCGATATTTGTACCTTCTCGATAGGCACTGGCAAAATCACCGGGCCCGCTTCACCAATTACTGGTAATCCATTGGCAGTAAATAACTGCCCTGTCTCGCTCATTTTTAAATTACCCGAACGGGTATAAGCTTCTTGCCCATTGGCATCTTGTACAGCTAACCAACCATTCTCACCAATCGCGATATCGAGCTCGCGCCCTGTCATTGACATTGCGCCTGCACTTAATCGAGAACCAGGTCTTTCTTCCATTGCGAAAACACGTGTAGGTAACCCTTCACCAAATGCCTGCATTGAACGCGCTTGTTCTAAATCAGCTTTAAAACCTGTGGTTTTTGCATTTGCTAAGTTGTTCGCTTTAACCGCGATACCAAGCATGTTTTGCTTTGCGCCTGAGGTGGCGATGTAGAGTAATTTATCCATCAGCACAACCATTAAAAAATCTCTAATAACTAATTAGAGCAAAAATAGTGCCAATAAAAAGAGTAGAAAATTGACGCCAAAACTATGACTGATGTGAATATAAAAAGGGTTGATAAATCAACCCTTTGAAGAAGTGAATAAAGTAGTAGATTATCGAATCTGTAAAATATTCTGCTGCAGAGTTGAGTTAACTTCTAACGCACGCGAGTTTGCTTGGAAGTTACGCTGAGCTGAAATTAAGTCTACTAACTCATTCGTCAGATTCACGTTCGATTGTTCAAGTGCACTAGAGTTAACGGTACCAAGCGTACCTGATCCTGGCTCACCGGCAATCGGCTCACCTGAGGTTAAGCTTTCTTTCCAAGCGGTATTACCTACTTGTGATAGACCTTGCGAGTTGGCAAAACGTACCATAGACACTTGGCTGATATAAGTAGAGTCACCATTACTATATGAAGCTACAATCTTACCATCAGTACCAATATCAATGCCGGTTAAACGACCTACTGTAGCACCATCTTGCTCGAGTGCTTTTACTTCAAAACGGCTAGCGTACTGAGTTGGTTGTTTATTAGCTGTACCCGCTTCATCACGCCAGTTGATATTTACATCATTTGGAAAGGTAGCACCATTGGTTAAAATATTTGAAAGGTTAGCCGAAGTCAGTGATACCGGGTCAAAAGTTGTGTTAGGTGCGGTTACTGGTGCAGAAGGCAAACCACTGGAATCGAATGTAAAGGTAGATAATGGACCACCAGCAGGGCTAGTACCCGTATTATCAAACTCCTGTCCATCTAAAGTTGCACGTACTTCCCACTGGTTATTTACACCTGTCTTCAAAAAGAAAAACTGCATAATATGCGGTTCACCAAGTGAGTCATATACCGTTGTTGATGTTGACGCGTTAAACGTTGCAGAATCAGTCGGATTAAATGGTGCAACCGTAGGTTGAGTCGCACCAGCATCTAAGTTAAATGAGGTATAAACATTATTTGTTGCACGTGGTGCACCTGACGCATCCGGAATTTGAATTGGTGTTGCCGTACTTAAACTTACAGAAGTAGTATCCCCATTAGAAGGATCTACAGGAAAACCTCGTAGGAAGTTGTTTTGAGCATCTACCACAAAATTATCTTTGTTTAGCTTAAATGCACCAGCACGTGTGTAAGTATAATCTTGAGATGAAAGTGAGTCCGTCATAGCAAAATAACCTTCACCTGTAATAGCTAAGTCAAGTGCATTTTGGGTAAATTGCAATGAACCTTGATTAAATTGTTGTGCTACTACGGTAGTTTGTACACCATCGCCATTCTTCGTTTTACCTGAACTAAATACAGACGCAGCATATACATCTGCAAATTCAGCGCGTGATTCTTTAAAACCTGTTGTATTTACGTTTGCAATATTATTTGCTGTAACATCGAGATCTTTTTGCGCTGCCGCCAATCCCGTTAATGCGATATTAAAACTCATAATTCACCTCTAAATTTTGCAGCTTCTAGTTTGTAATGAACTGCCTTACACTGAGTTATTTATTCAACTTTAATGCCAAGATTAACCTTGAGCGATTTCGACAACGTCGCTTAAATTAATCGAGCCTGCGCCAGTATTAAGTACTAGCCCATGCGTACCTTTTAAACTTACGCTTGATATATTTAAAAACGCCCCTGTTGGGAAGCTCATATATTCACCGTCCGCCACACGACCTTCTGCAGTCATCGCATAATTGCCAGGTGGCAATGAATTTCCGCTCTCGTCTTTGCCATCCCATTCAAACTTAACTGCTCCTGCAGCGTTTGAACCAATGTCTAGGGTACGAACTACTTCGCCAGCTTCATTCTTAATTTTTACTGTGACATCATGAGCAGCTGTATCAAGTGCAACACTGCCTTTGGAAGGCTTACCATCACTCAGTTCCAATACTGTAGAAGGTACTAAAGCATCTTTACCGACAAGGGTTGATGCCTGAAGCGCTGAGTTTGATGTCATCGAAGATGCAAAGCTTTCAAAATTTGCATTCAATTGACTAATACCATCAGCCATTGAAAAGCTTGTCATTTGCGCAATCATTTGATCATTATCTGCAGGCTTTGTCGGATCTTGATAAGATAATTGCTGTGTCAGCAATGCAAAAAAGTCTGACTGAGTTAGCTGGTCATTATTATTCGGGTCTGGCACTCCCGAAGGTGTTTGCCATTTTAATGAGTCGATATAGCTATCATTAGATACATTAGTTGTCATCGTCATCCCCTACTAGTTCTGACCCATACGCAATGTACGAGACAACATTTGCTTTGCGGCGTCTGCTACTTGAACATTGGTTTGATAATTTCGTGAAGCAGAGATCATATTTGCCATTTCCTCAACGACATTGACATTTGGCTTATAAATAAAGCCATCTTTGTCAGCTAATGGATGTTCAGGATTAAACTCTCGTTTAAGTGGCTTATCGCTTTCCACAATACCCAACACTTTTACGCCCACAGCTTCCCCTTGTTGCGCATTAACAGCTTTACTTAGTTCAGCTGAAAAAATAGGATGCCTTGCACGATATGTTTCATCTGCACTTGAACTTACGGTATTTGCATTTGATAAATTACTGGCTGTCGTATTCAATCGAACCGATTGCGCACTCATGCCCGTACCTGAAATATTAAATACGTTGTACAAACTCATAATTATGCTCCTTGACCGCCAATTGCTTTTTTCAAGCCCTTAAACTTGCCACCTAGAAAATTAATACTCGCTTGGTATTCCATTGCATTTTGAACATATTTACCTCGTTCAAGTTGCATATCTACCGTGTTGCCATCACCTGTGTCAGGTTGGTTTGGTACACGGTATAGCGTGTTACTTTCTAAACTGTTAATTGATAAATCGAAGTGTTTTTCGTGAGTGGTTACAAGGCGCTTAGATTGACTCGATTTAGCCTGTTCAAGAGCTTTTGAAAAATCAATGTCGCGCGCTTTGTAGTTAGGCGTATCTGCATTAGCAATATTAGTTGCTAACACCTCTGCTCTTTGAGAACGAGCAAGTGTTGCTTGCGGATGTATACCTAATGCTCTGTCAAAACTGATAGCCATAACTTCTCCAAAAAAGTGACTTTGGAGAAGTTATGCAATTAGTAAGCCAGCACTAGTTCGTGGTGTTATTTTTTTTGATAAATGATGCCAGGGTTACAGCGGATCATTTCAAAATCATCGCTCAGCCCAGTCATAGATTCAGATGCACCTAAAAATAAATATCCTTTTGGATTAAGTGCTTGGTGGAATTGCTTGATGATCTTAGCTTTCACTTCAGGTGAAAAATAAATTAATACGTTACGACAAAAAATGATTTCAAATTTTCCCATCAAGGCATAGGAATCGAGTAAGTTTAAATGGCGAAAATTGACCATTCGCTTGATATCATCATTCACTCTTGCCATGCCATGACCCGAATCGGTGAAAAACTTACGTCTTCGCTCTGGTGAAAGCCCGCGAGCTAATGCCAAGGAGTCATATTCAGCATTTTTACAAATATCGAGCATAGTATTTGAGATATCTGTCCCTACAATATTTACTCCAGCTAAAGCACCGGGTTTCATCTGCTTATATTCAGCCGCACTCATTGCAATTGAATAAGGTTCTTGACCAGAAGAACTTGCCGCCGACCAAATTTTAATAGGTCTTCTTAACTCTGCTAATTCTGGGAATAATTTGTTTTTCAATAACTCAAAGGGATAAGTGTCTCTAAACCATAACGTTTCATTCGTTGTCATTGCGTCAACAACAGCTGCACGTAATTGCCGCTCTCGTGGACTCAATGTTTTAGTAACTAATTCAGATAAAGAACCAACTTCAAAACGCGCCATTAATGGTGCTAAACGACTTTTTACTAAGTACTGTTTGTTGTCACCAAGTACAATACCGCATTGCTGCTCTAAGAAACTTCTAAACTGTTGATAATCTTTATCATCTAAGCTTTTGTTCAAATTTATTACTCGCTGGTTTAATCTTCATGAACCCACTTTTTAACCGCAGTTGCCAATTCGTCTGGGTTAAACTTCGCAATAAAATCGTCAGCACCTACCTTTTCAACCATTGCTTGGTTAAACACACCACTTAACGATGTGTGTAAAATCACATGCAGTGGTGCTGTTCGAGGGTCTGCTTTTAATTCTGCTGTTAGCGTGTAACCGTCCATTTCAGGCATTTCAACATCTGAAATTAATAATGCTACTCGTTCAGTTATGACATTCTGACAGTCTTTTTCGGCAATTTCTTTCAGCCTGATCAATGCTTCGCGCCCATTTTTTGCAACTTCAGTTTGCACACCAAGAGGTTCAAGGGCTCTCTTTACTTGGTTTCTTGCAACAGTTGAATCATCCGCAATGAAAACAATACGCTCACCCAAGTCTTTTTGCATCTCACCATCAGCAAGTAGATCTTGACTCACTTCCGTATTTACCGGGCAGATTTCATTGAGAATTTTCTCAACATCTAAAATTTCAACTAACTCTTTTTCAATTTCAGTTACCGCTGTTAAATATGAGTATCTGCCAGAACCTGATGGCGGTGGCATAATTGATTCCCAATTGATATTAACTATGCGTTCAACAGAATCCACCAAAAAACCTTGAACAGAGCGGTTATATTCAGTGATGATAATAAAGCAATCTTTAGTATCCTGAATGCCTGGTCCGCCAATCGCAAGTGAAAGGTCAATCACTGAAATGGTTTGACCGCGAATATGCGCCACTCCTTTGACATAATGATTTGATTTTGGCATTGCAGTTAAGTTAGGACACTGTAAAACTTCACGTACTTTAAATACGTTAATACCAAATCTTTGCCTGCCTTTTAATTTAAACAGCAACAACTCTAATCTATTTTGACCTACGAGCTGCGTTCGCTGATTAACCGAATCTAAAATGCCTGCCATTTCAATCTCCTAACTTGAAGCAATGAAAGGGTATACTTCTTGCTTCTTTGTTATTGTACTACCGTATAACGGCACTGTGCCATAATTTTGACAGTGTGAAGTTATACCTTGTTTTACCCATAAAGCATAGTCGAAACATTATGAGTTTGTTTAAAAAAAACCTGTATTTATTCATTTTAATACAAATCGTGCCTCTTGCTATGACCTCACTCAAAGCAAAAGCATATACTAAGTTAGAGCTACAACAATTAGCGATCGATTTTGTCAGCCAACAAGTGCAAACAAACAGCTCAGAAATATCTAACTCAGAGCTTTCAATTACCGCATTGCCTCTCGATTCACGTATCGAAACGCGTGATTGCGACACACCACTCCAGTTAAGCGCTGCAAACCCTATAGATAATAATCGGCAATCTACTATAAAAATTAAGTGTTTAGATCAAAATTCTTGGCAAGTATTCGTTTTTACACGTCAAGTGGAGTTGGTTGAAGTCATTACTGCTGCAAAAGGGATCAGCAAAGGCCAAAAAATTACACCCCAACATCTCGCGACCAAAAAAGTAGCAAAACATCTTTCACGCTCTAACCAATATAAATCTAAACAATTTTTAATTGGTGGACGCAGTAAACGAAATGTTCGCGCTGGCCATTCTATTAACTACAATTACATATGCAATGTCTGCAAAGGTGATAAGGTAACTATTATTGCGAGTTTTAAAGGTATGACAATTAAGACCCAAGGTGAAG
The DNA here is from genome assembly GCF_028875915.1 of Pseudoalteromonas sp. G4. Classification (GTDB taxonomy): domain Bacteria; phylum Pseudomonadota; class Gammaproteobacteria; order Enterobacterales; family Alteromonadaceae; genus Pseudoalteromonas. Next base: position 51,250 of record NZ_JAPEHW010000014.1, read on the forward strand.
CACTGGAAGATGGTCGAGTAGGTGACAACATTTCAATTAAAAATGTAAAGTCGGGCAAGAAAATACAAGCCCAAGTAACCAATGCTCAACAAGTTAAAGTGATTATTTAACACTGTACTAAAAGATAAAATTCAGGTTAAATAATAGGTTATAAAATTTAAAAAAATATCCATTTTTTTATTAAAGGTTGTACCTTATATGCCGATAACTAAGATGAGAAATCTTAGTAGAGAGAAATGTCATGGTTAATCAGATAAATCAAGGCTCAAACAGCCAAGCTAATGTCAGGCTTGAAAGTACCAAGCAACAAGCAACTGAATCAGCAAACAAGCAGGTGCAAGTAAATACTGCAACAGCAAAAGCAACTAGTGACTCTGTTAGCATCACGCCACAGGCTCAACAGTTGAAAAAGCTTAACGAAAAAGCAGAACAAGCATCTGGTATTGACCAAAAGAAAGTCAATGAGCTTAAAAAAGCAATTGCTAATGGTGAATACAAAATTGACGCTGAAAAACTTGCTGAAAACATCAATAAGTTAGAATTTAAACTTTTTGGCCGATAACGAATGAATTTAGAACAGATATTATCGCAACAACTAGATGAGCTGAATGAAATGGCTCAACTACTAACACAAGAGCTAGATGCAATTGTGTCACGCGATCATGAATCACTAATATCTGTTGTGGAAAAAAAAGTAGAATCGCTGCGTTCAATTCAACAGCGAGATCAACATATTGCTAAATTTTTCGAGCAAGAAGGTACTGATGTTGCAGCTTATCAAGAAATTATAAGTAAAATTAATCAGTCACTTGCAGAATGTAAAAAGCAAAATGATGTGAATCAAGTTGCGGCAAATCAAAGCCAACTTGCATCGCAAAAGTTAAAAGATATTTTGTTTGGCAAAAACCAATCAGGATACGATAAAACGGGTAAATCTATCTCTCTACCTAATCCTATTGCCCGTGGATTAAAAGCTTAAGATTTTAAATCTTCTAAAATTAAAGTGACCAACAATTAAAAGTAGGTCACTTTTTTTACGCTTCGTGGTTTTGTTTGACCAATATAGAGATCATGTACTAGCTTCATATCAAGCTCAACCTCAGTTGCATAGGTATCACCTACAGCATAACTTTTAGTGACTTTAGCACCACGCACAACTCCTTGAACCCGAACTTTTAATGTATCATTACTAGCAACCATACCTTGAACATTTGTCTGTGCGTCAACTTTTTGCCCATACACTTGTTCAGCGAGTTCTCGATAGGCCTCTAGTTTTGAAGCCTTCATTGCCATAATCGCTTTTTGCTCTTCAGTTGCACCTGGTTGTAAACTTATTGGAGCATAACCAACAGCATGTAATACCGGAAAACTATCAGGTTTTTGATATTCGTATTCAATATGTTTATCAAATAATTGACTACAACCTGCAAGCAATAAAACGCTTGAAATAATCGTTGTTTGTAAAAAATGTTTCGTCATGCTTATCACCATCATATAGGTATATACATCTTTTGAAGCAATTTTTAAGCCAGTTGAAGTTTGGTATAGAAATTGAATGTTAAAGATCACTATTTTTCTAGAGACATTAACTATGCGCTTAATCGCACTGCTGATATTTGTGAGTTTTTCAAGTCATGCTGTTTGGTATGAATCGACAGGACAAGCCAAAATTAGAAATGGTGATATTGAGCAAGCAAGATTAATGGCAACCGAAGAGGCCATTCAACAAGCACTTCTTTTTTCTGGTGCCCAAGTTACTAGCTTACAACAAGTTATCAATGGTATTTGGCAAACGCCAACCACGCAAATATCTTCTCATGGCGCAATCGACCAAATTGAAGTAATTGACGAACTCCAGTCATCAGATACATTATCAATCACCTTGCGCTTGGATATTTTAGACGACAGTGAAACCTGTCAAAATTCATCACTCAAAAAGAACATTGCAATTACCAGAGCCGGTTTTAAATTTCCTGAGCAAGCGACCTACGGCCAAATTTTTGAACTGCCAAAAGCCTACAGCAACAAATTAGTTAACCATTTAAATCAATTCAGTCATTTGTTTAACACAAAACCAGATATTAACCGTAAATTAAATACAACATCGTTATTCACAGCACATCATGATGCAAATTCGAGCGCACTTATTCAACAAATTGCAGATCAAAATAACAGTCAGTTTGTTTGGGTTTCTCAAATAGACGATGTTTCACTAGGTGAGCAACAAAGTTCATCACTTTCTTTTTGGCAAGATAAAGCGTTTGAGCGCTTTTTTAGTTTAAATACTGCTTTATATAACGGCCTTACAGGTGAATTAATGACGCAAAAGCGTTACGACAGCTTTGCAACGTGGCAGACTAAAAAAACAGCCCGTATTGATGTAAATAGTGAGAAATTTTGGACCATGCCCTATGGCCAAGAAATCACAGATATTAATTTAAAACTAGGCCAAGATTTAGCAAGCTACCTTGCCTGCGTACCAGCTCAAGCGCGTATTCTTAATATAGATCACGACACCATTATTATTAGTTTAGGCGCCGAAAATAACCTAGTGAAAGGGCAAAAGTTACAGGTTGCATTGCGCAAAGGGTTTAATCAAAAGCAGTTAATCATTGACACTGATTACCAACTTCGCGTTACACAGGTCAATCAAAACACAGCCATAGCGCAGGTGATTGGCGATAAGCTATTAGCCAACGTTCAATTAGGTGACTTAGTCACATTAGCAAGCTTCTAATTGAACCATGGACTCATTTTTATAATGACTCAGTTGAAAAATTAAATCGCCTTAATCAAAGATAGTCAGAGTAAACTTTTGAAATGAGGCACTTTCAGTGCAAAGAAGAGCGACTTTTATCTTAACTCAAAGGGCTGTCGCTATTGGTTCCGCCAACTGCACTGATTGCTCACATATAGCACAAATAAGCCACTTACATGTCTCTTTGCTATCAAAATAAAGATACTAGTGCGGAACATACCTATTTAAATAAGAGTCATTAATTTCCTGCAAGAATACGCGCATTCAAGCTTAATAACATATTCAATTCAGTAAGCTGTTAGATAAGTAGAGCAGTAACGTTAACACATATACTGTTAGCAAATCATAGAGGTAATTTAAGGATTTAATGGCGTTCCCGGCAGGAGTCGAACCTGCGACCCTTCGCTTAGGAGGCGAATGCTCTATCCTACTGAGCTACGGGAACATGTTGAAACAAAAAAACTATTAATAACTTAGAAGAATGGGGTGAATAAAACTCAGATTTAATATAAACCTGTTTGTATGTCAGTTATCAAAAGCCACACTATACGGAATGATGTATTTAGCACTTGCTAAAATACTTTGATTTTCTAAACTGGTAATTCTTGAATTAATCACAACACCATTTTCTTTATATAACAAAGTACCACTTAAAACAGCGTTAATATGTCCTTTCGTATTTAACTGCATAACATCTCTTGAATAACTATAGTCTCCCCCACTATCAATTCTCACCATTGGCATCACTTTATGATCAACAATATTTAGACCAAAAGCTTGAACTTCTGTAATCATAGATTCAGCTAACTGATTGCCTAAATTTAGACCAAAAGCTTGAACTTCTGTAATCATAGATTCAGCTAACTGATTGCCTAAACGACTTGCTGTTTGCAGTGACCCATCAAGATCAACAAAAGAAGCCACTGCTAGCCTAATTGTTTCTGGCTCAGCTGCTAAATTTTCCATTAATTTTATAGCTAACTGTTCAACATATTCATCTAACAGATAATCATTAATTGGGTAAACACGATAAGAAGGATGATAAGTTTCCGCTTCACTTATAACAGGCTCGATAGATTGCTGTTGTGTTTTACTCGCACAACCTGTAAGAAGAATGGCTGATACAATAATTGATAATTTCATAATCACCTCATCACCCTCTTCGTAGAGGAATGCCATCATTATTTTTAGTGTTCTGTAAAGATTTGATCGCATAATCTGGCACTAAACCTTGTGCCGAAGCAACAACTGCTTTCGACTTTATACCAATAATTCTAGCGTTTACTAAATAACCTTTCTGATGCTTAGTCAAAGTACCTGTTAAAACATAATCAATGGGAAGATCCGTTCTCAATTCCATATAATCACGGCTAAATATAAAATCACCATCTTCACTAATTCTAAAAAAATCTGTCGTTTTATAATCTAATACAGGTAATCCAAATTTGTGCACTTCATGAACAAAACTTTCCGCAATTTGGTTGCCCACTAAGGTAGTTTTTTGTAGATCACTATCAAGCAGAACAAAACTCATGACGGCTATAGGTGTGTTTTGATTAACATACTTAATATTGTCGGCTAGTTGATGCATCAGACCACGAACATAGTGGTTAATATTCTTAATTTCTTTTACAGAACCTTTATTAGCCATAAAAGACTCAGCACTGTACGCTTGAAATCGACTATCAACTTGTATTGCCGTTTTATCACTGGCTGCAACAGTTTCCTTAGGAGCATTAAATGTCGAACAACCAATCACTGAAACAGTCAACGATGCGACACATAAAGACTTAAAAAAATTAACTTTCATTAGTAATTGCTCCTATAAAGTTTTCCATCTCTGAGTAATACTTTATTTTCTTGCCAATTAATATTGGCAGGAAACATTTCAGTGGCAGCCGATACAACGCGTTTATCCGTTAAGTCTATTAAACGAGCATTTACAATAAAGCCGCTTTCAACTTGGCTAATCGTGCCTGTTAAAAAATAATTAATGGCCAGCTTATTTGCCAAATCATTTTGTGTGCGAGATAGCATAATATCTTGGTTATCGGCGATATTTATATATTCTGAAGCCTTAAACTCAATGACATTAGCGCCTACTTGAGTGTATAGGGTTTGCAAACTTGATTGCACCTGATTCCCCAAAGTGACTAATTGAGCATTCGTTTGATTATGTAAGTCACTTTCTGGCAAAAATGTTCCTACAGCAATTCGATTATCCGCATTGAGTTTTGGCATAGTGTCAAACATACTGACCGCAAGCTGCTTAGCAAAACTATGAAGATTACGCTCTGATACGGTCGTTTTATTAAATACTCTAGCCTCTTCAGATACTGCGATCTTAGGCTCATTTGCACATCCTAAAAGTAATGCACTTGCTAAAACCATAAAGCCAAGCTGTTTCATTTATTTCGCCTTAAAATACGGGTGAACTGCTATAAGCAAAGCAAAAAAAATGCCACTTTTAAGTGGCATTTTCTAATTTCTATTCCAAAACGAATTAAAGTAGCGTTTTAATGTATGCTTTTAGCTCATCTTTTAGTTCGTCACGACGCAGTGCATATTCAATATTGGCTTTCATATAGCCTAATTTTGAGCCGCAATCATGGCTTTTACCTTTCATATAATAGGCATCAACTTGCTGCTCTTTCATTAACATGGCAATTGCATCAGTAAGCTGAATTTCATTGCCTGCACCTAGCGGTGTTTGTTTAAGCAGTGGCCAAATTGACTTATCCAGCACATAACGGCCAACAACCGCTAAATTTGAAGGTGCATCTTCACGTTTTGGTTTTTCCACAATATTTTTAATTGCAGTGCTGCCACCAGGTAATAAGTCGTTACCGTTAATATTTACTATACCGAACTTATCAACATCCTCATCAGCCACTTTTTCAACCATAATTTGGCTGTGACCCGAATCTGAGAAACGTGTAATCATTTCCGCAAGATTATCTTTTTTTAGATTGCAGCTCGCATTATCTAAAATAACATCTGGCAGTATTACGGCAAAAGGCGCATTCCCTACGATTGGTCTAGCACACTCAACCGCATGCCCTAACCCTTTTGCTTCACCTTGACGCACATGAATAATAGTCACGTCTTTTGGGCAAATTGCCTGTACTTCTTCAAGTAATTGACGTTTTACACGGCGCTCTAAAGTTGCCTCAAGTTCAAAACTTGTATCAAAGTGGTTCTCAATTGAATTTTTACTTGAGTGGGTTACCAGTACAATTTCTTTAATACCAGCAGCGGCAACTTCTTCAACAATGTATTGAATTAATGGCCTATCAACAATCGGAAGCATTTCTTTAGGAATTGCTTTGGTTGCTGGCAACATACGTGTGCCAAGTCCAGCTACAGGAATAACAGCTTTCATTATTATTCTTTCCTTAGTATTTTTTACACGGCAAATGGGTATTTTATTGCCTCATGATATTGATAACCTTCCACGGTAAAATCATCAGTACTGACCCAAGTTTCAATATCTTCTAGTGATTTAATATTCGGGTTTATTTTTAGCGTTGGTGACTCAAACGGTTCACGTTTAAGCTGTACATCACGCATCAATTCCAGCTGATTTTCATAAATATGGGCATTTACAATTTTATGGTACGCCTTACCTGGTTTTAAACCACAAATCTGTGCCATTAAAGCAAGTAAAACAAAACACTGAATTTGATTAAAATTAAGTCCTAGTGGCACATCACAACTACGCTGATAAGATGTTAAATAAAGCGTATCGCCCAAAAGTGAGAATGTATGTGTGTGCATACATGGTCGTAGGCAGCCCATATCAAACTCACCTGGATTGTAAAAGGTTAAGATTTCAGCGCGATCATCAATGCCATTTTTAAGGTTATCAACAATCTTTTTAAGTTGATCAAGCGTTGTGCCATCTGGCTTTTGCCATGAACGACCTTGCACACCGTATACACGCCCCATATCATCTTCACCTTTACGGTGTGGATTATTGAGCCATGCGCTATTTTCATTAGCATTAGCGTTCCAGGTATTACATCCAATAGCTCTAAATTGCGCGGCGTTATCATAACCACGTAAATAACCTAGTAGTTCGGCAATAGCCGCTTTATAAAAGCTTTTGCGCGTTGTAATTAATGGGAATTTGTTGTTAGCAACATCGTACTCTAAATCAGCATTAACGACAGTTAAACAACGAATTCCCGTACGTTTATTTTCAACCCAATGGCCTTCATCAACAATACGCTGACATAACTCTAAATACTGTTTCATGCGTTACACTCTTTTTGTTGGCGTTTTACAGCCCAAATCATCAATCCTAAACCTGCTAATACCATTGGCAATGACAAAATTTGTCCTTGCGAAATAACACCGCCATAAAGGCCAATGTGCGCATCAGGCTCGCGGAAATACTCAACAATAAATCTAAAGAAGCCGTAACCAAATAAGAATAAGCCACCAATAACACCTTCAGCGCGCGGTTTTCGATTCACAAACTGAATAATCGCAAAAAGCACTAAGCCTTCTAAAATAGCTTCATATAGTTGCGATGGGTGACGTGCAACTGGCCCGCCGGTTGGAAAAACCATCGCCCAAGGCACATCTGATGCTCTGCCCCACAATTCACCATTAATAAAATTACCAATGCGGCCAAAGAACAAACCTAAAGGCACTAACGGCGCAACAAAATCACCCACTCCCAGCAGGGTTTTATTCTGTTTTTTAGCAAACCATGCAATTGCTGTAACAACACCTATTACACCACCATGGAATGACATTCCCCCTTCCCAAATTTTAAATAGGTAAAGTGGGTTTTCTAAGAAATAACTGAATTGATAGAAAAAGACATAGCCAAAACGGCCCCCTAAAATTACACCTAACATGCCATAAAATAATAAGTCGCTGGTTTGTTCTTTTGTCCAACCACTATTTGGTTTACTTGCAGCACGTGATGCTAAAAATGATGCAGTAACAAAGGCAATTAAATACATCATGCCATACCAATGCACCTTTAATGGCCCTAACTCAATAAATACTGGGTCAATATTAGGAAAATCCACTTATTTCCACCTTTCCTTTTAACTACTTAACATTCTAATAGCGACAATAACTAACAGTGCCGCAAAAATTCGTTTTATTATTTTAACAGGTAAATATTGCGCTGCTTTTGCTCCAAACTGAGCAAAAAATGCAGAGGTTAATACAATGCCAAACAATGCAGGCAAGTACACAAAACCAATAAATCCTTCGCTTACTTCATGGTATTGTAAGCCCAAACTAATATACCCGACTACACCAAAAGTAGCGATCAAAATGCCACTCAGTGCAGCACAACCAATGGCTTTACGCATATCGAGTTTAAAGTGCGTCAAAAATGGCACTAATAGTGCTCCACCACCAATACCGACCATACCTGAAATAGCACCAATTACGCTGGTACCAAGGGTTAAAATACTGCCATGCGGCAATACTGATTGCTCTTTTGGTTGATGCGGTAATATCATTCGAATAGCAATAAAAATAACACAGCAAGCAAAAATTAATTGCAGCGTGTCATTACTAATCCCAGTAGCAATCACTCCACTCAAAAGTGCACCAATTGACACACCCACTAATACCCAAGGGGCAATTTTCCAGGGAATATTTTGATTGCGATGATGCGCAAAGGCTGAACTCGATGAAGTGAAAATAATGGATGCCAATGAGGTAGCAATGGCAACTACCATGGCTTGATCTTTTGGTACTAAATCAAGAGCTAACAATAAGTAGCTAAGCACAGGGACAATAATAAGTCCGCCGCCGATTCCCAATAAACCAGCCAAAAAGCCAACTAAACACCCGAGAGCTAAACAACTAAAAAAAACAATCGAAATATCAGACATGAATAACCTAGGTTTTAGTGGACGGAGCTAGTATACAGAATTTGGCTTAAATTGTGATGAATAATAAATTCACGTAACAATCGGTGAACTTGTTTTGCATTTTTAGCAGCTAAACACTCTTTTAATAGCAATTCCATATCGCTCGCATTAAGGCGCCTTAATACGTATTTCACCTTATTAATCGCACTTGGGCTCATACTTAAATCACGATAACCCATTGCCACTAATAAAAGTGCGCCCTCAGGGTCCGCAGCAAGTTCACCACACAGACTAAAAGGCAATTCATAGTCAATGCATTGAATGGCAATATCATTTAACACCCTTAAAATTGCAGGATGGTAACTGTCAAACAAGTTAGCAACGCGAGAGTTAGTTCTATCTACCGCTAGCATGTATTGTGTTAAGTCATTGCTACCAACCGAGCAAAAATCAACACACTTAGCCCACTCAGGTAATAAGTAAACACTGGAAGGTACTTCTATCATAATGCCAACTTGCGGCATTTCTAATTTTCCCTGAGCCGGAGCCCACTCTTCTTGCAGTTCAAAAAAACCTTGCTGGATAAGGCGTTTCGCTGATTCCACTTCGTTTACATCAGCGACCATAGGCAACATAATTTTAAGATTACCTAAGCCCATATTGGCTTTGAGCATCGCTTTTACTTGCTCTAAAAACAGTTCAGGATGATCTAAACTGATGCGAATACCGCGCCAGCCTAAAAACGGATTTTCTTCTGTAAAATTAAAATAACTTAAGGATTTATCACCGCCAATATCCAGTGTACGCATGGTGACAGGTGCAGGATGATACGCGGCTAAAATCCCGCGATACCAAGCTTCTTGCTCTGTCTGGCTTGGAAACGAAGCTTGCTGCATAAACCATGCTTCAGTGCGGTATAAGCCGATTCCATCAAGGTATTTTGCATTAATTAAATCGTTTGATACTTCAAGCCCAGTATTGGCATACAAGTTAATCTCTTCACCATCGAGGGTCACAGCTTCTAACTGATATTCAGCATCAAAGGTATCGTGTAAACGCGCATCCTCACGCTTTAACTTGGTGTATTCATTAATTAGCGCCTTGCTCGGAGATATATATATTCGACCGGCATAAGCGTCTAAAATTAAATACTTTTCCGCAACATGTGAAATAGGTAACCCTGATAAACCCCATATTGCCGGAATCCCCATAGCACGCGTTAGTATTGATGCATGTGAATTTGCCGCGCCACTAATACTCACAACCCCTGCCAACATTTCTCTTGGTATTTCAGCAAGCATTGTTGGTGTTACCGTATCAGCCACCAAAATAATAGGCGCATCAAAATGATGTTTCTTGTATTCACTGTTTAACAGGTGGTGTAAAACCCTTAGACCAATATCTTGGATATCAATGGCTCTTTCACGAATATAGGTATCTTGCATTGACATAAACTGCGCAACAAGGGCTTCAATCACTAATTTTAGAGCGCTTTTAGCACACCAACCTTCATGTATTTTTGCTTCTACTTGATCACCTAAGCTTTTCGCTTCGAGCAACTGTTCGTAAACAGTAAACACAGCCAAGGTTTCTTGTCCAAGTTCAGAGTCTAGCTGAGCCGCCATGCGCCTAAACTCTTTGCGTGTTGTAATTACTGCATGATGGAATAAACGCACTTGCTCTGCATTAGCATCCGATTTCATTAATTCCAATTGGCTAAAATCGATGCTTGGCGCAACAACATAAGCTCTACCAAGGGCAATACCTGGGGCAGAGCTTAAGCCCTTTAAACAGGTCGTTTTTTGTTCTGATTCATCAAATTCTAGTAAATGCTGAATTTCAGCGTTGGCTAGTTGAGCTGCGAGTTGTGCAGATAACGTGACTAAAAAAGATTCTTCATCTTGGCTAAACACTCGCGCGAGTACTTGCTGAACAACAATAACACCAAGAATTTTACCTTGATGCACAATCGGCACAGCTAAAAAAGCATTAAAACTTTCTTCATCAACTTCAGGTGCTAATTTAAAGCGAGGGTGGGATTTTGCAAATGCTAGATTAATGGCCTCTTCACGTTGCGCTACAAGCCCAACTAAACCTTCGGTAAAACCAATTCTAAATTCTCCAACAGCATCTGGATTAAGGCCTTCAGTAGCCATTAATACAAAAGAATCTTGCGCATAATCTGCGAAATAAACCGAGCAGCAATCAGTGTTCATAGTGTTTTTCACACTTAAAACAAAACACTCAAGCGCCGCTTTTAAACTGGTTTGTTGCGACACTTTTTGCGCGATTTCTCGTAATGCTGTTAGCACAGTTACCTCATTTATTAACGCCTATGTCGCCAGGCTTGTTCTTTTTTATGAAATGGCATTGCATGAGGAGCAAATTCTTTCATCACTCGACGATACACATCTCGTTTAAATGAAACAACTTGGCGTACAGGGTACCAGTAACTCACCCAACGCCAATCATCAAATTCAGGATGATTTGTTTTCGATAAATCAACATCTTCGTCTGGGCAACGCAACTTTAATAAAAACCACTTTTGCTTCTGACCAATACATACTGGACTTGAATCTCTACGAATTAAACGCTTAGGCAATTTGTAGCGTAACCAGTGTTTTGAACTCGCGATAATTTCAACATCTTCAGGCTTCAATCCCACTTCTTCGTTCAATTCACGGTACATGGTTTGCTCGGCAGTTTCGCCCTGATCAACACCACCTTGTGGAAATTGCCAAGAGTGTTGACCGTATCGCCTAGCCCAAAATACCTGTCCCTGATTATTACAAATAACTATTCCAACGTTGGCACGGAACCCTTCGGCATCTATCACCCGCATGTGCCTCTTTTAATTCTTAATATAGCTCGATTGTTCCATAATCCTTACGTAACAGCAAATGAAAAACCAGCATATACTCAGCTTACCCACAAGTTGTGAATAAAATTATAAATAAACGCACATTTCTCAAACAAATCCACAATAGACTGTCATTTTCCATTAGTTCTCCACAGTTTCTGTGGATAACATTGTTTATATTTGTGTATTTAGTGCATAAATACATCACCAAACATTTAGCAGTCGGCCACCACACTAAAATAAAACATTAAATTTCAATGAGTTAAAAATATTTTTCCAGCGAAAAACACCACCCACAAAAAGCAGCACATTTTCTATACAAGCAATTCAACTTTTAAGGTTATTCAAGTAATCAATATTTGGTAAACTTAGCTTTTATTTCTAAATGCATTTTTATGAACAAGCCAAACGCCCCTAGAGACATTCCAGAGTTAATGATGCGAGTTAATACTATTGCAGGATTAACACTTGGCGAAATTGCTGCGCAATATGCATTTAAAACGCCTGAAAACCTGCTGAGAGAGAAAGGTTGGATTGGTCAACTGATTGAGTATGTGCTTGGCGCGACTGCAGCGTCAAAGCCTGAACCTGATTTTCCACATTTAGGCGTGGAGCTTAAAACACTGCCTATCTCTTACACCGGAAAACCCTTAGAAACCACCTATGTTTCAATCACACCTCTTACAAATCTCCATGGTGTGACTTGGCAAAATTCAGTGGTAAAGAAAAAGCTTTCTCACGTTTTGTGGTTACCAATTTTATCTGAGCGCGATCTCGCACCAACCGATCGTATTATCGGAAATGGTTTTTTATGGAAGCCCAGTCAGCAAGAAGAAGCCTTACTAAAAAAAGATTGGGAAGAACTCACTGAAATGATTGCGCTTGGCAATATTGAGCAAGTAAACGGACATTTTGGCCAAGTACTGCAACTTCGCCCAAAAGCAGCAAACAGCAAAGCACTGACTCAAGCTATAGGCCCAAATGGCAGTGAGATTATGACCTTACCACGCGGTTACTACCTAAAAACCGAATTTACCAAGCAAATTTTAGCCAAGCAGTTTGGCGGTGGGTAATAGAAAGTGTTTAGAATTCAGAGTTTAAGCGGTGGATGAAAACCTGAAATCTGAAATCTGAAATCTGAAATCTGAAA